>NZ_JBWDNV010000001.1:0-879683 GCF_056269375.1 Paenibacillus sp. J22R56
CCGATTCGGCCATGCGACCAATTCGCGTATCCGGTATTAGCATTCGTTTCCGAATGTTATCCCAGTCTTATGGGCAGGTTACCCACGTGTTACTCACCCGTCCGCCGCTAATCTTTCCCCGAAGGAAAAGATCCGCTCGACTTGCATGTATTAGGCACGCCGCCAGCGTTCGTCCTGAGCCAGGATCAAACTCTCCATGAAATGGTGTTTTCATTGATCGACCGAAACCGTTCGACGAAAACTCCTTGGTTCCGTTTGACTTGCTCAAACTTGTTTACCGCACTGGAAAACAAGTTTTCCAGTCGGCGTTTTAATCAACCTCTAATCGCGGTCGCTCATCGCTGAGTTACTTCGATAAAGATCGATACATCGCTTTTTCCGTTATTTCTAACGGGGCAGTTTTGCTCGTTGTTCAGTTTTCAAAGAACAATTTTTTCAACAACGCGGTGTATCTTATCACGTTATCGACTTCAGAGTCAAGCTTTATTTTTCAACGATTTCAATTTCTATCAATCAATGATCTTCTGCTTTTCGCTCCAACCGCTTGTCTCTCTCGGCCAGAAATAGAATATACCATAGAAATTAATATGATTGCAAGCTTTTTCTTAAATACTTTTTAAAAAAACTACAAATGGTACAAAATAACGCCGTCGACCACTTAACACATGAAGGAGGTGATAACATGGCTAAGCAACAAGGACATGCGCGTAAAAACACAACATCTAAAACCTCTGATAAAAAAGGCAACTCCTCCGGCAACAACCACTAATGTAAGAAGCGACTGAAAAACGACGGTCTTCTCGCGAAGACCGTCGTTTTATTTTTACATATTACCTTACTGCATTACAGTACATGCTTCAAAACATACCATATTTCATATACATGGAAATAATATCGGCCATTACTCAACGTTAGTGATGCTATATAACGGGAGGCTCAAGCCAAGAATGCCATTTCCAAGCAATTCGCAATTCGTCCCTTTGCAACAAAATAATAGTAATGTCGTAGATCCCGTCCGCGACGTTAACCCCGATGAGGTTGATATTGTCGGCAATGCTCAGTTTCCCGCCGCTTATTATGCTTACGATGGAACAAACGTTTATTTTCGTATGCGCCTCAACACCGATCCAAGATTTAAAAATAATTTCCGCAACTTCGCTTGGGGCGTATTGTTCGATACCGATAATAACCCCTCTACTTATGAATGGGAACTAGTCGTCAATGGCCTGGATAACGAAGTTCAGCTGATCGCCAACACGGTCAAGCTGCCGAATATCGTGACTGATCAAGCTGAAGGAACGGATGGCAAAGGAAACCCGAATTTTAGTGTTACCATCTGTAACTTCGATATCGCCCGGGCCCAGCCAACGGATGACGACTCTCAGCTTGGCAGCACAACCAATTATTTTATCGATTTCTTTGTTCCTGCGAAAACCTTGTTTTCCCTACTCGGGATTACTGATCAATCTTCCCTGCGATTCTTATTTTTCACGGCAACCAACAATAACAACTTTAATAAGGACTTTATAGGTACGGGACAAACGTTAAGTACTTTATTTTGTGATCCGGTCACGATCGCCGGCGGTGATGTTCGAGCCAAGCTGTCTGTTACGCAGACTGTAGCTTCCTCTACCTCTCCAGTCATAGCGGGTCAATCATCTACTTTTACAGGTACAATTACAGTTACAAATACCGGACGCAGTCAAGCCTCAACACTTTTCCTCCAAGCCCCATTTGTATTTGATAAAACGATATCCTTCACCGTTACCCAAAAAACGCAAGGCACAACGGCTTTTAACAGCACAACGAACAACTTAACATGGAACGTTGGCAACCTGGCCGTTGGTGCGTCGGCCACATTATCTTATCAGGCTTTTGCTCAATTCAATACTGCGGGTACAAGGACTGTCGATACCAAAACGGTAACTGGTGTGGACAGTTTTACGGGAGGAATGATCAGTGCTCCTGCGTCCTCATCTACTGTTTCCGTTATTGCCCTTGGCGGTGTAACGGGAACAATCATCGACAAAGCTACAGGTCTCCCGCTTTCGGGAGTAACCGTACAGGCAACCGCTTTACCAGGCAACACCAATGCTGGGCAAACCACCTCGAATGGGGGCGGTGTGTACGGATTCCCACAGCTACCAGTTGGAAGCTATACTCTTACTTTTAGTCTGACCAACTATCAATCGACGTCCGCAGCCGTAACGGTCGTGGCTGGTGTGGTCAAAACGGTTAATGTCACCCTTACCCCGATACCAGCTATTGTCCAAGGTACAATTATTGCATCAGTCAACGGAAGTCCAATTGCCGGCGCGGTTGTACATGTTACAGACTCTATTGGTGTATTGGTTGCACAAGCTGAAACAAATGCAGCTGGTGGGTATGTTGTGAATGGACTAATCCCAGGTTATTACCGGGTAAGTTTCTCAGCTGATCAATTTCAGGCTCGTGATTTCCCCGTTACTTTGACCATCGCAGAGACACGCACACTTAATGCAGCATTATCACCAAATCCAGGTACAGTAACTGGTACTATAACAAATGCACAAACAGGTGCACCATTAGCCAATGTTTTTGTAGAGGTCTTAGATAACCGGAATAGCGTCCTCGCTTCTGCCACAACAAATGGAGCAGGAAGTTATATCATCGCTTCGCTTTCTCCTGCTACTAATGACCGGATCCGTATATCTGCCGATACCTTTGTCGCGCAAGTCATTGGGTTCTCCATAGCCGCAGGACAAACAAAAGTAGTTAATGCCGCTTTATCACCTGTTGCTGGGATGCTAAGCGGAATTATATCTGACGCGACAACGGGTTTACCTCTTGTTGGAGCTAGCTTACGAGTATTTACTGCCGAAGGTATTACCTTGCAAACGACTTCAACAGCAGCCGATGGAAGCTATACCATCCCTTCTCTTGCACCCGGTTCCTATTCTATAGTCATTGCAGAAGAAGGATATGCCGGGCAAACCATTGGAGCTATGATTAATGCGGCCTCCACAACAATTCTAAATGCAGCCTTACAACAGCTTGCCGGAGCCGTAACCGGTGTTGTAACCGACAATTCTGGTGTGCCGGTTCATGATGCAATCATCCGGATATTCCTCAACAACATTATAGTTGTGAGGGTCGCGACACTAGAAGACGGGACTTACAATATTGGCAACTTAGCACCCGGAAACTATTTTGTGACCATACGAGCAGAAGGGTTTGGCGGCCAATCCTTTAGCGTTACCATAAATCCTGGTGAAACCACTACGGAAAACTTTATCCTATTCCCGAATGTAGGATCATTAACGGGGGTTGTTACAGACACAAGCGGCAATCCGATCGTAGGCACAATTATCTCATTAAATGTAAACGTTGCAGGAGGCGGGCTGCTGCTTACCCGATTTGTGACACAAACGGATGGCAGCTACCTCATCGAAAATCTTTTACCCTTACAATACCTTGTAACAGCTTCCGCTAACCCCTACCAAAGCACCTTCCAAAGCGTTGCCGTCCTTCCAGACACGCGTTCTATTCTTAATTTCGTACTAAGTCCAAATCCAGGAACTATTAGTGGAACTGTAGTTGATACGAATGGAGTACCCGTAGCAGGTGCAGGTGTTGTCATCAAAATGCAGTCAGCGAACGGGGTTTCTATCGCAACCATTTTCTCCGATACAACGGGCCAATTCCAGGTTAGTAGTCTTGCTCCTAGCAGTTATACCGTATTAGCCTCGGCGAACAATTTCCAGACCGCATCGGCTACTATTAACATTGCATCGGATGTAACAACACCAATAACCCTTGTCCTTCTCCCGGATCCAGGCAGCATTGCTGGACAAATTCTGGATGTGAATACGGGAGCGATTATTTTAGGGGTTGCCGTGACGGTCACAGACAGCAATAACTTTTTAATAGCATCCTTAATTGCCGATACCAAAAGCGGTTTCCAATTCGACGGCTTGCCGCCCGGCAGCTATACAGTAGCTGTGCATGCCTTGAATTATAAAGGTGAGGTATTAGGGGCGATTGTTCAATCCAACTCGATTACCCCCGTTAACTTCACCCTCGAGCCAAATCCCGGAACATTGGTAGGTGAAGTCTCACCTCCTGTTGGAGGAGCACTTATTCAATTATTTAACAACAACAATATTCTCATCTCATCTGTTTTCACCAGACCTGACGGAACCTTTACTTTCATTGGGGAAAAAGTTGGCTCTTATTATGTGACAGCCATTGCGATGGGTTTCTCGTCTCAAGTAGCAGGTGCAACGATCCTCGCCGGACAAACGACGAATGTGACAATAAGTTTGTCACCTAATCCCGGCCAAATAATCGGTTCCGTTGTAGATACGGCCGGGAATCCGATAACGACAGCTGTCGTAAAAGTATTAAACAGTAATGAATCTATTCGCGGCATCGGACCTACGCAAGGAGACGGCACTTATGTTATCGATGCTATCCCTGTCGGACCAAAAACCGTCATTGCATCAGCCCCTAACTTTAGCAATCAGGTTAAAGGCACTTTTGTTGATCCAGGAGAAATCGTTACAGGCGTAAACTTCGTGCTTACTCCAGATCCAGGTACAATTAGTGGTCAAATTACGGATCAATCAACAGGACTCATTATCCCAGGAGCCAGCGTAGAAATTCGTCTTAATGAAGCAACGGGCTTATCAATTGCTTCTGCAACGAGCACACCGTTTGGCAACTACCAGATTAACGGATTGCTGCCCGGAACGTACACAGTTCTCGCAAAAGCGAATAATTACGCAACCGGTACGATTGGGACATCGGTTGAAAGTAATGGGTTCTCCATTGCCAACCTTGCGCTGAATCCATTATTTGGTGTAATCAGCGGCATTGTAACGGATAACAACGGTAATCCAATTGGAGCAAACGACACCAGAATCAAGCTTTATACGAAAGATGGCACCTTGCTTGAGACCGTCTTCGTTGAAGGGGATGGTACCTTCCACATTACTGGCGTTCCTTCCGGCGAGTATGTGATCTCCGTTTCCTCTCCATTCTTTGAAACGGAGATCGTCGGCATTACAGTTCAGGCAGGCAGTACAACAAATGTAACCCTGCAATTATCACCACAAACGGCTACCATACTTGGTACGGTAAAAAACAGCATAACTTCAGCACCTATTAGCGGTTGTTTAATCATCATCACTGATGTTGAGGGCCAACCTCTCGACACGGTCTACACAGATGATACCGGCAGTTTTGTGATTATTGGTATACCGGCAGGCAACTTCGCGATCTCCGCCATCACATCCGGCTTCGGCACCGGGATTGCCGCTGTTGTTACCCGCAGCGGTCAGACTTCCGTGACAGAACTGCTCCTTACTCCTCTGCCTGGTCTTGTAGAAGGATTCGTCAGTGATATTACAAATGGAGTGAATATTGCAGGAGCAGAGATCCGATTAATTGACGCTTCATCAGGGATAACAATCGGTACGGTGCTCAGCAATAATGGCGGTCAATATTCCTTCCCGTCATTAGCACCGGGCAGCTATAATACCATCGTGACTGCAGCTGGTTATGCTGCTGAGTTTGGCGGATTTACAATAATCGCAGGAGAAACAACTCGCTTCAGCTTCGCACTTCTGCCACTGCCTGGTCGATTGATCGGCAGTGTAACAAATAAAGTAACCGGAGCTGCATTATCTGGTGTCACCATTCAATTGCTGCAATATAACAATTTCGGCCCGGCGCTCTCCACTTTATTAACAGATAACAAGGGACAATTTGACCTTGGTGAAGTAGCTGCAACCAACTACGCTCTAACCGCATCACTAACAGGTTTTATTACGCAGCAATCTTCAACACTCGTTAATCGTGGAGAAACGACGATCGTTACCTTTGCACTTACTCAGATTAAAACATCAGTAGGCGGAGTAGTTACTACAGGTCCTGGAAAACAGCCACTGCCTAATACTTCCGTAACTATTATTGATTCCAACGGCGTAATTGGTGGAAACGGAATAACAGATCGAAATGGCGAATATATCTTACCGAGTATTCCTGCAGGCGAACAAACCATCGTTGCAAGCAAATCTTCCACTGGCACCTCTACGACCTTTATACCCGAGCAGATTGGCCAGACTCAAACGGCAAATGTGACGATAACAACCGCACAATCCTTCCCCATCGTCGGCAACGTCATCAGCAGCGTTGATGCAGCACCAATCCCAGGCTCCGTCGTTCATGTTCTAGACTCGACAACCAAAGTGTCATTACTAACCGCCATCACCGATTTAAATGGTGCATTTACTACAGACCCTGTAGCTCCAGGATTGTATACCGTTACAGGTTCAGCGCCTTCCTATGGTTCAGCAGCCCGGTCATTAACAACAAGCGCGATTGCCGCTTCGCGCGCTGATCTAACGCTAAGTGCTCAATTCGGGACACTGCGTGGAACGATTCGCGACTCTTCGGGTAATCCGCTGGATATGGCTCTTGCTGAGATCGTAACGACTGATCGCAATCTTATCCGTCAAATCATTAGCAATACGAATGGTCAATATGCTTTTACAAACATTGCGGCAGGTCTCCCGACAGCGGAGTTCTCCTTCCCTGGCAAACAAACCGCCATTCGTATGCCAACGATCTTCGACGGTCAAACCACGATTCTAGATATCGTTCTCCTCGACGACGAAGAGGAATAAGGATTAACCGAGGGTGACATCGCATTTGAATATTCTTCCGATCGCTGTTGCCCCCGAATTTCTTCATTACAAACCGCTTTAGCGGTTGAAATTCAGGGGCAAAGGCGAACGGTTAAAAGCTTTCTGAAAGAAAGCTACTTCGTAAGCATAATCTACTTCTCCAGAATCATTCAAAATGCTCCGTCACTCGGTTAATTGAGAGGGGCAAAAAAGAAAAGAAGGACCACGCTTTTTCGTGGTCCTTCTTACTTTTTAAGGATGGAGTAAACGTGTGTATCATGTGGTTTGCCATTCTGATACATATAATCTCTGAGGATCCCTTCTCTTTGAAATCCCATCTTCGTTAGCAGATGATTAGATGCTTCATTTTCTATAAATACAACGGCACCAATACGAGTTAGGCCAAATTCATCAAATCCATATTCAATAACCTTCGTTAGTGCTTCGGAGGCATAACCCTTTCGCCATTGTTCCGGATGAATTTCATAACCTATTTCAGCCCGTTTATGTTTAGACGACCAGACATTAAAGCCAATCGTTCCAATTAAGCCTGGTGTTCCTTTTCGTTCCATCCCCCAGCGTATGCCTCTTCTTTCTGTGTAAATCTTTGCAAAAAAATCAATAATCGCTTTCGCTTGATCTATATTTCCCAATGTTTCTTGCCCATAGAAACGAGTAACATCCTCATTTGAAAAACAAGCAAAAATGTCCTGTACATCCTCATTTGTAATTTCTCTCAGCATTAATCTTTCTGTTTCTAATCCAGGAAACATGCCATTCCCTCCTCTTATAAAAAAAGAAGGACCAAATTAAATGGTCCTTCTAGTGCTGCTCACACCTATAATCGAAAGAGTAGGTATCTAATAAGGGGTAGTATCGATAGAGGTGATGTATCTCCTGGAGGAGCGAAGCGCTCGCCTTTGCCAATGTGAAATCTCGTTAAAAACGAGTAAATTCAAAATTTCACATTGGCAGCAGCGGCCGGAAGGAGATACATTCCTCATGAGATACATCTCCCTCTATTACATACTCTCCTCTTTAGATACCCTCCCCTAACGATTATCCACTTTTTCCGGGTACATATCATGATTAAACAACCGCTCTTCGGCCATCTGCTCGAATTTGGTGCCTGGCTTGCCGTAGTTGCAATACGGATCGATGGAGATCCCGCCGCGTGGCGTGAATTTGCCCCATACTTCGATATAACGAGGCTGCATCAGCTCGATTAAGTCATTCATAATAATGTTCATGCAGTCCTCATGGAAGTCACCATGGTTGCGGAAGCTGAACAGATACAGCTTAAGCGACTTGCTTTCCACCATTTTAATATCCGGAATGTACGAAATATAGATCGTTGCAAAATCTGGCTGGCCCGTCATTGGGCACAAGCTTGTGAATTCCGGGCAGTTAAACTTAACGAAATAATCCCGGTAGGGATGTTTATTATCAAAAGCCTCCAGTACGGCAGGCGAATATTCCATTGGGTAACGTGTACCTTGATTGCCAAGCAAGCTAATTCCTTGTAATTCTTCATCTTTTCTTCCAGACATAGATGAAACTCTCCCTTCCTTTTACACGCCCCGCTTATTACCCCATACAAGCGCATGGAGCTGCGGCAGCACTCTAACATTCGTCATATCTTCACGATCCATCACTTGATCAATCAGCCATTCATACTTCTCAATAAGCTTTGCTGCCATCTTCCCGTTATCAGCCTCAAGCAAATCATCATTACCTGCCTGAATGAAAAAGGGAACATCGGAATAACGAGCATGCACCTGCGCCGCATAAGCGAGATCCTGCTCATCAAAAACAACAACTTTCAAACTAAACGGATTACTGCCGCTTGTCAGCTTCACTACAATCTCATCCAGCACAGCCCAATCTGTGTTCATGCCTGAACTTGGCGGCTTCGGCGACAAGGTCAGCTCGTCAATAGCAAGAAGCCAATCCTGCCAGCGGCTGCCTTGCGTTTCTACCGCAACACGCATACCTTCACGATGGAGTGTATCAACAAGCTCATCTGCATTTTTCAGCAAAGCTGGATTACCGCCGGATAACGTTACATGAGAGAAGGTATTACCTCCTAATGCACGCAGCTCAGCCATAATCTCTTCAGCCGTCAGCATCCGGATATCCTCTTTCCCGGTACCGTCCCAAGTGAAAGCAGAATCGCACCACGAACAGGAATAGTCACAACCAGCTGTGCGGACAAACATCGTTTTTTGTCCAATGACCATCCCTTCGCCCTGTACCGTTGGTCCAAATACTTCCATGACCGGAATTCGTTTCTCAGCCATGATTCAGAACCTTCTTAGGTCTATAAATACAGTAGCTGGTTGGCGTCTCGCGCAAAAACACTTGTACACAAGTTGCCTTATTAGGTGTCTCGTCGAGGAAAGCTTGCACGATCTCGTAAATCGTACGGGCGACAACCTCTGTCGTTGGAAAACGATTCGGGTCGTTGTTATCAAACACATCATGATGATCATTCAAATACGTATGATCGAAGCGATTATGAACAAGCTTCTTAATCGCTGCAAAATTCACTAGAAATCCTGAAGAATCCAGTTCATCGCCGGCAATCGTCACATTAGCAAAGTACGTATGCCCATGCACACGTGCACAATGTCCCGCTTCCTCGGAAGGAATGGAATGTGCTGCCGCAAACTGCATATCTTTATTTAATTCATATTGGAAGGCATGCTGGACGCTTGGATAAATTTGCTGAATCATTCCGCTTTGCCCTCCTCCTTGGAAGCCAAATAACGGTTCAGCCCCTGACTCCGCAGCTTGCAGGCCGGACATTCTCCGCAGCCATCCGCAATAACGCCGTTATAACAGGTTAAGGTCTTGGTCCGCACATACTCGAAGGCACCAAGCTTGTCAGCAAGCTCCCAAGTCTCGGCTTTGTCCAGCCACATCAGAGGAGTCTCGATAACAAATGGATAATCCATCGATAGATTAAGCGTCACGTTTAGCGATTTGATAAAAATATCCCGGCAATCCGGGTAACCGCTGAAATCCGTCTCGCATACGCCGGTTACTATTGCTCTAGCTCCAATCTGCTTCGCAAGTACCCCCGCAAAGGACAGGAACAATAAGTTACGGCCGTCTACAAAAGTAGAAGGCAATCCGCCCTCCTGCTGCTCGATCGCAATATCCGATCTGGTGAGAGCATTTGGTGCCAACTGGTTTAACAGCGACATATCGAGCACATGATGCCTTACTCCTAGCTCGGTGGCAATCTGTGCGGCACATTCTAGCTCAAGCGAATGACGCTGCCCATAATTGAAGGTGACCGCTTCCACCTCTTCGTACCGTTCAAGCGCCCAGAATAGACATGTCGTGCTGTCTTGTCCGCCGCTGAATACAACAACTGCTTTACCTTTTTTCATGTTTCTTTCTCCTCCCTTAGATGAGGGAGAGACCCTTCGAACAACACCCTGTACATCTGTCTCAAAACGAAAAAAATGGAATCAGAATAGATTCCAGTTCTTAGTTTTTTATAGAGGGAGTTCGCGAACCTCTCCTGAAGCATCTGCTTCAGCATTTATTCGAATGTACCTACGTACTATACCATATCTCTAGTTATCCGGCTATATACCAATTAATCGAAATCCTTGTGATACCATTCATCTTCCGGCAGTCCCAAATCCTCACCAGAGAAGCGTTGTTCACGGAATGGATCGGCATAGTTATGGAAACCATTTCTTTCCCAAAAGCCCGGACGATCTTCCTTCATAAATTCAATGCCCCGAATCCACTTCGCACTCTTCCAGAAATAAAGATGCGGGACAAGCAGACGAAGCGGCCAGCCATGCTTGGCTGTCAAAGGCTCTCCATCAAAGCTATGAGCAAGAAGAATATTCTCATGCATCAGATCCTCAAGCGGCAGATTCGTCTCGTAATCCTGGTCGGCATGGATCATGACATATCTAGCATCAGCTTTCACACCAATCAGCGACAGCAAATCAATAAACCGCACACCTTCCCACTCCGTATCCAGCTTCGACCAACGGGTCACGCAGTGAATATCATTCCTCTGCTTAATCTGCGGGAGTGCCATAATCTGCTCGTATGTAAAAGTCTTTTCCTCTTCTACCTCGCCAAATACGCGCAATGTCCATTGTGACATATCGTACTCTGGAACATCTCCTTCATGCAGAATCGGAAAACGGTCTGTCGTGGTTTGACCAGGTGGTACCCGGTGTGCCAGCTCAGGAGCGACATTCGCCTTGAGCGCCGGAGCTTTCTTCAAACGTTCTGCTTTCTTACTTGTATTATTCATGTTGTTCCTGACCTCCTGAAAAGAATGATCACACAAACAGCTAAGATTAGACGGTTCGTGATGATTCTTACTTCGTAAGCATAAGCTAATGTTCTTCTATTCTACTATAGGTTATAAGATAAGACTTGCGGCGTTAAGCTATTGACACCATTTTGTAACAATGATAATATTTCCATACAATTCCGACAGGATTAATTGTATTAAACATTTATATTACACTATTGGAGGTTTTGAATCATGAAATTAAACAAAAAATGGCTCCTCTCAGGCTCACTGGCATTATCCCTTCTTTTCTCTTCTGCTCTACCCCTGTCAGCGGCAAACGCTGCTGCGGTAAAATCGACGGCCATTAAGCAATCCTCCCAATCATCCCCAGCAGAATATGAGCTGTTCCTGAAAGAAAAGTTCGGCATCACCTTCCAAGCTGGATCGACTATTACTAAAGGACAATTCATTCAGCAAATCGCCGATATTCTAGGCCTTGAAGCAAGTGAGGCAAAACCAGCATTCACCGACCTCAGCACTTCCAGTCCTTATTATTCATCCGCTGCAGCATTATATGAGCAAGGAATAATTACCTCATTAAAGGTTGAACCTGATCAGCCACTCCAAGCAACAAGTGCCATCTATATTGCCGTGAAGGCTGCCGGACTTCTAGAACTTGCCCATTCTTACCCACAAAATAAAACAACCGATGCTCTGAAACAAATTGGCTATTCGCCAGCTGGACTTAGTCTGTCAGCTTCACAAGAGCTTGCAGCTGCTGTACATAGCGGTTTACTACCTGCCTCCCTTTACAAAGAAGTAAAAGGAAAAGCAGCTTCTCCTCAACTAGCAGAAACGCTGCTCGTTCAAATTCTTTCTATTAAAGGAGACTATAAGCATTATATCGGTTATACAACCGATGCCGATATTTACGGGAAGCTTGCCGATGCTTATGATACTTCTGACCTCATCCAATCGCCTGAGCTGCAAACAGTCGTGGACACCGCACTGAAACAAAGTCTCGTTACCGGCTACAACCTAAAGGATGAACGGTATGATGCTAACTTCGTTGAAACTTTATCCCTTACCTACGGACACGATAATCTGAAGCACGCCGTTCAATTAATCGGACTGCTTAGGAGCGAAGGGATTAGTGCCAAAGTACAGTTGGAGCCTAAAACTTCCGCGTTCATCTATTTGAAAGAATGGGGCGAGCCCGTTCAATCGGACAATTATAAGGTCGTACAAATTGAGAATGGCAATTATATCGCCTATGCGAAGGAATATGATCTGAAATTCGAATTCAACAACACAGCCGACAAAGCCCGCTTCCAGCCGATTATTTTACAATATGCGAAAAAGAACAGCGAAGATCAAACCGGACTCATCGCTAGTTCCTGGTGGCAGCCTCTTTATTATTCCTTAACCAACTTGGATGGTTATGTACAAATTACGAATAACAAAATTACTGGCCAAGGCCACTATTATGCGCAATCCTTCTCGTTAAACGAGCAGTCCGCCGCAATTGTAGAAGGCTTCAAAAAACTTGGTAATGATTTAACCATACAATCCTATACGTTCTGGGTCGACAAGCCATTCTTCAACTACTTAAATGGTGAATCATTATAAAAAAATCCGAACTAATAAAGTGGCCGTGCAGTTTTGAACCTGCACAGCCACTTTTCTGTTCTATTCTTGTGTTACATCACTCTTCGGATCTAAATTATTCGACATCCGGACGAAAATATCGATAGCTTTCTCCATATCATTAAACTCAAAGCCGTCAAATAACTTAAACATAATGCGCTCACGCATTTCCATTACCTGATTTTCCAGCTTGCGGCCTTCATCAGTGACACTCAGCATAACAATACGGCGATCGAACTCACTCCGAGAACGTTCCACATATCCGAGCTCAATAAGCCGGTCGGATATCCCGGTAACCGCACCACTTGTAATCCGCAGCCATTCCGCCATCGCTGAAGCTTTCTGAGGACCATGCTGGGCTAGAATAATAACCATCTTGCCCTCTGTCATCCCTAGGCCGTGAACGTTAAAGCGGTTATATTCCGCATTAATCAGTCTACGCAGCTTACGGAATACATCATCCATCTCTCTTAGTTTCTCGAGTTTCACCTGATCCTGGTCCATCCATCCACCCTCGCTAATACGTTCATATCTATAAATATACCGTTTTTTAAACGCATAGCCAAGTACAGCCTATGAATAAAGCAGCGTCACGGGCTCTTTATGAAGTAAAATGCTTCTTGCGCCATCCCAAATGGATCGCATTGCTTCCTGAAGCGGCCACGCAGCAGTCGATGCGGCGGCTGCAACAAGGCCGTAACGCTGTGTCTCGGACACACCTATGACAACTTGATGTACTCCATACATCGATGGCTGTTCCTCCACAAGCTGCTTCATAGACTGAATATGCGATGGTGTTAGTCGATCGGTAAATAAACAAAACGTTGCAATATGGGTCATCTCATCCCAACTGCCAGGTGAGGCAAGCTTCTGGCTTTCTGGTACAATCCGTTGACGCTGTGCATAAATCAGTTCATGGCCATAATAGACAGATAACGCATTTCGGAACTCTGTATATTGAAACAGCTCTTTGCGTAAAGTACGGCCCGGGCATAATATATCTGCTTGCATCCAAACTGCACCTTGTCCAAGATAAACATTCGTATCATTATGAAACCTAGCCTCTTTATACAGCATCACAGGCTCCGGCATATGCTCTACAATAGCATGATCAGCAAGGTGGAAAGTCTGCTTGATAGAGGATCCGACCGTTAGGCTAGGGTGAACCTTCATATAGGATTGGGTAGTAATGAAGCTATGTGTGGAGCTGCCTGCCTTCCACTCAAGCTCGTAACAATCCCCTTCAAGTAGTCCCGGCGAAGCATCCATGATGATCACGCCAAGCTGCTCTTTAAGTGGAAAAGTCTTAGCAATTTTAATCGGCGAGGTATGGTACTTATCGGCGAGGGTAGTGACACCATCCGTATAGCGAAACGAAGCGCGCAGCACCGTTGCTGCGCGCCTTTCGTTTGATGTCTCCATCATCCTTAATGATTATGAGGCATTGCGCCAAGCTGAACGATATGCGTATGCGCTTCGCCACGTGCATGCGATATCTCATGCTCAAGCCAACCAACTATTTCAGCTACGCCATCGCCGCCAAACATATTGGAGAAAACAAACGGACGATCGCCGCGCATCCGCTTCGAATCGGTATCCATGACTTCGAGGCTTGCCCCTACATAAGGAGCCAAGTCGATCTTGTTAATAACAAGTAAGTCCGAGCGCATAATACCAGGTCCGCCTTTACGCGGAATTTTCTCACCTTGGGCCACGTCGATAATATAGATGAAAAGATCAACCAGCTCCGGACTAAAAGCAGCTGCCAGATTATCGCCGCCGCTTTCAATAAAGATCAGATCCAGCTTCTCGAACCTGCGCTGCAGCTCTTCAATTGCTTCGAAGTTCATCGACGCATCCTCTCGAATCGCCGTATGCGGACAGCCGCCAGTCTCTACCCCAAGAATTCGCTCTTCCGGCAGGACACCTGTATTGACCAGGATTCGTGCATCTTCCTTTGTATAGATATCATTCGTGATAACCGCAACACTGTATTTTTCATGCAGCTCTCGTGATAACCGCTCAACAAGCGCAGTTTTGCCTGAACCAACTGGACCTCCGATTCCAATCCTAATCGGACGCGACGCGTCGATAACTGGTTTTTCCCATTCCTTATGTGTATGACCTTGACCTTGGCACATAATGATACCTCCCCTAATTGGTTAAGACATAAATAAGCGGGAATACAGCTGTTCATGCCTGATCATGGCGAGCTCGGCCATCGGCATATTCGAATAAGCCTCTTCCGGCTCTAAAGACATTGCTATTCCTGACGCTTCGTCTGTTAACAACGACAGCTTTGCAATAAGCGATTGCCCTTCTGTCTGTCCGATGGACATCAGACGCAGGGCGCTGTTCACACAGGTTACAATACAGGTGTACAAATACCCCTGAATAGCCTGCTCCTCCTCTACGCCCAGCCGCCAGCACACAAACCCGTGAACGAGCGGATGTGTAGCCTGGCAGTCTCCACGCCGCAAAGCTTCATTTAATATCGACCAGTCAAGCTGAGGATGAATGGCAGTTGCAAGCTGCAGCAGCCGGCGGCCCATCTTTTCCATACCAACCCTTGTTTCTACGGCGATTCTCTGGACATGCACAAGCCGTTCGACAGCAAACAATCTGTCCCATTCTTCGAGCGGAGCATCACGGTAAACCGCGCGAATGATCATGGCATCTGCGGTAGCCCAGCTTTGCCGCATCATAACTGCCGCATAATCATACAGCTGCCCGCTGTGGCGGATACGTTCTTCCTGCACCATTGTCTCGAGACCAAATGAATGGGAAAAACCGCCGATCGGCAGGGCAGAATCTAATAACTGCTGCATCGCGAGCCAAGCTCCATAACTCCCCACCCTAGCAACCGCTCCTTCCTAGAACAAAAAGTAGCGCTGTGCCATCGGCAGCGATTTCGCCGGTTCGCAGGTCACATGCTCCCCGTCCACCGTTACCTTGTAGGTCTCTGGATCAACTTCAATAACCGGCGTGGCATCATTATGAATCATGTCCTTCTTCGTGACCGACCGACAGCCCCGTACGGGTTCGATTCGTTTCTGCAATCCCAGCTGTTGATCGATACCGCGGTCAAATGCAGCCTGAGAGACAAACGTAATCGCACTGTTATAGACCGCCTTACCGAAGGAGGCAAACATATGCCGCCCAAACACTGGCTGAGGAGTCGGTATGGATGCATTTGGATCACCCATTTGTGCGTAGGCGATGCTGCCGCCCTTAAGCACTATGTCCGGCTTCACTCCAAAAAACATCGGCTGCCACAATACGAGATCCGCATATTTTCCCGCTTCAATCGAGCCAACGATATGCGAAATCCCATGCGTAATGGCCGGATTAATCGTGTACTTCGCTATATAACGCTTGATGCGGAAATTATCACTCGTTGTATCAGGTGCTAATGGTCCGCGCTGCTGTTTCATTTTATCCGCCGTCTGCCAGGTTCGAATAATGACTTCGCCTACCCGCCCCATTGCCTGGGAATCCGAGCTGATCATACTGAAGACACCAATATCATGTAAAATATCTTCCGCTGCAATCGTCTCAGGACGTATACGAGAGTCGGCAAAAGCAACATCCTCAGGAATCCGGCTGTCGAGATGATGGCAGACCATCAGCATATCCAGATGCTCTTCTATTGTATTAATCGTAAAAGGACGTGTTGGATTAGTGGAGGAGGGAAGCACGTTAAGCTCACCTGCCGCAACAATAATATCCGGGGCATGACCACCGCCCGCCCCTTCGGTATGATAAGTATGTATGGTCCGTCCGCCGATGGCTCTTAACGTGTCCTCCACAAAACCCGCTTCATTAAGCGTATCCGTATGAATGGCAACCTGCACATCATATTGATCTGCAGCAGTTAAGCAGGCATCAATGGCAGCGGGAGTAGTCCCCCAATCTTCATGAAGCTTTAGCCCGATGGCACCTGCTTCGATCTGCTCGATGAGTGGTGCTGTGAACGATGCATTTCCTTTGCCCGTGAAACCGAGATTCATTGGAAAATGCTCCGCCGCCTCCAGCATTCGCCGCATATGCCAAGCCCCAGGAGTTACGGTCGTAGCGTTAGTTCCTGTAGCCGGACCGGTACCTCCACCAATCATCGTGGTCACTCCGGAAGAAAGCGCTGTCTCGATCTGCTGTGGACATATAAAATGAATATGGGCATCGATGCCGCCAGCCGTAATGATCTTCCCTTCACCAGCAATGATCTCCGTACTAACCCCAGCTATCATGCCAGGGGTGACCCCGTCCATAATATCCGGGTTGCCTGCCTTGCCAATCCCAACAATGTAGCCATCCTTGATACCGATATCTGCCTTCACTATACCCCAATGATCAATAATGACTGCATTCGTGATAAGTGTATCAAGCACACCTTCATCCCGTGTTGCCCCGCTGGACTGCCCCATACCGTCGCGGATCACTTTACCTCCGCCAAATTTGCATTCATCGCCATATACGGTATAGTCAATTTCAATCTCGGCCCAAAGCTCGGTATCTGCCAGCCTTATCGCATCTCCTGTTGTTGGTCCGAACATAGCCGCATAACGCTCTCTGTCGATGATACTCATCCGTCTTCCCCTTCCCATGAAATGAGACGTGAACGGACTTCTTCCGGCATCACACCAGCTTCCGCCTTTCCTTGCGACAGCCCGTTTAACCCATAGGACAGCTTGGCACCTCCAAGCTCAACAAGCGTTACCGGCTTTTCTTCCCCGGGCTCGAACCTTATAGCCGTACCTGCTGGTATATGAAGTCGCATGCCAAAGGCAGCTTCGCGATCAAAGGATAATGCCCGGTTTACTTCAAAAAAATGAAAATGAGAGCCAACCTGAATCGGACGGTCACCGGTATTGACGACAATCGTTTTCGCCGTCCGGCGTCCGGCATTCAGCACAATTGAACCAGGTGTAACCCTGTATTCCCCAGGTATCATGCAAGATCCCCTTTCGTAAGCATCAGGCTTAAAGAATTGCGAAGCAATTCTTACTTCGTAAGCATAGCCTAGCTGGAGATCGGATGATGAATCGTAATAAGCTTCGTTCCATCCGGGAATGTCGCTTCTACTTGAACTTCGCGGATCATTTCCGGTATTCCACCCATTACATCCTCACGCTTTAACACGGTTGTTCCAAATTGCATTAATTCCGCTACAGTCTTACCGTCACGAGCGCCTTCCATGATCTCGGAGGTAATAAGCGCTACACTCTCAGGATAGTTCAGCTTTACACCACGCTTCATCCGTTTTCTTGCCAAATCTGCAGCAATCGTAATCATGAGTTTTTCCTTCTCGCGTTCTGTTAATTGCATGCTTCCACCTCTCCCAAGTGTATTAGTTCTATTATAGACAGCTGCCAGTATGAAGTAAATGAATTTGTGTTAGGTAATATGACATATTGTTGGATAGATACCTTGGTTCATATGACAATCTGGTGAATCCCTCACTTATATATGACATTATTATGTCGCTTTTGATGGGATTTTGTCAAAACATGAAAAAACCCGCGAGTTTGACCTCGCGGGTTTCGTTTGTATGTTATTAGACTATTTCTTAGCTACATATTTACGGATATCGAAGGCTACTGCAACAACGATAATTGCACCTTTGATAATCAACTGCCAGTAAGGGCTGATACCGATGAAAGTCAGACCGTAGTTGATAACGGTAAAGATCAATACACCAGCGATAACGCCTTTCACTCGGCCTACGCCGCCTGTTGTCGATACGCCGCCAACTACGCAGGCTGCGATCGCATCAAGCTCATACATGTTACCATAGTTGTTTGTCGCACCGCCTGTACGAGCTGCTTCCAGAACACCAGCCAGACCATACAAAGCGCCAGCAATACCATAGATCCACATCAAGCATTTTGCTACATTAATACCGGATACGTGAGCAGCATGAATGTTGCCGCCAATCGCATACATGTTTTTACCAAGAGTTGTTTTGTTGAAAGCAACCCATACGATGAACGCAACGAAGATTGCAATTAGTACGATGTAAGGCAAAGACCAGTCGCCGTTACCGATTGCACCAGTACCTAAATCACTGAAGTCACTGCGAAGACCGCCGATAGGCTGCGATTGGTTAGGCTTCATATCGAAGTACAGCGAGTTCGCGCCGTACACGGCAACCATCGTACCAAGTGTCGCAATGAACGGAGGTACATTAAACTTCGCAACGATAACACCATTAATCAAACCAACAATCAGACCTACAACGATTGCAACCAGGATCGGAAGAAACATCGGCAGATACGGCAGATCAGGGAAAAACTTATTCGCATATTCCGGGTTTTGAAGCATCGATGCGGATACAACTGCAGTCAGACCCACAACGCGGCCGGCTGACAAGTCAGTCCCTGCAGTAATCAGGATGAACGCTGCCCCAAGTGCGATAATCAATCGTGTCGACGATTGGACGAGCATATCTCTAAATACGGTAACGGACAAGAAACTCGTGTCCATAATAGTAATGACAGCGATCAAAGCGATCAGCACGATCCAAATCGCGTTTTGTGAAAACATACTTTTAGCTCTTGAACCTCTTGTTGCTTCCATGAGTGTTAGTCCTCCTTCAAATCCTCATCATTAGCCTGTCTGTGCGGCCAATCTCATAATACTTTGTTCTGTCGCATCCTTGCTGTCGAGGATACCGGTTGCACGGCCCTCGGACATAACCATAATCCGGTCCGACATACCAATGAGCTCAGGCATTTCAGACGAAATCATAATGATGCTCTTACCTTGCTTCGCCAGATCAATAATGATCTGATAAATCTCATATTTGGCACCGATGTCGATACCACGAGTCGGTTCGTCCAACAGCAGAATGTCCGGATTCGTCAACAGCCAGCGTGCAAGAAGCACCTTCTGCTGGTTACCGCCCGACAGATTACGGATAAGTTGATTAACAGACGGCGTCTTCGTTCTGAACTTCTCAACGCCTTTCTTCGCTTCATCGCGCATCTTCGCTTCATTCAAGAAGCCCATCGGTCCTTTGTAAAGGCCGAGGTTGGCAATCGCTGTATTTTCCGTAATCGACAAGACTGGGAAAATACCGGTTACACGACGTTCTTCCGTCAGAAGGGCAATCTTATGCTTCTTAGCATCGATTGGATTTTTCACTTTAATTACCTTGCCGTCTTTGTGAATGGCACCGGATTTCACCGAACGAAGCCCAAACAGCGCTTCAATCAATTCTGTACGCTGCGCACCTACAAGACCGCCTACGCCAAGAATCTCACCTTTGCGAAGCTCGAAGGAAACGTCTTTGAACGATTTAGGATTCGTTGAAGTGAGGCCCTCTACTTTGAGCATTACTTCTCCTGGCACATTAGTACGCTCAGGGTAACGATCGGACAAATCACGGCCAACCATACGCTGAATGATCATGTCGATCGTCAGTTCAGGAGACGGCCAAGTCCCGATGTATTTACCATCACGCATGATCGTTACATCATCGGAAATACGCAAAATCTCTTCCATTTTGTGCGAAATATAAATGATGGCTACGCCGCGTGCACGCAGCTTGTTAATAATCGCAAACAAATGTTCAACCTCATTGCCTGTCAGCGATGAAGTAGGCTCATCCATGACGATTATATTCGAGTTGAACGATACCGCCTTTGCAATTTCAAGGGATTGAATTTTGGACACCGACAATTCGCCGACCAGTTGGTTCGGATCAATGTCCATGTTCAAATCTTCAAACAATGCGATGGTGTCTTTATACATCTTTTTATGGTCTATGAACCGAAACGGGGCTACGCCCATCATCGGAAATCTGCCAAGCCAAATGTTCTCCATCACGCTGCGCTGAGGCACTGGATGAAGCTCCTGATGAATCATTGATACGCCGCTGTTAAGAGCGTCTTTTGAGTTTTTTATGTCTGCCTTTTGTCCATTTAAGTAAATCTCGCCTGCATCCGGATGATAAATCCCGAACAAGCATTTCATCAGTGTTGATTTGCCGGCACCATTCTCACCCATCAAGGCGTGTACCGTACCCGGACGAACTTTAAGCGTTACATCATCAAGTGCTTTAACACCAGGGAAAGTCTTAGTAATATTGTTCATCTCAAGCAAATAAGGATGCTGCTCTGCCATTAATATAGCCTCCTTTAATCCGGCTCCCATCCAAGAAGCAAGGTACAAAAAAACAGGGGGACAACGGAAGTGCTGTCGTCGCTCCCTGTTCTTCGTTATTTTTTATTTTTAAGTTGCTTAATTAAGTTGCGCGAATTACTTCGCTTATTTTGCGCTTTCTTGCGTTACCTTTTGGTATGGAATCCAAACATATTTGCCGTCTGTGATGTCATAGCCAGTGTTTTCTTTTGTAGGAGTCTCGCCAGCTGCCAGAACTTTCATCAGCATAACGGTTGCTTTACCTTGGTTGTCAGCATCGTTCAGAACAGTACCAAGCATTGTGCCGTCTTTCAGAGCTTGCATAGCAGGGTCAGTTGCATCAACGCCTACAACCGGCATTTTCTTGTCGCCTTTGAAGTAGCCTTGTGCTTTCAGAGCTTCGATAGCGCCGAGTGCCATGTCATCATTGTTTGCGAGAACGGCTTCGATTTTATCACCATGGGAACCAAGGAAGGCAGCCATTTTCTCTTGGCCTTTTACGCGATCCCACATAGCTGTATCTTCAGCCAGTTTTTGAACTTTAATGCCAGCGTCTTCGATCGCTTGAACGGAGAACTTCGTGCGAAGCTCAGCATCTTGGTGACCTGGCTCGCCTTTCAACATTACGTATTGCAGTACGCCGTCGCCGTTTTTGTCAGCTTCAGGATGAGCTTTCCAGTAGTCAGCTACGATTTCGCCTTCCATTGTGCCGGATTCTTCTGCTTTCGCACCTACGAAGAATGCTTTATCCCATTTCGCAAGGTCATCAGCCAGAGGCTCACGGTTGATGAATACAACAGGAATGTCAGCTTTTTGGGCTTTATCGATAATAACGCCTGCTGCCGTACGGTCAACTGGGTTAATCGCCATCGCTTTAACTTTTTTCGTAATAAACAAGTCAACTTTATCGTTTTGTGTCGGTTGGGAGTTTTGGCTGTCCACGATATCAACCTTAACATTGCCTTCAGCCGCTTTGCTGATGGAGTTCCGTACGCCGCTCATAAACGTATCGTCGAATTTGTAAATTGCTACGCCAGTTTTAGGAAGGCTTCCACCTGTGGAACCGCCGTTATCCGAGTTCGAGCATCCTGCTGCTGTAAGTGCTACTGCTCCCGCAACGAGAGCTACTGTCCATTTTTTCATCTCTGTATTACCCCCCGAGTGAATTAAGTAATGCGAGCTTGCGTATGACTTGCTTGCTGCATCCTTATTATGTCGAAATTTGAAATGGATTCGAATCTAATATTCTCATCTTTTTTATTAATATTCTCATCAATTTCATATTACTGAACGACAGGGAATAGCAGCTTCTGGTTATCCTTCCAGAACATGTTTTTCTTATCGATCAGCTTCCGCTCAATTTCAACCCGGGTAGGGACTTTATGCCCAAGCGCTGCTTCCATTGCGTATTTGATACCTAGATAACCCATGCTGAAAGGGTTTTGAACAATTAGCTTTTGCAGTTGGTTGTCCTGCATCATCTCGAGCAGTTCCGGCGAGCTGTCAAAACCAATCAGCTTGATCCGTTCTCCAGCCTGCTCTTTCTTAAGCTCCATTGCCGCCCCAATCGAAGATACGATGTTAATGGCCACAATGCCGTCAAGCTTTTGCTCTTGAAGCTCCTTGCTGACTGAAGCACTGCAGCTGTCATGATCACCCGAGCACATCAACCGGTCTGCGAGATGGATATCCGGATGGTTAGCCGCAGCGTCCCGGATGCCTTGTTCCCGGAGCCTGCCATTAATACCCGCAGCCGTATGTGTCACAATGGCTATATCCCCTTGCCCATCAAGCTGATTGGCCAGCTCGTCGAGTGCCTCTTTTCCCGCCGTGTAGTTATCCATTCCGATATAAGACTTTGTTTTCCCTGATGTGAGTATGCTGTCGATCGCAATAACTGGAATATGCCGATCCGCAGCTGCTTTCAAAAACGGACCAAACGCCTCATCATCACTCGCCGCAAGTACAATTGCATCCGGTTTTGTCTCCAAGGACTGCATCGCAGCTTGAAGCTGACCTTCTATATCGCCCTGATCGTAAGAATTGGTTACATACATCGTAATACCAAATTCCTTCACAGCCGCTTGCGCCCCCATGGCCACGTTCTGCCAATAATCACCTTCGTTAGACCGCAAAATAACTTGAATGGTCATATCCGAAGTTCTCGATTTCCGCTCCAGAAAACCTGGATTAAAGGCGGATACAAGCAGAACAGCAGCCGTAACAACAATCAGGATGCTTATAATAATCCTTTGTCTCCGGTTCATTCTGCCTGATCCCTCCCTTCAGCCTGCTCCATTTCCATAATCGGGAATCGGATCGTTACCGTTGTTCCTTCCTCAAGTTCGCTGTCAAAATGCAAGCCATACGTCTGTCCATAAAATAATCGGATCCGCTCCTGCACGTTTGTCACGCCTACTCCTGAACCTTTTGAACTAGTGACTTGGCCGGTTATTACCTGCTTAAGCCGTTCCTCACTCATCCCTAGTCCATCATCACTTACTTCAATAACAATGTCTTGACCATCAAGCTTGACCTTCACCTTAATATGGCCTTTATCA
Organism: Paenibacillus sp. J22R56; assembly: GCF_056269375.1. Lineage (NCBI taxonomy): Bacteria > Bacillati > Bacillota > Bacilli > Caryophanales > Paenibacillaceae > Paenibacillus > Paenibacillus sp. J22R56. Next base: position 23,295 of record NZ_JBWDNV010000001.1, read on the forward strand.
ACAGAAGGCTCGATACCATGTACAAGAGCATTCTCAATTAAAGGCTGGATGATCAGCTTGAGGGTTGCATAATTCAGGACAGCCTCATCCGCCTCAATCGAATAATCAAATTTATTCTTAAACCTCATTTGCTGAATAACGAGGTAATTTCGTGCATGCTCAAGTTCATCAGCTATCGTAATAACGCTTTTGCCTTTGCCAAGGCTGATTCTGAACAGCCTTGACAACGAAGTAATCATCGTTGTGACTTCTTCGTTCTTGTTCATCCCGACCATTCGAACGACCGAATTGAGTGTGTTGTACAGAAAATGTGGATTGATTTGGGCCTGAAGCGCTTCAAGCTCATACTTCCGTTTGCTTTCCTGCTCTGTAACGATCTGCCTCATGAGCTTCTTAATTGTGCCAATCATAATATTAAAACGGTCAGCCAGCTGCCATACTTCTAATGGACCTTCGCCAATCGCTGTTTGTTCGAAATTGCCATGCTCCACATTTTTCATCGACAGCTCCAATTGTTTAATTGGCTTCGAAATACGCCGTGAAACTATGCTGGACAACAGCACAACGATAAGGATTAAAGCAAGAAGAAGCTGAAACATAGACCGGTTCAGCTCCGAAATAGACGTCATGGCTTCATTTTTGTAAGACACCCCTACAACCTTCCAGCCTACATTGCCAATCGTCTGCACACTTATGATTTTCGTATCATCAGCGGTTCGGTCGATAAAGCTGCCGTATGTATGCTTCAGGGCAAGCTCAACATTCTCATCCTTTAATCCCGCATAGATGAGCTGTAGCTGCGGGTGATAAACAATATTGCCTGCCGATTCATCCAGGATATAGACATAACCCTTTTCACCCAGGCTGACCCGATCCGATAATTCATCAATTGTGTTAAAGTTCACATCAAGAAGCAGTACCCCTTGGATGGACTTGCCATTATGGTTAATGGTAATACTCTTGCTCAGTGAGACGACCCAGCGGAATTGCTCATTATATAAATTCTGCACATGCGGCAGCGAGATCGACAGATGACCTGGGGTATCCAGCGCACTTTGGAACCAACCTTCAGATCTTACATCCAGCGCCTGCTTCATCGTGACATTCGGCAAATCCATCACAAGCTGCCCTTTCTCATCAAATAAGGCAAGTGATACCGTATCTGCACGGGTAGACATCATCGTCTCTAATTGATGTCGAATAGTCTCCGAATCCACATCTCCACTCAGGCTGATCGTATGGTACATCATGTTGAACAAATCTGCGGTTGCCTGCACATTATTTTCAAGACTATAACTAACTTGATCAACAATCTGCTGAGAGTTGCGGAAGGCATTCTCCTCAGCAGTTGCTGCAAAACGGCCGTATAACACAGTACTTACAACGATAATGATGAAGACCGAGAACAAGATGATGGAGACAGACAAAATATATTGAATACTCTTGCCGCGCATCATTTGGATGACTCCGAAAGGGCATTACGATACTCTTTGGCAGATACACCTTCATATTTCTTGAAACAGAGGCTGAAATAATTCGGATCGGCAAAGCCAACCTTATCCGCAATCTCGAAGGTCTTCATTTCCGTTGTCCGCAAATATTCTTTCGCTGCTTCCATCCGCAGCTGCAGCAGATAAGCACCGTAGGTCAACTTCACTTCTTTCTTGAATAAACTGCTGAAGTATCCCGTGCTAATGTGCAGATGTGCGCATACAACAGCAATCGACAGCTCCTGGTCGCCAAAATGGCTCTTCGTGAATTGAATCGCTTCTTCCACGATATGTTTGTACGAGCTTTGCCTGCGGCTTACAATCCGGCTACGCACTTTCCCGCATAAGTCATTAAACCATGCTTTGGTCTCATTCAGCGTATTCAGCTTTTGATACTGATTGAGTATACCGGCTCCTCCTGCAAAGATAGGATCAGTACCGTCATCTATCATCTTGGATAACTTAATGATGGCCGTTACCATCTCCAGTAAATAATGCTGAAAGTCATGTACGGGAGCCTGGACCCGTGAGATGTTGTCAAACAACTCATCAATAACTTCCGACAATTCTTGCTCTGTCCCAAGCTTGATGGAACGGACAAGATTCTGCTCCTTCCACTCATCGAAGATCAGCTTTTCCTGTACACGCTCTTCCATATCATCAATGCAAATTATTTGGTTCATGCCAAGAATACGCCGATAATCAAGGGCTGACTCAGCCGCTTCATACGAATATTTCAAGCTGCGGATATCCTGCGTAATCGTACCAACTCCAATCATGATCGGGAGCTTCAGAAACTTCTCTATACTTTGCAAAATTTCTTTCAAAGCATTCTGAGTCGTTTCCATGACCACTTCGGCATTCGCATCAGGGCTTACGGTAAACAGGACAACTTGATCCTGATGAATAAATACTTTACCAAGCTTATCCCTCACCCATATTTCACTAGCGATATTCGTAATGGAAAACAGCTTCAGATCCAGGTCCTTTATCGAGGAAACAACATGATGCGGATCCTGCCCCTCTTCAGGCTTGTCCGAATGAAGCACCGAAATAATGGATACAAGATAACCTTCGCCTTCCAGCTCCATACCGTATTTATCTGCTTTCTCACGAATCGCTGCAATTGATTGATGGCGAGTTATCAAAGAGGACAGAAATTTCTCGCGGACGATTGGCAGCGTTGTACGGTAATGCTCCTGCAAGAGCTCGATGTTATTACGCATCTTCCTCTCTTCATCCATTCTGCGTTTCACTTCCAGGACCGTCTCCGTTAATTGCTGACCCGAGAACGGCTTAAGCACATAAGCCTCTACCTGAAGATTAATGGCTTGCTTTGCATATTCAAACTCATCATGTCCCGTTAAAATAACAACTCGGGTGATTGGATACATTTTTTTCACCCAATCCGACAGCTCGAGTCCATTCATATAGGGCATGCTAATATCGGTTATGAGCACATCGGGCTCCATTTTTTCAACAAGCTCCATCGCTTCTTTGCCATTACTGGCTGTCTTTACTTCAGAAAAGCCGCAGCTTTCCCAATCGATCTCCATCATGAGACCTTCTGTTACTTCCGGTTCATCATCGACGAGCAGCAATTTATACATGATGTGTTGATTCCTCCTTCATAAAACCGCAGTACTCATTTTGCCACAAATAGCTAGCCGGTAATAAAAAAATGTCGAAAAATGTAGGCAACATGGGCGTAAAGACCATAATAAGCGCAATTTACGCTGTTTTACAAGCATTTACGGCACCTCCCACCTCCTGCTCCGGTAGCCAACGTTTGTCCGATATGTTAAACTCAAAGGTATGACATTACATGGGAGGGACTAGCATGGCGCCTAAGAAAATGAGATCTGATATGATTAAAAAAGGATTTGACCGCGCACCTCACCGCAGTCTTTTGCGGGCTGCAGGCGTAAAGGAAGAAGATTTTGGCAAACCATTTATCGCGGTTTGTAACTCTTATATTGATATTATTCCAGGTCATGTTCATCTTCAGGAATTCGGTAAGCTGGTTAAAGAAGCTATTCGTGAAGCAGGCGGCGTGCCGTTTGAATTCAACACAATTGGCGTTGATGACGGTATCGCGATGGGTCACATCGGCATGCGTTACTCGCTGGCAAGCCGCGAGATCATTGCTGACTCCATAGAAACAGTAGTTAACGCACACTGGTTCGACGGCATGGTTTGTATTCCGAACTGTGACAAAATTACACCAGGTATGATGATGGGTGCCCTTCGTGTTAACATCCCAACCATGCTCGTTAGTGGCGGACCAATGAAAGCAGGCAGAACTTCCGACGGCCGTGCCATCTCCCTGACCAGCGTATTTGAAGGCGTAGGCCAATATATCGCAGGTACGATTGATGAAGTAGGTCTTACTGAATTGGAACAATTCGGTTGTCCGACTTGCGGCTCTTGCTCCGGCATGTTCACTGCAAACTCGATGAACTGTCTGGCAGAAGGCCTTGGCCTTGCAATGCCAGGCAACGGTACGATTCTTGCTGTATCGCCTGAGCGTAAAGAGTTCGTTAAAGAATCGGCTCGCCAGCTGATGAAACTGATCGAACTTGGCATCAAACCACGTGATATCGTTACAAAAGAAACAATCGACAACGCATTTGCTCTTGATATGGCTTTGGGCGGTTCAACAAACACTGTTCTTCACACGCTTGCTATTGCGCATGAAGCTGGTATCGAATACCCAATCGAACGTATCAATGAAATCGCAGAACGCGTTCCGCATCTTGCGAAAATCGCTCCAGCATCTGATTACCACATCGAAGATGTTCATGTTGCAGGCGGCGTAAGTGCCGTTATTAATGAGCTGCTCAAAAAAGAAGGCGCAATGGATGGTACACGTATAACTGTTACTGGTAAAACACTTCGCGAGAATGTTGAAGGCTGTGAAATACTAGATACAGATGTTCTCCGTACAATCGACAACCCGCATAGCGAACGAGGCGGTCTGGCTGTATTGTTCGGTAACCTGGCTCCAGGCGGCTCGATCGTTAAAGTCGGCGCTATCGACAAAGTGGTTGGCGGCTACCATAAAGGACCTGCTATTTGCTTCGATTCCCAAGATGATGCTCTTGCAGGCATCTCGAGCGGCAAAGTAAAAGAAGGCCATGTTGTCGTTATTCGCTACGAAGGACCTAAAGGCGGTCCTGGTATGCCAGAAATGCTGGCTCCAACATCGCAAATCGTTGGTATGGGACTTGGCACAAAAGTCGGCCTCATCACTGACGGACGTTTCTCGGGCGCATCCCGCGGGATCAGTATCGGTCACGTATCTCCGGAAGCGGCTGAAGGCGGCCCAATCGCCTTTGTTCAAGACGGCGACATCATTGAGCTGGATATGAACAATCGTGGAATTACTCTGATGATCAGCGACGAAGAAATGGAAAAACGCCGCGCCGCATGGCCTGGCTTCGAACCAAAAATCAAACGCGGCTACTTGGCTCGTTACTCCCACCTGGTTACAAATGCAAGTATGGGCGGCGTAATGAAAATGTAGTTTGCAGAGTGAAGCAGCTTCCTTGGGGAGCTGCTTTTTTGTTTGGGTTGGTATTGGTATTGCAGCACTCCGCAGACGTCTATCTCTTCCGATCGCTGTTGGTTCCAGATTCCACTGAATCAACTTATAACAAGTTGGAATCTGGGAACCAAAGGCGAACGCTCCGCTTCTCCAGAGATAGACGTCTGCTCCGTTGGAGCACACACCAGCCAAAACAAACAACAGCTCCCCTTCCTGCTGCTGACTTCGTCTGCAACAGGAAAGAGGGAAGAAGGAAACAAAAAGCCGACAACTCCAATGGAATTGTCGGCTTTTTATGGACAGAACAATTTATATAACGGATGGATTGCTTTCTAGATCAGATGCCTCATCAACGGAAGGTGAAGATTTAGCAGCTGCGACTTCCTGATGTGGTTTTACGTCTATTGCTGCAGGAGCATTTACGGAATACATCATCAGCCGTTCAATCGGCATTAATAGCATATGAGGGTGAATCGTATCTCGTCTTGCCTTGCCTCTTGAGTTGCGCTGTTTATTGGTAAGTACTCGCGTTAGAATCCGCAAGTAAATTCGTGTTGTACGAGCGAATAGACCATCTGGCAGCGGCAAAACCTGGAACCCTAATCGATCGGCACCACGATGGATCATCGTTACGCCATATAAGGAGCGTGCTCCTGCTGCTTCCGGATCATTCGCCAGTTCACTTGCCAGAACTGGCAGTGCCTGCTCGACTTCCCGAAGCATCCGGATTCCCGTTGCGAGAGGTGAACTGGATGTGGCTGCAATCGTCGACAGCATTTTATTATCGAAATGCAATTCCACGACTTTATCCCCTTTGTTCAAATAGCCGTCAGCAAGGTTAATCGGATCCCCGTTATACTTGATGATTCGGTAATGGAAACAATGGTTATCTTCCCCAACATGCTTAAGCCGGAAAACAAGATGGAACAATTGCTCATACAGGAGCCATGCTCCAACGATTGTTTTTTTCCATACAGAACGTTCGGACGTTTTCTCTGACAATTTGATCATCTCCGCTATACCAACAAACCGGTATCCTCGTTTTGTCGCTTCTTCCATGTAGGCTTCCAGTGCAATCAGCATGTTCGCTGGTGCAGTTGGGTCAGCCCCTGGTGTGCGTCCGCAGTCATGAAGGAGAAGCACTTCTCCAGGACCAAGCTTTTTCATCATTTTCTGCTTGAGTTGTTCAGCTCCAAGCTTTACATTCCAGTCGCCAAATAAAGCCGACCATAAGATGATTTGCATCTTATTCCGATTGGTGAAATCAAAAATATTTATGATCCCCCAAGGCGGCCGATAATAAACGGAACGAATTCCGGTTGCTTCCCGTATTACGTCTGAGGTACGCGCAATCTGATTGCGCACCGTCTTAGGTCTCATAAACCAATTGGTCTTATGAACATAATTATGAATACCGATAATATGACCTTCCTCATGCATTCTGCGCAGCAATTCCGGATGCTTCTCCGCATGCGAGCCAACGACAAAAAAGGTTGCCTTCGCATTATACCGTGCAAGCAGATCAAGCAGCTGCGGTGTATATTCAGGATCCGGTCCATCATCAAAGGTGAGTGCGATTTCGCTCGCGACGCGACCTTTCTTGAACACGCGGAATCCGAAAACACGGCTGATTAGTGCAGGAATAAAGGCGTATAAGGACAAGAAGTAAAATGCCCAAAGCAGCAATTGTAACATTTTGTTTTCCCCACCGTTTATGAATGTAATAATAAACACGATACCTTTAATTGTACCATATGAGGATTAATAATAGGCATCGTTTTAGAAATTATAGTACAATCACTACAAGGATATGATTCCTTATTCGAGAGGAGATTATTGCATGCTTCCGTTTTATAAAAAATATTGGCGTACCGCATTCGACATAGCGCTTATTGCACTTACCGTATTCTTAGTGATGGCCGCTTTTAGTTATTTGTACAAAATCGCAACTCCAATCTTTTTTGCCTTTGTTATTTATTTGTTTATCGAGCCGCTGGCCAGACGCCTGAACAAAATAGGCATTAAGAAGTCTATTGCATCAGGCATATCCGTCCTTGTGTTCTCACTTATTATTTTGGGCATTTTTTCTGGACTAGCCTATGTGATTACGAGCCAAGGCACTGATTTCATCAAAGTCAAATTACCGTATTATCAGGAGCTCTTCAAGGAGCAGGTGCAGGATGATTCAAGCGTATTCCAGCAAAAGCTTCAGGCACTGCCGCCGGAATGGGTCGATAAGCTTACGGAATACATAAACGGAGCAACTGAGTATTTGCCGAAGCTCGCCAACATTATTTTTACTGGCCTCGTCGGATATATTTCATCGTTCTCCACGTTTATTTTCAATTTTGTAATCGGTATTATCCTGGCGTATTTCCTCAGCATTGAGATTAAGATGTGGAAAAAAACAGCCAATGAAAAAACGCCAAACACATTCAAAAAAGCCTTCTTTTTCCTTCGTGAAAATGTATTCAAGGGAATTGGCACTTACGTGAAAGCTCAGGCGAAAATGATGAGTATTACATTCCTCGTTATTTTCGCTGCGCTTCTTGTTTTACAGGTAGACAATGCTTTCGCGATTTCCGTAACGGCCGGAATCTTTGACGTACTGCCGCTGCTTGGCGTAAGTACCTTGTTTATCCCATGGATCATTTATCTGTTCCTTGTTGGTCAAACTTCACTTGCCGTTTGGCTCTCCGTCTTGCTGATCGTTGTTGTTGTCACACGGCATATTGTTGAGCCAAAGATTACCGGCGACTCACTTGGTGTATCCGCATTTACCATGCTTTCCTGCATGTTTATCTCTCTTCATCTGTTTGGAGTTGCTGGTGTTATCCTGTCGCCAATCATTATTATCGTCATTAAGTCGCTGTTAGAACAAGGCTTCTTCCACCGCTGGATTCGTACTCCACATGGGGAATATGATGAGCCTGCAGCGACAGTAGAAGAAGTTACAGATGGTAAGCAGCCATCAACGGGTGTATAAGGCGAGAATATCCATCACACCGCGAAAAAGCTCTGTCGCCTGGTTACTGCTTCCAGGCGGACGATTCTCTGCCAGCACAGCAACCGCATAGCGCGGCTTCTCGGCCGGACCGTATCCCGTGAACCATTGGTTCACGCGGGGCGCTCCGGCCTTTGTTATTTCGGCGGTGCCGGACTTGCCGGCCACCGCCCACAGCCCTTGGCGGATCGATCGACCAGTTCCATGGTCGACGACCGCCTCCATGCCGCGAAGCAGCTTACGCGCAGTGGCCGGACGAATCCGGCCACTTTCCGCAGGAGCGCTCTTCGCGGGCAGCGATACCATCCGCTGGCCGTTGGCATAGCGGATCTCTTGGACGAGGCGCGGCTCCATCACGCGCCCGCTGTTCAGCAGCGTGACGACCAGATTCGCCGCCTGCAGCGGCGACATCAATACATCACGCTGCCCAATGGCGGATTGCGCCATAACGCCTCCATCCGCCTTAGCCTTTTCCGCCGCGGTGAATAACCTCCCGGCTTCCTCCTCCACAAGCAGCCGAAGAGGGTTATGGAACGGGCCAAATGCCCGATTCGAATGCCAGCCGGCTTGCTTCCCAACACCTAATGCAGCAGCTGTTCGTTCCAGCTGCTCTGCGGTTAATCGTTCCGCAATGGTCGCAAATACGATATTACAGGATTGGGCAAGTCCCTCTCTCAGCGTTAAAGTGCCATGACCTCCCTCTTTCCAGCACGACAATCCATATTTACCGTATTCCCCATTACATGTGAATCTTTCCTTTTCGCTCGTTACTCCCGCTTCCAAAGCTGCAGCTTCGGTAACCAGTTTGAAGATGGACCCGGGAACTGCAGCTTGAATCGCATGATTGGCCCATTTCTTCTCATCACCTAACTCAAGCGGCTTCATCTGCGGCCTGGAGATCATCGCTATTATGTCCCCATTACGGGCATCAAGAACAACTACTGCGCCTTCCTTCAGAGACTTCGCATCCACATAAGCTTCAATCTGATTTTGCAGCTCCAGATCAAGTGTAGTCTGAACCTGCAGCGGATAATAAGGATTCCCTGGTTCCGTAATCCGGTAATCCAGCCCTAATAACGGTCCATTATTGCCATCTGTAAAATACGACACAGATGTCGCTCCTGCACCGTGGAGTAAATCATCTAACGATCTTTCTAGACCAGATCCGCCGATCTGATCATTTTTGTTCCGTTTACCTGTCTCTAACTCCTTCGAATAGACAAGCTCCAAATGCTCCGGATGCTGGCTGATATAACCAATTGCTTGCTTCGCAGCAAACGTCGTGAAATACCGATTACGATAAGGGAGTGCTCTCACTCCATTCAAATGCAGCTGCGCTAGCTCATTAAGCTCCTGATCTGTTAATCGGTAAGGCAGCTTGTCCTTTCCTTTATGCCAGAAGGTTGGCTCACGCAGCTGCTTCCACCAGCTGACGAGCTCCTGTTCCGGTACATGGAGCATCGTCGATAGCTTCCTAACAGATTGCTGCCACTTCTTCTCGACAACAGCATCCATGTTCACTGGAAATAAAGCAAGCGTATAATAGGTCTCCCCTGTAATCGGCTTGTTATTCCGATCTAGAAAGTCTCCTCTGCCCGTATCCAGTACGAGGTTTCGCTCACGCTGCAGAACAGACAAACGCTTCCAATTGCTGCGGCTCATTGCAGAAGTTGTGCTTTTATGCCCATAGCCAGGTGTTAGCTGCAGCCAGGCAAGCCTTGCAATATATCCTGAGAATAATAATAGAAATAATAAACCGATAGCAGCTGTCCGTCTCTTCATGCAAAATCCTCCAGTAATGGTCCGATAGCTACATTATCGCCTTACGAGAGCACAAAAAAACCGTCCAAATGGATCTTCATCCATTCGAACGGCTTTACGTTCATTCCATTAATCAATTTTGAAACGGGACAATGATTCCTTAAGTCCGCGGGATACAGCATCCAGCTTATCGGACAAGTTAACAAGGCCGTTGCTGATACTAAGCTGCTCTGAGCTAAGCGATGCAACTTCCTCGGACGTTGCCGAAGATTGCTGTGCTACTGCACTTACATTCCCCATCGCTTCTGTCAATACAACTTGAGATTGATCAAGCATATTGATGGAATTCGTAACCGAATCCAGCTTCTCCACGAATTGTCCCATTTGGTTTTGAACCGTCAGGAAGATTTGATTCGCTTCTTTAACGGATCCAATCTGCTCTTGGAATAATGGATAAGCATCAGATAATACGGTTACTGTCTCATCGATCTGTGTCATGATCGTTCCTGTAATTTGACCTACTACATCAATGGATTGACGGGACTGGTCAGCAAGCTTGCGGATCTCATCGGCAACAACCATAAAGCCTTTGCCCGCTGCTCCAGCACGAGCTGCTTCAATCGTTGCATTAAGTGATAAAATGTTGGTTTGCTTAGTCAAATTGTTCAGTACGTCCAAGATTTTCACAATGGAGCCTGTGCTCATCTTCAAGCTGTCCACTTTCTCTACCATGGAGCGAGTCATCTCTTCGGTCATGCCGGTCTTCTGAATAAGAAGCCCCATGTATGCCGTACCCTGCTGGCTCGCCTTCTCCACTTCACCCGCGGATTCAACCATATGACCGGTCGCTTCCATAACGGATTTCATCTGTTCATTAATGTTGCTCGTCAGATCACTGCCTCTTTCCGCCTCAACTGCAAGGCTTGAAGCACCACTTGCGATCTCTTCAGTAGCTACAGAAATCTCTCTTGCGGAGATCGCTGTTTTCTTCGATACATCTGTCAGTTCACCAGCAGTAGAAAGAACATCGTCTGCCGACTTCGTCGTTTGCTGTGCAAGTGCTGTAATTTGAATCATCATTTTATTAAAGCTGTCGCCAAGCTGACCAATCTCATCCTGACGCTTCTTCATATTCGAACGAACCGTCAAGTTGCCGCGTTCGCCCTCATTCATCAGGTTACGCATCGCCATAAGCGGCATCGCAATTGTCCGGATGACTAATATACCAATGGCAATTGCAATAAACATCGCTACAAGTGCAATAATCCATGTCATCTTATTAATAATAGCTGCGTCCTTAACAAGCTCATCAACCGGGATTGTACCTACCAGCTTCCAATCTACCGTATCCAGTGTCTTAAACACGGAGAGTACTTCTTCACCGTCAGCCGCCTTCTCTTTGAGCGAGCCTTCCGGATCAATATTCAGCTTCACGATATTGCCTTTGCCAATCAAGCTGTCATCCTGGGCTGCAACATACTTATTGTCGCTGTCTACAAGAGAGATCTTGCTGCCATCACCAAGTGAAACATCTTCGTATTGCTCACGGATATCCGACAAGCTGAGCTCGAGCAGCAGCATATAAGAAGCGGCATTCGTTGTTGTATTATTCATCTGTCTGCTAAGTCCAATAGACGGAAGCTTGTCTGTAGTACCAAAACCTGTGGGCTGCGTCTCAATCCAGTTTACACCGCCTTTTGACGTCTTGGTCTTCTCGAACCAATCCGATTTCATCAGATCAGGCGCTACTGCAACAGAAGCCGTTCCGTAGGTAATAATCGGAAGCTTATCATTTAGTGGAAGCAAGTAAGCACCGATGATTGTCTTATTGGCCATTACTGCATTTTGCAAGCGGTCACCTAAATTCTTCTCCGCCTCAAATAAATCAAAAGCTTCTGTGCTGTCTTCTAGCTTAGACACAAGAGTATGGAATTCCTTATCAATCATCATCTGCATCGACAGGTCTTCGTATGTTTTGAGGACAATATCAAGGTTAGCGGAGGCCTGAACAATCGTTTGGAAGCTGGCGCTTGATACCTTGTCTTCCACTATCGATTTCGTCTTCGAATAAGCCATCTGACCTACAACTAGTACACATGCGATGATGCTGATAAAAATAATTAAGAACAGTTTTGTACCTACTGATTTGAATGGATTCGAGAAGATCGAAGTGAACGTTTGTGTCACTTGTTTCGTTGTCTGTGCTGCTACCGCCTGCGCTTTTGGTTGCGCTTTCATTTTTTGCGGTTTATCTTTTGCTTTTTTAGGTTTGTCCGTTTTCGTCATACAAGACACCCGCCTCTTTATCATTATGTGGTTTGTAATCATGATGGTCTAATTACCCAGAACTAGTGCTATTACCCTATTACGTATGTACAGTCCTATTATTTTATATCGGCTTCAAAATGTCAATTGATTAGTAGATTTGTCTAAATTTTTTTCCAAAAAACAACAAGGGAGGACATATGTCCTCCCTTGTTGCTATTATTCGCCTTGTTTTGCAGCAGTTTGGTTGCTTTTCTCAATATTGTTCAGATGTTCTTTGTAGGTTTTTGCAAATAAATGCGTCTGGGTACCATCTTTTTTCGTAACGTAATAGAAGAATTCATTTTTCTCCGGATATAACGCCGCCTTAATCGATGCGATACTTGGACTTGCAATTGGCCCCGGAGGCAGTCCGTTAATTTTGTACGTATTGTACGGACTATCGATCTGCAGATCCTTCTCCATTAAGCGTTCCTTTGGCTTGTCCAGCAAATATTGTACGGTTGCGTCGATTTGGAGCGGCATCCCATCAGCTAGACGATTGTAGATTACACCCGCTACAACTGGTCTCTCTTCGTCAACAACAACTTCCCGCTCCACAAGTGAAGCAATAGTGAGCAGCTGATGAAGGTTCAGCTTCCGCTCAGCGAGAACATCCTGCCAATCCTCAGGCAAAGAATCCAGCTTCGTGTCCAGCTCTGCCATCATTCGCTTCAGGATATCTTCCTCCGTGCTTCCCTTCGTCAGCTCATAGGTTTCAGGGAATAGATAACCTTCCAGCCGGTGATGAAGCTTATCATCTGTCGGTATTGATTTGACAGCTGCTGCATCGCCCCAATTTGTTGTCGAATCCGCTAGAGTCAGGAATTTAGTCCGGTCAATCAGCTTCTCTTCGGCCAGCTTATCCGCAATTTGCAGCAAGGTATAGCCTTCCGGAATGGTAAACCGGATCATTTCCTCCGCTACCGTATCGCCACTGTTCAGCTTAGCGATAATTTCTTCGTTCTTCATACCTGGGGCTAGGTCATAGATACCCGCCTGAAAATGTGAGCCTTCTTTTTTAACTTTCAAATAATATTTAAACAAAAAGGAATTCTTAATTATGCCTTGCTCTTCCAAAGTATCTGAAACCTCAAAGGCAGATGCGCCTTTTGCGATTTCGACCCTTTTGATTTCGCCTGAAGCCGTCGGCTTTAACCCGTTCCATACATACAAAAAGACACTACCTGCCCCAATAATAAGGAGCGCTAGAAGTGATAGAACAACCCACAATGCAATGCGGCCTGCTCGGGGTCCAGATTTTGAATGCTGCTGTCTAGATTGCGCCAACCTATGTTCCTCCTCAAAAGAATTGCAAAGCAATTCTTACTTCGTAAGCATAAACCTAAAGAATTGCAAAGCAATAAATCATCATAATCATCCATTTTTCGCCAATAATTTCCTTTGAACACCGAGAAAAAGAGCGGTGTGAGCCGCTCTTTTCTTATTGCTTATGCAATTAAGGCATTTCGTCGTTTGCAAACAGAAGATCATCATAAGCTTCTGATGCAAGCTCCCACTCATCGTCGTCCTCAATCGTTTCAAGCTGAGGCTCGCCGTTATCCGTCAAGATAACACGGAACAGCTCGACCTCCTGCTCTTTCTTCATGGTTGACGACTGCAAAGCGGCATAGACGTATGGACCGAGCTGGAACTCTGCCTTGATCTCGAACTTGTCGAGACTTCCATGTTCAGAGACCAGCTCGATCACATCGCCGAACACTTCCCGCAGCCGCTCTTGCGGCACAGGAACGATGCGCTCATCCGACATTAATTATCCTCCATCTCACCCAGAAGCGTGTTGAAGGTTTCTTCAACCATGTTCCACTCTTCTTCGTCTTCAATCGTGTACAATTTAAGGTCGTCGCCTTCTTCTTCATAACGGAAAGCGTATACTTCATCTTCCTCGTCATTTTCGCTTGCAAGAGGAACAACCATCATATATTTCGAATCAGAGCCATCCACTTCAAACTTCATGATGACTTCGAATTCTTCTTCGTTGCCGTCTTCATCCGGAATATAAATAATTTCCGGTTCTTCGAACTGCAGGTCATCCTTTGTCATCGTAACCCTCACCTTTTCGTTTTAGAATCGAGATAATTTTGCAAAATTAGCGTTGCCGCCATTTTGTCGATTACTAGCTTTCGCTTCTTCCGGCTAACATCTGCCTCAAGTAATGTTCGTTCGGCAGATACCGTTGTCAGCCGTTCATCCCAAAGGTGAACAGGCAAGTTTAGTGTTTGCTGAAGCTGCTCTGCGAATGCCATACTAATCTCGCCGCGGGGGCCAATTGTATTATTCATATTCTTCGGCAGTCCCACAACGATTTCGGTTACTTCATGTTCTTTCACGATCTCGGCGATGCGAGTTAATTCGCCACCATCCCGACGCTTCTGGACAGTCTCTAGCCCCTGCGCAGTCCAGCCGAACGCGTCGCTGACCGCAACGCCGATGTTGCGGTCACCGTAATCCAAACCCATTGTCCTCATGATCTGTCCGGCTCCCAATATATTATTTCTTGTTGTTCAGATAAAACCGGACAAGCTCTTCAATGAGTTCATCACGTTCTTTCTTGCGAATCAAACTTCTTGCGTTGTTATGCCGCGGAATGTAGGCGGGATCTCCGGACAGCAAGTACCCAACAATCTGATTGATCGGATTATACTCTTTCTCCAGAAGCGCCTCATGCACCGTAAGCAAAATGTCTTGTGAGGAAGATTCCAACCCTTCCGCTTTCACATCAAACTTCATCGTGTTGTCCATGGAATTCATCGCCAGCACCTCGCTTTCCAACCGCATTTATTATCTAGTTTATTACATTTACACTGATATCATATCACATTTGATTGGTTAAGAACCAGTTCTTCAGCAAGTTTCAAAGCTTCCTCAAGCTTCGAAGCGTCTTTACCGCCAGCTTGGGCCATATCAGGACGTCCGCCGCCGCTGCCGCCGCAATGTGCTGCTGCTTCTTTAATGATTTTCCCTGCATGGAAGCCTTTCTTCACCAGATCTGCGGATACAGCAGCAACAAGGTTTACTTTGTCCTCCTGTACAGCGCCAAGAATGATAACAGCCGAAGGCAGCTTCAGCTTAAGTTCGTCTGCAATACCACGAAGCGCGTCCATCGTAGGTGCATTTACTTTTGCACTTAATACCGTTACGTCGCCAACTGTCTTCGCGTTTTGCTCGAGCGAGCCTGCTTCAATGCGGCTCAGCTTCGCCTGCAGCGATTCATTCTCACGACCCTGCTCTTTCACTTGTGCGAACAGAGCTTCGATACGTTTAGGCACATCATTGTTATTCGATTTGAGAAGCGCAGAAGCTTGCTTCAAGAGGTCCAGTTGACCTTCCATAAAGCTGTATGCATGGCGGCCAGTTACCGCTTCAATTCGGCGTACACCAGAACCGATACCGCTCTCGCTAATCAATTTGAACAAGCCAATCTGGGAAGTGTTCGCTACATGGCAGCCACCACAAAGTTCAATACTGTAGGAACCTACTTGAACGACACGTACAATGTCGCCGTATTTTTCGCCGAACAGGGCCATAGCACCCATTGCTTTTGCATCAGCGATTGCTTTGCTTTCAATAACAACTGGTGTTGCAAGCCAGATTTGCTCATTTACTTTACGCTCGATTTCCGTTAATTCTTCCGGAGTAATGCTGCCGAAATGCGAGAAGTCGAAACGGAGACGATCAGCCTGTACGAGCGAGCCTGCTTGGTTAACATGGTCGCCAAGCACTTCCTTCAATGCTTTATGAAGCAAATGAGTTGCCGTATGGTTCTTGATTACATCCTCACGAACAGATCGAGTAACAACAGCTTCTACTTTCTCACCAGAGCGAACCGTGCCGGATGAAACAACTGCGTGATGAACGCTTTGGCCATGCGGTGCTTTCGTTACATCTTCAACCTGCAGCGTAAAGCCATTGCCGATGATTGTTCCTTTGTCACCAATCTGGCCGCCGCTCTCTGCATAGAATGGCGTCCGGTCGAGCAATACGAGTACACGGCTGCCTTTACCCGCGAGGTCAACTAACGAATCTTCATGGACAATAGCTGTGATTTGGGCTTCTGTTACCAGTTCATTATAGCCAACAAATTCACTTTTAACCGTAAAGTCAGCAAGCGGTCCGCCTTGTACATTCATACCGCCAGTATCTTGACGTGCAGCACGCGCGCGTTCACGCTGTGCTTCCATCGCTGCATCAAAGCCTGCACGGTCAACGGTCATTCCGTTTTCGGAAGCAAAGTCTTCTGTTAAGTCAAACGGGAAGCCAAAAGTATCATAGAGTCGGAATGCATCTTCGCCGCCGATTTCGGTTGTACCTGTTTTACGTGCAGCAGCAACCAGATCAGACAACATTACCAGGCCATCAGACAATGTTTCGTGGAAACGCTCTTCTTCTGTACGGATAACACGCTCGATGAATTCGCGCTTGTCGACAACCTCTGGATAGTACACGCCCATTACTTCGCCAACAACGGAAGTGAGCTCGAACAGGAATGGACGATCGATTCCGATTGTTTTCCCGTAACGTACAGCACGGCGAAGCAAACGGCGGATAATATAGCCGCGGCCTTCATTCGAAGGCATAACGCCGTCACCTACTGCGAAAGCAACAGTACGGATATGGTCAGCAATTACTTTCAATGCAACGTCATGCTCTTCGTTCACATGATATTTAACGCCTGCAATCCCGCAAGTACGTTCAATGATTGGCATGAACAGGTCCGTATCGAAGTTCGAATCTACATCCTGCAGAATCGAAGCGAAACGTTCGAGACCAGCGCCTGTATCAATGTTTTTGTTAGGAAGCGGTGTGTAGCTGCCGTCCTTGTTATGGTTGAACTGCGAGAATACAAGGTTCCATACTTCTAGGAAACGTTCGTTCTCGCCGCCTGGCCAGCATTCTGGATCACTAAGGTCACCGTATTTGTCGCCGCGGTCATAGAAGATCTCTGTACAAGGTCCGCAAGGGCCTTCGCCAATATCCCAGAAGTTTTCCTCCAGCTTGTAGATCCGCTCAGCAGGAAGGCCGATTTTCTCATTCCAGAATTGGAACGCCTCTTCATCCTCCGGAAATACCGTTACGGACAAGCGATCAGGATCGAAGCCAATCCACTCTTTGCTCGTCAGGAACTCCCATGCCCATGTAATAACTTCTTCTTTGAAGTAGTCACCGATGGAGAAGTTGCCAAGCATCTCGAAGAATGTATGGTGACGGCGAGTTTTGCCGACATTCTCGATATCATTTGTACGAATACATTTCTGCGAGTTCGTAATACGTGGATTGTCAGGAATGATACGTCCGTCAAAATAAGGCTTAAGCGGAGCCATGCCTGCATTGATCCAGAGCAGAGACGGATCGTTATGCGGTACGAGCGATGCGCTTGGTTCGATGTGGTGTCCCTTGCTTTCGAAGAAGGAAAGCCATTTGGACCGGATTTCACTTGCTTTCATTGATTAAAACCTCCATTAAAATTCGAGTTGGGATTAGAACCTGATGAGCACGTACTATGAAAAAGGTTGGGCTTTTAGCCGCTGTTATTTTTGAATTTCTTCAATCTAAATTTTCAGTTGGGGAAATTCAAAAACAAAGGTGGGCGCTGTCGCTCCAAAAGCTCCAACCTTATTCTCCGTGCTGCCCGGTTCAATCCATTTTTGACTTTTAAAAATTTGTTTTAGAACATAAAAAAGTCCCTGTCATTAGACAGGGACGAATTCATAATCGCGGTACCACCCTGGTTATTGCCCGGCGTCACAACGAGTAATCCTCGGCTGCGCTTAAAGCAATCTCCTCAATAGACGATAACGGGTCTTCCCGGTGAAGTTCATTCACACTCCGAAAGTAGCTTTCGGCCATTCTTCGTCCTAAGAGCCTTTACACCCAACGCCTGCTTAAGGCGAAGAAGCTCTCTCTCTGATTGACGGGCTATGGCTTACTTCCTTCCATCAACGCTTTACATGTAATAGTTGCTGCAACTGTCTAAAGTATATCGGTCAAAGGGTTGTCTGTCAAATGGTCTTTCGCCTGACGTAATATGCAAAAATATGCTGAACGATGACTTTTAGTGCAGCGAAGATCGGAACCGCCAGAATCATACCTACAATACCAGCTACTTCTCCGCCTACGAGCAGCGCAAATATAATGGCCAGAGGATGAATATGTAGCGTTCGGCCAACAACCTGCGGAGAGACGACATTACCTTCAAGGACTTGGCACGACATATTGACGATCGCCACAAGCAGCACCATTTTCAGTGAAATGGTTGAGGCTACTAGCAGAGCCGGTGCAGCGCCAAAGAAAGGACCAAGATACGGGATAATGTTGGTAATGGCAACAACACTGGCAAGCAGCAATGGATACGGAACACCAATGATGATGTAGCCGATATAAGCGAGAATACCAACAATAATACAGACGATAAATTGTCCTCGAATGTAACTTCCCAGCGCTGAGTCAATATCCTTGAGAAGCCTAACCGTATGCTTCCTGTGAGACTTTGGCACATAGGTAATGACCGTCCGTTCGAACAGATCAAAGTCCTTCAAGATATAGAATGCAAGGAATGGAATGATAAAGGCAATAAACACCGCATTCACAACAGATCCGATGTTGTTAATGAAATGCGTTACGGTCTCCGAGAGCTTCTTCTCCATCTGGAAGATAGACTTATTTAATCCTTCCCGGATACTGTCCGGCAGAAAAGAATTATTCAAATCGGTAACAAGACTCTCTGCTCGAATGGTCAGGTCAGGAACATGACGGTTCAACTGATCCATCTGTTCTTTGAACATCGGAATCAGATTGACCAGGATAACGGCAAGCGCCGCACAAAATACCGCATAGATAAGCAACACCGCAGCCGTTCGCGGCACTTTGCGTTCATGTAATAAAGTAACGATCGGATTGAGGACATAAGAAACAATCATAGCAATAATGAATGGTGCAAGTATCGCCTTAAGAAACGCATACAAATGCATGAAAATCGGCTTCACAAGCAGCAGTAAGTACAAAGCTAAGAGCCCCATAATGATATAGACCAGCCATACAAACAGACGGCTCTTCATTAACCGTTCCACCGTCTTCACCCCCGCTTGTTTCATTACCATAAGCCATTGTTAACCAGAACAATCTGCTTAAGTATATGTACAAGCGGTCCATTTCATCCATGAATGAAAGAAACACGGCAAAAAGGACGGCATACGCCGTCCTGAAGTAATAACGTTATGAAGCCGCTAATTAATTTGAATTTGCGGCATTTCTTCTTCGAAGAATAAATCGTCGAGCGAACTAAGTGTTCCGTCCTCTTCTACTTGATAGACCGACATCTTCTCACCGTTCACTGTCAGCTCTATAAAGCAGCCCCAGCAGTAAAACTGATGGGAACCGATCTTTCCTATATCCTTCGAATTGCAATTGGGACATCTCATCATCTTTCATTTCTCCCTATATGTCGAATTGGAAGCTGCGACAGGCTCCAATTCCGCTTCACTGACAGCAGGAACGATAATCGCGTCTTCCCCGAGCAGCACGGCATCCGGATCCTCCGGGGCTTTGAGCCATTTTCGCCCTTCCATCAGATCCGATATAAAACCATCCGTAAGCTCATAGCCTACTATTTGTGTACCCTGAAATGGGTAAAAATAAACATCCGATACTCGACCAAGCTGTATTCCTTGCACAGTAACGACCGGCAATTCCTTCAGTTTGACCACACCGGTGTCAAAAGATCTCCCAATCTGCACGGGTTTAACCGATTGAATAGCAGATTCTCTGGAGATAAATACGGCATCCTCGCCGCAGGTTAATACTTCTGCCCACTCCACGATTTTCACAGATGACGAAAACCATTTTGCGCTCTCTACGATCAGACCAATCAATCGCCAATGTTCATCGAACCAAGCGTCTTTTACGTTGCCGACATGTTTGCCGGAATGAATAACAAGCACTGGCAGTCCGATTAATTGCTGGAGTTTGATCATGGCGCTTCAAGGGCCCCCTATTGGTTGGTACGGATACGCTCCACGATTGTCGCGATTTTACGTGCAGCGTCTTCCAGTTCCTCCACAGTATTCCCCAAACCGAAGCTGAATCGTACAGCAGAATTCAAACGTTCTTCCGAGAGAGCCATTGCCTTCAGCACATGCGATCGTTCCAATGAACCCGACGTACAAGCAGAACCACTGGATGAAGCAATCCCTTCCATGTCGAGGTTCATTAGCATCGTTTCGGTATCGATCCCCATAAAACTGATATTCACAATTTGCGGCAAATGATGTTCGGCATTCCCGTTCACAACGATTTCTGTTCCTTTAAGCCTATTCTTAAGCTGTTCTACCCACTCTTTACGCAGCTTGTCCAACAAAAGTTGCTTGTTTTCACGATTGTTCACACAAATTTCAACAGCTTTAGCGAAACCGATGATGCCAGCGACGTTCTCTGTCCCTGCTCTCCGCTTTCGCTCTTGTGATCCTCCGTGTGCAATTGGCTCAAATGGCGTTCCATTAGCGATATATAAAGCCCCTACGCCTTGAGGACCGTTAATCTTATGTGCGGAAAAGCTCATCAAATCAACCGGCATCTCATATAACCGGTATTGAGCCGTACCAAAAGCCTGCACGGCATCTACATGAAACAACACGCCATGGTCATGAGCAATTGCACCAATTTCTTCGATTGGCTGCAGTGTGCCTACTTCATTGTTGCCATGCATGATACTGATTAGTGCTGTATGAGGTCTAATAGCTGCAGCCACTTCTTCAACAGAAACGCGACCGGTGTGGTCTACTGGAAGATACGTAACTTCATAACCCGCTTCGGCTAACGCTTCACAAGTATGAAGCACGGCATGATGCTCGGCTTTAGATGTGATGATATGATTTTTGCCCTTTTTCTTCATCGCCGCTGCTACACCGATAATAGCTGCATTATCACTTTCCGTACCGCCAGAGGTGAAGACAATCTCGGATGGCTTGCAGCCAAGTGCAGCTGCGATCCCATCACGAGCCCGATTCACCTTATGCTTAGCCTCACGCCCAAAGGCATGCATACTAGACGGGTTGCCGCCGGCACCCGTCATCACTTCTAGCATGGCTGCCGCCACATCTGGATGCATCGGCGTTGTAGCTGCATGGTCAAAATAATATTTTTGCATACGAATCCCTCATTAAATATAGAACATATAACTGTCGTCAACACTTGCAGCCTGATAAGTCACCAGATCAGCGAGCGTTGTTGAATCAAGCACACTTGCGATACTATCACGAATCCGGAGCCACAAATCACGTTTAGCCGGATCATCCTCTTCCGTGAAATCAACCGGAGAGATTGGACCTTCCAATATACGAATCACGTCGCCGGCAGTAATGGTTTCCGGCTCTTTGGATAAAATATAGCCGCCGTAAGCGCCGCGAATACTTTTAACAAGTCCAGCATTACGAAGCGGTGCAACCAATTGCTCCAAGTAGTGCTCGGACAGTTGATTGCGTTCGGCAATACTCTTGAGTGAAATCGGGCCTTCGCCAAATTTCCCGGCAAGCTCCATCATAATGGTTAGGCCATAACGGCCTTTCGTCGATATTTTCATATTCGGGCACCTCTCTATTGTTAGTTGTTCCATTCGATTGTACGTATGTGTAGTATATCGTTTGTTTAATTACGGGTATTCCCATATTATATCTATGTTAACACATCATATTGCGACTTGCGAGAAAAGGATTGACTTCTCATGAAAAAGTTTTATGTCTATGTTACAATAGTACGAAGTATTTACGAGGGCAATTGCCCTTTCATTTTAGAAGCGTGAAGAACAAGGCGGTGCATGCAAATGGTCAAATCAATTCAAGAAACTCGCGTTGTAGTCGGAATGTCCGGCGGAGTTGATTCCTCCGTTACGGCTCTGCTGCTGAAGCAGCAAGGCTATGATGTGGTTGGCATATTTATGAAAAACTGGGATGATACCGATGAATTCGGGCATTGTACAGCGGAAGAGGACGCTGAGGATGTACGCCGGGTTTGTGATCAGATCGGCATCCCTTATTATACGGTAAACTTCGAAAAACAATATTTCGATAAAGTGTTTACTTATTTCCTCGACGAATACAAGCGCGGCCGGACACCTAATCCGGATGTCATGTGCAACCGGGAAATTAAATTCGGCGATTTCCTCAAGAAAGCAAATGAGCTTGGCGCAGATTACCTTGCAACCGGCCATTATGCCCGTGTTGAACGTACACCAGACGGCGAGACTAAACTTCTGCGCGGTGTGGACAGCAATAAAGATCAAACCTATTTCTTAAGTGCTTTGAATCAAAAGCAGCTTGAGAAAGCAATGTTCCCGATTGGGCATCTTCCGAAGCCGGAAGTTCGCCGAATCGCCGAGGAAGCTGGTCTTTATACCGCTAAGAAGAAAGACAGTACTGGTGTCTGCTTTATCGGTGAGCGTAATTTCAAGGAATTCCTCAGCAACTATTTACCTGCACGTCCAGGTGATATGGTCGACATCCGGAGCGGTGAAGTAAAAGGCCGCCATGATGGCTTAATGTATTACACACTTGGCCAGCGTCAAGGACTTGGTATTGGCGGCTCCGGCAATGGTGAACCATGGTTCGTAACAGACAAGGATCTGGAGCGTAATATTCTGTATGTCGTGCAAGGCGAGTCGCATCCAAGCATGTACTCGACTGGACTTACAGCAAGCGGAATTAACTGGATTGCTCCTGGCAAGCCGGATGCAACCTTCCGCTGTACAGCGAAATTCCGTTATCGCCAGCCGGATCAAGGCGTAAGTGTTACCCTCCATGCTGATGGTACAGCTGATATCGTCTTCGACAAACCTCAAAAGGCGATTACACCTGGTCAAGCAGTTGTTTTGTATGACGGAGAGCTTTGTCTCGGTGGTGGTACGATCGATATCGTCCACAAGATTGATGAAGCAGCCTTTGAAGCTTTAGCGAAATAAAAACAATAAATCCCCTTGCGCCAAACGCAAGGGGATTTATTTATGTTTTATGCTGCCGACCAGCAGACATCGAGCCAGTACCTGCCGTCCGTGTTTCTTTTCCCTGTTCGGGCTGTACTTGCAAATTTATCTTTTGTACGATAACACGGGAAATTCGCAGATGATCCGTCTCCTCAATGATGAAGACGTACCCTTCCCCATACTCAATCCGCTGCTGATTCTTTGGAGGAATCTCAATCTGTGAATAAATCCATCCGCCTATCGTATCATAATTATCGCTTTCAATATCAAGCCCGAAGTAGCTGTTTACTTCCTCAATCAGCACCATGCCACTTATCGAATAAGTTGTCTCATCCCGCTTCTCGATCTCTGCACGTTCTTCATCAAACTCATCCTGGATCTCGCCTACAATCTCCTCCATAATATCCTCGAGTGTCACAAGACCGGATGTTCCTCCGTATTCGTCGATAAGGATAGCAATTTGTGCTTTTTTCTTCTGCATAAGAATAAGCAGATTACTGATCTGCATGGAATCCGGAACGGTTGTGATCGGGCGAGTAATTTGCCGGATATCCGTAAGACTATGCATCGTATCCTTGAGTAAATCTTTTATATGAACGAAACCGATAATATTATCCTTATCATTATCACAAACCGGATATCTCGTATGCATTTCATTAAGCGCAATATCTTTGTTCTCATCCAAGGTCAAATTCACATATAAACAGACCATCTCTGTACGCGGAATCATGATTTCTCGGGCATTGGTCTCGGCAAATTCGAAAATATTATCAACCAACGTCAGCTCTGTATTATTGATCAGTCCATTCTTGTGGCTCTCTTTCATCAATATACGGATCTCCTGTTCCGTATGAGCCAAATGCTGCTCGGATGCCGGTTCAATGCCGAACCGCTTCAACAGTTGATTGGCAAGACCGTTTAATACCCATATGAAGGGATACATGAGTTTGCGGAACATAACGAGAGGCGCTGCTGTCAGCAAGGTAACCGCCTCCGCTTTACGGATGGCGATTGTTTTAGGAGCGAGTTCACCGAGGACGATATGGAGAATCGTGATAAAAACGAAGGCAATAACGAAGGAAATAGAATGGATCCATACCGGGCTGCCAAAGCCAAGCGCAAGAAACCAAGGTTCAATTAACCTTTTGACCACAGGCTCGCCAATCCAGCCCAAACCAAGCGAGGCCAGAGTAATTCCCAGTTGGCATGCCGATAAATAAGCATCGAGATTGCCCGTCAGGTGTGAAGCAAGCTTCGCCCGCAGGTGGCCTTCTGCAGCCAGCGTTTCGATTCGAGTTCCTCGAACCTTCACCATGGCGAATTCCGCCGCAACAAACAGACCATTCATGAGCACCAAAAACAAAATAAGCGCCAGTTGCAGCATTAACGGAAGCGGATCACTCAATAATGTCCCCTGCCAGCCGTGCGGTCTTGCCTTGCACAACGACAGGCGCACCTCCTTCGAAAAGGAAATTAACTTCTACTACAGGTTAATCCAAGCCGCTGCTTTAAATATTGTAATCTTTAGGCTGCGGTAATTCAGTCTATTCGGATTGAATGTCTCATTATGCAGAATTAATCAGATTAGAGCTTCTCATATTGTTCAAAAAGGCAAAGCCGCAAGCTGCAGACGATCTGTTATAATGACATCAATTAATCCAATAAATGAGGGTGATCTACATAATGAAACGAATTCTACTAATCTGTTTAGCTGCCCTATTCCTTCTGCCAAGCGTCGCTATGGCTCACTCGAGAATCAGTGAATCAACGCCTGCAAAGGATGCGACCGTTACAGCTTCTCCAACTGAAATTTCCATGACTTTTAACACGAATATTGAAAACTTGAGTAAATTCAAACTCGTCAATGAGACTGGCGAGCAAGTGAAGACAGGGGATATTACAGTTAACGAGGCAACAATGAGCAGCAGCGTTGCCGAACCGTTAAAAAATGGCGCTTATACGGTTAAATGGACCATTATTGGTGCTGACGGCCATGCGGTTGATGGTGAATATGCTTTTACCGTTAATGCGCTTGAAGCAACACCTTCTCCTACACCAGAAGCGACACCGGCGGTGACAGAATCGCCATCACCTGCGGCCGATGAGACTACAGCACCTGACGAGAATGCATCAGCATCACCAACTGTATCGGAAGACCCCGCTCCTTCTGCAACGGCGGAAGATGATACAGCCAGCAAGAATAGCGATTCAAATCCTGCTATTTGGATTATTGCTGGAGTCGTTGTTGTTGCAGCCGTATTCATCTTGATCCGCAGGCGCCGCAAATGAGTTATGTTAGCGAGGCTCTTCTGTACGTCTGCTTCGCCATTCTGACTGGAACATTTATTTTACGAGTTATTCCTGAGCATAGACGTCCGCTTGTTCAAGTTCCGTCCGGATTGCTGCTTGCTTGTATAATTGCCATTCCGATTCTGGAATTCGTTCCGATCCATCAATCTGCCGTATTGTTTGCCAAAGATGTGGAGATCCCTTATGGAGAAATGGTAAAAAACATCCTGCTAGAGCTGAACAATGGCAAAGCGTGGATCTGGTCGACAGTCGCATCGATTGGCTTAGCCTTCCTGCTTGGCCTTCGTTCCTTCCGTGACGATAAACATATGCCGAAGGTCGGCTTGTTCATTATGTTCCTCCTCATCTTATGGCTTGGCTATGCCAGCCACGCTACATCGCTTTATGGCACAAAGGGCTGGCTAGTACACTCTGCCCATTTCCTTGCTGTTACAGCATGGATTGGCGTATTATTGGCCGTAAGCTGGTTCTCAAAGGACAGCCGCAATTGGGATGCTTTCCTAGGCTGGTTCTCTCCGCTCGCGATAGGCTGCATGCTTATTACGTTTATCGCAGGCATCACGTTGATGACTTTTACAACACCGCAGTATGTCAACTCTTGGATGCTGCCATACGGACAGATGCTGCTGCTTAAACATTTGCTAATCGCACCACTATTGTTATTTGCTTATACAAACGGCTTTGGTTACCGGAAAAAGCTTAATGAGGATAGCAGCTTTAATCCCAAGCCTTGGCTGAAAGCTGAAAGCATCATCGCCATGCTGCTGTTTATCGTTACGGGTGCATTAGGTCAGCAGACTCCTCCGCATAATGTGAAGGAAACGCTGCAATCGGTCTCTCCATCAAAGCTGTTTACGACCATCTACAATGGACACTTCAGCCCTGATTTGACGTTAAAGCTTTCGATCGGCCTCGATAGTATTCTTATGCTCGCCGCCGCTATCATCATGATGGTGGGCCTCATTCGGATGTACAGGGATAACAAAGTGTATCCCGCATTCGCAATGGGACTGCTAACTTCGATATTTGGCTACTTTGCTCTTATGTTCAGTATTCAAGGATGAGACTGAAGTGAAGTCATAAAAAAGAAGCTCCTATTCCACTATATTAGTGGTTTAGGAGCTTCTTTTTCTTATGTGTAGCTTACCTTTAAGTCTATTACTTCGTAAGCTTGATTCCGTAAATTTCAGCAAGCTGATCAAGCAT
Source organism: Paenibacillus sp. J22R56 (assembly GCF_056269375.1). Taxonomy (NCBI): domain Bacteria; kingdom Bacillati; phylum Bacillota; class Bacilli; order Caryophanales; family Paenibacillaceae; genus Paenibacillus; species Paenibacillus sp. J22R56. The sequence continues at coordinate 49,907 of NZ_JBWDNV010000001.1, forward strand.
CAGGTTAGCTGCTTTAATACCCCCAGCTGTATTCCAGATCGCATCGTCCACACGGTAGATATGGCCTTCTTTTACCGCGCTTAGACCTTTCCAGATCGGATCATTTGTCCACTCTTGCTCTTGTGCTGTGCCTTTGCCGTCACCAGTATCATAAGTGAAGTAGAAGATACGGTCTGCATCAGCTTCTGGCAGGCGTTCCTTCGTAATTTCATCAGCAAATTGTTCTTTCGCATTTAGTGTCATCTCGTTACGAGTAAGTCCGATTTGGCCTGCGATAACACCCGAGAATGTATCTGTGTGATAAACCCGTGTTTTACCGCCCATAAAGCGAACGAAGGATACCGTTTCCTTCAATTTATCTCCAGCTTGTGCTTTAAAATCTTCAATACGTGCATCAAAATCAGCGATCAGTTTGTTGCCTTCTTCTGTTTTACCAAGTGCTTCAGCATAAAGCTTGAAATTATCCTTCCATGCGCCGCGTAGTGTTTCCGCTTCGACCGTTGGTGCAATAGCTTTCAGCTGCTCATAAATTTCTTCATGTCTCATTTTATTTGCGATAATAAGATCCGGCTGGAGGCCTGCAATCAACTCCAGGTTCGGCTGTCCTTCTTCGCCAACAATCTCAACACCTTCCATATCCGCTGCGATATGGTCATACCATGGATTACCTGTAAAGGATTTAACTGCGCCAACTGGCTTCACGCCAAGGGCTAGTACCGCTTCAGTGCCTTCGTTTGTAAGGACAACTACACGCTGTGGTGTACCTTTAATTTCGGTCTCGCCCATTGCATGTTTAACAACACGAGTTTCATTCGAAGCTGGTTGTTCTGCATTAGCACCAGACTTATTATTTGAAGCTTCAGAACCGGCATTATTATTAGAATTAGAGCCACAGCCTGCGGCCAGTACTGCAATAATAATCGTACAGAGCGCCAGCCAGATTGTTTTCTTTCTAGTCTTAAACATAAGTGTAGTGCCTCCCGTTGATAATATTTCTCACTTACTCACTTGCAACACTATAAAAGAAAATGATGCTATAGTCAATGAAAATTTTGAGAACGATTCTCATATTCATTGACATGACCTAACCACTCTATTAAACTTCACTAGGTACATATTATTAGTTAGCCGTTATCCGTGAAAAAGGAGTTTGCATACAGCTATGAGACTAACAGGTTTATTCCTATCCCTTCTGCTGCTTGGTGCAGCCATTATTTGCAGTATCGCATTCGGCGTCACTGATATTCCGATTACAACTGTATTCGACTCCATCTTCCATTATCAATCTTCTATACAAGAACAATTGATCATTCATACGGCAAGAGTTCCACGCGCACTTATTGCAGCGGCTGCTGGGGCCAGTCTCGCCGTTGCTGGTGCTCTCATGCAGGTTGTTACCCGCAATCCGATCGCTTCTCCAAGTGTATTTGGCGTCAACTCAGGAGCATCGTTTATGGTTGTTGTTGCTTCCGGCTGGCTGGGGATAAACGCTATGCAGCCACTAACCCTTATAGCCTTGCTTGGCGCAGCCATCAGCGGAGCAATCGTATTTGTACTTGGCAGTATGGGACGGGACGGCATGACACCTATCAAAATTACGCTAGCCGGCGCTTCCATTGCTGCTTTTTTTGCTTCTTTAACGCAAGGCTTTATGCTCTCCAGCGGCAAAATGTTCGACCAGGTGCTTGTCTGGCTCGTTGGCTCTGTCGCAGGACGTGACATGCATATGCTTGTTAGTGTATTGCCTTACATGGCAGTAGGACTTGTCATCGCGCTGGCACTCTCCCGCCATCTGAATGTCCTTGGAATGGGAGATGATATCGCCCAAACATTAGGTCAACGTACGGCTTATGTCAAATGGATGGCTTCTATTGCCGTTATTCTGCTTGCAGGAGCTTCGGTTGCCGTTGCTGGTCCAATTGCTTTCGTGGGTATCATTATTCCTCATATCGTCCGTTATTTGGTTGGTGCGGATTATCGTTGGGTCATTCCATATAGCGCGGTGCTTGGAGGAGTATTGCTTGTAGCGGCAGATATCGGTTCCCGTTACATCGCCATGCCTAGAGAGGTTCCGGTCGGGGTTATGACAGCCGTCATCGGAGTACCTTTCTTCGTCTATATCGCGCGGAAAGGAAGACAGACAACATGAGCAAATATAAAACTTTCCGATGGGACAAGCCTAAGCTATCCTATCTTCTGGAACATAAAACCTTGTGGACCGCTCTTATTCTGCTCTTGCTTTGTATAGCAGGCGCTATTCTCAGCACGGGGGTCGGCAGCCAGTTCATCGCTCCATTAGATGTTATTAAATCAATCATTGGCAAAGGCAGTGCTATGCACGATGTCATCGTGTTAAAACTGCGTCTTCCGCGTATTGTCATTGCTTTGCTTGTTGGCGCTGCCTTAGCTTCTGCAGGTGCTGTCCTTCAAGGACTGATCCGTAATCCCCTGGCCTCGCCGGATGTAACGGGAATTACGGAAGGTGCTTCTCTTGGCACCGTGCTGTTTCTCTTTTTCCTAGGCGGTCAAGTCTCCGTCCATTGGATGCCTGTTGCTGCCATTCTTGGCGCGTATGCTGTTACGGCTATTCTTTATTTATTATCATGGAAGAACGGCGCATCGCCGCTCAGGATGGTTCTCATCGGTACCGGATTATCCGCTGCCTTTAAATCCATCTCCTATATGTTTATTATCGCAAGCCCTTATTTTCTGGCGAACCGGGCGATGACCTTTATGACGGGAAGCATCTACGGCTCCTCTTGGGAAAAGGATGTATACACCTTACTCCCTTGGCTGATCGTATTACTCCCTGCAACCTGGCTGATGGCCCGCCATGTTAATGTGCAAGCACTTGGGGACGATGTCGCTGGAAGCGCTGGGGCGAATGTTCAAAAGCACCGGCTTATTTTACTCCTGCTAAGCGTATCTCTTGCAGGAGCAGCTATCGCTATTGGCGGTGCGATTGCTTTCATAGGGCTTATGGCTCCGCATATGGCACGGAAGCTTGTTGGCTCTTCCTTTGGCGGGTTACTACCGGTTAGTGCCTTAATTGGCGCCGTTATCTTGCTCGTATCCGATTTGGTGGCGCGGACCGTATTTGCTCCACTCGATATTCCGGCTGGCGTATTCACTGCAGCCATCGGTGCACCATTCTTTTTATATATGTTATACCGCCATCGCAACCAATAAATAAGCTGGAGGAAGACAACCATGAGCATGCTTGAAGCGAAAGGCATCGCCCTTTCTTATGGTGGAACAAACATTTTCGAAAATTTAAATATAGCAATTCCCGATGGGAAAATTACCGTTCTGATTGGAAGTAATGGCTGCGGCAAATCGACACTGCTTCGTGCTTTATCCAAATTACTCAAACCAACCAATGGCGAAGTGACCCTAAACAGTAAAGACTTATCAACGATTCCAGCCAAAACGGCTGCTAAGCAGTTATCCCTGCTGCCGCAAGGTCCTATCGCACCGGAAGGCTTAACCGTACTCCAGCTCGTCAAGCAGGGACGTTATCCTTATCAAAGCTGGCTGCAGCAATGGTCGAAGGAGGATGAAGAAGCCGTGCAATCCGCCTTGCGTGCAACAGGGATTGAAGAGCTTGCAGAACGCTCTGTCTCCTCCCTGTCAGGCGGCCAGCGCCAGCGGGCGTGGATCGCGATGACACTCGCGCAGCAGACGGGCATTATTTTACTCGATGAGCCAACGACCTACTTGGATCTTACGCATCAGATCGAGGTTCTGGACCTCCTGCAGGAGATGAATGAGCAGGAAGGGCGGACGATCGTTATGGTACTGCATGATATCAACCTAGCCTGCCGTTATGCCGATCATATTGCAGCTGTAAAAAATGGTGCTATCTACGCGCAAGGAGCGCCTTCGGATATTGTAGATGCTTCGATGATTGAAGAGGTGTTCCATTTGAAATGTGATGTGATACAGGATCCTTTGTATGGGACGCCTATGATTGTGCCCCACGGGCGGAAGAAAGCGAAGTAACGGCTACGGAAAACCATGATGCGAGGCAGTGAAGCCTACGTCATGGACAGGTATATCTCCTTACATCTGGGCGCTGCGCTCTTCCAGGAGATATACCTTTACCCTGCCGCTATTCACTTTTGAAAAAAGAAAAAAAAGAATGAACAAGAAAAAGGACTTCCATTGCGGAGTCCTTTTTTCTCGTTCTATATTTTTTCTAGAAATTAAGGGTTGATGTATATACTTATTTCATGAATAATGAAGATTTAACTGTTCCATAAATGAAAAATATGTAAATTCATGAAGCGTAAACTATCTCTGAAAAGGACTATTGAAATGAATTCTCGAAGGCAAATTATATTTTTGATTACTTCCTTTATTATAATAGCCATATTAACAGGCGCGAAGCTCGCTTTATCTTATTATTCAACGGAAAAGGCAACTCAGACTACATTAGCTAAACAATATATCGCGATTGCTAATACGATTGCCAAGGGATTGGATACGGATACTTATGAGAAGTTTCTAGAGAAGAAACAAGAAGACTCTAATTTTGAAAATATAAATCAGTATCTCGAAAGAAACCGCAAACGGATCAACGCTTTATATGTCTATACATTGTTATTAGATAACAGTGATGTGGCCAAAGTAATGGCGGCAGCAACTCCCGAGGATACAGGTTCGTTTACTATTGGATTACCTTGTACTGTCCCTCCCAAACAAGTACAGCAGGCCAAAGAAGGACGTGTCTATTATACAGACATCATAAAAGACGCGTCTCATGGGGTATATCTATCGGTTGGTGTTCCGCTCTACTATGACTCAGGCAAACAGCTTGGAGTTCTGGCCATTGATATTGATGCCAGCCAGTTGGAATCCATCAGTGAAGAAGTTATAAACAGCAACAAGGTTATATTCACAATAGATATCTTATTTGCTGTCATACTGCTGCTCGTCTTTTTCACCTTAAGAAAATGGCATAAAAACAGCGTGAAACAGGAACTGCATGAATCAGAATTCGTGTATATGTCAGAGATGAGCAAGGTAATGAGCTCCATCAAGTCGAGTAGGCATGATCTGATGAATCATTTCCAAGTGCTTCACGGCTTGTTAACACTGAAGAAATACGACAGAGCAGCAGACTATCTCAAGGAATTGGCAGCAGAATCTAGAGCCCTGGAGTTATCCCTCAGGATTAATAATCCGGTAGTCCTGATTCTGTTCCAGAGTAAGTGGGAGCTGGCGCAATCCAAAGGTATCGAACTTCATTTCGATACTGAACCCGAAGAGTACAGCCGAATCGAGTCGATGGATCTGGTGAAAATTTTGTCCAACCTGTTGGATAACGCGATAGAAGCAACTGAAGCCTATTCAGGAGAACAGGCTAGGAAGATCCATGTTACGGCCAAGACGGAAGGCTCGCAATATGTATTTACCGTGTACAATCCCGCTGTGCTGACGTCGAAGCAGCAAAAATGTCTGTTCCACAAAGACGGATATACGTCCAAAGAAAATCCGGATGCACTCCGCGGACATGGCCTTATGATTATTAGAAGAACGGTAAATAAGTATCACGGGGAAATTCAGTTTAAATATGAGAATGAAATAGTAAGCATTCAAATTACGCTCTAAGTCAACAAAGAGGACCTCTCAATAAGCGGAGGTCCTCTTTGTTATTTTTTCTGGCGCTTCCGAAGCTCCTGATTCTGGCGGATCTTGCCCTCCATCCCCTGCTCGGTCGCTTTGTAAATGGTTATGCCCTCTACTGTGTCCGGCAAATACTGCTGCTTCACATAATGGTCCGGGTAATCATGCGGGTACTTGTACCCTTCATGACCAAGCTGCTGAGCACCTTTGTAATGCGTATCACGCAGATGAAGCGGTACCTCTGCATTGCCTGCTCCTTCTATGGCCGCCATTGCTTTGCCGATTGCTATTGCTGCCGCATTAGACTTCGGACTTTCGACGGCAAACAAGATGGCCTGTGAGATATTATATTTGGCCTCTGGCCAGCCAATCTTATGATAAGCATCCATCGCCGTCACCGCCTGCACCATTGCCTGCGGATTAGCAAGGCCGATATCTTCGCTGCAAGCCACAATAAGCCTGCGCAAGAAGGTCATCGGATCCATCCCTAGCTTCTCTACCGCATACATGAACCAGAACAAAGCAGCGTCGCTTGAGCCACGAATGCTCTTATGGAAAGCGGACAGAACATCATATTGCGTAGACATGTCCGCACGGACGGTTGGTTTCCTGATCGATTCCTGTGCAACTTCCATCGTTATCCGGACTGAACCATCCGGCTCAGAGGGTGTCGTGACAGCTGCAAGCTCAAGCGCATTTAGCGCACGACGAATGTCGCCGCCTGCCATAGAAGCGATATGTTCAAGCGCCTCTTCCTCCGCGTGCAGCGTCATAAAGCCTAGACCGCGGCTTTTGTCTGTAAGTGCCCGCTTCATGGCCTCTAAAGCATGCTTTTCGTTCAGAGGTTCCAATTGGAACAAGGTAGAACGAGACAGGAGTGCTCCATTCACATGATGGAACGGATTTTCCGTTGTTGCTCCGATAAAAATAATAATGCCCTGCTCTACCGCTGGCAGAAGAGCATCTTGCCTTGAAGTATTAAATCGATGAACTTCATCGAGAAATAGAATCGTTTTTTTCCCATACATCAACTTATTCGTCTTGGCTGACTCAATAACTTCACGTACATCTTTTACCGAGGCGTCAACCGCGTTCAGCTTTACGAACTCTCCTGCCGTACGCTTCGAGATGATATTCGCAAGCGTCGTCTTCCCGCAGCCTGGAGGGCCGTACAGCAAGATCGACGATACTTGGTCCCCCTCAATCGCTCTTCGCAGCAGCTTGCCCGCTCCTACAATATGTTCTTGCCCAATATAATCATCCAGCGTCTCTGGCCGCATCCGGTCGGCAAGCAATCTTGCCCGAGGCGTCTCCGCTTCTTGATAAGAAAATAAGTCCATTCGTCGTCACAACCTTTTTAACTACATTACTACGATGATAGCATACTCGCACATACGTTCGCCACCATACGCAAATGGGACTGTTGCCATATTAACATATAAAAAATATAGTTATTTCGTACGTATTACTATAATAATTTACCAATAAACTGCCGATATAAAGTGCTAGGAATATTTTTCCTTTGTAATACCGTATATAACGAATTACAAGCATGGAGAGGGAACTTATAAATATATAAAAAAACATTAGACAGAGAAAGGGATAAGGAGAGTTGTATTTTGTTCAAATCTGTGAAGAGCGAGTGGGAATTAGCGATGTTCAACAGCATTTGGGTATCTGTATGGGAAGAGAAAGGCTATGAACTCGAGTATACCAATCAGGTAGTCGAAAGGTTTCTTGCTGTGTCCGATGATGGAGAATATGTCGGAACTTCGGAGATCAAGCCATACCTGCTTGGACATAACGAGATCGAATCCATCGCTCCTTTCCGCCATCATCCTAAAATTATCGACGATCCTACCCGCGTAGCGGAAATCGATAAAATCGCTATTTTACAACATTTTCGGGGACAACAGCCAATCTCGGATTTATTATCATCAGCCGTTTATTGTGCCGAGAAGTATAATTTCCGTTATTTTATCTCACTCTTGGAGCCTGTCTTTTACCGTGCCCTTCGTATTACGTTCCATATTCCAATGGAGAAGGTAGGCGGCAAGCAATTTTACAAAGGGGATGATGTTATTCCTGTCCTATTCGATATGGAGCACATCTACCGAAATAAAAAGCAATACGATTGGCTGACCTATCAGAACAGCTCTGATAACAGAGCCATGCCTGCATTATAAAACCAATAAGTAAAGGTAGAGATCAAGCATATGACCAGAGATCAGATCGTGCTCGACAAAAGGAATCGATTATTTGTAAAAATATTATGGGGACTGCTTGCGCTTGGTCTACTCGCCGATTTAGGAGCAGGACTTGGAACAGACATGATATTGCTCCTTGCTATCGTTGGTTTAATCAGCTGCGGCCTCGCTACCTTCATGACCTACAAAAAGATTTTGGTTGAATACATTATGTATGTCGTACCTATCATTCTAACCGCATTAACCGTGCTGCTGATTGTATCCGATCCGCATCCGATTATAAGTACCTATTTCCTAGTCTACGTTAATATTGCTGTAATGACCTTATACGCCGACTATAAGCCTATCATCTTTACCGGTGTTCTAAGTATGGGTGTCAGCACTTATATTTTCCTGGACCCTGATCTCCAGAAGCAGCTTTTCCCGAATGATTCCTTGTTGTACTTGTTCTTATATCTGATCTTTGCTACCGTCGCTCTTTCTTTCTCCGCCAAATTCAGCCAAAGCCTGCAGGCAGATGTTACGGCCGAACGACGTGATGCTCTCGAATCTAAGGAGCTAACAGATAAGGTTGTTGAGAAGCTGAAGTCGATGATTCTCATTCTTGGTGAATTCAGCAGCGAGCAAAAAGGTACCGTTGAATCCACCGGCCAGATCTCGCGTGAAGTCACAACTACCTTTGCTGAAATGTCCGCTTCCATAGAGAAACAAACCAGTATGGTTCTAAACGTGAGCGACTCCGCTCATACAATTGAAACAGCCGTTTCCCAGCTTCGTGAAGGTTCCGCACAATTACAGCAATACTCTGCTGATACGGCTGTGCTGACCGTAGAAGGTAATGATTTGATCCAAACCTTAACGACAGATGTACATAGTGTTCAAGCGATTATTTCGCAAACCGTAGCTTTAATGGAGCAATTAATCGATCAGAATGAGAAAGTAAGCTCGATTGTTGGTTCGATTAGGGAAATATCCGAGCAGACAAATCTCCTATCCCTTAATGCAGCGATTGAGGCTGCAAGAGCCGGCGAGCATGGCCGTGGCTTCGCGGTTGTAGCCGGCGAAGTCCGTAAGCTCGCGGATAACGCAAGCCTTGCAGCAGGCGAGATTACAAGCATCCTTGGTACCATCCATACTTCTATCTCAGCTGTAAGCGAGCAGGTCCATCTAGGCCAGCAAGCCGTAGATACAAGCTATCAGGCATCACAGAAGGTTGAAAGTATCATTAAACGAATTAACGGCAATACCGAGCAAGTGAAGCAGCAATCCGATACGGTCGGCAACTCTTCCAAGCAGCTGTATGAGCAATACTCTTCTATCTCGGATGAGATGACTGGAATGGCTGCTATTACCGAGCAGAATATGGCCTCGGTCGAAGAGGTATGTGCCAGCATGGAAAATCAGGACGTCAAGATCAGCCATCTCGTCGAAGGTTACGCCCAGCTCGATGTACTCATCTCTGAGCTCAAAGATCTCGTCGAGCCTAAACAGACGGCCAAATAGTCATATAACCTTATACCAACTCGCAAGTGACATCCTATGTCCGCTTGCGGGTTTTTCCATTTAACAAGGCTAATATAGAAGTCCCCTCCATTAATGACTTCACATAGCAATCTAACAAAAAAATGCAAAATTTTGATATAATGATTCAACATCATAGTTGTGGGTAAGCGAGGTATTCACATGAGTTTATTTAAATTGGATTTCTTGAAGAAAAGTAAAAATCAAGCACCGGTCATTTCCGATTTGTTTAATACATCCTTATTTGATCATCAATCAGACATTTTCCTATTGTTCGATCGTAATGGACGACTGATTGAGGCTAATCAGGCATTCACGAATACATTAGGTTACTCCCTTGATGAGTTCAAGCTATTAACCTATGCTTCCCTTTTACCTGACAACCAAAGGCAAAGAGCTAGAGAACATTTTAATAAATTATTAAATGGTGAAATTCAAATCTTCGAAATCTGTGTTCTTCACAGATCAGGCCATTTCATTGAGTTAACCTTGACCGCTTTTCCAAGAAGGAATTTCGATACAAATGACGGTTTCTATGCCATTGCTAAGAACCTCTCGGACATCAAATTAATCGAGCAGCGTTATATATCGTTGTTAAAAAATATGTTCAGCGCAGCATTTATTATTGATTTGCAGGGTAACATCCTCGATGTGAATGATGCGGCTGTCACCCTGACTGGCTATGAGAAGCACGAACATACCCATTTTAGTCAATTTATTAAGCCCGAAGAGCTCGATCAAGCTGCTGCCTATAATCAAAGAGTCCTTGCAGGTGAAACTCTATCTTTCCCAATCTCTATTGTACATAAAAACGGTCAAAGCATTGATGTGATCACTACCTTATTCCCCATCTTCATGCATGAGAAAATTACAGGCATCATTGGAATAAGCCATGACATATCCGACGAGACAAGAAACAGGCGGTTACTTCATATTAACCAACAAAGATATAAGTCACTCTTTGAACAAAACCCTGATGTGATCTCCTACTTTGATTTGCATGGCAATATTATCGATTGCAATTCGGCACTGGAGAGAATATTAGGCTATACCCGGGATGAATTAGTGGACTCGCATTATGAGCAGCTCATTTCCAAACAGGATCTGGATAAAGCCCATTATCATTTCAATCAAACCGTACTTGGCGAAGTTCAAAACTATGAACTCATTTGTCAGCATAAGCTTGGTCATTTCGTCTATTTGAGTATCACAAAGCTCCCTATTATGATTGATAACCTTACGGTCGGTGTCTATTCCATTGCAAAAGATATAACCACAAAAAAACAGGCTGAGCATGCTCTGGTTGAAGCAGAATCAAAATACCGCAGTCTGGTGGAGAAATCAATTGTAGGCGTGTACATCGTTCAGAACCATCTCATCGCCTATGCTAATCCTCATCTTATTGATTTGCTCGGGTACAAAGAGGCTATTATCGGAATGGATGTTCTGAGTGTCATTCATCCTGACGACAAAGAAATCGTTGAACAAAATATTCAAAAAATAATAAACGAAAATGAAGCCATTCATCATTTTATGCGAATAGTGAAGATGGATGGAGAAGTTATCGATGTTGAGCTGTACTCCAATCCCATTTTCTATCAAGGCACGTCTGCCATAATAGGTACATTACTTGATGTAACCGAGCGAAAAAAAGCTGAAGAAATGAATGCTTTTCTAGCCTATCACGATGCCTTAACTCGGCTCCCTAATCGAAGAAAATTTGAAGAGATGCTTAAAGAAACGCTTCAAACAGCCAAGTCCGCACATACAAAATTCGCTGTCATGTATCTGGATATGGACCGATTTAAATACATAAATGATTCATTAGGTCATGTTGTCGGAGATCAGCTGTTAGTCGCTATCTCCCATCGTTTACAGCAGCATGTCAGAGACAAAGATATCGTCGCAAGAATGGGCGGTGACGAGTTCACCATCATCCTCCCTCATATTGAGGATAACAACAATGCGATAGAGGTTGCCAAACGAATCATTGAAGCCATGAAGGAACCACTCAAGATCGATGAGTATGAGCTTTACATTACAACTAGTATCGGTATCGGTGTATACCCTAACGATGGGGATGATAGCCTGACCCTGATGAAAAATGCGGATTCGGCGCTTTATCGCGCTAAAGATCTGGGCAAAAACAATGTTCAAATCTTTACGTCATCGATGAATATACAGACATACAAAATATTCACCTTAGAGAGAGATCTCCGTAAGGCGATTCAGCGTAATGAACTAGAGCTCTACTATCAGCCCAAGGTAAATGTGTATTCTGGGGAGATTGTTGGTGCTGAGGCCTTGGTCAGGTGGAATCATCCCGAATGGGGGCTCGTCTCTCCTAATGAATTTATTCCTTTATCAGAGGAAACAGGATTAAGTGCAGCACTTAGCAGTTGGGTGAAGCTGACGGCATGCCAGCAAAATAAAGAGTGGCAGCAAGCCGGACTACCGGCTATTCCGATCTCGATTAATGTAACAGTCAAACGCTTTTTATTTAAGGATATGGTCGATTCCATTCAACTTGTTCTTCGTGAAACTGGCTTGGATCCTCAATATTTAGAAGTAGAAATAACGGAAAGTTCCCTATTGGAGAACGAAGATGCGGTTATGACAACACTTGATGCTCTTAATAAACTTGGTGTTAAAATCTCTCTTGATGATTTTGGCACAGGTTATTCCTCCCTCTCTTATTTGAAAAGATTTAGACAAAAAATTAACACACTGAAAATCGATAAGTCCTTCATTCACGACATGCATCCAGGCAATGATGACAACGCGATTATCCATATGATCATTCAGTTAGCCCAGCATATGAATATGTCGGTTATTGCGGAAGGCGTTGAAACAGAGGAACAGCTATATCTTCTTAAACAATTACAATGTGATGTTGTACAAGGTTACTTATTCAGTAAGCCTGTCCAGGCGGCAGAGTTTGCTGAAATTTTAAAGCAAGGTCATATACCTATCGTAAATAACGATGTTGCTGCAGATTTTGAAAATAGACGACAATATTATAGAGTGAATTTTCATTACCCTCTAAGCGCATTAATGACCGTAATCATGATAAACGGAAAACGTATTGAGCTTGGAAAAACGGAAATCGTCATTGAGAATATAGGCGCTGGAGGATTAAGATTCTTATCTTCCATCCAGCTTGCCGTCCACCCTGGCATACTCCTAGAATTAGAGACACAGATCATGCATCGAACCATTCGATTGTACGGTAAAGTCGTTTGGTTAAAAGAATTAGAGTCCGGTATTTTTCAGTACGGCGTAGAGTTCCAGATGAGCGAGCACGAAAGATCATCCTTAACTCGGACCCTTCACGAATTATCCAGCCGACTAAAAAAAGACCATCTTGTTCCCGGCTGCAACTTCATAAAAGAAGATAGCGTTCATTATTTAAAAACTTTTTCCGTCCACCGCAATTCCCCATAAACAGCAAAACCGCAAGCGCCATATCAGCTTGCGGTTTTTTCTGCTGCTTCCCCACCAAGAAGGATCTTTGGGCTTTGCCTTGATTTGGGGTTATGTATGGGGCTAAGGATTGGAAGGAAAGTATCGTCTGGAGGAGCGACAGCTGCCTTTGGAATCGTGAATTCACATTAGAATATTATTCAAAAAATCACGATTCCAACAGCAGCCGTAAGAGGATACTTTCCTGTAATGACATCATCCAATACAAAACAAAAAAAGGCCGCCCCAAAGGACGGCCCTCCCTTACACTACAATATCATGCGACGCCAAAAGATCCTTCACCACAACGCTTACCATAATCAGTCCCGCCACAGGCGGAACAAATGCATTACTGGCTGGCGGTTGCTGCGCTTTACGGATCTCCGGAGCGTTCTCCGGTACGATGCGCTGTGTAACGTCCTCACGTGGCTTGTTAGGCAGTTCGGATGAGAAGACAACCTTCACACCCTTCTTGATGCCTTCCTTGCGCAGCTTCGTACGTACGACGCGTGCAATTGGATCCGTATGCGTCTTCGAGATGTCCACAACAGCGAACTTCGTTGGATCCATCTTATTCGCTGCACCCATGCTGGAGATAATCGGAATCTTCCGCTCCAGGCATTGCTTGATCAGATGGATTTTGTACGAAATCGTATCTGATGCATCCACAACATAATCAAGCGGATAAGCAAACAGCTGCTCATACGTCTCTTCTGTATAAAACATCCGCAGCGAGATGACATCGCAATCCGGATTAATCAGTTTAATCCGGTCGCGCATCAGATCTGCTTTAGGCTCGCCAACAGTAGTGATGAGCGCATGAATCTGGCGGTTCACATTCGTAATATCTACAACATCCTTATCAATGAGGATGATGCGTCCTACGCCGGTCCGGGCAAGCGCCTCAGCAGCGATGGAGCCTACGCCGCCAATGCCAAGCACGGCGACGGTACTCCCTTTCATCGCTTCGAGCCCTTCCGGGCCGATCGCAAGCTCTGTACGAGAAAATTGATGCAGCATAGTTTATCGCCGCCTCCCTAATTAAGCTTGCTTGTTACCAGCAGCAGCTGCTTCTGGTTTCGGCTTCAGCACAGTACGGATATGAAGCTGCTCAAGCTGCGACAGCTCGACTGTGGATGGTGCATCGCACAGCAGGTCGGTTGCACTTGCTGTTTTCGGGAATGCAATCGTTTCACGCAGGTTCGTACGGCCAGTCAGCAGCATTACGAGACGGTCAAAGCCAAATGCTACACCGCCATGTGGAGGCGTACCATAGTCAAATGCATCCAGCAGGAAGCCAAACTTCTCATGTGCTTCTTCCATCGAGAAGCCAAGAGCTTTGAACATTTTCTCTTGTACATCACGTTTGTAGATACGCATCGAACCGCCGCCTACTTCGTAGCCGTTCAGAACGATATCGTATGCTTGTGCACGGATTTGGCCTGGATCTGTATCGAACAGGTGCAGGTCTTCGTCTTTCGGACGTGTGAACGGATGATGCACTGCTACATAACGTTTCGCTTCTTCGTCCCACTCCAGCATAGGGAAGTCAACTACCCATACGAATTTGAACTTTGAATCATCAATCAGACCAAGCTCACGGCCAACTTTCAGACGAAGGTTGCCAAGCACGTCTGCAACCACTTTGCTCTTATCAGCAGAGAATGTGAGCAAGTCGCCTTCTTCAACGTTCAGGCGCTCAGTCAGAGCTGCAATTTCTTCAGGCTTCAAGAATTTAACGATTGGACCTTTCCACTCGCCTTCTTTAACCGTGATCCAAGCCAGGCCTTTACCGCCATAACGAGCAGCAAACGGCTGCAGATCGTCAAGCTCTTTACGGCTCCAATGGCCGCAGCCTTTTGCGTTGAACGCCTTCACTACGCCGCCGCCAGCTGCAACACTTGCGAATACTTTAACATCGCTAGATGCAACGATATCCGTAATATCTTCAATTTCCATACCGAAACGAAGATCTGGTTTGTCAGAGCCGTATTTGTTCATTGCGTCAGCATAAGTGATACGTTGGATTGGAAGCTCGATTTCTACATTGATTGTTTCACGGAACAAGCGAACAATAAGCTGCTCCAGCATGGCAAGCAGTTGATCTTGAGTCAAGAACGAAGTCTCGATGTCGACTTGCGTGAATTCCGGTTGACGGTCTGCACGAAGGTCTTCGTCACGGAAGCAGCGTGCGATTTGGTAGTAACGTTCGATCCCGCCGACCATCAGCAATTGCTTGAAGATTTGCGGCGATTGCGGCAATGCGAAGAACTCACCTTCGTGAACGCGGCTTGGTACCAGGTAATCACGAGCGCCTTCTGGTGTGCTTTTCGTCAAGATTGGTGTTTCAACATCGATAAAGCCTTCACCATCAAGGAAGTCACGGAATATTTTTGCTGCTTTCGAACGAAGCAAGAGCGTTTTTTGCATTTCTGGACGACGCAGGTCAAGGTAACGGTATTTCAGACGAAGTGATTCGTCTACTTCAACGCCGTCTTCGATTGGGAATGGAGGCGTCTTAGCTGCGTTCATGACTTCGATTTCCGTCACACGGATCTCGATCTCGCCTGTTGCCAGGTTTTTGTTAACTGTTTCAGCATCACGCTCTACAACTGTACCTTTAACAGCAAGAACGTACTCGTTACGAGCGCGGTCAGCGATCGCAAGTGCTTCGCCGGAGAAATCAGGGTTAAATACGGTTTGAACAATACCTGTGCGGTCGCGAAGGTCGATGAACAATACACCGCCAAGGTCACGACGACGTTGTACCCAGCCGTTCAGTGTTACTTCTTCGCCAATGTTGGCTTTTGTTAATGTACCGCATTGATGTGTTTTCAGCATCATAATGGATGTAACTCCCCTTTTATAATTAGATAGATTTCAATTCGGAGGCCAGGCTTGCAAGTGATACAAAGCGCTGCTCACCAGTTGCCATTTCTTTCAGCGCGATTTCACCGCGAGACAGCTCATCATCACCGAGAATAGCCGTGAAGCGTGCTTGCAAACGGTCAGCCGATTTCATCTGAGCTTTCATCTTACGGCCCAAATAATCACGTTCCGCACGAATGCCGGATGTACGAAGCTCGTAGACAAGTCTTGTCACTTCCCGCTCAGCGGCTTCACCCAAAGCCACAACATACACATCAACCTGATGTGCGTTAGCAAGCTCCGTTTGTTGATGTTCGAGCAGCATAATCGTCCGCTCCAGACCAAGACCTAGGCCAACGCCCGGCTGATCCGGTCCTCCGATTTCGGATACAAGGCCGTTATAGCGGCCGCCGCCACCGATTGTATCGATCGCGCCAATCCCTTCCGCTTTGTATTCGAAAGCGGTATGGGTGTAATAATCCAGACCACGAACAAGTCTTGGATTAATGGAGAATGGAATGCCCATATCAGACAAATACGTTTTTACTTTGTCAAAGTGGGTATTACATTCCTCATCCAGGCTGTCCAGAATCGAAGGCGCGCCTTCAAAGTGTGCTTGGTCTACCTTGCAATCGAGTACCCGAAGTGGATTACGCTCCATACGGGACTGACAGTCCTTACAGAGCAGCTCACGCTTAGGCGTAAGGAAAGCAAGCAGCTTCTCACGGAAGGCTGCACGCACTTCCGGCGTACCTACCGAGTTAATGTCGACGCGCACACCCTTCAGCCCAACCTCTGTGTAGAAGGTATAACCGAGTGCAATCACTTCAGCATCAATAGCGGGATCGACAGAACCAAGCGCTTCAATCCCGAATTGATGGAACTGACGATAACGGCCGGCTTGCTGGCGCTCATAGCGGAACATAGGTCCGATATAATAAAGCTTAGATACGTCCGGCTCACCGTACAACTTGTTCTCTACATAAGAGCGGACAACACCCGCTGTACCTTCAGGACGTAGTGTAATACTGCGATTACCGCGGTCTGTGAAGGTGTACATTTCTTTCTCTACGATATCCGTTGTCTCGCCAACTCCACGTTGAAACAGCTCTGTGGATTCAAAGATCGGCGTTCTAATTTCACGGAAATTAAAGCGTCGGCATATATCACGTGCTTTTTGCTCCGCATACTGCCAACGTTCGACTGCTCCAGGCAATATATCTTGTGTGCCCGGTGGTTTCTGGAAAGCCATTTTAACCCCTCCTCCAAAGAATTATCGTGTCTTTTTGCGATAATTCTTACTTCGTAAGCATAAAGCTTAAAGAATTAACGCGTTCTTGGCGGTAATTCTTACTTCGTAAGCATAAAGCATTATCGCGTTCTTGCCGGTAATTCTTACTTCGTAAGCATAAATCTTAACCGCACTAACCAACCTAGATAAAACAAAAAAACTCCCGCCCCTAACGACATGCCGTTAAAGGCTAATCGTTAGGGACGAGAGTTGTTGATCTCCCGTGGTGCCACCCATATTCCGGACATATTGTCCGCTCATTAACGGTTAACGCCCGTTACACGCAGGTCGGCTAGTGCGATGATTAATCATCCATTCACCGTCTGTTCTCCGGAAGGTCTGTTCATCCTGTCACCATAAAGACGCTTGCAGCCTTGGCGTCTATCTCTGGGTACGTGCACAGGATTACTGTGTTCCATCAACGAATCAAATTTTGTATATTGAATTTTAATTTTATATGTGACGACAAGGAAAGTCAATAGTCGATCTCATTTCTTTAGTATAGCTCTATTTGGACAAAAAAAAACCTGCAGCCATCGTTGCAGGTCCATAAATTATATTTTTAAAAAGGGGGTCGAGATTTATTATAGGATAGCGATGTTAAAAAACCGTTATAATCTGATTACAGTAATATTACAAAATAGAAAGCGGTTCATTTACGAACATTCGTCTTTGCATACAAAAAGCTGTTCCAAATGGAACAGCTTCTGCATAACCGCTTTCCTAACGTCCCCCAGGCTCACGCCGGTTCGAAGGGAAAGCGAGGAATTCCTCTGCCGTTTCCACCTGCTCTTCTAGCCTGGACATCAGGAGCGCTTCACGGCGATCCGTATGGAGAAGCCTTCTTGAGGATCGCTCCATACCTTGTTCTTTGCGGGATTGATGCATGACTTAGGCTCCTTCTACCAACAGATACTCGAGATCGCTCTTAAGCCAAGCGACCTGCTTATCTCTATTGTTGCCAGCCATCACCAATAAAACACACCGTTTATTGTTTACTGTCGAGAATAAGTGTTACAGGACCTGAGTTCACAAGAGCCACATCCATCATAGCTCCGAAACGGCCAGTCTCAACAACAAGGCCTGCGTTGCGAAGTAGTTCGTTAAACCGGTCATACAACGGCTCCGCATGCTCAGGACGTGCCGCAGCCATAAAGTTCGGACGTCTGCCCTTCCGGCTGTCACCATATAAAGTAAACTGCGAAATGGATAGAATCTGACCGCCTACATCAACGACGGAGAAATTCATTTTCTCATTCTCATCTTCGAAGATGCGGAGACCCGCTACCTTATCCGCCATCCAGCGGATGTCTTCTTCTGTATCTTCATGCGTTATGCCGACGAGAAGCACCAGGCCGTGATCAATCGCACCAGCCACTTCTCCGTCAATCGTTACGCTTGCCTGCTTGCTTCGCTGTACAACAACCTTCACTGCTTGTAAACCTCCGCTAGCTATTCATAATACGCTGTACCGAATAAACATCCTGCACGCGCTTGATTCTCTCCACAACGGAAGATAAATGATCAATATTACGGATCAAAACCGTCATATGAATCATCGCCATTTTATTTTTCACCGAACGTCCGGTTACAGCCGAAATATTCGTCTTGCTCTCTGACACTGCCTGCAAAACTTCATTCAACAGACCTGTACGGTCATGGCCGGTAATTTCAATATCCACGCTGTAATTCGATTCGATCGAATCTTCCCATTCCACTTCAATAACGCGGTCTGCCTCTTCACCTTCCGCATTAAACGGTATGTTCTGGCAGTCCATTCGATGGACGGATACACCTCTGCCGCGTGTAATATAGCCGATAATGGTATCGCCTGGCACCGGATTACAACATCTTGCAAACCGGACGAGCAAATTATCAATCCCTTTCACGGTAACCCCGTGAGTTGGACGATTCTTGCGATGGCCTGGCGACTTCATCTCCTTCGGCTCACTAGTCAACTCGATGAGATTCGATTTCTCTGCTTCTCTGCGCAGCTTCTCGGTCAGGCGCGTACAAATCTGTGCCGCCGTAATACCGCCGAAGCCAATAGCAGACATCATATCTTCGATATCATTAAAGTTAAATTTACTTGCTACTTCCTGCAGCTTATCATCGCTCATCCAGGCGGATGGTTCTACTCCTAATCGCTTCAGCTCGCGCTCCAGCAGATCACGGCCTTTGGCTACATTCTCTTCCCGCTTCTCGCGCTTGAACCATTGACGGATCTTGGTGCGGGCATGGGAGGATTGTGCGATCTTCACCCAATCCTGGCTTGGGCCATAAGAATGCTTCGAGGTTAGAATCTCAATAATATCGCCTGTCTTGAGCTTATGATCAAGTGGAACAATTCGTCCATTGACCTTCGCGCCAATTGTCCGATTGCCGACTTCCGTATGAATACGGTAAGCGAAATCAAGCGGCACGGAGCCAGCTGGCAGCTCAATAACTTCCCCGCTAGGTGTAAACACAAAGACCAGGTCAGAGAAGAAGTCCATCTTGAGCGTTTCCATAAATTCCGAGGCGTCGCGCGCTTCGTTCTGAAGCTCCATAATTTCACGAAGCCAGGACATTTTGTCCTCGAAATTCGTATTTGGCACAACGGTGCCTTCCTTATAGGCCCAGTGAGCTGCGATACCGTACTCGGAAGTACGGTGCATATCCCAGGTGCGGATTTGCACTTCTGTTGGTTCACCGTTTGGACCAATAACTGTCGTATGCAAAGACTGGTACATGTTCGCCTTCGGCATTGCGATATAGTCCTTGAACCGTCCAGGCATAGGCTTCCAGAGTGTATGAATAATACCAAGCGTCGCATAACAATCTTTAATATTCTCTACGATGATCCGAATCGCCATCAAATCATAGATTTCATTAAATTGCTTGTTCTTGAACGTCATTTTCTTATAAATGCTGTATATATGTTTCGGACGACCCGAAATGTCGCCGTCAATTCCCATTTCCTCAAGCTTCTCTTTAATCCGGCCAATAACGTCAGAGATAAACATCTCACGTTCCGCCCGCTTCTTCTTCATCAGATTAGCGATGCGATAGTATTGCTGTGGATTCAAATATCGCAGAGCGATATCTTCCATCTCCCACTTGATGGCGGAAATACCAAGCCGATGCGCTATCGGACAAAAGATTTCAAGCGTTTCGTACGCAATACGACGCTGAGCTTCTTCCGATTGGAACTTCAGCGTACGCATATTATGAAGCCGATCTGCCAGCTTAATCAGAATGACACGGATATCCTGCGCCATGGCAAGGAACATTTTCCGATAGTTCTCATTCTGCTGCTCTTCCTTCGAGCGGAAACGGATCTTCTCCAGCTTCGTCAGCCCGTCGACAAGCATCGCACAGGTTTCGCCAAATTTCGCGCGAACGAGCTCGAGATCCACTGTCGTATCTTCAACGACATCATGAAGCAGCGCCGCAATAATCGACAGCACGTCCATCTGCATATCCACGATAATTTCCGCAACGGCAACAGGATGAAGAATATACGGTTCTCCTGACTTGCGCACTTGTCCGTGGTGGGCTTGGTCCGCAAACTCATAGGCTTCCCTGATGCGCACTAAATCCTGTTCTTTTATATAGGCCGACGCCTTTTCGATCAACTGCTCTATGCCCATGAATTGTCCTTTCCGAACGCTTGACTCCGATTCGCGCATTTTCCGAGTTTTCTTAATATTATGCTGGAAGTAGGCATCCGCGTCAACCTGCAGGCTTCACCAAATTCCGCATTTGGATACTAAATCGACTCAGTTGGAATGCGAATATGAACGCGCGTCCCTTCTCCTGGCTCACTCTCAATGTCAACGCCAAAATCTTTACCGTAATAAAGCTTAATGCGTTCATGAACATTACGTATGCCATACCCAACACGTTGCAAGCCTTCGCCATTAAATAGATTGTGAAGCGTCTCTTGAGACATCCCGTTGCCATCATCCTCCACAATTAGATGAACAACATCGTCTTCCCGATACCCAATGATTTGAATAGCAATCTGGTCACCACGCCATGCATGCTCCAATACATTTTCAACAAATGGCTGTACAATCAGCTTAACCGTTGTTAACTCGACAATTTCCGAGGAAATATTATAATCGATCCGGACCCGGTCGCCGTATTTGATTTGCTGAATGTCCATGTAAGCCTTAACCTGCTCGATCTCCTTGCCAATCGGGATAATCGTCTGTCCTTCATTCAAGGATAAGCGGTAGAACTTCGCCAGATTCATCACCATTTGATGCTGCTTCTCGACTTGTCCGAATTTAGCCAGTCTGCTTATAGAGGATAATGTATTATATAAAAAGTGCGGATTAATTTGGGCTTGCAGTGTTTCAAGCTCCGCTTCTTTCTTTTTCAGATTAGTGGTGTAGACTTCTTCAATCAAATTTTGTGTCTTCTGGCCGAGTTCATTAAGCGATAAAGCGATTGTCGTAAACTCATCGTTACCGCTGTAATGGATTCTGCGCTGGAAGTCTCCTTGCCCAAAGGATTGCAGAACGGACATGACCTTTAGAACACGGCGAGAAAAGGTTCTCGAGACGAAATACGCGACCAGCATGATCAGCACACAGCTGACACTACAAATGATAAGGGAGAGCATCTTGACCTTTTTCGTATCCTTCTCCAGAACCGATGAAGGCACCATAGCCATCAAGCTCCAGTTCAAACCCGGCAGCGGCTGCCGAATGACAAGATAACTTTCACCATTGGCGCTGTCCCATAGCTGTTCATTCGTTTGTTCCGTTGCCCCAGAGGCGTACAAAACATTTCGGTTCCCATCGGTTATAAACAGCGTACTGCCTGCACCAATTTTGCGATGATCAACACTTTGGAACAAATCAGACAAATAGACGCTAATTCGCATAAAGCCAATTTCATGCAAGTTTGCCGGATCATTCAGATCCACTAGCCGACGAAGAAGAGATATCCGGTCATAATGGCTGTCATCCTCCACCTGCTCCCATTGCTCAGTCTCTCCATACTTTTCAACTGGAAAGGATTTGTACCATGGTTTATCAGTAATACGGTTCAAATGAAGCAAATCAAAAAATTTGCCCTTCACCACTAGCGGGTCTATGTTCTTGCTATCGTAATAAACCTCTGGCAAAGTCTCGTTACGCAAATAAACCGAAAGCCAAAGGCTCCGGTTCGTCGATTCAATCGTCTGACGAAACTTCGGAAGCAGCAGCTTCGTAGTCGCTTCATAGCTGACCCAGCCTTCCTCGTAATGAAGCAGCTGCTTTGACAAGGTTGTATCGTAATAAAGCAGGTCGGATAGTCGAATCGTATCTTCTAATTTATAGGCAACGTTATCTTCGATTTGTCTTAGCGTACCTTTTATCGTATTTGTCGTATTCGAGCGAATTGACTCTGTCATAATAGCGCTGGCGAAATAGCCCAGGATAAAGATCGGTATAATGATAAGGAGCATATAAGAAATAAGCAGCTTGATCCCAAAAGGAATAAACTTACGTTGAGCTTTCGCACTGGTGAATGGCGTGTGCATATTTAGTGATGTCTCCTGAACTCGATTGGTGTCATTCCGAAGGTCTCTTTGAACTGACGACTAAAATAAGGCATGTACCGATAACCAACCTGGTCAGCTACCTCATAAATTTTCACCTTAGGATCTTTCAGCAACTCTCCCGCCTTCTCCATCCGCATCGCAATGACAAACTCACTAAAGCCTGAGCCCATCTCCTCTTTAAACATGGAGCCCAAATAATTCGGAGAAAAAGCGAAGCGATCAGCCACTTCCTTAAGCGTCAATGAACAACCCAAATGTTCCTTCATATAAACAATCATCTCTTGAATAAGCTTGGTATGCTTCTTGGTCGATGGGACTGCTGTTTGAATTAATCGATGAGGTGTACGTTTTGCAGCTTCTTCCCGCCACTTTCTCTCTTCCTCCAGCTTTCGGCTCTCCGCATCCAATTCCTTCGTTACTTTCACTAATGCTTCTACAAGTTCAGAATCATCCATTGGCTTAAGTACGTAGCTGTAAGCACGAAGGGATAGAGCCTGCTTGACGTAATGGAAATCCTGATAGCCGCTCACGAAAATAACCCGAAGATCGCCGCAGCCTTCCGTTTCCTGCACTTTACGTGCAAGCTCAAGTCCTGACATGCTTGGCATATGTACATCCGTCACGAGTATATCTACTGTCCCGTCCTTAAGTACCTCATAAGCATCAAACCCATTGTTTACAGCAGCTACAACTTCAAGACCTAGCTCCGTCCAAGGAATAAACATTCGCATGCCTTCCAGATCAAGTACCTCATCATCTGCAATTAACACCTTATACATGATGGCATCTTCTCCCGTTCAGCAGATTGGATAAGCCGGCTGCTCTTCCTTCATAGAAACGGCAGAGCCGCCCCTATAGAAGGGACGGCGACCGCTTGACTAAATTATACTCCAGAATTAGCCTGGTTGTTAATTGCCTTTCATGCTTTTTACATTTTCCTGCCATTTGATTGTCTTGAATGCAAGAAGTTTATCATAGCCGATCGCTTCCGCATCCTTTTGCGCTTTATCGAGGATAGAGAGAACTTCCTCATCGCTTTTCGCATACAAAGCTTTTGCTCTTGCTTCTTTGTAAAGCTCTTCGAAGCTTTGGGCTATAATTCCTTCTTCAGAATCTGGAGCAGGTGCAAGGTTAATATACTCGGTCGCGTTCTTTTGCGTTTTCCATGTAATGGAGTTTTGCCAGCGCGCTTCCCAAGATTGCTGCTCCTCAGGCAAGGTGAGCTCGAATTTCATTTTGGATGTATCAATAAAGACGGTATTGCCGTTCCATTGGAAGTTAACGGTTGCGTCCATCATTTTCGTACGGCCTTCAACATCGGATGTGTATGCATCCGTGAAGATTGGCGATCCATCAGCATCGGTGCCTTTCCAGTAAATACCTTCAGGTCCCCAGAACAACGTGCGTGTACCTTCAGGTCCAGTCAAATAATCGAGGAATGCGAAAATTTTCTCTGGATCTTTCGCCGATTTCGTAATGACGCTGACGTTCCAGCCCAGCTGCGTGTACGTACCTGCCCAAATTTTGTTTTTATCCAGACCTGCCTTATGAACCGGCCAGATCATCATATAGCCAGAATCCGGATCCTTCTTCTTCAGCTCAGCATCGCCTACCGCACCGTATTCTGTTGGGCTTGCGCCTGCAAATACAGCAGTTGTACCGTTATAGGCCTGCTCTTTCACTTGATCCTTCGTTTGTGTGAGTGCATCAGGTGTCATCAGCTTCTCACGGAACAGCTTGCTTTCAAACTGCATCGACTCGCGGAAAACAGGATCAAGGAAGATTGAGGTCAGCTTATCACCGCTAGGAACAGCACGGTTGCCTACATTAGCTGGCGAGTAATCTTCGCCGAAGGCACCATAGAGTACGTCAAGACCTTGCCCATCAATCGCCAGATCCGGGTTAAATGGCGTTACATTCGGATACTTCTCTTTAACCATCTTTAAGTAATTATAGAAATCATCGGTCGTTTCGATTGCAGGGGATCCAAGCTCTTTATAAATCTTTTTGTTGACGAGATAACCACCATTGCCGTTTGGCTGGGACGTATACCAGTTCGGAAACTGATAGATTTTGCCGTCCTTTGAACGAAGCATGTTGATAGCCTCTTCGCCTATCCACTTTTTGAAGTTCGGGTATTTATCGAGGTAATCGTCGAAAGGTACCAGCATACCCGCTTCACGCAGCTTCTCTACGTCTGCACCACGGTCCATCCAGATCACATCCGGAAGTTTGCCTGAAGCAATCATCGTGTTCAGCTTCTGAGCAGCATTGCCGCCGGATTGAACAGGAGTAATATCAACTTTCATATTATCCTTAATCCATTTGGTTGCTTCATCCCCGCCCCAAGCAGGCATCGAATACCAATCATAATGTCCATAGAAAGAGAAGTTAAGAGGCTCACTGCCTAGCTTAAAGACAGATGGTTCACTGCTTGCTGGCGCTTCGCTTGCCGCAGTTGTCTCGCTGTTTGTTGCAGCTGGTTCATTGGTTGCCTTATTCCCATTGCCCCCATTGTTCGAGCACCCTGTCAGAGCCATAACGCTGACCAACATAATTGCAAGTCCTGAATAAGCTGATTTTCTCCATCTACTCATCCTTCGTAAACCCCTCTCTCCCATAGCTTTAATTATGTTCAGCGGAAGCGAATTTGTCGACCAGCCTCTTCGCTTCGCGTTGAATACCGTTTGACTCCCCGCTGTGAATCGGACTACTCTTTCAAAGAGCCCACCAGAACACCTTTTACAAAATACTTCTGAACAAACGGGTAGACGAGAATAATGGGTATCGTTGCGACCATCATCGTTGCCATCGAGAGAGATTTGCTCGTGATGCTCTTCATCGAAGACAGCCGGCTTTGAGAAGCGGAATCCAGCTGCGAGAACTGTTCGGACATGATGTTGGAATTCAATATTTGCTGAAGCATCGTCTGAATCGGAATGAGCTTTTCTTTTGTAATATAAAGACTTGGGAAGAACCAATCATTCCAGTGCCCTACCGCCGTGAACAGTGCAAGTGTAGCAATGACTGGTCCAGACAGAGGCAGAACAATTCGGAAGAAGGTCGCCCAATAACCGCAGCCGTCAATCTGTGCTGACTCTTCAAGACCTTGAGGCAGCCCCATAAAGAAAGTGCGGAAGATGATCATATTCCACACGCTGATCAAGCCGGGAATTATAAAGACTAGGAAATTATCCATTAAGCCCAGCCCGCGGATAACGAGGAAGGTGGGAATAATGCCCCCGCTGAAGTAGAGGGTAATAATGCAAGCGATCATATAAAACTTCCGGCCCATCAGCTCCTTCTTCGTCATACCGTAAGCAAATATCGCC
This sequence comes from Paenibacillus sp. J22R56, assembly GCF_056269375.1. Lineage (NCBI taxonomy): Bacteria > Bacillati > Bacillota > Bacilli > Caryophanales > Paenibacillaceae > Paenibacillus > Paenibacillus sp. J22R56. Next base: position 75,755 of record NZ_JBWDNV010000001.1, read on the forward strand.
GTAAGCAGGATGGAAGCCACTGTACCAATTACCGTCCGCATGACCGAGATATAGAAGCCGTTTATGATGCGTTTGTCTTGGAATACGATTTCATAATTATCGAGGGTAAAAGCTCTTGGCCAGAAGGTCACACCGCCAAGCGCTGTGTCCATTCCTTTGTTAAACGAGATAACGGCGGCATTCCAGAACGGGTAAAAGGAAAAAAATGCGATGAGCACAAGGCAGATATACACGGCTACTGATAGACTTTTATCGCTTAAACTGGCTTTAATTCTCATCGTTTAACGGCCTCCTTCCTGCATATGTCTTGACTACCATAAGCTGTTCCCTGTTCTGCGTGCCAGCAGGTTCGCAAATGTAAGCAGGCCGACACTTATAATTGCTTTAAACAGTCCGACCGCTGTCGCATAAGAGAATCGCTGCCCCGTTATACCCGTTCGATATACGTAGGTATCAAGCACATCTGATACATCCCTAAGAACCGGATTCACTCCTAATAAGAGCAGATCTTCGAAGCCTGCGCTGAGCAGGTTTCCAATAGCAAGGATCATAAAAATAATGACGACCGGCATAATGCTCGGAATCGTAATGACAAAGATTTGCTTGAACCGGCTTGCCCCGTCAATGGACGCCGCTTCGTACATGCTCGGGTCAATTCCGGCAATAGCGGCTAGATATACGATAGAACTGAATCCAATCTCCTTCCACACGCCGGTTGTTACGATAATTGTCCAGAAATAATGAGGAATGGAGAGAAAGCTGATTGGTTCTTTAATAAGATGAAGCGATTGCAGAAGCATATTCAGGCTGCCGTTCTCTACCGCAAGGATCGACATCGCAAAGCCCGATACGATAACCCAGGATAAGAAATGCGGCAAATAACTAACGGTTTGTACAATCCGCTTAAAATACATATTTTTCACTTCATTCAGCATGAGTGCCAATACGACTGGTGCAGGAAAGCCTATAACCAGCTTCAGCACACTGATAATGATCGTATTGCGCATGACACGCTCAAACTCTGGAGCATGAAAGAACATTTCGAAATGCTTCCATCCGACCCAAGGACTGTCTAGAAACCCCTTGAAGATGTTGTAATCTTGAAAAGCAGTAAGGACACCGTACATCGGCACGTAGCTGAATACAAAAATGAGCAGCAGTGCCGGAATGACCATAAGCTGCAAATCCCATTGCTTCAAGAACCGGCGAAGCTTGGATTTCGGCTTAATCACTTGCTGTTGTGGCTCGACTGCGGTTACGATCATTTCTGCCATTGGTGTTCCTTCCTTCCTAAAAGAATGGCTATACGTTTTTTGCAGCAGCTTCTTGTCTTTATTGTAGAAGCTTGCCGGGTGCGATACTATTTGCCAGACCAACGAAAAATGATACTTTTCAATTAAATGATGTTATTATTCATAACACCTTATTCCGATGTATACGGTTCCATTTTGAACAGGAATAAATGAATCCGTTTCCAGCTAACATGTCTTGAAAGCTGTATGGAAACAAAAAAGGCTTTCCCTGATGGTAGAACCACCAGGGAAAGCCTTTTGAAATATCGGTAAAATGTTAATACGTAACGAGAGAGAAGACCTCTACGCCTTCCAGCTTCTCACGGCCAGTCAGGTAAGACAGCTCAATCAGAAACGCTGCGCCAACAACTTCGCCGCCAAGCTGGCGAACAAGATTCATCGAAGTAGCGATCGTTCCGCCTGTAGCAAGCAGATCATCTGCAATGAGTACACGTTGACCTGGCGAGATCGCATCTTTATGCATGGCCAGGCTGTCATTGCCGTATTCCAGGTCATAACTTGCCTGAATTGTCTCTCCAGGCAGCTTGCCGCTTTTACGGATTGGTGCAAAACCTACGCCAAGTGCTGTAGCCAGTGGAGCGCCAATAACAAAGCCCCGTGCTTCCGGACCAGCAATAATGTCGATTTGCAGATGCTCAATCGCTTTACGCATCTCTTCGATTGCTGCGCGGTATACCGCACCATCTTTCAGAAGTGTCGTAATATCCTTGAAACGGATGCCTGGCTGCGGGAAGTCTGGAATCACCCGGATGTAATCTTTAAAGTTAATGTCGCTCATTATTATTTCAATCCTTTCTCTACTTACCATATCAATTATGCCAATTCTTCTTATCCAACATACGGCATGCGCAGCCGTTCAGCTTCAAGCTTTGCTGCCTGGTATTTCTCCGATGTAGCGAGATCACGCTTCTCAGGCGTCTCGACCACAACAAGATGGGTTCCATCAATCTCGATAAACCCAAGCTCACGGAAAACTTCAATCATTACTTTAACGGTTTGTTCGTGCCATCCGCTTTGCTGCGATAATTGGGACTCAAGACCATTCATCGGCATGCGTCGCATCCGACGGAGCATTTGGTATACCTGTCCAAAATGCTCACGCTCAGGGAACCTCATCAATTCCCCGCCAAAATGTATATCATGAATTTGCAGCTGTGCCTTACGCTGGCCGTTCCACTCATTAATAGATAACTCACCGACCAGATTAACTGGAAGACCACTTCGCAGCTGCTCCGACAGCTCACCCATACCGAAACCAACGGCATCCAGCGCAGCCCGGCCCTTACGAAGTGACAACTTCAGATGTCTGGATTCCTTACCCATGGTCCTGTAATCCGCCAGTTCAGCAGATTGAAGCAGAAGCCTTGGTGAAGGGTTCCCAGCACCAAATGGCTCAAGCTGGGCAAGCTGGCTGATCGTATGAACGCTGGCATCCTCTAACGAGCAAATAAGATCAATCGCGGTTTTAGGAATCCAATCCTGCTCTGTCAGCCATTCCATTGCAAGCTCTCCAAGTTTCTGCTCGAAAGCAGGCAGCTGATCCCGATGCAGACTCATGCCGGCAGCCGCTTGATGGCCGCCATAATGATCCAGCAACGAATCGCATTCGGTCAAGGCCACATGAAGATCATAACCTTCAATTGACCTTGCTGAACCTTTGCACATTCCGCTCTCTGCATCAATGCCAAGAACAATAACCGGCTTATAATACCGTTCTAACATTTTTGAAGCAACGATCCCGATAACACCAACATTCCAGCCTTCTCCTGCCAACACAATAACGGCGGGCTCCGGCACTGACGATGCTTGTGCTGCTTCTCGTTTTCCCTGCCACTGCTGCTCTGCTTCCTTCACGATGCCTTCCACAATCCGCTGCCGCTCCTTGTTCAATACATCAAGGGAAGACGCCGAACGAATCGCTTCATCATAATCACCGGTCGTAAGCAGCTCTACAGCACGTTTCGCATGATCTAGACGGCCCGCCGCATTAATACGTGGTGCCATACCAAATGCAACCGTAGTGGACGTGACTTGATCAAGCTCGATCCCACAAGCTTCGGACAACGCCCGAAACCCTGTATTACTCGTATCCTGCAATTGCTGCAGACCTGCCCGGACAAGCACTCGATTCTCATCTGTAAGTGGCATGATGTCCGCAATGGTACCTAGACAGACAATATCCGTCCATTCCATTGGCGGACGCTCCATAAGCGCATGTGCTAATTTGAAAGCCACGCCTACACCTGCGAGACCTTTGAATGGATACGGACAATCCTCTTGCTTCGGATTCACAACCGCGACAGCATCCGGAAGCTGTTCTGGCGGTTCATGATGGTCAGTTACAACTACATCAATGCCAAGCTCCTTCGCATACTCGATCTGTTCGTAAGCACTAATACCCGTATCCACCGTCACAATAAGACGGACACCGGCTGCTGCAGCCAAATCTATTGCACCACGGTTCATACCGTAGCCCTCTAAAGCACGATGCGGAATATAATAATCGAAATGATAGCCTAGCTCTCGAAAAACGTGAATCAGTAACGAGGTGCTGGACACCCCGTCGGCATCATAGTCGCCGTAGATTCGAATGAATTCCTTATTGTCCGCAGCTTGTTTAATGCGGGCAACAGCTTCCTTCATTCCTTTCAACAAATACGGATCATGGAGCTGATCGGCTCCTCCCCGCAGAAACGTCTCTGCCGCTTCCTTCTCTTTGTAGCCTCTCTGAACGAGCAGCTTGGCTACAAGAGGAGGAATATCCAGTTGATCCGACAGCAGCTTCGCCTGTTGATCATCGTCTTTCCCCCAAGGCGCCAAATTCCAGCGTGTTTTTGCTTGTATCACGCCGAGCTCAACCCCTTTCCCATTCTATTGCAGAAGCGTTGGCATATGCTCCTGATTCGGGTCATGATTCGACTTATATGGATAACCAGGATCATAAGGCTCTACATGAATCGTGACATCTGTTACATGGCCGAATCGAGTTAACAGCAGCTGCTTTACCCGCTTTGCAATGTCGTGGCCTTCCAAAACGGTGATTCTTGGATTTACGCTTATAACGATGTCTGCTACGACATAATGTCCTTGTTCCTTCGCCTGCAGAGACTCGACGGTAACTACACCTTCTACTCGCTGAACAAGCTGCATCAGCACTTCAGCATCTTCGCTTCGTGCATCTTCACTAGTATCTCTGCGCATAAAGCCTGTAATCGTCCGGTATCCATTAAGCATAACAATAACGGCTATGACAATAGCAGCGGCAGGATCCAAGTAATAAAGTGCTGGAAGAGAAACGGCTTTACCAAGTAACGCTCCGCCTGAGCCAACAAGTGCAGCCAGCGAACAGTATAAGCTGGCCCCTCTCTCCTTGTTGGAGAAGAATAACTCCCTCACAATTAAACAGCCCAGAACCGCGACAAGTGCACTCCAATGAGGCGGCTGATCTACACCTAACGAAATCGAACGAATTGCCGATATTCCGATTTCTAGACTTGTGATAAGAAAAAATACAGCTAGAAAAACATTTGTTAGTGTTTCCGTCCGAAGTGTATTTGTCTTCTTGTGCCCGCTGTGCTTAGTGGATGACAAAGCAAAAGCGGCGGCACATTCTGCCGCCGTACGGAAGGCATCAGCGAGCAGCGACTTGCTGCCCGCTAATCCGCCTACTATGCCTTTAAACAACGCCAGCGCCGCAGTTCCCCATAAGCCCGCCTTGTCGGCCGGCTTTGCCTCCGCAAATCGTTGTTCAGTTGACATTTATGCCTCCAGCGTGGAATGTCCGCTGGCAATGGAATAAGCTGCAACGTCCATTCCACTTTCATTAATAATGGTTATCTCTTTTCGAATCTACTTGTCTTAGACTGCTTTTTTTGCTGCTTGCTTAGTAGATGGCTTCTGCTTGCTCTTCATAACCATCCACAGCGGGCTCGCAATACAGATCGACGAGTAAGCACCACTTGCCAGACCGATCATTTTCGCTAGTGCGAACAGCTTGATCGACTCACTGCCGAAGATGAACAGACATACTGCGATAAGAAGTACAGCGAGTACCGTATAAACGTTACGCGCCATCGTCTGCCACAAGCTTTGGTTAACAAGATCGCCAATTTGATCTGGGCTTTTCGTTTTTGCGAAACGAAGATTTTCACGGATCCGGTCGAAGATAACGATCTTATCGTTAATCGAGTAACCAATCGTCGTCAGAACGGCTGCGATAAACGGCAGATCGACCTGTAGACGGAAGATCGAGAAGATGGTTACAACGACAAACGCGTCATACAAGATTGCAATGTTAGCAGCAACTGCCATTCGCCATTCGAAGCGGATCATCACATACAGCATAATCGCCACACTCGCGATAATAACCGCATAGATTGCTTTGACACCAAGCTCCTGCGCCATATCCGGGGATACAACGTTAACTTCCGAAGATACTTTATCGCCATATTTCGCTTTAAATGCGTCTTCAACGGCTTGTACCTTTGTCTGATCGAGAACTTCATCGAACCGAGCAGACACGCGGTCGCCATTAGAGCCGCCTACAGTTGTTTTAATATCAGTATAGCCTTGTCCTGCAAGAATCTCCTTCGCTTCCACTTGGGTAATCTTCTTGCCCACAAGAATATCCATATTCGTGCCGGCTTTAAAGTCTACCCCAAAGTTCATATGGAAGATGCTCACCGACAGAATCCCGATCAACGTCAAGATCATAGAGAACATGAAAAACTTCTTGCGGTGTTTAATGAAATCAAAACGAACCTTCGTATTATAGAGCACGGATTTCTGCCTCCTTCACGCCGTAGTAGCCAGGTTTAGTAAAGAGGTTACTGCGAATCAGCAAGTGAATCAGCAGACGTGCCAAGAAGATGTTGGTCACGATACTTACGAGAATACTGAAGATCATCGTCAAGGCGAAGCCGCGAATCGCGCCATTACCGATATAATAAAGCACGGCACATGAGATGATATTCGTTACGTTCGCATCCATAATAGTACGGAACGAGTTTTTCGAGCCGGCTTTAAGGGAAGACAGCAGACTCTTGCCGCTGCGAATCTCTTCTTTGATCCGCTCGTACATAATGATATTGGCGTCAACCGCCATACCTATTCCTAGTACAAATGCTGCGATACCCGGCAGTGTAAGTGTTGCGTCCATCAGCTCAAATACGAGTACGAGCAGCCACGTGTAAGAAATAACAGTAATACCTGCTACCACACCTGGAATTCGGAACAGGATGATCAGGAACAGCAGGACAATAACAGTACCAATAATACCTGCGCCTACTGTATCTTCAAGCGATTTCTGGCCAAGCGTTGCGCCAACACTTTGCGTATAGATCTCAGTGAGCTTCAAAGGAAGTGCACCAAGGTTAATGGTATCACGCAGGTTGTTCGCTTCATCAAGCGTATAATCGCCTGAGATTTGCGCTGAACCGCCGGTAATTGGATAGTTTACAGAAGGAGCAGACAGCAATTCGTCATCCAAATAAATAGATAAGGTTTTGCCAGTCAACTTCGTAGTTACATCTTCGAACTTTTTGGCATCTTTCAATTTGATGGTGATCATCGGTTTGCCCAGTTGGTCAAATTCCACTTTCGCGCCGTTTTGCACGAAATCATCACCTTGCAGCTCAATTGCGCCATCTGGTCCACGGAAGGTCAGATTGACCGGCTTCGAGAGCATCTCTCGAACCTCTTTGCTATCCGTTACTCCCGGAAGCTTTACGCGGATTCGGTTGCTGCCTTCACGAGTAATCTCAGGCTCGGTTGTACCTGTGGAGTCAATCCGCTGCTCCAAGCTATGAGCTGTTTCCTTGAGTGACTCTGGTGTTACCTGCTCGCCGCCTTCAAGCGGTGTAGCTTCGTATAATACCTCGAACCCACCCTTTAAATCAAGACCGAGCCGGATGCCTTTGACCAGGTCCGGGCTCGTCCAAGCGATTGCGCCAAACATAATGACAACGACCGCAAGGAAGGCGGTTAATCTCTTCCAGTTCATACGTACATAGTCCCCCTTATGATCTCAATATTCCTATTATACTTAGGTTGTAGTTGCGTGTAAAACTTAAGCGCAAAAAAAAGAAACCCCTTCCATTAGAAATGGTTTCCCCGAAAAGCGCTAAGCGTCATAAAATTCATAAATTTTGTCACTTTTAATGACAAGATATCGTTTACGATTTGATGAAGCTCCGGCTGACCGGTCTTATTATATTTCTCGCTTACGCACTGCCAAACTTCATTTGCTGTTACATGTTCATATCCGATGAGATGAAATTCTTCCGCTTTGCTGTTGCATAGCTGCTCGATCACGTCGTTCAGATCCTCATCTCTCACGGCTGTCTCCTCCTTTTGGAACAACAAATCCTGCTTCTAGTTGACTATCCTCTAACCCTATTCGATATGTCCTTTCACTTTTCCTGCTGAATCTTTAGAATTGATAAATTTGGATGAGTCATATTGACTCATTATTCGGACATGCCGCGCATAAAGATGTACGGAAAGCAGTAGAAGAGATGAGGGCGACTAATGACGAAGCAAACTTTTATAAAAGGTGCAATGATCCTGCTGGCCGCCGGCATTATTAACAGGCTGCTCGGGTTTGTACCGCGTATAGCGCTCCCGAGAATTATAGGCGCAGAAGGCGTCGGGTTATATCAGCTGAGCTATCCATTCCTGACGGTTATGCTGACGATTATTACGGGCGGCATCCCGCTTGCGGTAGCGAAATGGATTGCTGAAGCAGAATCACGCGGGGACTCTGCCCGGGTCAAACAAATTTTCCGTACAGCTATGGGCTTAACAGTTGTACTAGCTGTCGTTATGACCGTTGCCCTCCTCGTATTCGCACCATGGATTACTTCTCATCTGCTAACCGATGCCAGGGTCTATCAAACGTTTCTCATGATGACTCCGCTTCTGCTTATCATAAGCATCTCATCGGTATATCGGGGATATTTCCAAGGTAAGCAAAATATGATTCCGTCAGCCACATCGCAAACGATCGAAACGATCATCCGGATTATTGGCTCGCTTGCCTTCGCCTCCATGCTCCTGCCGAAAGGACTAGCATGGGCTGCAGCCGGCGCTATGCTTGGTGTCGTTGTGGGGGAGGTTGGCGCTCTTATTGTCCTGCAATGGACTTACTCACGGGAACGCAAAAGAGAAAGACAATCCGAAGCAAACACACCTGTTCATAATGAGAATAATACGCCTCAAAAGGTCAAAGAGAAAAATCCGCCTGTCTTGCGACGTCTTCTTGACTTATCCATCCCGGTCACAGCCAGTCGAATGGTTGGTTCCTTATCTTATTTGCTTGAATCGATATTAACTGCCCGAAGTCTTGCCTTAGCCGGAATAGCAACAGGGGCAGCTACATCCCAATATGGCGCGCTTCAAGGGATGATTATCCCCCTCCTGCTCCTGCCTACCGCATTAACTTACTCCTTGGCTTCTTCTCTTATCCCATCATTATCCGAGGCAGCCGCGAAAGGGGATAAAGCGGCGATTCACAAAAGAATGCATCAATCGATGCGAATGGCACTGGTTGCTGGTGCTCCATTTGTGGTTGTGATGTCGTTGTTCGCTGAACCCATCTGCCGTCTGCTCTATAACGATGCAGATATCGCTCCAATGCTGCAGCTAATGGCACCTGTTGGTTTGTTCATCTATTTGCAAGCCCCGCTTCAAGCGGCTCTTCAAGCGTTAAACAAGCCTGGAACAGCATTGATGAACACTTTTATCGGAGCTGTCTTCAAGCTGGTGCTCATTATTATGCTGGCAACAAAGCCTGAGCTTGGTATATATGGTGCGCTCATTGCGATTAATGTGAATATTGTGCTTGTAACCGTCCTTCATGGTTTCAGCGTCTTGCGCTTTATCGGCTTCCATATGCAATTCATGGATTTTGTCAAAGTGGGGGCGGCCATGGTCATCATGGGGGCAGTCGCCCGCTGGATGATGAACAGTCAGCCGTTAACGCTTGAATGGATTAACCTTATACTGGCTTGCATGATAAGCGTTGTCATCTATCTGCTTCTTATGATTTGGATGAAAATTATCGACCGTTACGACATTGCCCGTATTCCGCTCTTTGGTCAATGGTTCAAGTAATATAAAGTTTAAGTAAAAAAGCCGTGCTTCTGTTGCCGGAGCTAACCCCTGTCTTGGAGACAGGGGTTAGTGTCCAGTTAGTAGCGCGGCTTTTTATCGGAATCAACAAACAACTTACCTTTATGGTCAATGGTGCAAAGGAATACCTCTTTGAAATCATGTACGCCTTGCTCCTGCAATACATTTTTCAGCCAAAATCTTGTTTTATCAAGCTTCGTCAAATTCTCATCCTGTACCTTGCCATCCATAATAAGTGGGATTGGAAGCATCTCAAACCGGAAGCGTGCCGGCGGTGATTGTTCGGGAGGTTTCACCTTCTCATCGTTAGAACGATTAGTGAAGCCGTTCTGACTTGCATCCCCATCATCCCCGCGCTCCCCCATTCCTTCTTTTGGTACAACAGATAATTTCCCTGTCGTCTCCAAAATCGCAAACTCTACATCTGCTACCGTTGGGATTTTATTCTCTCTTAGCTGCAAAAGCAGATCATCCAGGTTATAACGCTGTTTCCGCATCACATCACGGTTAAGCTTGCCTTTTGCAATAATAACGCTTGGTTTGCCGTCGAACAGTAATCGCAGTTTGCGGTTCTTTAATGCAATAAATGCGATTCCAATCTGGATTAGGAGTAGCACAATCATCGGCAGCACGCCTTCCCACATCGATCGATCAACATCTTCAATGACAATTACCGCAATCTCTGCAATCATAACCGAGATAACCAAATCAAAGACAGATAACTTACCAATTTCCCTTTTCCCCATAAAACGCATGATCAGAAACACGACGAAGTAAATTAATACGGTTCGGAGCAGCATGCTCCCGTATTCCATCCTAACCGCCTCCTCGCTGATGTGATGATGGTCATGCCTGCCTGAACAGCCCGTACAGCTATTCTGACCGTTGACCTGACACATCATGCGATGGGAGAAGTAACGAATTATGGGTTAGGAGCCTATGGTAACACAATAAAATAAATGTATATGGTTGAAATGACCAAAGCGATTAACGTCAATGGCGCTCCAACTTTCAGATATTCCATATAGCTGAACCCTTTGCCTTCACGCATGGCAAGTCCAGCTACCACGACATTCGCAGACGCCCCAATAAGTGTGCCATTACCGCCAAGGCAAGCGCCAAGTGAAAGCGACCACCATAATGGGTTAAGGTCATCAGGATTCGTTATATTCATCTGCACACCTACATCTTGAATAAGTGGAATCATCGTAGCTACAAACGGGATATTATCAATGGTTGCTGAAGCAATGCCGGATACCCACAAGATAAGCATAGAGGTCTTGGTCATATCACCGGATGTCAGCTGCAGCGTTACGTTCGCGAGGTCCGATATGATATTAGTCTCAATTAAACCCCCAACGAGCATAAATAACCCAATAAAGAAGAAGATTGTTTCCCACTCCACCATATCAAATACAGCTTCTGCATCTTCGCGTTTCACCCCAATCAGCATGAGGAGTGTAGCCCCGCCTAGTGCAATAGCTGCCGCTTCAACATCGATAACAGAGTGTAGAATAAAGCCAAGAATGGTTAAAAGCAGAATCGATAATGATTTGATCATCAGTTTCTTGTCTTTAATGTTATCTTCTGCCTTCAGCTCCATCAGTTTCCGTTTTGATTCCTCTGTAACAATCAGCTTCTTGCGGTAAAACCAAACAAGCAGCGCAATCGTAACAATAAGAATAACGATGATAACCGGAGCGAGATTAATGAGAAAATCATTAAACGTCAAATTCTCGTTAGCCGAGCCGATCATGATATTAGGCGGATCGCCAATTAATGTCGCTGTCCCCCCGATATTGCATGCCAAAATCTCAGCAAAGAGGAAAGGAATTGGCGTTATCTTCAAAATTCGAGTGATCGAAAATGTAATCGGAACAATTAGAAGTACAGTGGTAACATTATCAAGGAAAGCCGATCCAACACCCGTAAGTACGGATAAAATAATAAAAATTCGGATCGGATCGCCTTTAGCCAATTGAGCAGCTTTAATTGCTGCATATTGAAATACTCCGGTTTTATTCGTAATACCAACCAGAATCATCATTCCAATTAATAAGAAAATGGTTTCCCATTCAATATGCTCTGCAAAAGCAAGCTTCATATCCAATACACCGAGTATGATCATCACGACAGCACCAAATAAAGCAATTACCGTGCGATTAATCTTTTCCGTGATAATAATGGCATAAGTGATTAAAAAAATAACTACCGCTGCAACCACTTGCCAGGATGCAGGATGATAGATGTGATCCAAATGAACAACTCCTTGGTCTATTCCGCCCTGCTTGACCATAAGGTGTACTAATAGTCTTGTACAAGGGGGGATAAGATGAATTCGGTTAAACAAATCGTAAGGCCGCCTCGTATCGCTTCTCCACTAATAGCAGGAGTTATATATTCGATCATTTGGCTGGCCCTTGGCGCGCTCCTGCTCTCATTTCTACTCTATTTCAGTGGAATGAAGGAAAATAACCTGCCTCAATCTGCGCTTGCCATACATGGCTTCTCCGCACTTGCAGGAGGATTTGTATCCGGCAAACGCTCAGGGATGAAAGGCTGGTATTATGGCGCTTTGCTTGGTTTAATTTATGGGATTACGGTGCTGACCATCGGCTTTCTTGCCGCAAACAGCGGGCTTTCGCTCAGCAGTGCTCTCATGCTGCTTGCCGCCATGCTAGCTGGTGCTTTTGGCGGTATGGTAGGCGTCAACCTGAAGAAATAAACTTCTATGTAACTGCACATACTACATACAAGAAAAAAGAAGCTGACCTTAAAGAAGTCAGCTTCTTTCTATTTTGCGATTATTCCGTAGGTGCAGGTGCACTGTTCAGTACAGAACTGATTGCGCTGCGATCGAATGTCATCTTCGTCGTATCGTTTACACGAAGGACTACTGTGTCATCAGACAATTCAACGATTGTGCCTTGAAGACCGCCAATCGTCTGAATTTTATCGCCCTTCTTCAGTTGGCTAAGGAGCGAGTTGCGCTGCTTCGATTTCTTTTGTTGCGGACGAATAAGCAAGAAATAAAAGACAGCGAACATCAGAATGAAAGGCCAGATCATTTGAAAAATATTCGTACTGCCTGCTTCACCAGCTGCTAATAATGTCGACATGGAAATTCCCCCCTTTCCCTAAAATCTAATCTTAAAAGCCCTTGTCATTATCAAACAGTCCATACTTGGTGAAAAAGTCGTCGCGGAAATCAAGAAGCCGGTCTTCCATAATTGCCTGACGTACATCACGCATGAGCTGTAATAGGAAATGTAGGTTGTGATAAGTCGTCAATCGGATGCCAAACGTTTCATCTGCCTTGAGCAAATGACGGATATAGGCACGCGAGTAATTCTGGCAGGTATAGCATGAGCATTCCGGATCAAGCGGACCAAAGTCTTCGGCGTACTTTGCATTACGCACTACAAGACGGCCTTGGCTTGTCATGGTTGTCCCGTTACGCGCGATACGAGTAGGCAATACGCAGTCGAACATATCCACTCCGCGAATTGACCCCTCAATCAGTGCGTCAGGGGAACCTACGCCCATCAAATATCTAGGCTTGCCTGCCGGCAGTTCAGGAACCGTATAATCGAGCACATCATACATTAGATGCTTAGGCTCGCCTACACTTAATCCACCAATAGCATACCCCGGGAAATCCATGGAAGTCAAATCCTTCGCACTTTGAATACGAAGGTCTTTATGCATGCCGCCTTGAACAATTGCAAACAATCCTTGATCATGCGGACGGGCATGTGAATTCAGGCAACGCTCGGCCCAACGTGTTGTACGCTCAAGTGATTTTTTCACATAATCATACTCTGCCGGGTATGGCGGACATTCGTCAAATGCCATCATAATATCAGAACCAAGAGCATTCTGAATTTCCATCGCTTTCTCTGGTGAGAGGAACAGCTTGTCCCCATTGAGATGTGAACGGAATTGTACGCCTTCTTCGGTAATCTTCCGCATGTCGCTTAGGCTGAATACCTGGAAGCCGCCGCTGTCGGTCAGAATCGGACGATCCCAGTTCATGAACTTATGAAGTCCTCCTGCGCGGCCAATAATATCATGACCTGGACGAAGGAACAAATGGTACGTGTTACTCAAAATAATATGAGCATCCATCGTCTTTAACTCTTCCGGGCTCATCGTCTTAACGGTAGCTTGTGTACCTACTGGCATAAACGCAGGCGTCTCGATGACACCATGCGGGGTGTGAACGCGTCCAAGACGTGCGCCAGACTGTTTGCACACCTTAATTAATTCATATTTTACTGCTGTCACTAGTCATTCTTCCTGTCTACATGGAATTATTGTACTTCTATTCTTGATGTTAATAGATAAACATAGCATCGCCAAAGCTAAAGAACCGGTATTCCTCACGGACGGCTTCAGCATAGGCTTTAATAATCGCATCCCGGCCAGCCAGCGCACTTACAAGCATAACAAGCGTCGACTTCGGCAAATGGAAGTTCGTCAGCAGCGCATCGACCAGCTTAAAGGTATAACCCGGGAAGATAAAAATATCCGTCCAGCCGCTGCACGCCTCAATAGGTCCGCCCTCGAATCTCCCTGCAACTGTCTCAAGTGTTCTCGAGGAGGTTGTCCCTACTGCTACTATACGTGCTCCAGACGATTTGGCTTCATTAATTATTTCGGCATTTTGTTCATCCAGCTCGTAATATTCTGAATGCATTTCATGCTCTTCTACTTTATCGACGGACATCGGCCGGAACGTACCTAGTCCAACGTGCAGCGTCACATAAGCGAGCTTAACGCCTTTGTCTACCAGTTGCTGTAGAAACTCCTTCGTAAAATGCAGCCCTGCTGTAGGGGCTGCAGCCGACCCTTCATGCTTCGCATAGACGGTCTGGTAACGTTCCCGCTCTTCCAGCCTCTCCTTAATATACGGAGGCAGAGGCATTTCTCCCAAGCGATCCAGGAGCTCCTGGAAAATCCCCTCATACTGAAAACGGATCGTCCGTGAGCCCATTTCACCTTCATCCTCAACAACTGCACGAAGCAGCGGTTCACCGCTGCCATTATCGCCAAACCATAGCTCAGCGCCAACCTTCATACGCTTGGCCGGTTTAGCAAGTGCTTCCCAGCGATCCCCTTCCAGCTGCTTGAGGAGCAGCAGCTCGATCTTGGCACCGGTATCCCGTTTCATACCTGTCAAGCGCGCCGGAATGACACGAGTATTATTAAGGACAAGCACATCTCCGGCTTTCAAATATTCAGCAAGGTCGGTAAATGAACGATGAGCAATCTCACCAGTTTGCTTATTCAGCGCGAGCAGCCTGGAAGCCGTACGTTCCACAAGTGGTGTCTGAGCAATCAGATGCTCTGGCAATTCGAAATCAAACAAATCTACATTCATTGAATCAATCATTCCTTAGCGATGGTTACATCTTTATAGTAGTATTGCAAGATATAAGAGTAGTCATACCCTTGCTGAGCAAGGCTAAGCGCTCCATATTGCGATAATCCAATTCCGTGGCCATTCCCCGATCCTACAAAACGATAAGAAGGATCTTTGGTCGTCGCCCGAATTTGGCTGTCGCCATTCATTACGATGAGGTTTCCATCAGCTTGCGAGACTTTGCCGCCTGCCTGGATCATATAGACCGGCTGTGAAGCAGTTGTCTTCGTTCGTGTGGAACCACCTGCACCAAGCATCGTTACCTTAGCCGTTTCGTCCACCTTAAACAACGTACTTGGCAAACCTCCAAGCGCAGAACGAAGCACATCTGGATATTTTACATTGTAAGGCTGTCCATTGACAAGCAATTGTGTAACACGGCCGGATGGCCCTGTTGTCCCAACCTGCAAGGAAGTAATTGGACCTGTAACACTCGCCTGCTTGGTCATCGTAGCAAGGAGCTCCGAGGATGTGAATGGCCCCTTGACCCAAGACATGGTATTATTCTCGATCGCCTTGTCCAGCACAGCCACAACCGTACCTTTGTTCACTTGTCCAATCAGCGGAACTGAATCCTGTACGACCGGATTTTTCCTCACCTTGGAGCCATCCGTGTTTACCGTCATCAGCTTCACGCCTGCAGCATTGGTCTCACCAGAATCCGTTAGCAGATCCTCGCGGATATATCCTGTCAGACTGTTAGAAAGCACGACACGGTACCACGTGTAAAGCCCCTTCTCCGAGGATGTATCCGGGCTGGATACACTCTTCAGATAAGCAACCGAATTGCCCCAAATTTCTGCAGCATCGGCGGATTTGCCGCCCGCATTCGATGAGAACAATGCTTCAATTAATTTACCGTTATAAAGCACCACTTCACCCGCTGTCTCATCAACAGCTTGGATAGTGGAAGGCTTCTCTCTTACCGTTCCTTCATATTCCTGACTATACACACTATCTACAACATTAGCGATTTGGAAGCCGGCGCCTTGATAGAGCGCATATGTACGTGCGGCTACTGCCTGCGCTTTCAGCGCTTCAAGCGGCCAAGAGGCTATCATTTCCCCGCCAACTACCGAATACAGATATTGTTCAAACGGAAGCTCATTAATGACAGCCAGCTTGCCGTTAAATTCACTTACTTCAAATTGTCCGCGGTATGTCCGATTAGAACGCTCTGTCAGCTTGATCGAGCTGTCTCCTGCAGGCATAATTCGAACTTTTGCATTATTGATTGGAAAAGCATACAGCTTAACCGGACTAGCGGCTTTGGCTGTTAAGGTATGATCATTACGTTCCAGCAGATAAGCCGCATCATCCGCAGTCTTCAGCCCGCTGCCTGCAGCGCCTGCTGCTGTTTTCAATACACTCAGCTCCGCTGAGCTTGCTGCCGCACCTACGAATACGGAATAACGGGCGTTGCTGCTGCCAGCAGCCTTACGAACGGCCACATAAGTATCCACTCCTGCTGCGCTGAATGCTTCGGAAGCCTGAACGGCTTCCGCCTCCGACGCGTAAGAAGTTGCACTTTCCAAGTGGAAAGGTCCTTGAATAACTCCCTTGGCACTGCCCGTCAGGGTATTTATTGTGCTGTCCGTATTCCACTTGGTCAATGCGGCCGAAGCGTCAGCTGCATTGCCATACGTTCCTTCAGCGACTTGATAAACCGTCTTGCCTTTCTTCTGCAGAGAAGTAATAAAGCCGCTGCCCGAAGCAGCTTGAAGTCGTTTGTAGACTGCCAAAGCTGTATCGAAGCTTGCTGTCTCAACAACCCGGACCTTATAATCATCCTTCGCAACACGAGACTGTTCATTGGCCCCTACATTAATCCAAGGAACGATTCCCGTCGGGTCGCTCATTCCTATCGTTAATCCGTCAGCAGATGCAAAAGTAGCTGCTGGTGTATTTACTGTATATTTCCCCGGCAATTGCAGAAAGATGGCGACTCGTATCGAATCGAGCTGTGGAACTGCGCCAAGCGAAGGCTTGGCCCACCAAGTCGAAACAAATAACAAACCGGCGATCGTCAGAAGCGATAAGCGCTTGAACGACCATCGTTGAAACCTCATGAATGATTCCCCTTTCCCCTCTCATCTTGCGGCAGCTTGCAGCCATTAACAGAACAGCTTTGTTCCGTTTGTCCGAACCAGTCATATCTGCGTTTCGCAATATAGCGATAAAGAAAATCACCCAGCTTGCTCATGCCAGGCAGCCGATAAAGCGCTGCAAGCAGGCCAAAGCCGCCTATCGTACGCAGGATTCGGACTACACCATCCGCCCCGGCGTATAACCGGCCTTTTTCGTCCGTAACATGCATCTTCTCATATAATTCTGTTTCCGCAGCCTGCTCGATCCCAGGAACGTCATTGCCAGCATCCTGAAGCGATTGAAGCGGTACAAAGATCAATTCCGCATTCGAGCGAAGCTCCTTCAGCTTGGTTACTGTTCCAATACATAGATTGCAGGTTCCGTCATATACAACATACAGCTTCTCCCGCTCGCTCTTCATGCTTCTCACCTCTCTGGCACAGGCATCCCTAGATGCCGATAGGCTTGATCCGTTGCGATCCGACCACGTGGTGTTCGCTGCAGGAAACCGATCTGCATCAAATAAGGCTCATACACATCTTCAATGGTTTGGCTTTCTTCCCCTATAGAAGCTGCGATCGTATCGAGGCCAACAGGCCTACCTGCAAATGTCGTCATCATCGTTAGCAGCATCTTATGGTCAATATTATCGAGTCCCATCGGATCGACCTGCTGCAACTCAAGTGCCTGTTGCGCAATCTCATACGTAATAATACCGTCACCACGCACCTGCGCATAATCACGCACCCGCTTCAGGAGGCGATTCGCAATACGAGGAGTCCCTCTTGAGCGCATCGCAATCTCTTGTGAAGCTTCTCCGATAATTGCAATATCGAAGATTTCTGCAGAACGGGAAACGATATAAGCAAGCTCATCTACTGTATAAAATTCCAAGCGGCTGATAACGCCAAACCGGTCCCGCAAAGGCGCAGACAATAGACCGGCCCTCGTTGTAGCCCCTATGAGTGTAAATGGCGGCAGATCAAGACGCACGGAACGGGCACTTGGCCCTTTGCCGATCATAATATCAAGTGCGAAGTCTTCCATCGCAGGATACAGAACTTCCTCAACGGTTCGATGCAGGCGGTGGATCTCATCGATGAATAATACATCGCCTTCCTGCAGATTCGTAAGTAAAGCTGCCAGGTCACCGGGACGCTCGATAGCAGGACCGGAAGTTGTACGCAGATTAACGCCAAGCTCGTTGGCGATAATGTTCGACAGTGTTGTTTTGCCAAGGCCTGGAGGCCCGTACAGCAGCACATGGTCAAGTGCTTCCTTCCGCATCTTGGCTGCATCAATATATATTTTTAAATTTTCCTTCGCTTTGGACTGCCCAATATATTCAGCCAAATAACGTGGGCGCAGGCTTAACTCTAAAGCCTGCTCATCCATCATCAGGTTAGCGGATATAATCCGATCTTCCACCCTTGCTCAGCTCCTTTATGTTAGCCTTTAAACAGCTGCTGCAGGGCACGTTTCATTAAGGAATCTACTGTTTCCTCAGCCGTTACCGAAGGTGCCAGCTCGCTCCATGCTTTATCCAGCTCGGCAGCGGTATAACCAAGTCCAGCAAGTGCCTCGCGAGCTTCTTCCCATGCTGTTCCGACACCTTGCTGTGCACTATTGGTTGTTACAGGCTGATGAGGCGCCAGCCCAGCTGCAGCCAACAAGCCAGCATCCGTTGCAAAGCCTGCCAGCTTATCCTTCAGATCAAGAATCATACGTTGAGCTGTCTTCTTGCCAATGCCGGGAAGTCTCGTCAGAAAGGCGATATTCTCCTGCTGAATAGCACCAATCACTGCATCCGGGCGTCCTCCTGCCAAGATGCCAAGTGCCACTCTTGGACCAATGCCTGATACTTCAAGAAGCTTGCGGAACAAGGTCTGTTCCTCCCGTGATTCAAATCCATATAGTAAGATCGCATCTTCACGTACATGATGGTGAATATAAATGGTCACGGTGTCCTCTTTTCCCGCAAATGAATAAGGATTAGGAGTAAACACACGATAGCCGATATCTCTAACATCTAATACGACATATTCCGATTCCACATGAGCAATAAGTCCGCGTAAAAAATCAATCATCGAAGCACCTCGTTAATTTTTTGCGACAAGCCCGAAGAATGGGCATGACAGATCGCTACAGCAAGCGCATCGGCCACGTCATCCGGCTTCGGAATAGCCGATAATTTCAGAAACATCTTGACCATCTCCTGCACTTGGCGCTTCTCTGCTTTGCCGTAGCCAACAACAGCCTGCTTCACCTGCAGCGGAGTGTACTCTGCCACTGGCAGCCCACGCTGGGCCGCTGCCAAGATAATAACTCCTCTTGCCTGCCCTACGGCAAATGCCGTTGTCACGTTGCGATTGAAGAACAGCTTCTCTACCGCAACCGTATCCGGTTTATACTTATCAATCAGCGCTACAGCCGAATCATAAATTTGCACAAGCCGCTCTTCCGCAGGGGTATGTGCAGCTGTCTGAATGCAGCCATATTGAACCGGCTTCAGCTTATGTCCATCTTTGTCAATGAATCCAAAACCCGCGATCGCAATGCCGGGGTCTATACCAAGAACGCGCAATCCGCCAACTCCTTTGCGGCAGTCTTTACCGCTTCTTATCCGTCCATTATAGCAAAAGTTGGTCCGAATGAGAACACGCGTTTGAGATTGCCGCGCCGACAAAACTTCCCCAGTCTATAAAAAAGCCTTCCGCGGTAAAGGCGGAAGGCTGGCATCGCATCAATAAGTCGGCTTCATCACTTTTTGGTTAGCTGGCATAGCGAAATCACTGTAAGTCGACAAGACACTATTGTATTCATCCATATCTGAGATTTTGATTCCTCTCGTCAAGCTATCAACCTTGTCCTGTGGAAGGCTGCTCTCCATATATCTGACATCAAGCTGGAAGAAAGTTTTGACGACCTTCTCCTTCTTAGGCGCACCTTCAAAAAGGGACAAATAGCCAAGCTTGTCTAATCCAATATAAACATTGCCTCTGCAGGATTGAGAGAAATCTTCAATCGACTGCTCCAGCACCACTGTTTGACCATCCTGTGACAGCATCGCTGTCCATTCCGGATGGGACATTAAAATCCGAATAACCTCAGCTGACGTCATTTGACCAAAAGGCTGCGTTTCTTCCCCGCAAATGTATTGACGGTGCAGCCTAACTGCAAGCGGCTCTTCATGCTCTTGCAAAATCCGGATCAAACCAGGGTTCCCTTCTCCTGGTTCTATCTTACCTGCAGTATTAGCCGATGCAGTCCCTGGCAGACCATAAATAACCTGAATGGCCGCAGTCATTCCGAGCAAGAACGAGCCTAGCGTCCACATTGGACGCCGCCCCCTTCGCAGCCGTTTTTTTAATTGCTTCCATAAGCTGAACTTCATCATAATAAAGGCCCCTTGTATTCATGTTTGACCTAGTGTAACTCTAAACTTCCATAAATATGTATGGATAGGAAAAATGAAACAGAAAAATGCCTCCTGTCTTTGGGGGAAGGCAGGAGGCATTAGTGTGAAGAGCTCTAATTAACGGTTAATCCAAGGTTTGCTGTTCCGTTTTGTTTTGGTCGTTTTTGCAGCGACACTACGAATTTTGGCCGTTTTGCGCTGTTTTGTTTTTTTGCTTACAATCGCAGCAGCTTCAGGCTCTTCCTCTACGCGCTTGCCATTACAGCCGCAAGGATCATCCTGTGCACCAGCTGTTTGACCTGGCCAGTAAGAATAAGGAGAGAAGCCTTGTGCACCAGCTACCGGATGTCCATAGCCGTAGCCATAACCTCCAGGAGCAAAGCTTGCCGGGGAAACGTTCGGGCCAAGTGCCATCGGTGATACATTGGAACCAAGCGCAGTTGGTGCCATGTTCGAGCCAAGCGCCATCGGTGATACGTTAGAGCCAAGTGCCATAGGTGATACGTTAGAGCCAAGTGCTGTTGGCGCTGTGTTTGAGCTAAGCGGTGACACATTTGAGCCAAGCGCTGTTGGTGACATGTTGGAACCAAGCGCCATTGGCGATACGTTCGAACCAAGAGCAGTTGGTGCTGTGTTAGAACCAAGTGCCAACGGTCCTACGTTGGAACCTAAGGCTGCAGGGGATACGTTTGGCCCCATCATCTCTGGAGATACCATTCCCGGATGACCATAGCCGTAACCATACTCTGGGCCTACATTTGCTGGCGATACGTGTCCGCCATATCCATAGCCATATCCAAAGTCTGGACCTGTTTCTGCCGGAGATACCCATCCTGGGCTATAACCATAACCTCCGCCAGGACCCATCATCTCTGGACTAACATTTGTTGGAGCGGAGTTTTCCCCTAGTGCAGCTGGGGAAACATTGTCTGGGCCAAAGCTCGCAGGAGATACGGCTCCCGGACCCCATCCATAACCAGGACCCATTTCAACAGGGGATACGGCTCCTGGACCCCATCCATAGCCGTAATCTGGACCAACATTAGCTGGCGATACAGACGATGGACCATATCCATAACCATGCTCTGGGCCAACGTTAGCTGGCGATACAGCTGACGGACCATAGCCATAGCCGTAGTCTGGGCCAACGTTAGCTGGCGATACAGCCGATGGGCCATATCCATAACCGTAGTCTGGACCTACGTTAGCTGGCGATACAGCTGATGGGCCATATCCATAGCCGTAGTCCGGGCCAACGTTAGCTGGCGATACAGCTGATGGGCCATATCCATAGCCGTAGTCTGGGCCAACATTAGCCGGAGACACAGCAGACGGACCGTAACCATAACCATGCTCTGGACCAACATTAGCTGGCGATACAAAGCCATAGCCTCCACCTGGGCCGACTGCAGCCGGACTTACATTTGGTGCAGCATTCTCGCCACCTAATGCGGTTGGGCCAACATTTTCAGCTCCAAGTACTGGTGATGCATTTTCCGAACCAAATACCGCTGGAGAGACTGCGCCATAGCCGTAACCTGGCCCTGCCGCGATTGGCATTGTACCAGGCGGGCACCAAGGACCTTCGTTTGCCGGGCTTACATTTGAGCCAGGCCAGCCGCCATAACCATAACCTGGGCCGACTTGCATCGGAGATACCATTGGCTGATTATTGCCATATCCGCCATGATGATGCTGAGAAGCAGCTTCAACCGCAGGTACGCCAAATTGCTTAAATAGATCAACACTAGGCTGCAGGTTTGGCTGTGCATTTGATTGCGTGATTGGTGCTACATTTGGTTTCATTTTTGGTGCGATATTTGCTTCCATTGCAGGCTTCATATTTGGCTTCACATTCGCGTCTTCTGCCTTAGCTTTTTTGTCCGGCGATTTTTGAATCGGCAGAGCTTTCTTAGCTGGCTCTTTCGCAACAGGAGCAACCGGCGTTACGATTGGTGCTGTAGGTGTTTTTCCTGCTGGTGCAATCGGCGTAATAGGAGCTGTAGGCGTTTTTCCTGCTGGTGCTAGCGCAGCTGGCATTTGGCCAGTTGGCTTTTTGCCTACCCAGTTTTGTACACCATGCATAAGCGACATCGGATGAAGAGGATGAGCACTGCCAGTTCCTTGTGCTGCTGGCCCCTCGGATGTAGGTGTCGCTGTCTTAGGAATGTTGACAATTTCGCCGGTCAAAAGCACATTCGGATTTTTAAGCTGCGGATTCGCTTTAATCATGTCCGCGAGCGGTACGCCCCAAGCTTTCGACAGCTTCCAAAGCGTATCCCCTTGTTTTACCACATGCTGATGCATAATCTCCATCCCTCCTGTCCCGCCGCCAACCTCATTAGCCGATGGGACCTTCAGCTTCATTCCGACATCCAGCAGATCCGGGTTCGTAATGGAAGGGTTCAGCTTTAAGATGTCTTCAATCGACACATTATGTTTCTGTGCAATGAAATACAATGTATCGCCTTTCTTTACAACATGAATTTTCACTAGCAAAAAACCTCCTGTCACGGACTTTGTATAACGGCACGGCGAATGCCTGCTATCAATCATTACATCCTATGCAGAACGTAGGCAGGTGTCTCCACCTTCAAGCAAAAAAATTAGCGGCACCCGTTATGGGCACCGCTAATCTCATTTATTCCTATATTTTCTTACAAGAGCTGTTCATAAGTAAAGCTTGGATAACTCCCCAGGATACGAACCTGGCAGCCAAGCGCCTCAATCTCTTCAAGCGCCGAAGGCAGGAGTACTGTATCCAGCGCCATTTCGATATCGATATAAAAATAATAATTGCCCAGCTTTTTCTTCGTCGGGCGTGATTCAATCTTCGACAAGTTGATCTTCCGCCATGCGAAAGCGGCGAGTACTTGATGAAGAGCACCAGGATAATCTTCAGGCAGCGTAATCAAAATACTTGTTTTCTGCTTGTCCGATTGGCGCACCGTGAATGGCTCGCTGCCTACCAGTAGAAACCGGGTGTAATTGTTATCGTGGTCTGTGATACCCTGACTCAATACATCCAGGCCGTTATTGCTCGCAGCTGTCATCGTACCGATAGCCGCCCAGCCTGCATCCGGATTGTCCTTGACGATCTTGACACCCTCAGAGGTGCTTCCTACAGTTTCAATCTCTGCATGCGGCAGCCTACTACGAAGGAATTGCAAGCATTGTGCGATAGCTACGGGATGACTCATCACTTTCTTGATCTTGCTGAAATCAATTCCGCCTTCTTCACTAGCTGCTTCCGAACGGCGACCGATCAAATTTTGAATCGAAGGATAGACCCATTCCGCCTGAATTGGCAGATCTACTTCATGAACCAGCCAATCCACGTGCAGATTGACGGAGCCTTCAATTGTATTCTCAATAGGTACAACGCTATAATCGCTGACACCGTTTACCGTCGACATAAATACATCGGCGATTAAGCGGTGGTGTTCCCACTTCATTTCTTCTCCGGCAAACAGCCGCTTGACTGCTTCATCCGACACGGATCCGGCAGGCAGTACTGCAATTGTCTTCATCGTACAACTTCTCCTTTTATCCGCTCCATGAGATCAGGAGCAGAGCTTGCTGAGTCTTCCACAATGATGACCGGACCCTCCGAGCTTGGCTTCAGCCACATTGTCTCTGCTACGATGCCTTCCTGCTTCAATGTTCCAAGCAGGAATTGCTCCAGCTCCGATTTGCTCTTGCTGGTCTCGTCTACGAATGCGATCAGCGTAGGACCCGCTCCACTGAGAGCCGCACCAAGCGCACCATAATCTGCCGCGCTCTCCAATATAGCTGTCATACCTGGAATCAGTGCTGCCCGGTAAGGCTGGTGCAGCCGGTCACGCATCGCATGACGGATAAGACCCAGCTCGCCGCTAGCTAATGCCGCTACGAGCAGTGAACTCCGGCCCACATTAAAGACCGCGTCGGCCATACTGATCTGCGTTGGCAAACAATGGCGCGCCTTTTCTGTCGACAGCTGGAAAGCTGGTATCGCGACCAAAGTCTCGAGCTTCACATGTGGTTCAAGTCTAACATAATCAGCACGTTCGCCGTCCCATGCCGAGACGACAATTCCGCCGAATAAGGAAGCACCAACATTGTCAGGATGCCCCTCTAATTTGGTAGCGAGCTGGAATAGCCTATCATCCGTAAGTGGACTGCCAATCAGTGCATTCGCTGCTACTAGAGCGCCAATAATGGCAGATGCGCTGCTGCCCAAGCCTCTTGTTAATGGAATATCACTGTACATAGCAACATCCAGCTCTGGAACAACAACTCCCGCTTCTTCGAAGACGAGTTGAGCCACTTTATAGATCAAATTCGATTTATCTGTTGGAATGCCTTGCATCTGGTCACCGTACAGACGAAATGTTGTTTTCTCTGCGGCAGACATTTCAATCCAGGAATACAACGAAAGCGCCATGCCCAGCGTATCAAATCCAGGTCCTAAGTTAGCCGTGCTGGCCGGCACTTTCACAATTACTCGACGATTATTCATGACGGATAAAGCTCCTTTATTCGCTTTTGCAATCAATCAAATTGAAGTAGGATTAGCCTTCTACGCGATAAACGCTCTTCACCTTGCGAATAACGTCCAGCGACTCAAATTTCTGCAGCACTTTTTTGATTGCAGCTTTATTCGCATCATGTGTAATCACGATAATTTCTGCTTCTGGGTTGGAGGCGTTAGGCTGCTGCAGCACCGACTCCAGGCTTACTTCAAACTCCGCGAATACTTGCGTAATTTGAGCCAGTACGCCTGCACGGTCATCTACATGAAGCAGCAGGAAATATTTCGAAGAAATCTGCTCATCGGTTTTGAGCTTTTTCTCTTTGTATGTCAGTAATCCTTGCTTGCCGTTTACACCCAGCTTCAGGTTCTTCACGACAGCTACAAGGTCAGATACGATCGACGTAGCCGTTGGCAGTTCTCCTGCGCCCGGACCGTAGAACATTGTCTCACCAACAGCTTCGCCATATACATAAACTGCATTGTAAACACCATTCACGGACGCAATTGGATGTGAGTTTTTCACCATTGTTGGTTGAACACTGATGCTGAATTGATCATCTTGACGTTCTGCGATGCCAAGCAGTTTCACTGTGTAGCCGAGACGCTTCGCGTAAAGGATATCTTCGCGTGTAACCTTGGACATCCCTTGAACGGAGACATCTTCAAGAGCTACTTTCGCACGGAAACCAAGCGTTGATAGAATAGTCATTTTGCGTGCAGCATCAAGACCCTCTACGTCAGAAGTTGGATCTGCTTCTGCATATCCAAGATCCTGTGCTTCCTTCAGCACATCGCCATACGACGCGCCTTCCATACTCATCTTGGACAAGATGTAATTTGTCGTACCATTCACGATACCCATGATCTTCGTAATGCGGTCGGAAGAGAAGCCCTCCACCAGTGTACGGATAATAGGGATGCCGCCTGCAACGCTTGCTTCATAATACACATCACAGCCATGCTCCTGCGCTTTAGCCAGAATCTCCGGGCCATGCAGAGCCATCAAATCCTTGTTCGCTGTAACGACATGCTTGCCGCGGGAGAGTGCTTCCATAATATATTCCTTCGTCGAACCGATTCCGCCCATTACCTCAACGATCACATCGATGTCAGGATTGCTGATGATTTCCCATGGATCTTCCGTCAGCTTGGACGAGTCGATCGAAATACTGCGGGATTTCGCTTTGTTTTGAACAAGAATTTTCTCAATAACAATCGGAGATCCCACCTGGCTTTGCAAATCTTCCTGATGACCTTCTACGATGCGCACTACACCAGTCCCGACAGTACCGAGACCAAGCAAACCTACCTTCACTGGCTTCATACAATTCCCTCCATCTAATCAACCTTGTCCGATAACGGCAGCTTTACGCACGCCTTCCTGGCTGCGTATCACTTCAATAAGTGTTGTAAGTTCTTCATTAAGCTTTGAAATATCAACGGATATAACCACATTAGCGAAGCCTTGCAGCGGAATACTCTGATTCATCGTCAGGACATTCCCTTCCAGACCAGCCACGAGGCTCAATACCTTCGATAATACACCGGATCGATGCTCCAAATCCATCGAGATGGTCACAATCCGCTCGCGTTCCAGTTCATGCAGCCCGTAAACGCCATCTTTATACTTATAAAAAGCGCTGCGACTAAGTCCAACCTTCTCAACCGCTTCGTGCACCGTGGACGCTTCGCCTCGACCAAGCATTTCTTTCACTTGAATCGTCTTCAAGATCGCCTCAGGGAGCATATCCTCACGAACGACATAATAACGTTGCGTCACTATTTCGTCCTCCCTACAAAGACAATTGTTCTTCTATAATGGACATTATAGCGGAATATGGCGAAAGCGGCAATAGGTAAGTGCGATGCTTTCTATGAAAAAAGACGACCAGCGGCCGTCTTGTGTTTCATTTGATATTGTTCTATTTTCCGGTATAATCGGTGCCTTCGAAGAACTCGAATGTAAAGTCGGCGATTTGAACTGTATCTCCGTCTCTTGCGCCTTCACGACGAAGAGCGGCATCAACGCCCCACTTCCGCATGAGTTGTGCGAACCGCATAATCGCGTCATACGAGTTCATATTCATACGCTTCAAGTAGTTCTCAATGCTTGCGCCTTGCACGACATAGATCTCATCTTCCTTATGAATCGTGAAGTTGTTATCTTCGCGTTTCTCGAACGTAAATACTTTACGCTCCGCAACATCCTTCACTTCTTCAATCATCAGCTCATCAGGAACAGCGTCTAGTGTATCAGCTGCTTTGTACAGCAGCTCTTGAATTCCCTGCTTAGTCAGCGACGAGATCGGAAGGATCAGATATTCACGGTCACCGCGAACCGCATCAAGCTGCTCTTTGAACAGCTCCAAGTTATCATCAGCACCAGGCATATCCATTTTGTTCGCCGCAATAATTTGCGGACGATCAGCAAGCTTCTCGTTATATTTCACGAGTTCATCATTAATCTTGACCCAATCCTCGAAAGGATCGCGCTCTTCCGTACCCGCCATATCAATGACATGTACGATAACTCTTGTCCGCTCGACATGACGCAGGAATTCATGGCCTAGGCCGATGCCCTCATGAGCTCCTTCAATCAATCCCGGCAGATCGGCCATTACAAAGCTGCGGCCGTCACCTACATCAACAACACCAAGGTTTGGTGTAATCGTTGTAAAGTGGTATGCACCAATCTTCGGCTTCGCACCGGATACAACCGACAGAAGTGTGGACTTGCCTACGCTTGGGAATCCAACGAGGCCAACGTCAGCCATAACCTTGAGCTCAAGTGTTACCCAGCGCTCTTGGCCTTCTTCCCCATTCTCACAAATGTCAGGAGCTGGATTATTAATTGTTGCAAATCGAGTGTTACCACGTCCACCGCGTCCGCCGCGTGCAACAACAACTTCCTGTCCATGACGCGTCATATCGGCAATGATCTGTTCCGTATCATCATCCACAATAACTGTGCCTGGCGGAATACGGACAATCATATCGTCTGCACTTGCACCATGCATGGATTTGACTTTGCCGCGTTCGCCGGCTGGACCTTTAAAGTGCTTCTGATAACGGAAATCCATCAGTGTACGCAAACCTTCGTCTACACGGAAAATGACGTCGCCGCCATTACCACCGTCACCACCTGCTGGTCCACCTTCCGGCACGTATTTCTCACGACGGTAGGAAACGATACCGTTACCTCCATTACCGCCTTTTACAAATATCTTCGCTTTATCGACAAACATGTTTTGCCTCCGTTTAAGCGCGCCGCTCCGCTTTTAAAACCATGTTCCTTTGCGGGTTATCAAACTTGACCGCAAGCAGAGACGCGCCTTCCAACTGCTGTTTTATTTTATCCGTGAGCTGTTGCTCACTGGTTAATTCGCCCTCATACTGAAAAGTTACCACCAGCGTCCCCTCTTCTTTGGAGAGCTTTAGGGTAAGTGTTGCAGGATCACCATATCCTGTCTTCACCTGGAATCGATAAGCATTGATTAAACTAATCAATGTCTCAGCGAAGTCCCGGCCTTCGTTTGGCAGTTCATTCAGATGGATATCCTCATCCATCTTCACCTGAAGCTGCATGGCATTCGTAAGTGTACGGAAAGATTGTATATAGCTAATCAGCGAAGGAACACCCAGCTTTGCAATCTGGCTCTCCTCCGTCATTCTAACCCTTATTTTCTCCACGTATTCCACGGTTTTATCCAGCTTATTCATTCGTATGTAACCGAACAAAACCTGGAGATCGTTCATCCAATCATGCCGATGATGATTCAGCGTCTTAATACTTGCCGTTTGCAGCATATGCACAGTACGTGCTAACCGCTTTTCCTGCTCATTGCGCTCTGTCTTAATCCAGAACCCAGCAGCTGCCATTGTCCATAGAAGAAAAAGTACAACCAGCCATACCGAAGAAGGCCAAATGAGCACAGCCGCACAAGGCAGCACAACGGAAGCCGCTGCCGACTGTCTCGCCATTCTAATGCGATCCATCGTAATCGATCCCACTTTCTGCTTGTTTGCTAGCTAAATCAGTATAGCATGCGAATGAAGCGCCCGAAAGGTCTAAAACAAACAAAAACCCCGGCCTGTTCATGAGGCCGGGGCACTTGTTGCTATTAAGCTTCTACTGCTGCGGCTACCGGAGCCAGATCAACTGGGTATACGCTAACTTTCTTGCGATCGCGTCCCCAACGTTCAAACTTAACGACGCCTTCTACCAAAGCGAAGAGCGTGTCGTCTTTACCGATGCCCACGTTATTACCTGGGTGAATCTTAGTGCCGCGTTGGCGGAACAAGATGCTACCAGCGGATACGACCTGACCGTCAGCGCGTTTAGCGCCAAGACGTTTCGAATGGCTGTCGCGACCGTTCTTTGTAGAACCTACGCCTTTTTTCGATGCGAAAAGCTGAAGATCTAATTTCAACATGGTGATTTCCTCCTTCTCTAAAGAAGTTGTTCGTGCATTATGACATATTTGTCGTATGATTGTGCGATATTGCCGAGCATAACGACCATCGATTCGAGCAACAGCTGTACTTTGTCGTCCGTGTCCTTATCCGACTGCTCCGGAATGTCTGACGAGAGCCAGCCATTCTTCATCGAAGCCGGAAGCTCCACTTTCGCCAAAGCCTCGATAGCATTGACAGTACCGACCGATACGGCCGAGACTCCGGCGCAGATAATATCCTTGCCGCGGTTTGCATATTTAGCGTGTCCTGAGATCGCAAATGATACAATCCGTCTGTCAGCGGCTCTCCGTACGAATGTAACAGATATCATAAGAAAGTCCTCTTACGCTTGGATTTTCTCGATTGTTACTTTCGTGAACGGTTGACGATGACCTTGCTTGCGGCGGTAGTTCTTTTTGGCTTTGTATTTGTAAACGATGATCTTTTGGCCTTTACCTTGTTTCTCGATTTTGCCAGAAACAGTAGCACCGGAAAGAACTGGAGTACCAGTTACCAGACCTTCGCTGTTAGATACTGCCAAGACACGATCAAACGTTACGCTTTCGCCTTCGTTTGCGTTCAGTTTTTCGATGTAGATTACATCGCCCTCTTGAACTTTGTATTGCTTGCCGCCAGTTTCGATAATTGCGAACATGTGTTGCACCTCCTTATTGTCGAAGACTCGCCTAATCCAGGTGGCAGGAGCAAAATGCATCCCACGCTTAAACCCAATTGGAGCGGTATCTGCATGTCCAAATATGAATATAAATGAGACATACCAGAACATTCTATCACAGATTACTTAATCGATCAACTATTGCCTATGAATTAACAGTAGTCTTTTTGCCGGTGCCGCCGCATGCCGGGCAGCGCTCGTTTAGCTGCCTTGCAGCATTGTCCCGCGCCTTACGTCTGGTCAGCTCCAGCAGACCAAGCCTTGTCCAGCCAAACACGGTGCATTTGGTCCGGTCCCTCTTCGCCCAATCCGACAGTCTTGCCATTACTTTCTCGCGATTGGATTCATTCTCCATATCAATAAAATCAATAACTATAATACCGCCGACATCTCGTATTCGAAGCAGTCTGGCAATCTCGTCAGCCGCTTCCATGTTCGTCTTGAACACAGTGTCTTCCAGATCGGTTGCACCTGTATACTTAGCTGTATTGACATCAATAACCGTCAGTGCTTCCGTCTCATCCCATACGAGAGAGCCGCCGCTCTCCAATCGGATTCGGTTTTGGAAGGCTGCCTCAAGCTGCTCTGTCACTCTAAACCGATCAAATAACGAAGACTTTTCTTTTCGTGCATCAAATACCTTTAACCGGTCTGCCAGATGCGGTGTCATTTCCTGAATCAACGCTGCTGCCTCACTGTAACGGGAAGCATCATCAAGCCATACCTCGTCCATATCATCAGTCAGTGTATCTCTCACCGCACGCCTAAGCAGACCCGCTTCGCGATGCAGCTCAGCCGGAGCCTTCGCAGCTGCCGCCCGCTGCTCTACACTTTTCCATAACTGTCGAAGCTGCTCCACATCAGCACCAAGCG
Source organism: Paenibacillus sp. J22R56 (assembly GCF_056269375.1). Lineage (NCBI taxonomy): Bacteria > Bacillati > Bacillota > Bacilli > Caryophanales > Paenibacillaceae > Paenibacillus > Paenibacillus sp. J22R56. The sequence goes on from NZ_JBWDNV010000001.1 coordinate 106,649, forward strand.
ATTCTTCACATTCGCCTTCGGCTGCTGTACGCATGATGATGCCTTCTTCTTCCAGTCGAAGCCGTTCACCAATCATCCGGATTCGCGAGCGTTCGCTTTCCGTCAGTATTTTTTTCGACACACCGACATAACCGGCTATCGGCATATAAACCAGCCAACGGCCCGGCAAAGTAAAGTGCGTCGTCACACGCGCTCCCTTACTTCCCATCGGTTCTTTCATTACTTGTACAACTAGCTCTTGCCCCGGTTTGACAAGCTCCGTAATGGAAGGCTTTTGCTCCGGTTGTTTCTCCAAATGCGGATGCAGCAGATCATCTATGTATAGAAAAGCGTTTTTCCCAAGACCAATATCAACAAAAGCGGCCTGCATGCCTGGCAGCACATTGACTACTCGTCCCTTATATACATTGCCGACCAATCCGCTGCTCTCCGACTGTTCCATATAAAAATCAATAAGCCGCCCGTTCAACAGCACGGCAGTCTGCAGCAGTTCTCTGTGTCCGTGCATCAACATCCGCTTCATTCCCGAACATCAACCGCCTTACGTTTTGTTTCTCGTCATCTACTCTATTCTACCACCAAGTTACCTTAACGAAAAAGTGGTCTATTTTACCTCTATCGAAAAAGCTCGATAACGGCACGATTGGGATCACGTTCAATCAAGAAACGATCCACTACCTCTTTTTCAGGAACAACCTTGACGATACGGCCTTCCAGCTCCATCAAATAAATAAGATGGTACTGTTCACGCCATAATAGACGCACGACGCCAATAATTGGTTGCTTAATATTTACAATTATTGGTCGAGCCAAAGAGCCGCGGGCAATCGTTCGAACGGCAACTCGGTCGCGATGCATAAGAAATCGAACGAAGAGATAAGGAATATTCCGGTAATAGGTCCAATTCGTCAGCCATAAGAACAAACCTACAACAAGCAGATTGAGCTGAATCCCGTTACTCGGCCAAAAAGCAGTGGAGATTGCAAATCCTATCATCAGCGTGCTAAGGACGATACTGATGCGGGAAGTCCATTTCATCATGGAATAATAATTGAAACCATAGCTGAAAGCAGCCTGCAGCAGCTTGCCGCCGTCAAGCGGATAAATGGGGAGAAGGTTAAATAAGCCAATCATTAGATTAGCCTTCCATACATATGCCGCCCATTCCGGGTCCCACCAGCCAAGCTGGCCGCATCCCCAAGCAGCAAATCCCATCCAGACGTTCTGAAGGGGTCCAGCTATGGCAATAAGGGCATCCTGCCTGGCAGGGATACTACCGGCATCGTCGATCTCCGCAACCCCGCCAAAGGGCAGGAGCTTCACTTCCCTGACACGGATGTCGAAGCTCCTTGCCACAACAACATGTCCAATCTCATGCACAAGAACGATTAGAAATAACGTGAAGAGCTCGGCGAAATAGCCCGTCATAACAGATCCAATCATGACGAGTACGAATAGCGGATGAACGGACCAGCGAATGCCCTTCCATTTAATCAATCGGAATCACGCCCACGGGATCGACGTATTGATCATTTTGCCTCACTGCAAAATAAAGCATGCTCGGCTCCTCGAGTGCAGACTCATGAAGGGTGCCTATCGTATCGCCAGCCTCTACCCAGTCATTTGGCTTAACCGTGGCCGCGCCAAGTTTGCCATAGACCGAGGAGCGGTCATTTGCATGTTCAATGAGAACAGTAAAACCTGTTCCATTCTCTGCTTCCGATACAACCAATACCCTTCCCGTTTCGATCGCGGATACTTCTTCTTTCGAAGTACCCGCAAGCTCGATCCCGTTAAGCATCTCCGCAAAAGTACGTACGATCGCGCCATCCGGCAGTGGAGAGACAATAGGCAGTTCAACCGCACCATTCGCAGATTCTGCCTCCTTCTGCTTCTGGTTAAAAATCGGTATAAAAGATGGAGCACCAGCGAACGTTTCCTTGTACCAGGTTGCGACTGCAGTAAAATCCATCTCATCCGTCAGCGCTTTTTTTACAATGGTTTGTCCCTTTTGTGCGTATGGCGAATCATTATGAAATACACCCCATATCGCCGCGAAAAGAACAACAGCGATAATGGCTTTCCATTTCAGTTCATTACGCAAAATTGGCCTGCGGTCATTGCCGTCATCATCCGAATCGTATGCTGGATATTCTGGTACAAAACGTCCGTTCTTGCCATCGCCAGACTCCCAGCCAAGCCAAGGATTCGGATTGGTCTTCCACAGCTTCTCCGGATCCAGCTCACCTCCGCCTGCTTCCATATGGTAAGGTGCAGGAAAAAGCTCCTCCTCATACCGGCGGTTTGGTTTGTCCTTAATAGGACGGGCTTTCCCCTGAAGCTTATTCTCCTGCTGCTGCCATATCTTGGCCTGTTTCTCCTGCAACTCCAGCAGCTGTTTAATTTTCTCCTGCCGCCGCTCTCGAACACTATCTTTTTTACTCATCGATTAGCCTCCTCTCACGCAAGGCAAGCCGGACGCCCTAACGCTGACCAAGCTCCTTTCTACATAAGTATGTGTACAGGCTGACAAGTATGCGGGGGACGGCATAATACAAAACGGACCGAGCAGATAATGGACTGAGCTGTGACATTCCACATTCGAATGTTCTTCCGATCGCTGTTGTTCCCGGATTCCTTGAATGTAGTAGGTTAGGGTTGGAATCCGGTGAACAAAGGCGAACGCAAGCTTATGCTTTCGAGGTAGCTTTCTTTCAGAAAGCTTTTAGCTTCTCCAGAATCATTCGAGCTGCTCCATTTCGGCTTAGCCTAAAGGGGCAGAAAAAAATGGCCGCGGGTTTATATAATCGCGGCCATTTTTGCTATAGAAAAAACGGCTGTGCCAGCGAAGCTAGCACAGCCGTTTTTTATTGAAATTTAGTTAATGGCAAGCTGAGCATTTTGAATGATTCTGGAGAAACGGAGTGGTCGCTTTTGTGAGGGGATTCCAATCCTATTGGAATTGTTAGAAAGGAATCCCCGAGCAATGGCGATCGGAAGAACATTCAAATGCGCAGTTTGTACATTAACCCCAGCCTACTCGGCCAGCTCGTATTTCTCTTGGTGGGCATTGATACTAAACAAAATACCAATACACAGCATGTTCAGCATGAGGGATGTACCGCCGTAGCTGATGAATGGGAGCGTAATACCGGTGATTGGCATAAGGCCGATCATCATCCCGATATTTTGGAAGATCTGAAACACGTACATAGATGCTATACCGATGACAATAAACGAGGCTCGATTATCGTAACATCGGAAGGCGATTAAAATCATCCTGTATATCAGGAGGAAATATAAGAGCAGCAGGACCGCTGAGCCCTGGAAGCCAAATTCCTCCCCGATAACAACAAAGATCGAATCAGAATAAGGATACGGGATAAACTTCCCGTTAATCATATCGCCCTTCAAGTATCCGTCGCCGCTTAGACCGCCGGAACCAATCGCAATCTTCGCATTTTCCGATTGATGCTTATCATCGCTTGATGCCTGACTTGGATCAAGGAACGTATTAATCCGCTTGTACCAGTGCTCTTTGTTATGATCCTTTAAATAATTCTCGATATCGGAATTGAACATCGTGAACAAGGATACAAACAAGACCACAGCTGCGATAACGGTCGTTAAGCCAACAAGCACATGCACATACTTGACGTTGCCGATCCACAGCATTCCAAGCACGATTACCAAATATATAATCGCGTTGCCAAGGTCAGGCTGAATCATTACGAGCAGAAACGGCAAAAAGGCAAAAGCCGCAATCGGAAGCAAATCCTCCGTAAAGGTTAAGCGATCACCTTGACGCCTGCCCATAATATAAGCAATACCAATAATGATAATAATCTTCATAATCTCAGCAGGCTGAAATAAGAAGCCGCCCGGCAACTTGAACCAACCGGACGCACCATTAATGTTAGCTCCAAAGAAAAAGACCGCTATAAGCAGCGCTATACCAATACCGTATAATATATACCAGCTTTTAAGCAAAATGCGATAATCGAATACCGTTGCCATTATAGCTATAATAAAACCAATTATATAATAGACGACTGTTTTCAGATCATAGTTGTGATAAATCGGGTTATTATGAGTGGCGCTTCTGATCAGAACGGTACTAATGCCCATTAAGCAAAGCAGAATCGCTATAATTCCCCAGTCTATTTTTTTTAGTTTGTTAAGCACAAGGCAATCATCCTATTCCAAGAAACTTGCGGAAGCGTTTGAAGGCCCCAGCCTTCTCATCAAGCAGCATAAGAGGAACCATATCACCAAGAATACGGCGAGCGATGTTTCGATAAGCAATCGCAGCACGCGAAGAAGGATCCATCACGGTTGGTTCGCCTGAGTTTGCTGCTTTGATGACCTTCTCGTCATCCGGTACGATTCCAAGCAAGTCGACAGCAAGCACCTGACAAATCTCATCAATATCCAGCATTTCGCCGTTTTTCACCATATTTTGACGAATACGGTTAATAATAATTTTGGATGGAATCTGGTCTTTCTCGAGTAGTCCAATAACGCGGTCAGCATCACGCACTGCTGCATTTTCCGGTGTCGTAACAACAATCGCCCGATCTGCGCCTGCAATTGCATTACGGAAACCATGTTCAATACCTGCTGGGCAATCAATAATGACGTAATCGAAATCTTTCTTGAGTTCGAGCACCATATCCTTGACTTGCTCCGGTGACACATCCTGCTTATCCTTCGTTTGCGCAGCAGGAAGCATGTACAATTCTTCAAAACGCTTGTCCTTAATCAGAGCCTGATTAAGACGACAACGTCCTTCCGCTACATCAATCAAGTCATAAATGATTCGATTCTCAAGTCCCATTACAACATCCAAATTACGCAATCCGATGTCGGTATCAACCATACAAACCTTTTTACCAAGCAAAGCAAGTGCTGTACCTAAATTAGCTGAGGTCGTCGTCTTGCCGACTCCGCCTTTGCCTGATGTAACAACAATCGCCTCTCCCATGCATGAACACCCCTTATACCTTAATCGGATTATTACGTAAACGGAATAATTGCGTTATCTTGTCAATCTGCATGCTTCCCTCATACAAATAAGCGAATTCCATGGCTGCGTCTCCGGACATCCATTCCTCCGGCGGGCGACTGATGACATCGGCAATTCGAAGCTGGGTTGGACGCATTAGCGAGGCGGCAATAATAACGTCCGTACGGCCGTTTACGCCCGCATGGGCGACACCTCTCAGTGCGCCCATCACGTAAATATCACCGCTGCATAAAATTGTGCCGCCTGGATTCAAATCGCCTGCAAGCAGCAGATCACCATCATGCTCTATCGTTTGACCGGATCGAACAATACCCGTGATAACATGTGGGCCTGTCGGAATTTGGTTTGCCATGTCCTGCGCGTCAAGCGCTGACTCAATCGACTGCACCATCAAATTCCCCTGCGAGCGGATAACCGATTTGATCCGTTCTTTATCATCTTCACCGAGCTGCCTTGCCCCAAGCTTCACATGTACGTGAACTAATGGGCCGGTAAGCAGCTGCTGATGCGTTTTCTCCAACTTATACTGCAGCTCCTCGAGCAAAACTGCGAATTCGCACTTATCGTCGAGAAGGAACACGAGACCTTCCTTGACACCTTTAATCATGATATGCTGCTTCTCGGTCACGTCTGCCCCTCCCCAACGTAATCCATTCTTTTCGCGATGAGCAAATTCCTGCTTTCTGCCAAGAAATTATTCTTCTTCTGTCTCCGGATTGAGCTTTGAGTGACTCTCATAGAGACGCCTTGCCGGAACATAAACCGCCAGCGCAAATACTAGCTGAAGGAATAAACTCGGTAGAATATGATCCATCAGTGCAAAAGCATAGGATTCATTCGTAATTCGGAACACCATGTTCACGAAGTAAACGATTGTATCATACAGAATACTGCCTAGCCCTATGATCGATAAAGCCGTCAATAGCGTACTGCGACGCCGCTCCAGCAATACTCCTGTATAATATCCAATAAGCCCCATAGCAAAAGCATTAACGCCCATCAAATGTCCGAAGTACACGACATCCTGCAGAAATCCAAATCCAATTCCAAAGAGCAAAGCCCGGTGCCGACCACTATATAAAGCAGCAAACATAACAAACACGAATAAGAAATGAGGAACAATTCTTCCGGTCAGCTCTGACGGAATAAGCCACGGCATAATGGTGCCTTCAACGATAAACAGCAGCAGCATGACAAGGATGAGACGGTTAATGCCTCTGTCACCCATTGTTATTCATCTCCCGAATTCGCAGGTTGGACGACGAATACTTCTGTCAAATGATCGAATTTGGCCGCCATCTTAAGCGTAGCTGTATGTGTTAAGCCAAAATCGCCGACCTGTCTTGTCTCTACCGTACCAATAACGAGTCCACGCGGATAAACATTCCCTAAGCCAGAAGTAATAACGACATCATCTACGATCATTTTGTCGTTCTCTGCAATCTTTGTCATTACCAGGCGGTCTGTTTCTTGGTCATAGCTGCTTACAATACCAAAAGATTCAGTCTCTCTGCCGAGAATGGTTGCTGCAATGGAATTCGATGTCGGCGAAGTTTCATCAAGTTCTGTAATTGGCGTTACCGTTGACGTGTAAGGACGTACATTACTTACAAGACCTACTAGCCCGTCAATCGTTGTAACCGCCATATTAGGTTTAATGCCGTTTTTGGAGCCTAAGTTAATGACCATCGTATGATTGTAAGGATCATTATCGATTGCTGTGACTTGCGCTATTAAGTATTTATAATCATACATCGATTTCTGTTGTTCCGTGAAATGAAGATCTTTTTGCAGCCGCTCATTCTCTTTCTTAACAAAATTATAATTAATTTTGTCGCGTGCGTAAGCAGCAGCTGTCAGACGGAGCTGTTCATTCTCTTCATGCAGCGTTTTAAGTTCACGAATGTCCTCAAAGAAGCCCGCTACTAATCCAGCGGGCTTGTAGAACCATTGCTGCGCGAATCCAACAGAATCACCGAGAAACTTCTCGGGGTAGGTTAGCTCCTTGCGGTCGCTTAGTGAGAAACCAATAACCGCAATGAACAGGATTAATCCGATCATAAGCATAAATAACCGCTTATTTCTTAGCAGCTTAAACAGTTCAATTCACCTGCCCGTTCCATATCCAATTCCGTTACCGCTCAGGTTCTATTAACGTTTCGAGCGGGAAGATCCGCCTTTTTTGAACAAATGAATGTGGTCAAGCGAGCGACCAGTACCAATTGCTACACAATCAAGCGGGTTGTCTGCCACAATAACCGGCATACCAGTCTCGCGAGCCAGCAGCTTGTCCAGGTTGCGAAGCAATGCGCCGCCGCCAGTCAATACAATACCACGGTCCATAATGTCTGCAGACAATTCCGGTGGACATTTCTCAAGCGTAATTTTTACCGCGTCAACGATTGAATTCACTGTATCCATCAGCGCTTCAGTAACTTCTTCCGATGTAATAGGCAACGTCTTCGGCAGACCTGTTACGAGGTCACGACCACGAATTTCAATCGATTCCATAGGTTCCAATGGAAGTGCTGTACCAATCTCCATCTTGAGCTGTTCGGATGTTCTTTCACCAATCATCAGATTGTAGAAACGCTTGATATATTGGATAATCGCTTCATCCATTTCATCGCCTGCAACACGGATCGAACGGCTCGTTACGATACCGCCTAGCGAAATGACAGCTACCTCCGTTGTACCGCCGCCAATATCAACAACCATGCTGCCTGTTGGCTCCCATACAGGAAGATCAGCTCCAATTGCTGCTGCAAACGGTTCTTCGATCGTATAAGCCTCACGAGCACCTGCTTGTTTAGCAGCGTCTTCAACCGCACGTTTTTCTACCGCTGTAATACCAGACGGCACACAAATCATCACATTCGGATGCTTTGGAAACAGCGATTTTTGTTTTTGTGCAGAACGAATAAAATATTTTATCATTGTTGCGGTTGTTTCGAAGTCAGCGATAACGCCGTCTTTCATCGGACGAACTGCACGGATGTTGCCAGGCGTTCTGCCGATCATTTTCTTCGCTTGCTCGCCAACCGCTTCAATTGTTTTAGTGTCAGTCCGCAGAGCCACAACTGACGGCTCTCTTACAACAATCCCTTTACCTTTTACAAATACAAGCGTGTTTGCAGTACCCAAATCAATTCCCAAATCTTTCGAAAAACCACCAAACATGTTAATGCTCCCTTCTAATTGCGACAATCCTACTTATTATATTACATGTAACCATGTTCCTTCAAACTGATAAACCTTCCATCCCCGATGACAAGATGATCCAGCACTTCAATACCCATGAGTTCACCTGCCTCGACCAATCGCTTCGTAAGAGCAATGTCCTCCGGACTTGGCATTGGGTCTCCGCTCGGATGATTATGTACACATATAATCGACGCGCTGCCAGCTTTCACAGCCGCACGAAAAACTTCTCTTGGATGAACAAGCGAAGCATTAAGTGTACCGATCGATAATGTTTCCCGGGCAATAATATGGTTCTTCGTATTCAGAAACAAACAGATGAAGTGCTCCTTTTTCAAATACCGAAGCTCTTCCATCACATAGTTCGCAGCATCCTGCGGTTTACGTACCGTCACTACCTCGCCATTCCCGCTCCGGACAATGCGACGGCCTAGTTCTATTCCAGCACGCAACTGGACTGCTTTCGCAGGTCCAATGCCTTTTATCGCAGTCAACTCACTCATGCTCATATCGAGCAAATTTCGCAAGTTTCCGCATTCTTTCAATATTTTACCAGCCAAATGTACAGCGGATTCCCGTTTCGTACCTGTACGAAGCAGGATCGCAAGCAATTCAGTATGACTAAGCGCTTCAGCCCCATATTGTATCATGCGTTCTCTTGGTCGCTCTTCATGGGGGACATTTCGTAATAAGTTGCCTTGCTCCATGTCCGTCCCTGCCTTCTCTTCCAAATGAATGATATGGCATTACTTGGTGTTATGTCCAAATTAAGATCACTTCATGAAAAGTAAATTAGAAAACATGAATCTCATAATGAGCCAGCATGTCCGACAGCAGCGATAACGGTAAGCCAACAACATTGAAATAACAGCCCTCGATCTTATCGACAAGTGTTGCTCCTAGTCCTTGAATACCGTATGCACCTGCTTTATCATCGGGTTCACCTGTTGCAATATATCCTTTGAGTCCTTCATCCGACATCGGTTTCATATAAACCTTAGTCATCCTGTGTGCGACAGTCGCAATTCCGGTATCAGCAATGACACAAGCTACACCTGTATAAACTTCATGCTCCCGTCCTTGCAGGCTGCGGAGCATCGATAATGCATCATCCCGGTCCTTCGGCTTGCCAAGCACCTGGCCGTCAACAACGACAATTGTATCTGCGCCAACGACAAGAGACGCCTCTGCTTCTTGGCGTTCTCTAAGCAGTGACGCTGTTGCATTAGCTTTACGCAAGCTCAATTGCTCGACAATATGTGCAGGCGACCATTCGGCAGGAACCGACTCATCAGCATCCGAAGACAAAATATAAACCGGCAAGGATAGGCCCAGGGATGCGACCAGTTCCTTCCGGCGCGGTGACGACGATGCCAGCACAAGCTGGCTGATCGGACGGATATTTACAGATTCATTCTTGCTCAAGTGTCTCATTTACTCCTTCATTTCCGGTTACACCGGGTAAGTACGGATTTACATTTTACGATACAACCATATAGCGGCTAAAGCGCCAATAATGCTGAATAAACTAATTTGAACATGCACATTCAGATCAAGGCTGAGTACATAGAGATCCACGGCGGGAGACCAAGTTGAATCAATTGTTTTGGTCAAAAAAGAGATTCCGGATACCGGCTCCAGCCAACGTGCAACGAGTGCACCCGCTAATAAGCCAAGCACGAGGAAAAGCAGTAAAATCCAGCCGTTTTTCTTCATTTTTCAACGCCTCTCGCCATTAATTGACACCTGTCTCCTATTATACTTAGGATCGATTTCGTTTACAATGCGTTGATTGGTTCATACCATTCTTTTTGTGTCACGATAGCTTCCATCAAAGCACCTTGAACAGCCCACAAATGCGATTCTGACGGCTTTTTATCGTATTCTTCGAGTGATTTGGCAGCTGTATTCATAGATTGAATTAATTTTATGAGAAATGCCTTTCCTGCCTCATCCTGAACGCCTGCCTGCATTGCTTTTACGCTTTCTGTCCATTTCTGATGCTCGGCCTGCCAGGAATCGGCAGCTGCAGAGCCAAGAGGTGATAGACTTGGCTGCTCAAGCTGTGTCAAAGATAGCTCATCAAGCATACTAATCAGACTGATTGTGTTGTTTAGAAAGGTATCTGCCGCCTTCGCATCTCCGGCAAACGGAAACTGCTGCGGCACCTGAACATCAACTTGCTTAATATATACAGGCAGTTCTTCCCCAATATCTTTGGTGAGCGTAATTGCACGGGCACGATCGATGGCCATCCCCGCATAAACCCGGTAATCAGTAGCTGTCTTCATCCCTGCTGCCGCCAGGCCCTTATCTGTCAATTCCTTAATGGCAGCATCTCTGCCCTCCGTATTGCTGAATACCCCATACTGCAGCAATTGATAGGACTGTCTTGGGATCGTCAGCTTCACGGTTTTCTGTCCAGACGTATCATTAACTGCCGAACCTGAAATTCCACCATTCGTGTTTGTTGTTGTATCACCGCTTGGCGCTGCACTTGGATTGTTGCTCACGGAGCCGTTTACGGGATTGGCCAGGTTATTCGTTCCAGAAGTTTGATCAGGCGAATTTGTAAACAACGAGAGCAGCAGATAGCCGAATAAAGCACCAGTTGCTAATGCGCCAGCTACCGAGAGGAACACTTTAATCCAAGACGGTGGTGTAGAATATCGTTGTACAGGTCTTGACCAGCGCTTGGCAGACTTGTTGTCCAGTTCAAGCTCAGGGTAAAAGGAATCGTCGTCTAGCTCCTCCCACTGGTTCATCATCGGATGTACGTCTGTTGCCAGCACTTCCGCCGGCGGCTTCATCTCTGATTGCGGCTTAGACTCAGACTCAACACGCTGCCGTGGATGCCACTGTCCCTTTTTCTTCGGCTGGCTGATAGGCTCCTGCACATGCTCGGCAGCTGGATAGACCTCTTGAGCAGGGCTCTCTGTTTGTTTCTTCGCTGAAGCAGGAACAGACTTACGGTCTGTATCACGAATCAGATCTTCTAGGGCAATAATATCTTCTTGAAACGGGCTAATCCAAGGACTAAACGGACTTTCTCCGCTCTCATATTCGGTATTGGAATATAACGGTACAACTTTGGAAGGCGTGCTGCTTTTGCTTTGATCCCGAGCAGGGACTTGCTGCGGCACCGAGTTACTGTCCTTACGGCTGTTTTCTTCTACGGTCTGGCCAGTACGATCAAATCGGTAGGTAATTCGGTTATTCTTGTTCATGTCATTCTCTCCTTGTCCCATTCTTCTATTCCTACTCTATGAGACTTTTAAGAGATTTATGATAGATTTGGTCCGAACAAAAAAACGCCCCGAAAAGCCTCCTTCGAGGTTTTCAGGGCGTTCTTCGCCTAGTTTTATACTTTTGCCTTCAACGTTTTCGCAAGCGCATCCGCTGTCTTCCAGATATCGCCCGCTCCCATTGTAATGACGAGATCACCTGGAGCAACTTTAGCAGTCAAATGCTCCAACACCTCTTCTTTTGTAGGGATATATAACGTATTGGCATTACTGTTTGTCTTAATCATATCAACAAGCTTCCGTGAATGGACGCCTTCGATTTGCTGTTCGCCTGCTGGCGAGTAGATATCCGTAATAATAACCTCATCTGCTTCCGGGAATGCCCGGCTGAATTGTTCAAGCAGGAAGAAGGTCCGCGTATAACGTTGCGGCTGGAACACGGCGATAATCCGTTTTCCTGTTGCTTTAGCCGCGCTGATTGTAGCTTGTATTTCTGTTGGATGATGCGCATAATCATCAATAACCAAGATATCATTCACTTCGCCCAGCACCTGGAACCGGCGTTTCGCACCGATGAACTCATGAATGGCCTCCGCAATGTTTGCGAAAGTCAATCCTGCTTCAAGGCAAGTAATAACCGTAGCCATCGCATTATAAACGTTGTGAAGTCCTGGGACTGATAATTGAATTGTACCAAGCGCTGTACCACGCTTACTCATCTCAAACGCTACTTTGCGATCACCAAGACGGATATTTTCCGCTTTGTACTCCGCATCGCTGTTAACGCCATACGTAATCAGCTTGGATGTTGTATCGCTGTCAAGCTTAGGCAGCAGCTCGGTAATCGTTTCGTCGTCTGCACACACTATCGCTTTACCGCCAGACTTCACCTGAGACAGGAATGTAACATACGCTGCCTTCAGCTTGCCAAAGTCACCATCATAATTCTCCAGATGATCAGGCTCAATGTTTGTCACGATTGCAATGCTTGGGTGATACTGCAAGAATGATCCGTCGCTTTCATCTGCTTCCGCCACGACATACTCGCCTTTACCTGCTTTAGCGTTCGTTCCCACATTAACAATCTCGCCGCCGATAATATACGTTGGATCAGCTTCGCATTTCTCCATGACGAGTGCAATCATAGAAGATGTTGTTGTTTTCCCATGCGCTCCGGCTACAGCAACGCCTTTGCCAGCATTCATAAGCCTCGCAAGCATCTGAGCACGATGCAGCACAGGAATGTTAAGATCTTCCGCTGCTTTCCGTTCTACATTGTCCTTGGAGAGTGCTGTCGAGTAAACGACAAGATCGGCACCCTTTACATGATCCGCCTCATGGCCGATATAGATTTGCGCGCCTTTAGCCGCAAGCTTCTCCGTCAACTCCTGACGGGCCACATCGGAACCGGTAATTTTATAACCCATTTCAAGCATAACGCGGGCGATCGCGCTCATGCCGTAACCGCCGATTCCGATGAAATGAACATGTTCTGCCGTATTCAAAGACGGTTCACCAACCTTTTTCAGAATCCGAGTTGTACAATATGCGGGAGCGAACGTCACCTATTAAATAAAGCGTACCAGTGACCACCCCAAGGTCTGTTTCCCCGGTCATTTGTTGCAATTTGCGGAGGCCTTCGCGCCAATCCTTCTCCACGATAAGCTCAAAGGAATGCTCCTCCGATTTCTCTTCGCGGACAAGATCGGCAAGAAGTTCCGCATCAAGTTTGTTGCGGAAATCAGGCTCGGTCACGATAAGCGTATCCACTATTGGTAGTATATGCTTTAGAACATCACGATGATTCTTATTCTCCACCATCGCCATCATGACATGAAGCTGATCATATTGATACGTCGAGCGAAGCGTCTCAACAAGGGCTGCAGCGCCCTCGGGATTATGCGCGCCGTCGATAAGAATACGCGGCGTTTGCGATACAATCTCCAGTCGTCCCGGCCATGCAGCCGCGCGGAGTCCCTCTGCGAGTGCGTCATCTTCTAGGATTAAAGCGTAATATTGACGAAGCACTTCAAGAGTCATTACCGCCACAGCAGCATTAGTCCGTTGATGAGCACCATTTAGTGTTATCGTTAATGGATCAATCGCTCTGAACATGCCTTCAAAGCGGAAGACCTGTTCATCTTCCTTACTCGACAGCTCCTTGATATTAAACTGCTCTCCAAGCAGATAAAGCGTGCTTTTCTTTTCTTTCGCCGTCTGTTTTACAACTTCAATCACTTCTGGCTGATCAACTGCACTCACAACGGGAACACCGGCTTTAATAATACCTGCTTTCTCGCTAGCGACTGCTTCCAGTGTATTGCCGAGACGATCCATATGGTCATGGCCAACATTTGTAATAACCGAAACAATAGGAGTTACAATGTTCGTAACATCCATTCTGCCGCCAAGACCGGTCTCCCATACTACAAAGTCTGGATAAGTAACCGTAGCATAGAAAAGAATAGCCAGTGCTGTCGACACTTCAAACATCGTTGGGGAGCCAAGCTCAGTCGCTGCAATTTCTTCAACATGAGGCTTAAGCGTGTTCGCAAGATTAAGAAGAGTCTCTTCCTCGATATCTTGGCCGTTATATTGGAAACGGTTCGTGAACTTCGTAATGTATGGCGAAGTAAATGTCCCCACATCATAACCGCACTTTAACAATACACTCGTTAAGTATGCACAAGTCGAGCCCTTGCCGTTAGTACCGGCAATATGAATAAATTTGAGTCTGCGCTGCGGATTATGAAGCCGCTCCAGCAGAAGCTCGATACGATCAAGACCCGGACGGATTCCGAAAGGGATGAGCCCGTTGATCCAATCGACCGCTTCTTTATAGGAACGAAGCGCGCCGCTTCGTTCCATTTCAATCCCGTTATCGATCATAAATAAACGTCCTTCTTCCATCAGATCATTAGCTGCGTAATTCGGCGATTCTCGCAAGCACCTTGTCACGTTTGTCAGCATAGTCCATCATTTTAGCACGTTCTTCTTCAATTACTTTAGCAGGCGCTTTCGCTACAAAACCTTCGTTATTAAGCTTCTTCTCGACACGCTCTACTTCGGAGTTAAGTGTAGCAACCTCTTTCTCGAGGCGTGTGATCTCTTGCGAAATATCGATCAAGCCGGCAAGCGGAAGATAAAGCTCAGCACCAGTAACGATCGCGGTCATCGCTTTGTCAGGAGCAGCAATTGCAACACCTGTCTCCAGCAATGAAGTGCCGCAGAAGCGTCTTACGAATTCTTCATTGCGGCTGACGATAGCAGCTTCCGCTTCTCCTGAAGGCTTGATCAGCAGTTCTACCTTTTTGCTCATCGGCACATTTACTTCTGCACGAACGTTACGCACCGCACGGATGATATCCATCAGCAACTCCATCTCTTTCACTGCTTCAGGAGCTTCAAGCGCTTCGTCATACACCGGCCATGCTGCAACCGTAATAGATTCGCCTTCATGCGGCAGATGCTGCCAAATCTCTTCACTGATATACGGCATAAACGGATGAATCAGGCGCTGTGTACGGTCAAGGACATAAGCGAGTACCGATTGTGTCGCACGTTTTGCCTGCTCATCTGTACCATAAAGGTTCAGCTTCGCAAACTCAATGTACCAGTCACAAAGATCATCCCAAATGAAGTTATAGAGAATTCGGCCTGTTTCGCCAAATTCATAGCTGTCAATCAGACGAGTTACTTCACGTACCGTTTCATTCAAACGATGGAGAATCCAGCGCTCTGCCGTTCCAAGATTGCTCTTGATATCAATATCCGCAGCCGAGAAATCTTCCAAGTTCATTAACGCAAAGCGTGAGGCATTCCAAATCTTGTTTGCAAAGTTGCGTGCTTGCTCGACCTTCTCAAGACGGAAACGCAAATCCTGCCCTGGCGTACTGCTAGTCGAGATCATGTAACGCATGGCATCTGCACCATAATTCTCGATAACATCAAGCGGGTCAATACCGTTGCCAAGCGACTTGGACATTTTGCGGCCTTCAGCATCACGAACAAGACCATGCATTAATACATCCTTGAATGGAATTTGATCCGTGAACTCAAGGGCTGTAAAGATCATACGCGCTACCCAGAAATAGACGATATCATAACCCGTTACGAGAACATTGGTCGGGTAATAACGTTTGAAGTCTTCCGTTTCTTCCGGCCAGCCAAGTGTCGAGAACGGCCACAGACCAGAGCTGAACCATGTATCCAGAACATCTTCATCCTGACGGAGCGATGTGCTTCCACAAGCCGAGCAGGCAGTTACATCTTCAAGGGCAACATGCATTTCACCACAAGACTCGCAGTACCAAGCCGGAATACGGTGACCCCACCATAATTGACGGGAAATACACCAATCGCGGACATTCTCGATCCAGTTCAAATAAATTTTTTCGAAGCGATCTGGTACAAAGTTAACACCATTGCCAGCCTTCTGAGCTTCAATAGCACGCTCAGCAAGTGGCTTCATGGCCACGAACCATTGTGTCGACAAGTAAGGCTCAACTACTGCGCCGCTGCGCTCGCTATGGCCGACTTGATGGACATGATCCTCAATTCGGATACAAACGCCTTGCTCCTGCAGATCTTTCACAAGCTGTTTACGGCAGTCTGCACGATCCAAGCCTTGATAAGGACCGGCATGCTCATTCATTGTGCCTGTCTCATCCATAACAATAATTTGCGGCAGGTCATGACGAAGTCCAACCTCGAAGTCATTAGGATCATGTGCAGGCGTAATCTTAACCGCGCCAGATCCAAAGTCACTCTCTACGTATTCATCAGCAATGATCGGAATTTCACGGTTAACAACCGGCAATACGATCATTTGGCCAATCAGATGCTTGTAACGCTCGTCTTCCGGATGAACAGCTACAGCTGTATCGCCAAGCATCGTCTCCGGACGAGTTGTTGCAACGGTAATATGCCCGCTGCCGTCTTTGAGTGGATATTGCAGATGATACAGATGACCGTTCAGCTCTTTATGCTCAACTTCAATATCGGACAAAGCTGTCCGTGCAGCTGGATCCCAGTTGATGATTTTTTTGCCGCGGTAGATCAAGCCTTTCTCATGCAAACGAACAAATACTTCACGAACTGCCTTGGACAAACCTTCATCCAATGTAAAACGTTCGCGAGAGTAGTCCAGAGACAGTCCCATCTTGCCCCATTGTTCACGGATTGTGTTCGCATAAAGCTCTTTCCAGTCCCATACTTGCTCAAGGAACTTCTCACGGCCAAGGTCATAACGGCTCAGTCCCTGCTCGCGCAGCTTCTGTTCTACCTTGGTTTGAGTTGCGATACCCGCATGATCGGTACCAGGCAGCCAGAGTGTATCAAAGCCCTGCATCCTTTTCGTACGAATAATAATATCCTGAAGGGTAAAATCGAGCGCATGCCCGATATGCAGCATCCCTGTTACGTTCGGCGGCGGAATTACAATTGTAAAAGGTTCTGCTTCCGGGCGCTGGCCCGCCTTGAAAAATTGACCCTGCTGCCAGAAATCATACCATTTCTGCTCGGCAGCCTTCGGATCATAAGTCGTCGGCATAGTCGTCGTCTTGTCTGACATCTTTACATCCTCCTAAAATGAATTGCCAAACTAGGTTGTTCATCAACCGTTTGTGGTGATTCATACTTCGTAAGCATAAACCAAATGAATTGCCATACCAAAGGTAAACCATTAACCATTGTGGTAATTCATGCTTCGTAAGCATTTGTACTAAAAAAATTGTGCATACAATTTCACTTCGTAAGCATTACCACTCTTGTCATTGCTTGGATAGAAATACAAAAAAACCTTCCGCCCTTATAGCAAAGGACGAAAGGTTATCTTCCGTGGTACCACCTTTGTTCCGCGCTCAAAAAATAAGCACGGCACTCAAACAGATAACGGCTGTGGCCGGCTCGAAATAACGGAAACCGCTTCATTCAAGCAACTCCGGGGCGACAAGCATAGCAGTAAATTCCTGCGGCACCTTTCAGCGTTACAGTCCCGCTCTCTGAAGGCTTGGCTGCTAACTCTTCCCCTTCAACGTCAACATATGTTGAAAAAAATCAGATATAGCATATTTTATCCAAGATGTCCTCGAAAGTCAACTTGTGACTATGCCTATTAGTGACCCATCATCATTGGCATTTCTGCTTTTTCTGCATCTTTGCCAACCGCACGCTTAGGCTTCGACAGAAGGAAACCTACCAAAGTACCCACAACACCAACGATCGTTAAGATCAGGAACGTGTCGCCATAAGAAGCAGAAGCAATATGCGACGCAATAGCTGGTGTAATGTCAGCAGGATTCGTAATGCCTTCCGACGCCATATAATGCTCCGTGCGTCGAGCCAGAATCGTTGCAAGGCCTGCTACCGCAAAGGAAGTCATAACCTGCTGGGCAGCACTTGTAAGGGATGTAACACGGCCAACCAGTTCAGGAGGTGCTGCTTGAATAATATGCGTATTAAGCGGCATCATCGAAAGGCCCATACCCGCTCCAAGCAAAATCAAAGGAAGAATATAAGTGCCTACTGTTGCATCGGCCGAAATATTAGAAAGCAGGAATGCGCCAATCGTAACAATCGCAAGACCACTCATAACAAGCGGACGAGCACCAATTTTATCAAACAGTTTCCCGCCAATAGGCATAAAGATCGCAGCTGCTAGTGCTTGCGGAAGCAAGATCAAGCCCGTATCAAGAGCGGAGTAACCTTTCGCTGTTTGCAAGAACAATGGGAACAAGAACAAGGTACCAAAGAGGGCAATTTGCGAAACCCATTGAACAACGATACCTTTGGAGAAATCCGGGGATTTGAATACACGAAGTTCCAGCAAAGGCTGCTTACGGTTCAATTCAACGATAATAAAGATAATAAGGGACACACCGCCAACAATTAGACCGGTCAACGTTTTCGTAGAGCCCCAGTCTGTACCGCCTTCACTTACACCGTATGCGAGACCTGCAAAGGCAAGTGGTGCAAAGATCATACCAAGAAGATCAAGCTGTGGAACGGATTGGCGTGCCAAAGCCGGCAATGTACGAAGACCAAGGAAGACCGCTACCGCACCAACAGGGATATTAATAATAAAAATCCAGTGCCAAGTTACGTAGTCAACAAGCCAGCCGGCAAGTACTGGTCCAAGTGCAGGAGCAAGCAGCATAGGAATACCGATCATGCCCATTACCGCACCTTGTTTGCCCGGAGGGCTTAAGCGATAAGTAAATGCCATTGCGATTGGAGCAACCATACCACCGCCAAGGCCTTGAATAATACGATAAATAATCAATTGCTCAGCATTAGTCGCAAGCGCACACAACGCAGAACCAATTGTAAATAAAACGATTGAGGTCAAATAAATCTGCTTCGCTCCAAAACGGTCGGATAACCAACCAGCCAGTGGAATGACGGCTGCTTGTGCAAGTGCATAGCCCGTAACGGTCCATTGCACGAGCGACAGAGACGCTCCTCCAAAATCGTCACGCAGCTTAGGAATCGCTACGTTCATTGCCGTACCATCAAGAATAACCATGAACATACCCACAATGATAGCCAGAAGCGGCACCATAATGGATTTGATAGACATAGAGCTGTTTGTTGCATTTACTTCAGTCATTAATTTCTCTCCTCCTAAATTATACTTCTATCTGTATCTAGCCTTACGGCGTCTTGACCTATTTATGAAGCAGCAGTAAAATGGGTTAGGTGCAAGCCGACTGCGGACAATTGTCCGCTAACGTATGATACCGGACAATTGTCCGGTTGTCAATACAGCCTTGCTCTGTTTATTTTTTCTTAATAATTTGCATGAAATGGAGGGTGCGCGCATGACCGATAAAAAGAAGGACTCGCAAGAGGTTAGCAAAATGATTTTGCAAACCGCCAGGTCCCTTTTTGCCGAACACGGCGTCGAAGCAGTCAGCATGCACCAAATTGCTAAATCTACTCAGATTGGACAAGGTACGCTGTATCGGCGTTATGCGAATAAATCCGACTTATGTATGGATCTAATGAATGATATATTCGAGAGCTTGATAGAGGAAATCACTATAATGCTCGAATCCATGAAGGATCTGACGGTTCAGCAAAGACTGACCTCCGTTTTTCGGCGTCTCCTGTATTTTTCTAATGAACAGCTGGTTTGGCTTAATGTCATTAAGATCAGCAAGCCCTGCAAGCCGGATGATATGAACTTTTTTGAAAGTCCAAACTATTTACAATTGAACAGCATCTATATCGCCCTACTAGAAGAAGCTCTGAGCAAAAATGAGATTATCCCACTCACTCCTGAATTTACGGCACATACGCTGATCAGTGCGATGGCTCCGGAATCACTGATCTACTACTCCAGGGTTCTGGGCTACTCGATCGAACAAATCGCTGACAATTATTGCGGAACATTCATTAACCCGCTGTTCGCGCGGTAATACAAACTGCATATCAACTAGAGGAATGATTACGGAAGAGGTGGCAAACTTGTCACCTCTTTTACTTGTATTGGAGGGGAAAATCCATTCGCTTCACGGCTAACGAATCAACATCAATCTAACTAGACAGATAGCGATATCAGGATTCGTTAGATTCTTGAAGATGCTGTTTTTAGCCAAATAAGCATTCTATGGCTCGTTAGAATAGTGACGACAAGTTATCCCTCTTCCCAAATCCACACAAAAATAAGAGGCTGTCTCAAAGTCATCAAGATGACGATGGGACAGCCTCTTATTTTCAATTAGGTTAAAACTTATGGGATATACAGCAGTTGTCCCTCTGCAACGGAAGACTCATTCAAGCCGTTGTAGAGCAGAATCTCACGTGGATTTAAGCTGTACCTTACCGCGATCGATTCCAGTGTCTCGTCTCTTTGCACAATGCAGACCCGGATTTTGCGGAATTCATTTTCATCCGACTGCTTATTCAGGAAGAGAGTTTTCCACTCAATCTCATCGCCGGATGAGCGGCTTTTCTCTTGCTCGGCCTGCTTTGCCGCTACCTGCTCCGCCACTTGGCGGGCTGCCTGCTCACGTCTGCTCGTCTGAAGCAGCGTCATCAGTCCGACATTAGGTGCCTGTTCCGGATCAGCCTCCGGCTGCTTGCTGCCTACTCCAATTCGAATCTCTTGCTTGTCGTTATCTGGTATACGAGACGACTCCGATTGAACATTCCAATCGGGCTCGCTTGAAGTATTTTGAACAAAGGATGCAAAGGATTGATCAGGACTTTGTGCTGCTTCCTCCTCAAATGGCTCCTGCCATTCATCCTCATCTTGATCTTCCTGCTCTGAAGCGTAAGTATTGTCCCGCTGCTCCACTTGTGGAGGTTGGGCTGGCGCAGCCGACTGGAATGGCTGTTCAATAGGCTGATTAGCAGCAGGCTGATTGGATTGGAACCATTGCGATGCTGACCAGCCGCCATCCCTCGGGGATGCCGAAATCGTCACAGAAGCTTCTGCTTCCTCAGCGGAATCATCAGCCTCTTCTTCATCCTGCTCTGCTTCCTCAAAGGCTTCGAAGTTCTCATCTTCCTCTTCCGCCTCTTCTTCATCCTCAAACGACGTCTCTTCTGCACGCTGAGCATTCGGCAACTGACCTGCAAAGCCCGTAAAATAAGGCTGCTGCGTTACGGACTGCCAATCATCCTGTCCAGGGTTCGCAGCTTCAATCGAAAATTCATCGTCTGAAGCCTCGCGTTCATGCAGAGCTGTAATCGGCTCCTCACGCCAGGCTTCCTCAGCATCCGGAAGCGGTTCTACAAGAATGCCCCTGAGCGACAAGACGCCAGTCACATTTAATGTCCGAGCGGACAATAAATCGACGTCAAAGTTATCGATCTCTACCGAAATATCATCGAGCCTGGATACACGGTTAAGCGGCAGTGTAATCTCAACTGGAATCCAATGCTCCAGCGTCTGCAGGCTGCCTCCATCGGTTTGGCCGCGATACACTCCATTTAAGAGCAGTTGTCCTCTTAGTACCGCATGATCCCCCTGCTCGACCACCTGAATACGCGGAGTAAGCTCAATCTCCTCCAGTTCGTCAATCGCCGCTACTTCATCCGGCAAGTGAATACGCTCATACAAATCAAATCGCAGTCCCTTGGATTGATCCGTCACGCGATGTCCTCCCTCCCTATTACCTGAATAATAGATAGCAAATGCATAAAGCTTGGGCTAAAGTTACATTCACTACTATCTATATGGCGAGGAAATAAGGAGCATGACTATCAATTTGTCCGGCCGGACAGCTTGTCAAGCAGCGACATCAGCCAAACAGGCTCCGGTGCTTGTACCTGAAACATTTCTCCAGTCCATGGATGAGGGAAAATCAGCCGTTCTCCATGCAAAGCTTGATGTGGCAGCAGCCTTGAATCACCTCCGTAAAGCTTGTCTCCAACAAGGGGATGACCGATATGGCTCATATGCACCCGAATTTGATGGGTCCTGCCTGTCTCCAGCTGTAATCGAACAAAAGAGGCCAGTGGATACGTCTGAACCGTCTCAAAATGCGTGACTGCTGTATCCCCATTTGGCGTCACCATACGCCTGGAAGAATGATGGCGGTCCTTGCCGATCGATGCTCGAATCGTACCGGAAGATTTCGTAAGTTTGCCATGTACAATGGCCAGATAACGTCGATCAATCCGCTTCTCTCGCATCGCTTCATCGAGTACCCATTGTGCTAGATCATTCTTTGCATATAGCACCGGACCTGAAGTATCGTCATCAAGACGATGAATATGCCGGACAAGCACTGGATCACCTGCCTTCAGCAACCAGTGTGCGGCCGCCTGGTCCAGCGTACCGGTCTGCCCGGAGTAAGATTCATGAACGGGCATTCCTGCAGGTTTATTCATCACAAGACAAAAATCATCTTCATATAACACTTGAACATCGCCTTTATTATTTTGAGCTTTGCAGTACAATGGATCAGCGGCAGGATCTACAGCAGGAAATGCAAGAAGGCGGATTGCCTCCCCTGCCCATCGAATACCACCAACGGAGAACAAACGATTAATCCATTTTGCCGGAAATACAGAACGGGCCAGCAGCCATTGCCGCAGAAGATGCGGGTGACTGCCGGCCTCCGGTATGGAGATCAGCTCCGTTTGCTGTGTGGAATCCGAATCCTTGCCTTGCTTACCCAGCAGATCTGCCGGGTGAAGCTCCAGCCATTGCCCTACGCGCCGGTAAGGATGCTTTTGCATGGATTATAAGATCTCCTATCGTTTTTATAAGCTGCCAAACGCCTCGTCATGCGCTGCGATGGTCGCTTTAATATCTTCGTCCGAATGGACGGCAGACACAAACATTCCCTCAAATTGTGAAGGAGCGATGCTTACACCAAGATCAAGCATTGCCGAGAAATATTTTTTGAACTGTTCAAGATTTGATGTCTTCGCAGTCTCGAAGTTAATGACATGAGTATCCGTAAAGAATGGACATACCATTGAACCGACACGGTTAATCGTGCTGGCAATGCCATGCTTCTCCGCATTGCTCTCGAAGCCAAGCTGAAGCTTAACGGCTTGACGCTCCAGAAGCTCATATGTTTCTTTCGTCAGCAGCTTAAGCGTTGTATAGCCTGCTGCCATAGCAAGCGGGTTACCGGAAAGCGTACCAGCTTGGTAGATCGGACCGCTTGGAGCGATCATTTCCATAATCTCACGTTTGCCGCCATAAGCGCCTACCGGAAGACCGCCACCAATGACTTTACCAAAGCAGGTAAGGTCAGGCGTTACACCATAAAGTCCTTGAGCACAGTTGTAATGGACACGGAAGCCGGTCATTACTTCATCGAATATCAACATGCTGCCGTATTGCTCCGTCAGCTCACGTAGTCCTTGCAGGAAGCCAGGCAGCGGAGGTACAACACCCATATTACCCGCTATTGGCTCAACGATAATACAAGCAATTTCCTCGCCAAACTTCTCGAAGGCAAGTTTAGCAGATTCCAGATCATTATAAGGAACCGTAATCGTTTGGGAGGCGACACTTTCCGGTACACCAGGGCTGTCCGGCAAGCCTAATGTCGCCACGCCTGAACCTGCTTTAATCAGCAAGCTGTCAGCATGTCCATGATAGGAGCCTTCAAATTTCAGAATTTTGCTTCGTTTCGTGTAACCACGAGCGAGACGAAGCGCACTCATTGTCGCTTCCGTACCCGAGTTAACCATACGGACAATATCAACCGAAGGAACACGTTCTACAACCAGCTCAGCCATCAACGTTTCCAGCTCAGTTGGTGCGCCAAAACTTGTTCCCTTCTCAGCCGTTTTCTTAATCGCTTCGATTACTTCCGGATGAGCATGACCCATAATAAGCGGTCCCCATGAACCGACATAATCAAGATAACTATTGCCATCTATGTCATATACACGGCTTCCCTTGCCATGATCCATATAAACCGGGTTAAGACCAACTGATTTGAAAGCACGTACCGGGCTGTTCACACCGCCAGGAAGTACTTGTTTTGCGCGGGCAAATGCCTCTCTCGAACGATCATCACGTCTATTGCCTATACTCATCCGCTTATTCTCCTCTCAGCCAGCGCGAAGCATCCTTCGCATGGTAGGTAATAATGAGATCCGCACCAGCACGCTTCATGCTGATCAGCTTCTCGAGAACGATAGCACGTTCATCAATCCAGCCATTAGCAGCAGCAGCTTTGACCATCGCGTATTCTCCACTTACGTTGTAAGCAACAATCGGAAGATCGAAGTTCTCTCTCAGTTGGCGAACGATATCAAGATATGACAGCGCAGGCTTCACCATAAGCATGTCCGCACCTTCAGTAACATCAGAATCTGCTTCCCGAAGTGCTTCACGGGCATTAGCTGGGTCCATCTGATACGTTTTGCGGTCACCGAACTGCGGCGCTGATTTGGCTGCATCGCGGAATGGTCCGTAGAAGGCAGAAGCATATTTTACCGAGTACGACAAAATTGGAACATGACTAAAGCCCGCTTCATCAAGACCTTCGCGAATGGCTGCAACAAAGCCGTCCATCATGTTGGATGGAGCAATAACGTCAGCCCCAGCCTCTGCTTGTGACACAGCCGTGCGAACAAGCAGCGAAAGCGATGGATCATTATCCACGACAGCCGCTCCTGTCACTTCATCCTGATGTACCATTCCGCAATGGCCATGGTCGGTAAATTGGCACAGACAGGTATCCGCCATTACCACAAGCTCAGGTGCCCATTTCTTAATCAGACGAGTTGCTTCTTGAACAATGCCGTTAGGATCATAAGCCGAAGTACCTTCTGCATCTTTATGATCCGGCAGGCCAAACAGCATAATCGATGGAATGCCAAGTGATGTAATCTCACGAATTTCTTGTTCCAGAAGATCAAGAGAGAACCGGTATACACCCGGCATCGAGCTGATCTCTTCTTTGATATTCGTCCCGTATTTCACATAGATCGGATAAATAAAATCATTAGCTGTCAGCACAGTCTCACGGACCATGCTGCGCATAGCGGCCGACTGGCGCAATCTGCGGTGTCTTACAATTGGGAATGCCATATCAAATTCCTCCTCAATCTCGGTCCTAAGGTCCTGATGGATATGAAAAATAATTTCTAAATAATTGTTCTGCTATGATTAAACATTCGTGCGAATAGTTACTTGATGTTGAACGAGAGCCTCAACTAGCGCATCTATCGTTGCCTCTTCTGGCTCAATAGTAACCGTAAGCCCTGCCTCCACCGCCGTCTGCGTGGTAAGCGGGCCAATACTAGCGATAGCGATGCCTGCAAGGTGTCCAGCAGGGTCTTCAATACCTTTGCGTTTCAGCAGCTCAAGCAGATTGGTTACCGTTGAAGAGCTGGTGAACGTAATCGCATGGATCTCCCGATTGCGGATCCAGTCCAGCGCCTGTTCATCTTGATCATCTGCCAATACGGTCTCATACACATCCAGCTCGACTGGCAGAAGACCTCTCTCTGCAAGTTCCCGAGGCAAAATTTCACGAGCTAGATCACCGCGTGGCAACAGAACTTTTTCACCCGCTTTAAGCTCCGAGTCCAGTTGCTCCAGCATACCTTCTGCCTGGAACTTGGCTGGCAGTTGGACAACGCCAAGCCCCCGTTTCCGAAGTGCTTCAGCTGTCTTTGGACCTACAGCTGCAATTCGAGCGGTATGGAAACGACGAATATCTACATCAAATCGAGCAAGCCAGTTAAAGAAATATTCAACCCCATTCACGCTAGTAAACATGATCCAGTCATATTGCTCCGCTTCAGCTAGAGCTGTACGAATCGATGCAACTACAGCCTCATTCTTTGGCTCACGCGTTTCAATAACAGGCAGCTCACAAGGCTCACCACCAAGCTCCTCAATCCTGTCAGCCAGATCACTGGCCTGCGCTCTGGCACGGGTAACAAGCACACGAACGCCAAACAATGGCTTTTGCTCATACCATTTCAGCTTTTCACGCTGCAGCACAACCTCGCCAACGACGATAACCGCAGGAGGCAGGAAATTCGCTTCTTTTACGATTCGCTCAATCGACTCCAACGTGCCAACAATCGTTTCCTGCTCAACACGTGTACCCCATCGAATCAAGGCAACTGGTGTATGAGCGGGTTTGCCATGGCGGATCAGCTGCTCGGCGATATAGCCGATCTTGGCAACGCCCATAAGGAATATAAGCGTCCCTGTTGCATTCGTTACTTTGTCCCAATGAATAGAGCGGTCAAGCTTATCCGGGCTTTCGTGGCCCGTTATAATCGATAAGGAAGAAGCAAGATCCCGATGGGTAACCGGTATGCCTGCATAAGCTGGCACCGCAATAGCTGATGTAATGCCTGGCACAATCTCAAAAGTGATGCCATTGTCCTGCAGCAATTCCGCTTCCTCGCCAACACGCCCGAATATCGTCGGATCGCCGCCTTTCAGCCTTGTAACCGTATGACCCTCAAGCGCCAAATCAACAAGCAGCTGGTTGATTTCTTCCTGCTTCATCGTATGACGGTCTGGCAGCTTGCCCACATAGATTTTGCGGGCGCCTTCCTTCATATGACGGAGAAGCCTAGGACTAGCCAGACGATCGTAGACAACAACATCACTTCTTTTCAAACACTCCAGTCCACGAACTGTAATCAGCTTCGGATCACCTGGTCCTGCGCCAACTAAATAGACGATCCCTTTATTCATATATTTTCCCCGATTTCTGCCAAAATGCGATCTGCACCTCTGGCTACCAGAGCATCTGCAACGTCGCGGCCAAGCTGCTCAGGGTCCGTTCCTTTCCGGATTTCCTTCAGCATAACCTCTCCATCCGGGGACCCTACCATACCCGTCAGCTCCAGCTCTGCATTCTCGAAGCTGTCTTCCGTCTTTTTCTGAACCACTGCAAAAGCACCAATCGGAATTTGGCAGCCGCCGTTTAATGCTCCAAGGAAGCTTCTCTCTGCTCTTACGGCAAGTGAGGTTTCTGTATCATTGAAAAAATCAAGTAATTCACGAACCGCCTTATCTTGAACGCGGCACTCAATGCCAAGTGCACCTTGTCCAACAGCTGGTATAGAAAGATCAACCGGAATATAAGCGGAGATCCGGTCCTGCCATCCCATACGTGTAAGACCAGCAGCAGCAAGCACAACGGCGTCAAAGCCATCGGTTTCCAGCTTACGGATCCGGGAATCAATATTGCCGCGTATCGAATCAAGCTGAAGATCCGGACGCATATTTTTAAGCTGGCTGGAGCGGCGAAGGCTGCTCGTTCCTACACGTGCTCCCTCCGGCAAATCATCAAGCGAAGCACCTTGCTTCATAATGAGACAATCGCGTGGGTCAACACGCTTCGGTATTGCGCCGTTAGTTAGTCCTTCCGGCAGCTCGTATGGCATATCCTTCATACTGTGCACAGCCATATCAATCTCACCATCAAGCAAGGCCTGTTCAATCTCTTTAACGAACAAGCCTTTACCGCCAACCTTGGATAAAGTAACGTCTAGAATGCGGTCACCTTTCGTCACAATTTTCCGAATTTCAAATTTATAATCGAACCCATGCTTTTCGCTGATACGCTTAAGTTCATCAATAACTTGCCCGGTTTGAGTCAAAGCTAATGCGCTTTGGCGTGTCCCAACCACGATTGTGCGTGGTTCGTTATTCGCTTTTTCCATTATGATTATCCTCCCGTTGTCCATCTTCAAGCCTCTTCGCTCGAAGGCTGTCTGTCCAAGCTTTCATATCCTTCTCGGTTTCATTTCCGAACGGTACCTCTTCAGCAGCTAGCCGCAGCAAAATTTCACGTTCCAACACATCCGAGACTGAAGTTTTCACATAGTCACGCAGCTTTCTAAGCTGCACCAGACTATCCGTGTATTCGCTGCCGTATTGCTGCTCCAGCTCCCGCTTCAATCGGATAGATAAAGATGGGCTTGCTCCTGAAGCCGAGACGGCGATAAGCAAATCCCCGCGCCGTACAACCGCCGGATTAACAAAGCCTCTGCCTTCCGCCTCATCAACGGTATTCACTAGTACCCCGGCCCGTCTGCTATCTTCCGCAATACGACGGTTGAGTTCTGAATCATCTGTCGCAGCAAACAGCAGCCTTGCACCTTCGACATCAGAAGATTGATAAGGACGACCTTGCCATTCAATGGATCCACATGCAGCAAGCTCCTGCAAGCGCGGTGTAAGCTGTGGGCTAATGAGAACCACGCCATCTGCCCCCGCCTCTAGCAGGCCTTTTACCTTTCGTTCTGCGATACGGCCGCCGCCGATCATAACGACACGTTCGCCTCGAAGCTGAAGCATTATTGGATACATGCGCATCCCCTTTTTCAATGAAAGGTCGATAAGTAACTGGATAAAAGATTAATAATCAACATAACAAATGCAATGAGATGAAGTCTTGCGAGCTGAGTGCCCGGACGTCTAAGCATCGCCCTTTGAATAATATAATTCACATAAAAAATCAAAGTCGCAAACGAAGTAAGGACCTTCCAGTCGAGCAGCAGCTGCGGCCTTCCTTCTGCCAAAAGCACGGTAACCGCAACGGATAACGACAGGGCCAGAAGCGGTACGCCGATAATAATAGCACGGTCCGAGAACCGCTCAATCCTATCAAGGCTTGGCAGCCTTCGAGTAAAGGGAGTCCATCTCTTCCCTTTAAGCTGACGGTGCAAAAACAAGTACATCCCTGCGAATATAGAACCAATTGTAAGTGATGCATAAGCGCATAATACCAGACTAATATGTACAAGAAGCAAGTCGCGCATCGCCTGGGATACACCAAACTGCTCATCCATTCCTGGCCGGCTGTAGAGATTAAGGGCCAGCACGGAGAAGCTTACGATATTTACAAGAAAGACCAGAAATTCAATTTTGAAAAATTGACTGATCACAAGTGAGATCGTAACAAGAAGCCAAGAGAAGCCTAGCCAATACTCAAAGGATGAGATCGCTGAGGTCTCAAAATGAGTCACAAGACGACTTACAAGTATGATCGTTTGTAATATCCATACAAAAATAAGGAGCCCTGTTCCAATCCGCTTTGCTCTCCGGTTCGCATCCATGAAATCGGAGAAGTAAAACAGAAGGCTCAGGGCGTATATATAAAGTATCGCGTCGTATATCCATTTTGAAGTTAAGAACATAGCTTCCACCTTGCCGCCCTTCGCGATTATTCGGGTAGCGCGCTGTTATCGAAGGATGGACGCCAGTGCCGAAGCAGCAGAACGCGCAGGCATGTTTTTCTTTTTCTCCGCAGCCGCCGTGTTTGCTTCCTCTTGTTTCGACTGGGCCAGTTCATCTTCAAGCGCAAACAACTTCACGAACATATCCATTGCTTCTTCCGAATGTTTGTCCCCAGCCATCTCTTTAATCCGCAGGATAGGATCTTGAAGCATCTGGTTCACAATGCTCTTCGTCAGCTTGCGGATAACTTTCAACTCATGCTCCTCTAGATCAGGCAGCTTGTTCGTCAGACTATTAAGCGTCTCTTCATGAATATCAGCAGCCTTGGTCTGCAAGGCACGGATCAGCGGCACAACGCCTAGGGTCTTGTACCATAGTTCGAACTGTTCGCGTTCTAGTTCAATCATCGCTTCGATCTTCTCCGCTTCCTTCCGACGTTGTTCGAGATTGCTCGCTACAATGCCTTCCAAATCGTCGATATCGTATAAGAACACATTCTCGACTGCAGCAATACCGGGATCGAGGTCACGCGGAACAGCGATATCAATCATAAAGAGCGGCTTCGACTTACGGCGCTTCATGGCAGCTGCAACAGCCTGGCGTGTTAATACATATCCATCAGCACCTGTCGAGCTAATCACAATATCTGCTTCATGGAGCTTGTTAACCGCATCCTCCATGGAGCTCGCGATACCGTTGAACTTCTCGGCTAGCTGCGCTGCCCGTTCATAAGTCCGGTTCACGACGATAACTCGATCAGCACCGTTCGCATACAGATGCTTGGCCGTCAATTCGCCGGTCTCACCTGCTCCAATGACCATAACCGTCTTCTTACTAAATTGGCCAAAAATCCGTTTGCCTAGTTCAACTGCTGCATAGCTGACCGAAACCGCCGATTCTCCAATCGTAGTTTCCGAATGGGCACGCTTAGCCATCGTAACAGCTTGCTTGAACAGCATGTTAAATAATGTCCCTGTCGTCTTCTGCTGCTGCGCCAGCGCAAATGCGTCCTTCACTTGTCCGAGTATTTGCGTCTCGCCAATGACCATAGAATCAAGACCACTTGTCACCCGGAATAAGTGCTCAATGGCCTTGTTATCTTCATACATATATAAATGACTCGTGAACTGCTGTCTAGGCAGCTTGAACCATTGTTCCATAAAACTGCGAATATAATGTCCGCACAAATGGTGTCTGTCCACTACCGCATACAGCTCAGTACGATTGCAGGTCGCAACAATGACACACTCCATAATACTGCTTGTGTTCATTAGTTGTTTGAGCGCTTCTGACAATTCTTTCTCCGCTATAGCAAACCGTTCTCTTACTTCTACAGGAGCTGTACGATAGTTCAAACCGACTACGATAATGTGCATGCGCGATCACCTGCCTTTCCTTAAATTTACGTTAGAATGATTATAACATAGTTCGA
Organism: Paenibacillus sp. J22R56; assembly: GCF_056269375.1. NCBI lineage: Bacteria > Bacillati > Bacillota > Bacilli > Caryophanales > Paenibacillaceae > Paenibacillus > Paenibacillus sp. J22R56. The sequence continues at coordinate 137,191 of NZ_JBWDNV010000001.1, forward strand.
CATACGAAAATGCCTTCATAATGTCTTCATTTATGAATAATGTTTGAAAACCCTCTTTGCCATTATTCCCTGTTTATACAAAGAAAATAACCATGGACCGGAGTCTATGGTTATCTCTATATCTTTTCAATTTAATAGCTTAGACAAGCTCAATTTGTTTCATAACTGGTTCTTCGACCTTCAACTCACCCATACCGCGAACAAGTTTCTTCGCATGAGTCGTTGTTGGCTTCAATACAGAGATCATGTAGTCAATTGCAAGCTGTGGATCCACGGTTTCACCGCATGTGTAGCAATCGAGAGCGGCAAATCCCTTCTCAGGATACGTGTGAATCGAGAGGTGACTCTCCGACAGCAGTACAAGCACTGTTGCTCCTTGAGGCTCAAATTGTTTCGATTGTACCGATAGTACAGACGCGCCGCATGCTTCAGCAGCCTCCACCATTTGGGCTTGCAAAAATTCCGCATTGTTCAGTAGATCAAAGTCTACCCCCCAAGTATCAACAGCAACGTGTCTTCCGAAAGTTGAATATTCCATCTTCCGGTTCCCCCTTCCTAGGAATAAAATGTTTAAAAAAATTTCATCCGCTAGGACCTACGTCATTCACTTCCCGAGGGAATAATCTCTCGCAACATAACCATGTCCTGAGTGAATCCTGGTTCCTATTTTGTTTAGACCAATGTTTTCAACGAGATTAAAAATAACATCTATTGGGGAGAATTGCAACTGTTTTTTTCGGGACATACGAAAACTTTTTGGTATGCCAATCCCGTATTCAAGGTATGTATCGGAAGTGAGATAGGTACCATCCACAGCGTTCATCCCGTTGTTATTTTTTTCTTGAACAAATGTAAAAAAAAGAAGCCGCATTAAGCGGCTCCATGGCTTGATAATAGGACGGTCAGGCTTCTAAAACAAACAGCTTCCGGGTCAGCATCGATAACCTTTCATCGATACCGGCAATTTGCAACCGATCCTTGGTTTGATTTCGAAGATCAAGCAGTTCGTTAATTGCGTTGTTTACCAGCTCAATCTCACGTTCGATCAAGCGGCTGCGGAACACACGCTCTAATTGGCCAAGTGTATCCTTGTATTCGAATACAACCCGTGTGCCAGAAGCTGTGCTTTCAACGATTTTGCGGACGCTGCCGTTTGTATAATGATAGATCATCGTATAATGGCTGTAGATCCGATTGACAACTGCGTCTCCATGGAAAGCAGTTACCGCTTTACGCATAGCGTTAGTCAGTTTGGGGTGAATCAGGCGGCAAGAGAGTTCACATACATAGTGGTTCTGCTGACGTTCAAACGTCAGTGTAACCTCTTCCTTCCCTGCTACGTCTTCGAGAACCAGCTCCTGGTTTCCGTTATCGAGTACCTTCACATTCATACAAACTTGTTGGTCATCGAAAAAACGGATAAATTGCTTCATCTCTTCGCTCGTCAATTGCAGTTTGGCACTTACATACTCTGTGGCTAGCCGCTGAGCCATAAAAATCTCCTCAATTCTATAAACTTGCGCTTGTGTTCTTAATTCCTAAGTATATTATACGTGATCAGAGCTTTTTATTCCTGCCGTCCAGCTTCGATATTCTCGCATATTTCTGAAAAATCCCGTAGAATTCACGACGAACACAACATTTCTTACAGAATCCTCGCCATTATAGAGGAAGTTATTGATCTATCTCCGTTATGTGCCAATTATCTCGGTAATGACCTCCCACAGTCTGTCGCGTCCTAGCCCTGTCTCCGAGGAAAACATGACGACAGAATCGCGGGGATCCGCCTCCAAAGTCTCTTTAATAACCTTAATATGCTTGTCCCATTTGCTTTTCGGAATTTTGTCTGCCTTGGTGCAAACAATACATGTTGGCACGTTATAATGCTTCAGCCAGTGATACATGAGTACGTCATCCTTCGATGGCGCATGCCGCATATCGATAACAAGAAGCTGCAGCTTTAATTCCTCGCGGTCACGAATATAAGTCTCGATCATCTGACCGAACAACTCACGCTTCGTCTTTGATACTTTTGCATAACCATAGCCTGGAAAATCGACAAAATAAACCATATCATTCACACGATAATAGTTAAGCTGCTGCGTCTTGCCGGGCTGCGAACTAGTTCTTGCTAAGTTTTTACGCAAAATCAATTTGTTAATCAGTGACGATTTTCCGACATTGGAACGCCCTGCCAGAGCGATCTCTGGCAAGGCGTCAATTGGATATTGCTCTGGTCTTACTGCACTTATTATAAAATCTGACTGTGTAATTTTCATCCGATTACTGTTCCTGCTTTCTCTTCGGTGTTGACCGGCAGCAGCGCGTGCTGCAGTACTTCATCCATATGGCTGACAGGTACAAAGGTCATTTCACTGCGAATACTGTCTGGGATATCACTTAAGTCACGTTCATTATCTTTTGGCAGAAGCACCTTCTTGATGCCTGCACGATGGGCAGCAAGTGACTTCTCCTTCAATCCGCCGATTGGAAGCACCCGTCCACGGAGCGTAATCTCACCGGTCATTGCAACTTCCTTCGATACGTACCGATTCGTCAGCGCTGAGATAAGCGCTGTTGCCATCGTAATACCAGCCGATGGGCCATCCTTCGGTATCGCCCCTTCGGGGATATGAATATGGATATCCCTGTTCTCGTGGAAGTTAGGATCGATATTCAGCTCAATCGCTTTGGAACGCGTATAGCTGAATGCAGCCTGAGCTGACTCCTTCATAACATCACCAAGCTTACCGGTTAGTGTTAGTTTACCGCTTCCCGGCATAACTGTCACTTCAATGACAAGTGTATCGCCGCCTACCTCGGTCCAGGCAAGGCCCGTTACTGCGCCAATCTGATTCTCAGCTTCAGCAGTGCCGTGACGGAACTTCGCAGGACCAAGCCACTCCTTCAGAAGCTCTGGCGTAACCGTTAATGGAGCAGGTGTTGCTGCTTCCACAGGCTGCTTATCGTCAGCGGCATCAGAATCAGTATCAGAGCCAAAGGCCGCTTCAAGGGTATTAAGCTCTGGCGCTTCATAAGAGGCCCCCTCCGCTTCACTGGTGGTCCGCGGTACAAAACCTGAAGCTACGATATGCTTCGCAGCCTTACGGCATAGAGCAGCCACTTGCTGCTCCAGATTACGTACACCAGACTCACGTGTATACTCCCGGATAAGCTGAAGGACTACCTCGTCCTCTAGGATTAGCTGGTCTTCTGTCAGCCCATGCTCCTTACGCTGCTTCGGCAGCAAATAACGCTCGGCAATCTGCTGCTTCTCCAGTTCCGTATATCCTGGGATATACAGCACTTCCATCCGATCCAGCAGCGGACGAGGAATGTTATGCATCGAGTTAGCCGTTGTAACGAACATCACATTCGATAAGTCAAACGGTACTTCGATAAAATGATCGCTAAACGTATTGTTCTGCTCCGGATCAAGCACCTCAAGCAGGGCAGATGAAGGATCTCCACGGAAATCACTTGCCATCTTATCAATTTCGTCTAGCAGGAAGACTGGATTATACGAACCTGCAGTCTTCATCCCCTGGATGATCCGGCCAGGCATTGCACCGACATAAGTCCGGCGATGACCACGGATTTCCGCTTCATCACGTACGCCGCCAAGCGAAATCCGCACAAATTTGCGGTCAAGAGATTTGGCGATGGAGCGAGCGAGAGAAGTTTTGCCGACACCTGGAGGCCCTACAAGGCAAAGGATCGGCCCTTTCATCTTCTTCACAAGCTGCTGTACCGCCAAATATTCAAGCACACGTTCCTTCGGCTTCTCAAGACCGTAATGGTCATTGTTCAAGATGTCCTCCGCTTTGCTTAAGGAAAGATCATCTTCCGTATGCTTGCTCCATGGAAGAGCTAATAACCAATCGATATAATTGCGAATAACGCCGCCCTCGGCGGAGGATGCAGGCATTTTCTCCAGACGGTCGATTTCCTTCTCAACCTTTTCTCTTACGAGATCAGGCACTCCTGCTTCAGCCAATTGGTTACGAAGTTCTTCAACTTCACCCGCACGGCCTTCTTTCTCGCCAAGCTCCTTCTGAATCGCCTTCATCTGCTCGCGCAAATAATATTCCTTCTGCGTCTTCTCCATCTGCTTCTTAACACGTTGGTTAATCTTGCGCTCGAGCTCCAGCACTTCACGTTCGTTATTCAGAATATCAAGCAGCCGCTCCAACCGTTCACGCACATCAATGGTCTCAAGGATATCCTGCTTATCTTTGATCTTTAGCGACAGATGGCTTGTAATGACATCGGCAAGCCTACCAGGTTCATCGATGTCAGATACAGCTGCCAGGGTCTCTGGCGTAACCTTCTTCGACAGTGTGATGTAATGCTCAAATTGACTGAGCACCGACCGCATGAGCGCATCCACTTCTGGATCATCTGTCTCAGGTTCTGGAAGCTCAAATACTGAAACCTCATAGAACTGTTCGTTAGGCACGTAATCCACAATCTCGGCTCTTACAACACCTTCAACAAGAACTCGAATCGTACCGTTTGGCAGCTTGAGCATTTGTCTGACTTTCGCAATGGTGCCGACGCGATAAATATCGTCCTCAGTAGGCTCTTCAATATTGACTTCGGATTGGGAGCACAAGAGAATCATATGATCATCGATCATTGCTTTCTCCAGTGCTCTTACCGATTTGTCCCTTCCCACATCAAGGTGGAGCACCATGCTGGGATATACAAGCAGCCCCCTTAACGGAAGCAGGGGAAGCCGCCGGCCTTTCGTTTTTCCGGATCCCACACCAGCACCTCCAATTGTTTCGAATACCTTATTTTATCATTCTACGGAATCCGCCTGCAAATAGGGAACGCCTGAAGAGATAAAAAGATCTGTACCGACATGGTTTTCAACCTCTGCAACGATAGTTTCACCAATTGGAAATACGTATCTAAACACTTCATCTACTCGGTCTACCGGTATAACTTTAAGCCCTTCTAATCCTGCAAAAATCGCCTGCCAGTTCTCACGCGGGATAATAACCGTATCTGCACCAGCTTGGAAAGCCGCTTCTACCTTGGCAAGTACGCCGCCAACCGGCTTCACATTGCCATGAATACCAACTTCGCCTGTCATCGCCAGCTTGTTGTCAATCGGGATCTCCTTAATAGCAGATGCGATAGCTGTCGCCATAGCCACACCAGCCGACGGACCATCAATTGGCGTACCACCCGGGAAGTTAATATGCAGATCATAGTCCTGCGGGTTAAGACCGTAACGGCGGAGCATGGTCAATACATTTTCAACCGAGCCCTTCGCCATACTTTTTCTTCTGAGAGTACGGGAGCCGCCTCCCAGCTCTTCCTCGTCCACTACACCAGTAATGGTATACTGTCCTTTGCCTGTAGCGACTGGAATAGCACTGACTTCGATTTCAAGCAAGGTACCCATGTTAGGACCGTATACCGCAAGCCCATTCACAAAGCCAACCTGAGGGGCCTCTGGTATTTTACGGTCAGGACGCGGTGGAATTTGACTGCTGTTAACTACCCATTCCACATCTGCACCTGTAATCGTGTCACGTTTCTCCGATAAAGCAATACCTGCTGCCAATTGGATAACATTAACTGCTTCCCGTCCGTTGGTCGCATATTTTTTCACCACATCAACTGCATCCGGGCAAGGGCCAAAACCAATCTTTTTAATCGCATTTTCTGCAATGGAAGCAATTTCGCTCGCCAGGAGCGGCCGGAAATAAATCTCCATACAGCGGGAACGAATGGCTGGCGGCAGATCCTGAGGTGAACGTGTTGTCGCACCAACAAGCCGGAAGTCAGCCGGAAGTCCGTTCTGGAATATATCATGAATATAGACCGGAATGTTCGCATCTTCCGAATTGTAATACGCGCTCTCCAGAAACACTTTACGATCTTCCAGTACTTTTAACAGCTTATTCATTTGAATTGGATGCAATTCACCGATTTCATCGATAAAGAGAATCCCGCCATGCGCCTTCGTTACCGCACCTGGCTTCGGCTGAGGAATACCAGCTACCCCCATGGCGCCTGCACCTTGATAAATAGGATCATGAACGGAACCAATCAAAGGATCAGCAATTCCGCGCTCATCAAACCGAGCTGTAGTTGCATCAATCTCAGTAAATTTGGCTTCCGTTAGAAAAGGTGAGGATGGGTTCTTCTTCGCCTCTTCCAATACAACACGTGCAGCTGCCGTCTTCCCAACACCTGGTGGTCCATAAATAATAACATGCTGTGGATTAGCACTACAGAGCGCCGCCTTGAGCGCACGAAGGCCGTCTATTTGGCCTACAATGTCCTGCATTGCCTGCGGACGTGTTTTCTCCGCTAGAGGCTTTGTAAGCGAAATGGAGCGCAGCTTACGAAGCTTATCCATCTCCTTGCGTGATTCCCGATCGACCGCCGAGCGGTTCGTCTTCTGATTACGCAGTAAATTCCAGAAATATAAACCAATAACCACAGCAAAAAAGACTTGAATCAGCATTAATACCATACTTAAACTCATCAATATCTTCTCCTCTCAAAAGCAAATCATCCGGCAAAAGAGTACGTAATTGGTAGTATTGCCCCTTGCCGCAGGGAATAATCGCTTTAAGAAGAAAAAAGAGGTATTCCTATACCCTGCCTATAAAGGCAGCTAAGGAATACCTCTTCGTTAAGTTATTGAGAGTCGTTATGCATGAGCATGATTCTTGCGTCCAGGAATTTCTCCTGTCTCTTCAAAGGCGCGAACAATCACGTCGATTTCTTTCTTCAGCTCGTTAAGCAGCTCCGCTTCCGGCACCTTACGAATCATTTCTCCATAGCGGAACAACATGCCTTCGCCGCGGGCACCAGCAATGCCGATATCCGCTTCACGAGCCTCACCAGGACCATTTACGGCACAGCCAAGAACAGACACCTTAATTGGCACCTTCAGCTTCGAGATATACTCTTCCACTTCGTTAGCGATAGAGAAGAGATCAATATCAAGACGACCACATGTCGGACACGAAATCAGAGTTGCTGCATTCGTAATAAGGCCAAACGTTTTGAGCAGCTCGCGTGCTACCTTCACTTCTTCAACCGGATCTGCACTTAAGCTGATGCGCACCGTATTACCGATGCCCATTGCCAGCAAAGCACCGATGCCTGCCGAGCTCTTGATCGTTCCCGTATGAAGCGTTCCAGCCTCAGTAATACCAAGGTGAAGTGGATACTTGATTTTCTCCGCTGCCATGCTGTAAGCCGCAATAGCCATCGGCACGTCTGAAGCCTTCAAAGACACGATAATGTCGTGGAAATCCAGTTCTTCCAGGATCCCGATATGGAATAGCGCGCTCTCCACCATCGCTTCCGGTGTTGGATAGCCGTATTTCTCGAGCAGATGATTCTCGAGCGAGCCGGCGTTAACGCCGATCCGGATCGGAATACCACGTTCCTTACAAGCTTTAACAACAGCTTCTACTTTCTCGCGGCGGCCGATATTACCCGGATTAATCCTGACTTTATCAATGCCGTTCTCAATAGCTTGCAGCGCAAGACGATAATCGAAATGAATATCCGCAACGAGCGGAATATGAATCCGTTTCTTAATTTCCTTGATCGCTTCAGCAGCTTCTTTATTGTTAACCGTTACCCGGACAATCTGGCAGCCGGCTTCTTCCAGACGCAAGATCTCGGCTACTGTAGCCTCTACATCAGCCGTCTTCGTTGTACACATACTCTGAATGATGACTTCATTGCTGCCGCCAATCGTTAAGTTGCCGACTTTGACCGGCACAGTATCCTTGCGCAAATACATAAAATGATCTCTCCCATGAACGTCAAAGTCCACCCTTTGACGAGCGGAAAAATCCGCGGTCTACGGGTGGAAGCAATGACGGTAATGAACTTAGGCGCTCTCTTCTTTTTTCTTGTTGCCCTTCTTGGCTGTAAGCTCCGGCATGATTTTGTCTTTTACGGTTTTCTCCGTGATGAGACAAGTATTCACATCATCACGCGAAGGGACTTCGTACATAACTTCCAGCATGATGCCTTCGATAATAGCACGCAAGCCACGAGCACCAGTGTTCCGCTTAATCGCTTCTTTCGCGATTTCTTCAAGAGCAGCAGGTTCAAAGTCGAGCTTCACGTTATCCATCTCAAGCAGCTTCTGGTATTGCTTCACCAAAGCATTCTTAGGCTCAGACAAAATACGCATCAAAGCATCTTCATCAAGCGGCTCCAAAGTCGAAATAACCGGCAAACGGCCTACGAACTCTGGGATCAGACCAAATTTAAGCAAGTCTTCAGGCAGAACCATCGACAAATACTCGCCTGGTTTCAGATCCTTTTGAAGTTCCCCCGTCGAGCTGAAACCAATCACTTTTTTGCCGATCCGGCGTTTAATGAGGGATTCCAGACCGTCAAATGCGCCGCCGCAGATGAACAGAATGTTAGTTGTATCAATTTGAATAAACTCTTGGTGCGGGTGCTTACGTCCGCCTTGCGGTGGAACAGAGGCAACCGTGCCTTCGAGAATTTTGAGCAACGCTTGCTGAACGCCTTCGCCCGATACATCTCTTGTAATGGACGGGTTTTCAGACTTACGAGCTACTTTATCAATCTCATCGATATAGATAATGCCGCGCTCGGCCTTCTCCACATCGTAGTCTGCAGCTTGAATAAGCTTGAGCAAAATATTTTCAACGTCTTCACCGACATAACCGGCTTCCGTCAGCGATGTTGCATCCGCAATTGCAAACGGTACGTTCAAAATTTTAGCCATTGTTTGAGCAAGCAGCGTTTTACCCGAGCCAGTAGGGCCTACGAGCAGGATGTTACTTTTTTGAAGCTCAACGTCTTCGATTTTGCTTTGCGAGTTAATCCGTTTGTAGTGGTTATATACCGCAACAGAAAGGGATTTCTTCGCAAATTCTTGTCCGATGACATACGAGTCAAGAATCGCACGGATATCTTTTGGTTTCGGGATATCCTTCAGATCAAGCTCTTCCTCATGGCCGAGCTCCTCTTCTACGATTTCGGTGCAAAGCTCGATACATTCATCGCATATATATACGCCGGGACCGGCTACCAATTTACGTACTTGTTCTTGCGATTTTCCACAGAACGAGCATTTCAATTGACCTTTTTCATCATTGAATTTAAACATACTTTTTCACCCCTTCGATTAAATCCTTACGATACCGGAGTTGTTATTACTCTGTCAATCAAACCATAATTCAGCGCATCTTCCGCGCTCATGAAATTATCGCGGTCAGTATCGCGGTCGATCTTCTCATAAGGCTGACCGGTACGTTCCACATAGATTTGATTCAGCTTTTGCTTCGTCTTAAGGATCCAATCTGCATGGATCTTAATATCCGATGCCTGACCCCGAACGCCGCCAAGCGGCTGATGGATCATGACTTCTGCATTAGGAAGGGCAAAACGCTTGCCTTTCGCGCCAGCCGTAAGGAGGAGCGAACCCATGCTTGCTGCCATGCCCATACAAATCGTGGACACATCAGGTTTAATATATTGCATCGTATCATAAATAGCCATACCGGCAGTTACCGAGCCGCCTGGGGAATTTATGTACAAGTGGATGTCTTTCTCCGGATCGTCGGCCGCCAGAAAAAGCAGCTGTGCGATAACTGAATTTGCTACGTCATCATCAATAGCGCTCCCGAGAAAAATGATTCTGTCCTTCAATAAGCGCGAGTAAATATCGTAAGACCGTTCTCCGCGATTCGTTTGTTCAACTACGATAGGTACCAGATTCATGCGACCAACCTCTTTTCTTTTTGGGACTTTTATGTTTCATGTTTTCTATTGTATCACGTCAAATGAGCAATGTCATTTTTCCAAGTAATACAGTAATACAGTATACGGTGAGCTTCGCTCGATATGTACGGAGATTCATTCTCCATTGTAAAGCACTTCGGTTATGTAGGGTGAAAAGAAGGCACGTATCTGACGATGACGTGCCTTTTCTTCGTATTTATTTAATTGAAAGTTTGAGACGATTACGCTCCAGCTACTTCAGCTGTTTTGCTGTTTTCAACGAGGAATTCAATCGTTTTACGAAGCTCGATATCTTCTTTCAAGCTGTCGATTTGACCATTTTGCTCGAAGATGCCGCGAAGTTCAGCCGCTGGGCGGTTGTAAGCTTTCGACAGCGATTCGAGTTCTTCGTTCACGTCTTCTTCGGATACTTGAACGCCTTCTGCTTTCGCAATTGCATTCAGAACCAGGTTGTTGCGAACGCGTTTCTCAGCATCGCTCTTCATTTGGTCGCGCAGAACTGCTTCGCTTTGACCGGAGAATTGATAGTACAGGTCGATGTTCATGCCTTGCATGCGAAGACGGTTCTCGAAGTCGCGAAGCATGAAGTCAACTTCTGTATTGATCATTGGCTCTGGAACTTCTACTTCAGAAGCTTCAGCCGCTTTCTCGATTACAGCATTTTGCAGGTTACGTTCTGCTTCGTTCTCTTTGCTTTCTTTCAGCTTGGAGACAAGATCCTGCTTGTACTCTTCAAGCGTGTCGAATTCGCTCACATCTTTAGCGAACTCATCGTCAAGAGCTGGCAGGTTTTTACGTTTGATTTCATGCAGTTTCACTTTGAATACAGCTTGTTTACCAGCCAGGTTTTCTGCATGGTACGATTCAGGGAATGTTACTTCAATATCCTTGAAGTCGCCAGTTTGCATGCCAACTACTTGATCTTCGAAGCCAGGGATGAACGAACCTGAACCAATTTCAAGCGAGTAAGCTTCAGCTTTACCGCCGTCGAATGCTTCGCCGTCTACATAGCCGTCAAAGTCAATTACAGTGATGTCGCCTTGCTCAGCAGCGCCTTCTTCAAGGACAGTCAGCTCAGCATGACGTTGTTGCAGACGCTCAAGTTCAGCGTTTACTTCTTCGTCGCTAACTTCAGCTTCAAAGGATGGAATTTCCAGACCTTTGTATTCGCCAAGCGTTACTTCTGGACGAACGATAACTTTTGCTTTGAATTTGAACGTTTCGCCTTTAGCGAATTGTTCAACATCAATCTCAGGACGGTCAACAGGACGTTGTTCCGTCACTTTAACTGCTTCTTCATAAGCTGTAGGCAACAGGATGTCAATTGCATCCTGGTACAGGCTTTCCACGCCGAATCGGGATTCGAACATTGCCCGTGGCACTTTACCTTTACGGAAGCCAGGTACGTTTACCTTTTGTACGACTTTCTTAAATGCTTGATCAAGCGCTGCAGCGACTTTCTCAGCTTCAACCTCAACATCAATCGATACGAGGTTCTTGTCTATTTTTTCCCAAGTTGCTTTCATTTTATGCTTTCCCCTCCAAAATACGCATCACGCCAATTAGTATTCGCTTCATAAACCACTCTATTATAATCAACCTGCGCCATCATTTCAAGGCTGATGATCATCTTCTGTAGATTGCTGCATCGCAGCGACCTGCCGAAGTGTCCTGCAAGCCTGCTCATATCTGAATCTTAATGGCTCGGTTATGCCGTAGGCTTCCCGGACATCATCATCATTGGCAGAGCCGTAAACCGTCAGTAACAGCGTGAGATGGAGCGCCGCTGCATAGCTGTCGACCGTCTCCTCATCCTCTCGGAGCATCCATTGATAGGATGTAGTTCCATACAGAAATTGGAGACTTTCTTTCCACAATTCTTTGGCAAAATGAGGCAGTGTTGGATCATCTGCTTCTGTCACAGCTTCCACTCGTTCAAGAATCCGGATGACCGGTCTTGGAAAATCATCAAGTGCAAGCGGTGTAGATTCAATGTCGAGCTCTACCCTCTCGCCCATCCGATCCAGCGTCAGCTGACCGGATATTTCCCGCTTACGCAGGCATTGCAGCGCCTTAAACTGTACAACAGGATGAATGGCCTTGCCGCTAGTCAGCCATTCTACCATTACCTGATCAATCTCAGGTGAGTGTATGTATGCTGCTCGTTCCAATGCCAATATTTGCTGGTCAATCATTGGATGATGCTCCATGATATAGAGCACCTGCTTAATGTATGCCTCATCCTGCTCTGGCGGATTCAGCAGCTGCTCGCGAAAGCTCTCCTCACTGACGCCTTCCTCATCCTGGCCTCCGGGCACAACGGCTCCTTCGGAATCTGAACCGGGAAACGCCATGTCAAGCCAAGTTAGAAGGCTTTTCCACTCTTCATAATGCCGTTCATCCTCACCGCGGCATTGCAGGAGAAAGCGGAGTAAATTTTTGGCTTCGCTATATTGCTCGGATTCCAGCATCCGGGTGAGCTGAATTTGATAATGATCCAGCATCTTTGGAAATAAATAAACGTTATCTGGTGTAGTTATGGTATCACCGCCTTGTCGGTCAAACCGCTTCATTCGTGACTATTGCTTGCGTTAGATTATATCACGTTACATGCTAATATAAAAACAATGCATTCACGAGTCTTGATTTTTTGATCAGGCCTATGCTATATTTACCAAGCGAATTTTTTTCACAGGCTTTTAGAAGACAAAGGCCAAGATTCGATTCTCTTCACCCGCTCCAAACTTTTTGAAATTAGGTATTGCTAACTCATGTGATTGCATGATATACTACTTCCTACGTGTCCCAGTAGCTCAGCCGGATAGAGCACACGCCTTCTAAGCGTGCGGTCGGGGGTTCGAATCCCTCCTGGGACGCCATTTTCCCAAACATAATGACAATTAATAAAACCCGCAAAACCTTGATACCCAAGGCTTTGCGGGTTTTTTGCTGTTTTTTAACGTTTTATTAACAATCTGGAAGGTAGCATCCTGTTTCTCTGTGTCGGTACTTATCAGGTCCAGGTTGCATCTTTAGGTCCTGGTACCTTCTTGAATGTTGCATCAGCCTTGAACACTGCTGTTCCATCATCCTTAGCCAGTACAAAGTCATAGTTGTAGATATCATTCGTAATAAGCGCGTGTCCAAGCGCATCAGTGAACGGTTCAGCTGTAAACATATTTCAACCTCCTTCCAACTGGGTGTCGGGCAGGTAAGCAGGATTAATATAGCACCTTCCAAGAAGGATTTATTTAGAATAAATGGTTCATTTCATTTGTTTTTTTGTTCATCTATATAAAAAAGACGAAGCCTCTATTCAAGGCCTCGTCCTATATAATTATACCTTTGTTACTGCTTTGTCTGTCACGAATTGATAAAGCGTCTCCACTTGCTCGCCGCTCATCTCACCGCTGTTATCATATACAAGAATGGAAGATTGCGGGATATCCCAATTAATCTCAGGAACAAAAGCTACACGTTTCTCAAAATGCGACCAATGGTCCAATTTCCATTGATCACGCACCGTTTGACGCCCGATAATGCGGTTTTTCTGCAGTTCAATATTCTCAAGGGTGACTACGATTACCTTAACGTCCACCTGATCTTTGGTCAAACCTGCAGCTGTAATGACTTCTTCGATCCATACTCTATTCTTAAGCTCGGCTGTGAACGGAGAAATCATAAATACGTTCTGGCCTGCAGCCAAGTTCTCAATACAAATATCCTTAGTCGTATCATATTCCAAATCACGAAGGTTTTGTTTATAGAAGTCCGAATCACGGTCGTTCTTGTCGAGGCCGTTAATTTCCAGCATCGCCTCTACGAATCGTCCGCCTACCGTATCACGATCAAGAAAAGCAGCCGGAATACGTTCCGATAATTTTCTTGCAACGGTTGTCTTGCCTGTACCTGCTACACCAACGAAAAACACTAACTTTTGCAATGCCTGATGCCTCCACTATGAAACTAGTTTATCCTCCCATTGTACCACTCCTCGCCCAATAAAGGTATCACAAAGGTTACAAATTCCGTTAGATTCCGACATTCCACTTACAAAAAAAGGATAATGTCCGCATAGCGCTCAACCACGCTTTCGGTGCTCATTATCCTTGTGTCCCATTCTTATAATCTGCCCGGATCCAATAATCCCATAGATTCAACATGCTTCTGAGTGGATGCAGTCCCATGCTCGTGAATAAATAAATAGATATCGTGCAGGATCGCATCGTATCCACCATTCATCTGGCTGTCACTGGTTTGCGATAAATGGGTGCCAAATTCGTAATTGAAATGACCCGTAATGGCATTATCCATGCTGGACAAATCCTCGAACATCACTTGAAGCTGGTTGAACTCCTCGTTGTTTGCCATGATCTCCAGCTCATAAGAAGCTGCACCTTGATCCTCCAAAATTTGTCCAGCCTGGACCGAGACATAATATTTTTTTCGTTCATCGACTGACATACGTTATTTTCAGCTCCTTTTTAAGACATGCTCTCTTAGCATCCCCTAGCGGACAGACATTTTATGCCTTTTTTCAGCATATAACGGATATTATTGCTACTGGAGTCCAGCAGAAGAGAGGAATGAGATTATGTGTGGAATAACCGGCTGGATCGATTGGACCCGAGATCTAACCCATGACAGCAACAGCCTAGTTAAAATGACGGAGACGTTATCACTGCGCGGTCCTGATGCGTCAGGTACTTGGATCTCATCGCATTGTGCGCTAGGCCACCGCCGGCTCAGCGTGATCGATCCGGAAAATGGCGCTCAGCCGATGATTCGGCGCTCGGGCGATGACACATATGTCGTTGTCTATAATGGTGAACTTTATAACGCACTTGAACTAAGGAAAGAGCTGGAGGACCGAGGCAGAACGTTTACAACCCATTGCGATACAGAAGTACTGCTTGTGTCTTATATCGAATGGGGCAAAGCCTGTGTTGAACGCTTCAACGGCATTTTCGCCTTTGCCATCTGGGATGTAACTGAACAGGAGCTGTTCCTTGCCCGCGACAGATTAGGTGTAAAACCACTGTTCATCAGCTTTGCAGATGGGCTGTTTATTTTTGGTTCGGAGCCAAAAGCTATTCTTGCTCATCCGGCTGTTAAAGCTGAGGTAGGTGCAGAAGGATTAGCTGAAATCTTCATTATTGGTCCCGCCAGAACACCTGGCCAAGGCGTTTACAAGGATATTACCGAGCTGCTGCCAGGACAATGTGCAACTGTTAATCGTTCAGGTATCCGCAAGACAAAATATTGGAGTCTCGAGACGATTCCGCATGAAGAAGATGTCGATACGACGGCTGAACATGTCCGGGAGCTGCTGAAGGATACAACGGAGCGCCAGCTTGTTTCGGACGTGCCAGTTGGCACCTTACTCTCCGGAGGCCTTGACTCCAGCGCTTTAACCACGCTGGCTGTTCGTTACTACGAGCAAACCGGTCAAGGTAATGTGCATACGTATTCCGTCGACTACGCGGATAACGATAAGCATTTCAAGGCTCATGCCTTTCAGCCAAACAGCGACGCACCTTGGATCGAACGGATGACTTCCCATCTGGACACCATCCATCATCCAATCCAATTTGATACACCTGAGCTCGTAGCTGCTCTTAGAGACGCTACATTGGCACGCGATTTGCCAGGTATGGCCGATGTGGATGCCTCGCTCCTGCTATTCTGCCGGGAGATAAAGAAAGGTGCTACCGTCGCAATTTCTGGTGAAGCAGCGGATGAAATCTTTGGCGGCTATCCTTGGTTCCACCGTGAAGAAGCATTGAGTGCAAACACCTTCCCATGGTCTCTCGCCTCCTCTATGCGGGCAGATCTGCTTGCGCCGGATGTAGCTGCATGGATTAAACCTCTTGATTACATCGGTGACCGTTATGCCTCTGCGATCGCGGAGGTGCCGCACTTGGATGGTGAATCCGAGACGGTACGGAAAATGCGCAAGATGTCTTATCTTAACATTACCCGCTTCATGCCAACACTGCTTGACCGGAAGGACCGGATGAGTATGGCAGCTGGCCTCGAGGTTCGTGTCCCGTTCTGCGATCACCGCCTCGTGCAGTATGTCTGGAATATCCCTTGGGAGATCAAGACAGCTGGGGACCGGGAGAAAGGCATCCTTCGCCGTGCTTTGAAGGGCGTACTTCCTGAAGATGTGCTGACCCGCAAAAAAAGCCCTTATCCAAAAACGCATAATCCAAATTACTTGGCAGCAGTCAAAGGACTTCTTCTTGATGTTCTGAACGATCCGTCTTCCCCGCTCCTGCCGCTGATTAACGTGAATAAAGTAAGAGAGCTTGCTGAATCCGATTCGGCAAAATCGAATATTCCGTGGTTCGGACAATTAATGTCTGGTCCTCAGCTGTTTGCTTATTTGTATCAGGTGAACGTGTGGCTGAAGGAATATGGGGTTAGTGTGAAGTAAGGGTTAAAAGAGAACTACGCAGTCGAATGTTCTTCCGGTCGCTGTTGCTCAGGGATTCCTTGAATAAGGTTAGTATGGCGGGAATCCCTGAGCAAAGGCGAGCGCTAACGCTCCTCCAGAATCATTCGAGCAGCTACGTTCTAATTAACCCCATATTTGTGGGGGGGGGAAAAGGCGTCACAGGAATTTCTCCTGTGACGCCTTTTGCTTAATATTACTTAACTTCCAGCTTCGCAATGAGCTTCTCGAGAGCGTTGCCGCGATGGCTTATCGCCTGCTTCTCTTCCTTCGACAGCTCTGCCATGGAACGTCCGAGCTGTGGGAGCCAGAACAATGGATCATAACCAAAGCCGCCTTCGCCACGAGGCCGGTCGGCGATGAAGCCGTCGACTGTACCTTCCGTCTCGATAAATTCCCCTGTCGCAGGGTCATATAAAGCGAGTACGCAGACGAATTGCGCTTTGCTGAGCAGCCGCGTGCCGTCCGTAAGTGGTTCTGCTGCGTCCACATTCAACTTGCCAAGCTCGTGAAGCAGCTTTGCATTGTTATCGGCATCTGCTGCTCCTTCACCGGCATAACGGGCTGAATATACACCTGGAGCACCGTCAAGGGAAGCTACACGCAGTCCAGAATCATCAGCGAGCACCGTTACTTGAAAAGCATCGCCTGCCGCTTTTGCCTTAATACGAGCATTTGCAGAGAACGTATCTCCTTCTTCTACAATATCCGGGAAAGCTGGATAATCATTTAGGCTGACGACGGTTCTGCCAAGCTTCTCAAAGGCATGTGCAAATTCCTTCACCTTGCCTTGATTTTTGGTTGCAATCAATATAGGCTGAGTCAACGTGTTAACCCCCGATCCGGTCTGCCAGCTCACCCAAAGCAGCGCGTTGCTTCTCGATTAATTCCTCGATACCGCCTTCTGCTAGTTCCAGCAGCTTGTTGAGCTCTTCGCGCGAGAACGGGGAATCCTCGCCTGTTCCTTGCAGCTCAACAAATTTACCATTGCCTGTCATGACGACATTCATATCCACTTTGGCCTTGGAGTCCTCATCGTAATTCAAATCAAGCAGTTCACGTTCTTGAATAACCCCTACACTTACCGAAGCAAGAAAATCCGTAATCGGATATTTGGCAAATTGTGTTGTTTTCGAGATTTTGTTAACCGCAAGGCAAAGTGCCACAAATGCACCTGTAATCGAAGTGGTACGCGTACCGCCGTCAGCTTGAATAACATCGCAGTCAAGCGTAATTGTACGCTCGCCTAGCGCCTGCAAATCAACAATAGATCTGAGGGCACGTCCGATTAAGCGTTGAATTTCCATTGTTCGGCCTGAAAGTTTGCCTTTGGCCGCCTCCCGGTGGTTACGGGAATGGGTTGCGCGTGGCAGCATCGCATATTCAGCCGTAATCCAGCCTTTACCTTGACCCTTCATGAAAGGGGGTACCCGTTCTTCCACACTGGCTGTACAAATAACCTTAGTCTCGCCTACCTCAATGAGTACCGAGCCTTCCGCATATTTATTAACGCCTGTCGTTATCGTAACCGGCCGAAGCTGGTTCGGTTGCCGACCGTCTGTTCGCATGCTTATGTTCCTCCTGAATCAATCGTTATCGCTTATGTGTAGATCGCGTTGCAATCTTTCCTATTTTACCAAAGTGGCATGTGAAAAGCATCTTTAATTCATTTCTGACAAAAAGGCTGCCTCACCTGGTCCCGAAACGGGCCTGGTAAGGCAGCCTTTCTCTAGTTATGGCTTTTTTTCGCTTACCCTTTAATCGCATTCACATGATGCGGACGAGATACTGGCTCGCTGTAAGAAACATTGTTCTCATCCGTGACTTTCTGACCGTTCAGTGTAATCTGAACTTTGTCAGCGCCCGTATTTTCAGTAACCGACAGAACGATGGCTTCAAGCATCTCTGCTGGAGCAGGCAGTCCTTCTTCATATGCTTGGTCTTTCAAGTCCACCATTACCGTGTCATCCTGCTGCTTGATGTTTGTTACTTCCACATCATTCGTAAGGACACTGATCAAATCCTTCGTGTTAAGCGGACCTGTGATCAGCTGTTCAAGAGCAGCTTGTGCAGCTGTTTCCTCTGTGCGGTTAATTAACCTTGTAACCGGCACATAATATTGTTCATCATTGGTTGTTTGCGAAGAGAAGTACAGAGTAACCGGTGTCGAGTTCGAATAGTTCACACCATCGGCAGCTTCAAGGTTAATCCCTACCGAACGTGTAAGCGGCTCATCGAGCGGGAAGCCGTCCTGCGGCATCTCCGACAGCTTGGCCCCTTCATACCACAGTTCTACTCCTTTTGCTCCCATAGCCGTCAAAGTCCAAGTAATCGCCTCTACAATTGTACGCTCGTCTGTCGCAGGATAATCATTGAAGGTTCCGCCAAATTCAACGGTAGCCAGTTGAGTTTTCGGATCGATATGAAGCGACTTGACCTCAGTGCCTTTCGGAATGACTGCACGGAAGTCTTCTGGCAGCTGGCTTGCCAAGCTTCCGCCGTCAACCATAATTTCCAAAGCTTTTTTGCCGGCTTCGTCAACTGCATTCTCGGTCAGTGTTGTCTTTAGAGATACCGGGGCAAGATAGCCATTGCGGTCCTCTAAGTAAACCGTAAGATTGGAATCATCATCTTGTCCTGTCACGACAGCCTGTCCGGTATTGGTACCGTCTACGGCACCTGTTGCATCAGATTGCTGCGGTGGGTCAATCTCCCCTTTTGTGTCCTGCGAAATCAAGCCGCATCCTGTTGCAAGGATGGGAAATACCATCACACCGCAGATTGCTGCACGGCGAATCCATCTTGTTTGAGCCATTGACTTTTTCCTCCCCAAATTGTAATTGCCTGTTCGGCGACTTTGTACATTTGTTGATTTGTAGTACTATGTATACGAGCCCTTCCCTGTTTTAGACCAGTTTTGTCCACAAAATCTGAGGGGGTAATCAATTTGTTCAATCAAGTCACCTACAGCTTAAACAGCCGCGAGGTTGCGGAAGCAACCAATACATGGCTCGACAAACGAGGCGTATCCAGAACATCCATTGCACAGCTCGTACATTTTCTGCAAAAGGATTATTATCCAGAGCTTACGCTGGATGAATGCATCTCTCATGTTGAAGCTGTGCTGCAAAAAAGAGAGGTGCAAAATGCCGTATTAACTGGCATACAGCTCGATTTGCTGGCGGAGGAAGGCAAGCTGATGGCGCCGCTTCAAAATATGGTTCGTAATGACGAAGGCCTGTACGGCTGCGATGAAATATTGGCTCTATCCATTGTTAATGTATACGGCAGTATCGGATTTACCAATTTTGGCTATATCGACAAGCTTAAGCCCGGCATCTTAAAGAAATTAAACGATAAAAACGATGGGCAGATCCATACCTTCCTGGATGACATCGTTGGCGCAATCGCTGCAGCAGCTGCAAGCCGCTTGGCGCATCGCAAGCAAGCAAGTCGTGAAGAAGCCGCAGAGAATGTAAAGGAATAGAAACTGGTCAAAAGACTGTCCTACAAAAGTAGGGCAGTCTTTTTTTTGCCCTCTAACTCTAGCTGCACCTTTTCAATTTAATGGAATATTTTAGTAATCCCATAGTGTGGCAAAACTCCCGCATCACCAAACAAGATCGGCAGTTCCTAAACGGCCATCGTAGTTATGTTCTTTGGTTTACTGGCCTTTCGGGATCAGGGAAATCAACGCTTAGTACAGCCCTGGAACATGAACTTTATAAACTGCAATGCCGCAGTTATGTACTCGATGGCGATAATCTTCGTTACGGCTTAAATCAGGACTTGGGCTTTCAGCAAAAAGATCGTTCTGAGAATATCCGAAGAATCGGAGAGGTCGCCAAGCTAATGGCCGATGGAGGCATGATTGTCATTGTAGCTGCTATTTCGCCTTATCGGCAGGATCGTGATGGGGTACGTTCTCTATGCTGCCTGGTGAGTATATAGGAATTTATGTGAAATGTTCGATTGAAGAATGCGAGCGAAGAGATCCAAAAGGAATGTACAAGAAGGCAAGAGCTGGAGAGATTACACATTTTACGGGTATTTCCGCGCCTTACGAGCATCCTCTTAAGGCCAAGGAGAAAGAAGGTGGGGCGTTTGAAGGATAAGCTGTTACTATACTTGCATCTTCCTAAGACCGGAGGCTCTTCTTTTACACAAGCCATTATCGAGAATTGCCCAAATATTATTCATTATCATACAATCGAGACCACTCCGCAATTAAGTCAAGAACTCGTCAAAGCCGATGCCTTATGCGGACATTTCAGATATGGCGTACATGTGCTGACCAATCGGCCATTTCAATATGTGACCATGCTCCGTCATCCCTTTGATCGGATCCTTTCCTTCTTTTATTTCAAATACAAGAACCCTGAATATGTCATTTCCTACGATAAAGAACTCACCTTTGAAGACTATATTATGGACCCTTTTTATGACTTCGAATACAGAAATTTGCAAGCTAGAATGATAGCTGGTGATTTGGAAAATCTATCGCCAAATTTCAAAAAAATCAAGAAAGTCTGGATAATCATTTTGCCTTTGTTGGTATTACGGAACAATATGACATCTCCCAATTTCTTTTTATGCAAATGATGAACTTGGCGCCAAAGCATTATCCCAAAGTGAACGTCACCGCAAATCGCCCGGTTAATATTCCTCCTTTAACCCCACCTGCACTTCAACATATCATCCAGAAAAATGAGATTGATATCAAGCTTTATGAATATGCCTGTCGGGAGTTTATACGTAAAGTATCCGACCTGTCCGTTGATCACACCAACCTGCTAAAAGCTTATTTAAAAGCATCTAGAAATTAAAAAAAGGCATCACAAATGTGAAGCCTTCTTTGCTATTTATTCAGCTGTACGAAACATAACCGTATCCATTGTTCCGGTTCGGATAATTTTACCCCGCTTCTCCAAATAATGTAAGTGAGCAATGGTCTCCGACATCGCAAACCGCAGATTATGAGGATTCGTCCGCAGATGACCGCCAAAAGATTGCTCGCAAAGCTCAAAAGCGCTGCTTGGCACTCTCAAGATTTCCCACATTTTATTCAAACGTCGTCCATGATGCTGCTTGATCTCAATAATCCGGTTTGAAAAATCGGTGAATGGCTCACGATGGCCAGGAAACGCCAGTTTCACTTCGTACTCATACAGCTCATCCAAGCTACGAAGGAAACATCCAAGCGGATCTTCCTCTTCCCCAGGATTAAAGCTGATGTTAGGTGTAATATGAGGCAGCACTTGATCACCGCACAGCATATAGCCCTTAGATGGCTCGTAGAAGCATAACTGACCAAAGGCATGCCCCGGCGCATCAATTAGCTGCCATTCCAATCCGCCAAGCTGAATCGTTTCTCCTGCCTCCAAATACGTGACGTTGGGCTGAGGAGATACTCTTCTGACAAAGCCATCAAGGTTGTTCTTAATATCAAGTGTCAGCTCATCAGGCATGCCGTGGATGGCGAAATGCGCCCGAAGTTCTTCAGAGTACGTACTGTTGTCTCCCCATAATCGCTGTGTATACGCATGAGATCTTTCTGATATATATACCGGAGCTCCGGTCCGTTCTTGAAAATAACCTGCCAGCCCATAATGATCCGGGTGCTGGTGAGTAAGAACGATTCGTTTAATCTGCTCTATGGTTATGCCGTGCTTCAGGAAAGCCTCATCCCAAGCTGCCAGCGCTTCATCGGTATGCAGGCCGGGATCAATAACCGTATAACCTGTCCCATCCTCTGGTATCAAGTAACTGTTTACCCACTTTAATGAGAAAGGAAGCGGAATCTTTACTTGAATCCACCCGCTGTCCCAGACCTTCGTCTCCACTAGCCCAGTCATGGATGCTGTGCCCTCCCTATCCTGATAAGCCAACCCTTCGACCATCACAAAATTCTCGAGCAGTCTAGTATTTGCTAAGTTGGCCTGTCTTAGTTGTTTAACGGACTGGAATAAGTCGGTTTGTATGTTTGAGTTCGGCAACAGATGCTGCCCCGATCCCGAACATCGCCGCACGAAGCTCAAATTCAATCCGTTCGAATTGCTCATTTAACTGGTCGACCGATACTTTTGTCTCACCTTCTGCAGCACGTGGGAGAAGGGCACGTCCAAACCCAGCAATATCGGCCCCTAATGCAATGGATTTCGCTGCGTCTACACCATGCTGCAGACCACCACTCGCGACAACCGACATATGCGGCAGACGACTTTTCACTTCCTGAATGCTTTGAGCAGTTGGGATCCCCCAGCCAGCGAAAGCTTCTGCAGCCAATCGGCGCATCGGATCATTTTGCCGGTATTTCTCAACCTGACTCCAGGATGTGCCTCCGGCTCCCGCAACATCAATAAATGCTGCTCCCACCGAAGCGAGCGCTGCAGCCGTATCGGCATCAACACCCCAGCCTACCTCTTTGATACCGACCGGCACCTCAAGTGCCCGGCATACTTCTTCTATCTTTGGCAGCAAGCCGCGGAAGTCCGTATTCCCCTCAGGCTGGAATACTTCCTGCATGCTATTCAAATGAAGCACTAGAGCATCCGCCTCGGCAATGTCTACCGCTCTGCGGCATGCTTCCACACCAAACCCATAATTTAACTGCACCGCACCAAGATTCGCAATAACGGGTACAGAAGGAGCAAGATCACGGATATAAAAAGAAGCAGCAAGTTCTTCCTGTTCGATCGCCGCACGCATTGAGCCTAGTCCAATAGCCCAGCCGCGGTGCTCTGCCGCCTCTGCTAACCGCCGATTAATGGCACCAGCCTCACTTGTGCCTCCTGTCATGGAACTGACCAAGAGCGGTGTTCGCATGCGCCGTCCCAGCCATTCTGTATCCAGCAGGATATCTTCAAATGCGATTTCAGGTAAGGCATTATGGCGGAAGCGAAGACTCTCCAGCCCCGTATCAATGCCCTCTCCAGCCACATTCTCCTGCAGGCATATGCGAATATGCTCACTCTTACGTTTCGATGTGGAAGCGCCCTCATTAGCCTCCGTATTTTGCATTACTGTCATAGGGCAATCCTCCTATTTAAATAGCCAATCATCCGGCTTATGTAGGAATGCCAGTGACATCAGTACATAAGCTTCATGCTTTGCGAGAATACTTTTGTTCATCATAACTCAGTGATTAGGACTGGAGCAAGGATGGAACTAGGTCCACCCATAATTTTGACGTTTACAATCATAATAATGAATTTTACAATCATTTTTGTTGTGAAAATGAATAATATAAATTAGAATAGAGTCAAAAGTAAATGAGGGGGACATCTTCCGATGAACGTGCACATTTTTGATACCCAATTAGAACTGGACGCCTTTGCAGCCAATCTTATTACCGATATCGTGACATCCAAACCAAACGCCGTATTAGGGCTTGCTACAGGATCGACACCTATAGGCATTTATGCCAAAATAGTAGAGAAATACCGTAAAGGTGAAGTATCCTTTGCAGATGTAACTTCCTTTAACCTGGATGAATATGTCGGGTTAAAGCCCTATAACGATCAAAGTTATGCTTATTATATGAATAAGCATTTATTTGCACACATCGATATTCCAGACACACAAACCTTCCTGCCGAACGGAATGGCTGATGATCTGGAAGCCGAATGTGCGAATTATGACCGTATGCTGCTGGAACGGCAAATTGATATTCAACTGCTTGGTCTTGGTCATAACGGCCATATCGGCTTTAATGAACCAGATCATGCCCTGTCAGGCGGTACTCATGTGGTGAAGCTGAAGCAGGCCACTCTGGAGGCGAATGCTAGATTTTTCGCTACGATGGAAGAGGTGCCCGAATATGCCATTACAATGGGTGTGGGCTCCATACTGAAAGCAAATTCGATTGTGCTTGCGGTGCGAGGCGCGGATAAAGCGGACATCGTCAAGCAAGCGTTGACCGGCCCTATTACAACAGAGGTACCGGCTTCCCTCTTGCAGACGCATCCCCGCGTAACTGTGCTTCTTGACCGCGAGGCGGGAAGGATGTTGGGGTAATGGAACAACAAGGCAGATCTCTGCTTATCAACCACATAAAGATCGTGCTGGAGGATCGTATTGTAGAAGGCAGCATCCTCGTCAGAGACGGAATCATTGCACAAATTATCGAAGACAGCGAGCAACCGGAAGCTGATCATATCGTAGACGGCCAAGGCAAATGGCTTCTGCCAGGCTTTATAGATGTTCATGTTCATGGCGGATTTGGCGGAGACTTCATGGATGCAACCGCTGAGACCTACGATACGATCACAAAGTTTCATGCTTCACAAGGAACGACCGGGATGCTTGCTACAACCGTGACTGCATCCCAGGAAGCCATTGAGACCGTGTTCCAGGCAACCAGCGAATATATGAAGAACGATATGCCATACACAGCACTTCTTGGCGTTCATCTGGAAGGACCGTTTCTCAGCATCAAGTGGATAGGTGCTCAAAACCCTGCTTTCCTCTCCCCTCCTCGGCTCGATTGGCTGCAAGATTGGACAGAGCGTTATCCGGGAATTTTGAAGCTGCTGACTCTTGCACCTGAGAATGAGGGTGCAATTGAAGCTATCAAATGGCTTGCTGATCATAACGTTGTTGTTGCATGTGGCCATACCGATGCCACGTACAAAGTCATGAAAGAAGCAGCTGATGCTGGCCTCACTCATGCCGTTCATACTTATAACGCGATGCGTCCGCTTCATCATCGTGAGCCTGGTACAGTTGGTGCTGTTCTGACCGATGACCGGATTTACGCCGAACTGATTGCTGACGGGCATCATGTCAGCCCAGGAGCGATAAAGCTGCTTGCGTCCTCCAAGCCGGCAGACAAGCTTATTCTGATCACAGACGCCATCTCTGCCGCTGGTAGACCTGATGGTCTGTATGACCTTGGCGGCCTCCCTGTCATCGTACAGGATGGTGTAGCAAGACTCCAGGAAGGCAATCTGGCAGGAAGCAGCCTGACGATGATAAATGCTTTCCGTTATATGCTTGAACACACCGATTATAATGTTATGGACATTAGCCGCTATGCAAGCGGGAACCCAGCCAAGCAGCTTGGCATGTTCGAACATACTGGTTCTATTGCGATCGGTAAGCAGGCTGATCTTGTTCTTGCAGAGCCTGACTTCAGCAGCGTGAGTCATACTTGGGTAAACGGCAAGCAAGTTTATAAAGCGAAGTAATTTAGAAACGAAAGAGCGGTTGAACAGGAGATGATCTCCGTTCAACCGCTCTTTTGTTATACTCATTCGGGCTTGTCCGCGACATGGACGACAATATGATGCTGCTCAGCCATCTCCGCCAGATCTCCCGTTAGAGGCAAATCGGTTATAAAAGCCTGCAGTTCGGATAACGCAGCTATGGAGAATAACGACGTTTTCCCAACCTTGGTTTGATCGAAAACGGCAAAAGTCGTGTGCGATCGCTTAATAAGTGCTTTTGCAATTTGGGCTTCTTGCTCGGAGTAGGTTGTAATGCCGCCTGCTGCTGAAAGGCCGTCAACACCTATGAACATCTTCCCGATATTCAAATGAGCAACCATCCCTTCTCCAAGCGGACCGCAAAGCTCAAAGCTGTTATGTCTCATGATGCCGCCTGTTACAACGACCTGTACGCTGCTTCCGGCAAGCTCCATGGCAATGTTTACCGCATTCGTCACAACGGTAATACCGCTGCGCAGCTTAAGCAGCTTCGCCAGTAAGTAATTCGTTGTTCCGCCCGATAAGCCTATTACATCGCCTTCCTCAATAAGTGAAGCTGCTTTAGCCGCGATACGCTCTTTCTCCAAATACGACAGGCCTTCCCGCTCCGCAAATGCAACATCACGGACCGTATTCATGCCGTCATACATCGCACCGCCAATGGTACGGATAATGGGATAAGCCGCCTCCATTTGCTCCAGATCACGCCTTGCGGTCGCTTCTGAACAATCAAAGCGCTCAACGAGCTCTTGAATGGTAATGCGTCCTTGCTGCTTGAGCAGCTGCAAAATCGCTTCGCGCCGGCGCTGCCCTTTGGATCCAGAAACGTTCGATTCAGCCATTATTATCGCTCCACCCATACTTTAGCGGACATGCGCTGCTCAACGGCGTTCCACTCTGGAAGCGCCTCCCAATCACCGCGCATTTGTACCACCAGCGATCCGTTAATGCTTGCTAGTCTAACTGCTTCTACCGGGGACATGCCTTTCATTAAGCCAGCTAGGAAACCAGCACAGAAGCCATCTCCTGCACCAACTGTATCAACCACATTCTCTGCTGGATAGAAAGGAACGGATACTTCTTCCCCTTTTTCCAGCACGACAGTTGTATCACCTAGCCCTTTGATAATGGTTACGGCTTTAAGCTGCTGGAGTTTTGCCTTCACAACTTCGTAATCCTCGGTTTGATACAGAAGCTTGAGCTCATCCCAGCCAGGCAGGAAGTAGTCTGCCGCTTCTGCAATTGGCAGAAGCACCTCGCGCGCTTCTTCGATAGACCATAGCTTCAATCTCAAATTCGGATCAAAACAAATGGTTACACCCGCCTCTTTGGCAATCTCAACTGCCCGAATCACCGTACGTTTGGCACTATCGCTGAGCGCTGTAGTAATACCCGTTATATGAAGCAGCTTCGCTCCACGAATATAATCCTCATCCAGCTCCTCAGGAGCCATACGACTTGCTGCGGAATGCTTGCGATAATAGTGAACAGCAAGACGCCCCGCAACCTGCTCACGGAACATCATCCCTGTAGGAGCTTCGTCGCTAAATTTAACACGCGATACATCAACGCCCTCTCCACGAAGCGTCTTCACGATCATACGGCCAAACGGATCATTACCAAGTGCTCCGAACCAGCCTACCGAACAGCCTAGTCTTGCCAGCCCGATTGCTACATTGCTTTCTGCACCGCCGAAGCCTTGCTCGAGCGTAGCCGCCCGTTCAAGAGATTTATGCTCCTGCGGCATAAATAAAGCCATAGATTCCCCGAAAGTCACTATATCCGGTGATGACTGATGCACGTTTTCTCCCCCTAAAAAGAATTACCACATAAGTGGCGTTTCTTTGCCTACTGTGGTAATTCTTACCTCGTAAGCATTAGCTTAAAGAATTTTAAGCGTACATTGGAAATGCCATGAAATAGATAACAACTACATAAAGAACCAATACGATCAAGCTGAATGTACGTGCTTTAGCGATATGGCCAGTTGCGCTTTGTCCATCTTGAATCGAAGACACAATCCGTTTCAGCGGCTTCGACATAATGCCGGAGATCGCTGCGATCGCAAGGAACAGCAGCGTTACGATAATCATCCAGGCAACAGTGTAATCAGCCTGTGACATCATGTAACCACCTGTAAGCAGTTGGATGACAAGCGCATACTGTACAACACGGTTTGCAGATGTAAGACCATCAGCTAGTCCACCTTGTCCAAGACCTGCGAGCTTCGTTGCTTTACCGATCATAATCGGCAGAACGATATAAAAGCCCATCCCGACTGCTCCTAACAAGTGTAAAAAGAAAAATACATCATTCATTAAAAAACCCTCCTGCATATGCGTAATCTACCAATAAGTATACTAAATGCCTGTCTGAAACACAAAGTATCACCCTTGGTTATCCGGCTTTTCGGAAGCATTTCCGGTAATGTTCAAGATTTTGTCTTAAAGCCGTATTTAGCGATTACACCATGAATGGAAAAGTAATCCACTTCTTCCGGTAAAGCATCTTTGATCGGCCTTAATTTATCCGGACCAAGTTCCTGCACAACATGAACAATCTGCTCCTCATATTGCTCCGGAATAACACGGCCCCAATCGAGCTCATGTCCCTCATCGGCACAACGAATCAGATGTCCCTCAATCGTCACCCGGCTAAGTCCACGTTCATCAGCAATCTCCTGAGTGGATAAACCGGTGTTAAACCGCTCCAGTGTCATAACATGGCTAGGTGTATCCTCTGAAGAGGCAGGGGGACGCGCGGCAGGGCGCTTCTGCGTATTACTAATGCTAGCAGACGGCGCGTTACTCGCACTTCCCGCATGCTCATGAATAATAGCAAGCACTTCTGCTCCATACTTGTTTGCTTTCGCCGCGCCAATACCTTTCGTCTGCAGCAGCTGCTCTTCCGTCAGCGGCCTTGCATCCGCAAGCTCCTTCAGCGTAGCATCAAAGAACAGCATAAACGGAGGAACGTTTTCCCGTGCTGCCGCTTCTTTGCGCCATTGCTTGAGTGCATCAAATAATGGCGACGAAGCCCCAGCTCCATCTCCCGAAGCACTTCTCCTAACACTAGTCCGCAGCCTCTGCTTAACTATCTCGTTGCCTTCCAGCACTGGTAAAGCAGCAGTTGTTAGAGATACTGTAGGATACTGCCCTTCGCTCATACGTAAGTAACCTTCTGCTACAAGCCAGTACAACCAATCGGCGATTTCTTTTTCCGGCCAATTATTGAACAGTCCGTATGTCGTTAATCGGTCCAGCCCAAACTCCAATAACCGTTTGTCGCGTGATCCTTTTAATACTTTAGCCGCCATTGTTACACCAAAGCGTCCCTTCATACGGCCAACGCATGAGAGTGCCTTCTGTGCTTCCGGCGTACGGTCAACCAGCTCGCTCTTGTCGAGGCAGTTACTGCATTTGCCGCAAGGCTCAACACCCTTCTCGCCGAAATAATCGACGATATATTGCTGTAGACAGCGCTGGGTGCGGCTGTAATTCATCATGTTATGAAGCTTGGACAACTGAACCGATTTGCGGTATTCATCACCCATACCCTGCTCAATCAGGAAACGCTGTACCTGTACATCCTGCGGTTCGAAGAGCAGCACACATTCGCTCTCCTCCCCATCCCGGCCGGCACGTCCTGCTTCCTGATAGTAGGACTCGATATCGCCAGGCATCTGCCAATGGATGACATATCGCACGTTA
Organism: Paenibacillus sp. J22R56; assembly: GCF_056269375.1. Classification (NCBI taxonomy): domain Bacteria; kingdom Bacillati; phylum Bacillota; class Bacilli; order Caryophanales; family Paenibacillaceae; genus Paenibacillus; species Paenibacillus sp. J22R56. The sequence continues at coordinate 166,335 of NZ_JBWDNV010000001.1, forward strand.
GGCTTATCGATGCCCATTCCGAAAGCATTCGTCGCTACCATGATGCGAAGCTCATCAAACCGGAACTTCTCCTGCGTGTCCGCACGTTCGGTATCAGACAACCCGCCATGATACTTGCCAGCCGCAATCCCTTTTCGGACCAACAGCTCGTGTACCTGCTCGGTTTCTTTCCGTGTGGCTGTATAGATAATGCCAGATTGATCCTCCCGCTCGCGCAAAAATTGCTGAAGGAAGTTTTTCTTGTCACCACCACTTACAACGGATAAGGACAGATTGGGTCTAGCAAACCCGGTTACAAACACATTAGGCTGCCGTAAACCCAGCATGGCCGTAATATCCTCTGCCACCTCTTGTGTTGCTGTTGCTGTAAACGCAGAGACTAGCGGTCGATTTGGCATTTTGCCGATCCATCCCGCGAGCTGCCGGTAGCTCGGACGGAAATCATGCCCCCACTGCGAGACGCAGTGTGCCTCATCAATCGCAATCATTGGGATATGGAGCTGCTCGGACAAGGTTGTAAACATAGGTGCATCAAGCCGTTCCGGAGCCACATACAGCATCTTGTATTCGCCTCTCAGTGCATTTCGCAGCACTGTCCGGTATTCCTCCGCTCCGAGAGAGCTGTTCAGAAAGGCCGCTGAGACGCCAAGCCGGTTCAGTGTATCAACCTGATCCTTCATAAGCGATATTAATGGCGATATTACTATTGAAGTACCTGGCATAATGAGAGATGGAACTTGAAAGCAGATTGACTTCCCTCCGCCAGTCGGCAGAATGGCGAGCGTATCACGCCCCTCCAATATTCCCTCTATAATATCTTCTTGTCCGGGACGAAACGTATCATACCCGTATACTCTTTTCAGCTCGCTTCGTGCTTGCTGCAGCACGTTTATTCCCCCTTCCTTAAATCAAAATGAGGACCCTGGCAGCTAAGTGTCAGGGTCCTCCCAAACGAATCTTTATAAGGCTCATGGCCATTTACGCTTGGCCTGTAACTACTTTAATAACATTTTGAACGGATTCAGCGGATTTGTCCAGAGCCGCTTTTTCTTCCGCGGTTAGATCCAGCTCAATCACTTTCTCAATGCCGTCGCCGCCGATAATCGTAGGTACGCCCATGAACAGGTTATTATACCCGTACTCGCCTTCAAGCAGAGCAATGACCGGCAGAATCCGTTTCTTGTCCTTCAGAATTGCCTCTGTCATTTGAACAAGTGATGCTGCAGGTGCATAGTAAGCTGAGCCATTGCCTAGGAGGTTCACGATCTCACCGCCGCCAACTCTGGAACGCTGTACGATAGCTTCGATACGGTCAGCTGGGATCAGCTTCTCAATCGGAATACCGCCAACATTCGAGTAACGTACGAGTGGGACCATATCGTCACCATGTCCGCCAAGCACAAAGCCGCGAACATCTTCCACCGACACATTCAGCTCTTGCGCAATAAATGTGCAATAACGGGCTGTATCAAGCACACCGGATTGACCGATGACACGATTTTTAGGAAAACCTAGCGCTTGGTAGGCCACATAAGTCATAGCATCCACCGGATTGGAGAGGATGATGACATAAGCGTTCGGGCTTGTTGCCTTTACTTGCTCACATACCGACCTTACGATACCTGCGTTTGTATTGACGAGGTCATCACGGCTCATCCCTGGCTTGCGGGCAATACCTGCAGTGATAATAACAACGTCGGAGTCCTTAGTATCTTCATAACTGGCCGTACCAGTGATGTTCACGTCCAGACCTTGAACAGGAGTTGATTCGAGCATATCAAGCGCTTTACCTTTTGTCGGGTTTTCCAGCTGGGGAATGTCGACAAGAACAATGTCACCCAGTTCCTTCTGTGCTGCCATCAGAGCCGTAGTAGCCCCGGTGAAGCCGGCACCTACAACCGTAATTTTTCTGCGTTTAATAGCCATTTGATAACTACCTCCTTAAAAGAATTACTACACAAGTGGGCTGATTCGAGGCCATTTGTGGTGATTCTTACTTCGTAAGCAAGATGACCACACAAAGGGCCGCTTCGAGGCCATTTGTGGTGATTCTTACTTCGTAAGCCTTAGTTGTATTAACCTCTGCATTATTGCCATAAATAAGTATTCCTATCTAAAAAAGAGGGGGCATAAGCCCCCACTTTTTATTAACTACATGTTTTTAATTACTTGGTTAGCAAACTCCGAACATTTCACTTCAGTAGCGCCATCCATCAGGCGTGCGAAGTCATAAGTAACGGTTTTGTTGTTGATCGAAGCTTCCATACCTTTATAGATCAGGTCAGCCGCTTCTTGCCAGCCCAGATGCTCAAGCATCATAACGCCGGACAGGATTACGGAACCTGGGTTAACAACGTCTTTGTCTGCATATTTAGGAGCAGTACCATGAGTTGCTTCGAAGATTGCATGTCCAGTCAGGTAGTTGATGTTCGCGCCCGGTGCAATACCGATACCGCCAACTTGTGCAGCCAGAGCGTCGGACAGGTAGTCGCCGTTCAGGTTCAAAGTTGCGATTACGTCGAAGTCAGTAGGACGAGTCAGAACTTGTTGCAGAGCGATGTCAGCAATCGCATCTTTTACGACGATTTTGCCAGCTGCTTCAGCTTCTGCTTGTGCTTTGTTAGCAGCGTCTGTGCCTTCTGCTTCTTTAATGCGGTCGTATTGACCCCAAGTGAAGGTTTCGTTAGCGAACTCTTGCTCAGCCACTTCGTAGCCCCAGTTCTTGAACGCGCCTTCTGTATATTTCATGATGTTGCCTTTATGAACGAGTGTAACAGTTTTCTTGCCATGTTTGATCGCGTATTCGATTGCAGCACGAGCAAGACGTTGTGAGCCTTCTTTGGATACTGGCTTGATGCCGATACCCGAAGTTTCAGGGAAACGGATTTTGTTAACGCCCATTTCGTTTTGCAGGAACGCGATTACTTTCTTCACTTCCTCAGAACCTTCTTGGTACTCGATACCAGCATAGATGTCTTCTGTGTTCTCACGGAAGATAACCATGTCAACCAGCTCAGGACGTTTTACCGGGGAAGGTACGCCAGCGAAGTAACGAACTGGACGAAGGCAAGTGTACAGGTCAAGCTCTTGGCGCAGCGCAACGTTCAGGGAACGGATACCGCCGCCGATTGGCGTAGTCAAAGGACCTTTAATAGCAACGATGTATTCACGGATTGCAGTCAGCGTGTCAGCTGGCAGCCACTCGCCATATTCGTTGAAAGCTTTTTCGCCAGCGAATACTTCGTACCAAGCGATTTTTTTGCTGCCGTCGTATGCTTTCTCAACAGCTGCGTCAAGTACGCGTTTCGATGCTGCCCAGATGTCGCGGCCTGTGCCGTCGCCTTCGATGAAAGGAATGATTGGGTTGTTAGGTACTTGCAGTACACCGTTATCAATTGTAATTTGTTCGCCTTCTGTAGGAAGTGCGTATTTTTCGAATTGCGCCATTAGAATAAATCCTCCTTAGAATATGTAAGCACGCGCTTAATTAGCGCTGCTCGATTGGAATGTATTTCGCGTTAACTGGGCCAACATAGTCCGCACGTGGACGAATGAGGCGGTTATCTTGATATTGCTCAAGAATGTGTGCACTCCATCCGGATACACGGCTGATTGCAAAGATTGGCGTAAACAGATCGCGTGGGATACCAAGCGTAGTATACACGGAAGCCGAGTAGAAGTCGACATTTGGCTTCAGACCTTTTTGGCCAGTAACCATATCTTCAATCTTGATCGACATTTCGTACAGTTCCATATTGCCAGTCAATTTGCCCAGCTCGCGGGACATTTGCTGCAGGTGCTTCGCACGAGGGTCGCCATCTTTGTATACACGGTGACCAAAGCCCATAATTTTTTGTTTGTTCGCAAGCGCGTTGTTGATGTAGCCTTCAACGTTAGCCATCGAGCCGATCTCTTCAAGCATCACCATAACGGCTTCATTCGCACCGCCATGCAGAGGGCCTTTCAAAGCGCCAATCGCGGAAGTTACGCCCGAATAAATATCAGACAATGTTGCAACTGTTACACGAGCTGCGAATGTCGAAGCGTTAAGCTCATGGTCAGCATGGAGAACCAATGCTTGATCAAGTGCTTTAACCGCAACTTCAGCAGGCTCTTCACCTGTAAGCATGTATAGGAAATTGTAAGCAATGGATACGCCTTGTTTTGGAGCAACCGGCTCATTGCCTTCGCGAATACGAGCGAATGCCGCAACAACTGTAGGCAATTGAGCTTGCAGCTTGATTGCTTTACGTTGGTTAGCATCTGTCGACATGTCATTAGCGGATTCGTCATACAGCGCCAGGCTCGAAATAGCCGTACGGAGCGCTGCCATCGAATTTGTGCCGGCAGGATAAAGTTTAATTTGTTCGATTACTTGGCTTGGGATAGCCGCGTATTGATCTAATTGCTTTTGAAGTCCGTCAAGCTCGGAACGATTAGGCAGCTTGCCGTACCAAAGCAGGTAGGCAACCTCTTCAAATGTTGCGTTTTCTGCAAGATCATCAATATTTATACCGCGATACGTCAATACTCCATCGATAATGGAGCTGATCGACGATGATGCGGCCACAATTCCTTCCAGACCTTTTGTAGCTGTCATCGTTCTCTCTCCTCTAACTCGAAAATTTTTCGGTGAAAATAGTATTCGAATCTTTCTCGTCGCTATTAATCATAAATGATTTTTAGAGCGAAGTGAACAAAACCAGACATAGAAATGCTTTATCGGCGCTATAAAGTTTTTTTTCAATCCCTTTCTTCCGCAATTTTCGCACATTTGCTCCAGCTGCATTTTTCCCTAAACTGCACAAAAATAGTCGCTTACCGAAATCATATTTCAATGTGATAGAATAGAAGTTATAACATGCACGGAGGAACTTGCGATGACTGAACAACGAATCGGCATCATCGATATCGGCTCTAACTCGGTTCGCCTTGTCGTCTATGAACGGACGGCAAACGGCGCACACCGGGTCATTGACGGAGGCAAGCGCCCAGCCCGCCTGGCCGAGCGCGTCGATGACAACGGCTGCTTATCTGAAGAAGCCATTACGGAACTGCTTGGTACATTAAATCATTTTACCATGATTTGCGCTCATAACCGAACCGGACATATTCGCGCAGTTGCAACAGCTGCTATCCGCAATGCTGCCAATCAATCGGAAATTCTTGATGCCATTAAGTCGGAGACAGGACTTACCATCGAATTATTGAGCGGTGGAGATGAAGCGACTTACGGCTTCCTTGGCATGATTAACGCGATGGACGTACAAGACGGCTTCCTCGTCGACATAGGCGGAGGCAGCACGGAGGTATCTCTGTTCCGCAATAAGGAGTTAGTTCAATCCGTATCCTTTCCTTTCGGTTGTGTCAGCTTGAATCGGAAATACGCGGTTAAAGGTCTGTTAAGCGAAGAAGGGTTAAAAGGCATTGAGGCACTCGTCACTGAATCCGTCAAGAATGAGCCTTGGCTGTTGAAGTCACCGTCACTGCCACTGATCGGGGTAGGTGGAACCGCCCGTGCGATGGGTAAAATTCATCAAGCGGTGACCAAATATCCATTCACCCAGACTCATAACTATCCAATGACCGGTATGGATGCAGACTTCTTGTTCCAGGATTTGTTCCAAACCCCGCTCGATAAGCGGCGCAAATTCCCGGGGTTGTCCAAAGACCGGGTTGATGTCATCGTGCCTGGTATTGCTGTGCTGCGCACGCTTTTCCGCCTGCTCAAGGCGTCTCATTACCGTATATGCGCTTCAGGACTGCGAGACGGATTGTTCTACGCTACCCGGTTCCCAGGCCGTTCTCTGCATCAGGATGTGCTTGCTTTCAGCCTTAGTAATTTAAGCGCCCTCCATCCGGCTGCCCCCAAGCAGCATGTGATGCAGGTTAACCGGCTGGCGCTTCAGCTGTATGATGAGCTGCGGCCTGTCCATCTGCTGCCGAATCGAGGCAAAATGATGCTTGATGCAGCCTCAACCTTATTCCGAATTGGAGCATCTATTGATTACTATGACTATGCGAAGCATACATTTTATCTGATCGTCAATTCCCATTTGAATGGCCTTGCTCATCGCGAAATTCTAATGATAGCAGCCATAGCTTCCTACAAAAGCAAAAATCGGACCCGCCAGCAGCTCCTCGATTATAGGGAACTGTTAAACGAATCCGACTATGATACGATTCATAAACTTGGTGTTCTGCTCCAGCTTGCAGCAGCACTTGACCGCAGTGAGACACAAGCCATTGGCAGGCTGGAAGCTTCCCAATCGGCAAATCAACTGCTTCTTGATCCCGTACGTTCCGAAGGAACATTAGCTCTTGAAGCACGAGAAGTCGATGAATTAGCTTCCGACTTCAAAAAACTGTGGGGACTTATTCCTGTTCTGAATCTGCCCGACTATACGTAATATTTCCACTGCGGAATCGATCTCGCCTCAAATTGGCTGCGGAACGGCATCATTTCATTTTTAACATGAGTATAGGTGCCGTTCGACTGCAGTTCTCTCGACTTTACATTATCGTCAAGATTCAGCTGCAGCATGTTAATCAGCGTCTTGCGAAGGTTCTTGTCAAACACCGGTGACATTAACTCAATACGTCTCGTTAAATTCCGTGTCATCCAATCCGCGCTCGACAGGTACACCTCTTCATCCCCACCATTATGGAAGTACATTACCCTTGCATGCTCCAAGAAACGATCCACAATACTGATCACGCGAATATTCTCGCTGCGCCCTGCTACTCCTGGTCTGAGACAGCATACACCACGAACGATTAATTCGATCTGAACCCCGGCTCGTGATGCTTCATACAGCTTATCGATCATTTCCTGATTCGAAAGTGAGTTCATCTTCGCGATAATACGTGCTGGAATGCCCTGCTCAGCATTCGTAATCTCACGATCGATCAACCGGAATAACTTCTCCTTCAAATCCGTAGGTGCTACGCCAAAAGCCTTCCACTCATACGGTGATGAATAACCAGTCACTTCATTAAAGAGCGCCGAGGCATCACTGCCGATGATCGGATGTGAGGTGAAAAGACCAATATCGGTATATAACGTTGCTGTACTGTCATTATAATTACCCGTACCGACATGTACATAGCGGCGGAGCGTGCCTTGCTCTCTGCGGACAACTAACAGAATTTTGGCATGCGTCTTTAATCCAACTAGCCCATAGACAACATGACAGCCCGACTTTTCCAACTGACGAGCCCAGGCAATATTCCGTTCCTCATCGAATCTGGCTTTGAGCTCAACAACTACCGTCACCTGCTTACCAGACTCCGCTGCTTTCGATAAGGCTTGCACAAGCGCAGACTGTCCGCTTACACGATATAAGGTCATCTTAATCGCCAGAACATCTGGATCCTCTGCTGCCTGCTCGATGAAATCAGTCACCGCATCAAACGATTCATAAGGGTGGTACATAAGTACATCACGTTGACGGATTACCTCAAACATGTCATCCGTCTCGTCAAACTCATGCGGATAGACCGGATCAAGCCGGCTATATCGAAGATTATCATGGCCTGGAAGAGAATGAACAAATTTCATCAAAAAGCTAAGATCAAGAGGTCCATCGATCTCGATTAGATTATCCTCAATTTCCAGCTCTTCCTTCAGAATTTCAAGAGCCATCGGATGCATACCGCGGGCTACTTCCAGCCGAACCGGAATACCCCAACGCCTTCTGCGAAGCTCCTTCTCAATCTCCTCCAAGAGGTCCTCTGCACCATCTTCATTCAACGTAAGGTCGGCATTACGAGTAAGACGGAAAGGATGAACGGCCGTAGGAGTGTAACCGTTAAATAAGGATGTAATATTATGCTCAATAAGATCTTCCAGCAGGATAAATTCCATCTTCTTGCTGTTAGTTCTGCCGGGAACCGGTACAAACCGAGGCAGGATCGAAGGAACTTGAACGATAGCAAAGAGCGGACCATCCTCGTGGATTGCATGATCCTGCTCCTGTTGAAGCAATATCGCCAGATACAGCTCCTTGTTATGTACAAGGGGAAATGGCCTGCTCTGGTCTACTGCCATCGGTGTCAGTACTGGGAACACAATTTCTTGAAAATATTGCGTTACCGCTTTGAGCTGATTGGCATTCAGCTCCTCAACGGATGTAATCAATATGCCTTCCCGACCAAGACAACGGAATACTTCCCGATAAGTTCTGTATTGATCATAAACCATCGTCGTGGTTCGTTTAATTAGTCTTTTCCAAAGACCTTGAGGCGTGTAGCCTGTAAAATCCATCTTCGTATATCCAGCCCGTATCTGATCTTGAATACCGGCAACCCGTACACTCATAAACTCGTCTAAATTACTTGTTACAATAGACAAAAATTTGGCGCGTTCAAGCAAAGGATTGCTCGTATCCTGTGCTTCCTGGAGCACTCTGCGATTAAATTCGATCCAGCTTAGATCCCGATTCACATAGTGGGACAATTGTCTTGTCATTTCCTTACGCCTCCCCAATTATGTCCCTATTATGACAGAAGACTATTATTGGAATATTAACGAATTGTAAAGATAAAGTTAACACGAGCTCCGGTTAGAGCTCCGGTTAATTCGGTCGATTGCTCCTTGCGGTTTGTTTCTTGATCAACCTTAAATAGGTTGAAACAAACGCGCAATAGTCGCACTCGACTCGAATTAACCTTCGCTTACAATAGAGAATAAAGAAATGAAGATCTACTATGCCATGGACTGGAGCAAAGCATATAATTCCGGCAGGCCTTTATCCAGCCTTGACGGCCGCCATTCCTCATTTACCCAGACATGCTTTGTACCGCCTGTAACGAGTCTTTCACCAGGCAGTTTCTCATCATTTTCAACAATAGCTGGGTGAAAATCATCCAAACTTACTCGCCGAATCTCGGACTCAAAGGATAAACGAACAGGTGAGAAATCCGCAATACGTGTACAAATAAGCAAGGTATCGTCATAACGTGCCGGCAGCTCGTAACGGCATTGCAGATCTACAACGGGCAGCAATAAGCCTTGTTGTTCAATGGATTTGTAATCATAACCTGCAGAGCGGATCAGCTCCGTTCGGCCAATTTCAAACCAAGTTATGTAATTGCCATGAAAAACTACCCCCATTTGATCCGTTTCCTGATAGCGCACGCGCAGCGGATGCAGGAACCATTTCTGTGACGGCATAATTGAAGCTACCCCCTATATTATTACGAACCTCATTTACAAATAATTAACCTTTAGTTGAAACAAAAGCGAAGGTGAATAACTCACCCTCGCTTCTGCTCCTCTCTACGCTGTAGAGAAATATGAAATTATCAGATTACAGGACTTTAGCTTGTCCGGAGTATATAACACCAGTCTCGCCGTAGACCGTAACTTCAGTACCGTCCATCAACACTTCAGTTGCGTTCGAGATACCCAGAATAACTGGAATACCAAGGTTGATGCCACATACTGCAGCATGGCTAGTGATACCGCCTTGCTCAGTAATAACGGCTGCTGCTTTTTCAAAAGCAGGCATATATTCTTTATCTGTCGATACCGTTACAAGGATCGAACCAGCTGTTACTCTTGCATTTGCTTCTTCAGGAGTGCGTGCTACAACGATGCGGCCGGTAGCTGTTTGGCTGCCGATACCTTGTCCTTGTGCCAGAAGTTCGCCTACATGGTGGATCTTGATCAGGTTTGTTGTGCCAGCGCGGCCAACAGGTACACCTGCAGTAATAACAATTGTATCGCCAAGGCTGATCAGGCCAGTGCTTCTTGCACCTGCAACAGCATTTTCGAACATTGCATCCGTTGTTTCAGCAATCTCACCAAGAACCGGTTTAACGCCCCAGATCAGAGCCAGACGACGCATTACTCTCTCGTCGTTTGTTACTGCGATGATTGGTGCTTTAGGACGATATTTGGCAACCATACGAGCTGTGAAGCCGCTTTGCGTCGAAGTTACGATCGCTGCAGCGTTCAGGTCAAGAGCGGATACTGCAACCGCTTGGCTGATCGCTTCTGTTACGGATGTTTGTTGAGCACTTGCTTGTTTGTTAAAGATTTCACGGTATTCCAAAGCCGCTTCTGCACGCTCAGCAATACGGGACATTGTTGTTACCGCTTCAACCGGGTATTTACCAGCAGCTGTCTCGCCGGAGAGCATGATTGCATCTGTACCGTCGAAGATCGCGTTCGCTACGTCACTCGCTTCTGCACGAGTAGGACGCGGGTTGCGCTGCATCGAATCCAGCATTTGAGTAGCTGTAATAACTGGTTTACCAACGCGGTTACATTTTTCGATCATCGTTTTTTGTACCAGTGGTACTTCTTCAGCCGGGATCTCAACGCCAAGGTCACCACGAGCAACCATCAGACCGTCGGAAACTTCCAGAATCTCATCGAGGTTGTCAACGCCTTGTTGGTTCTCGATTTTGGAGATGATTTGGATATGGCTTGCATTGTGACGCTCAAGCAGCTCGCGGATTTCAAGCACGTCGCTTGCTTTACGTACGAACGAAGCTGCGACGAAATCGATGCCCATCTCGATACCGAAGATGATATCGTTAGCGTCTTTTTCTGTAATACCAGGAAGGGAAATAGCAACGCCAGGAACGTTAACGCCCTTCTTGCTCTTAATTTGACCGCTATTTACGATGCGGCAAATAATTTCAGTTCCTTGCACTTCTTCAACTGTCAAACCAATCAAGCCGTCATCGATCAGAATTGTCGAACCAACGGATACGTCGTTTGGCAGGTTGTTGTAAGTGATAGGCACGCGGTTAATGTCGCCCAGAATTTCTTCTGTTGTCAGCGTTACTTGCTCGCCTTGAATCAGCTCGATAGGCTCTTCTTTCAGTTTGCCAAGACGAATCTCAGGGCCTTTCGTATCAAGCAGAACCGCTACCGATGTTCCCATCTCTTTGTTAGCGATCCTGATGTTCTTGATCCGATTGCCATGCTCTTCAAAGTCGCCGTGAGAGAAGTTCAGACGGGCTACGTTCATACCCGCTTTAATCAATTTCTTCGTGTTTTCCAACGATTCGCTGGAAGGTCCAATCGTACAAACAATTTTAGCTTTACGCATGTTTAATTTTCCTCCGTTTAGTGCCTGCTATAGTCATTATTATCAATAATCTAATACTTGAGCCGCAGCTTGTACAAGAATCAAAAATTTTTATACTTTTGCGGATTCCGTCATCTCAGGAGCTTCCGTAACCTCTTCAGCTTCCTGCGAAGCAGTCTGAGCAATTTGGAATTGTCCAATCTTCCGGAATTTATGGTAACGGTCTTCAATGAGTTGCTCAGCTGTCATCGGCAGAAGTTCCGCCAAATGCTTCCACAACTTCTCCTTCAGCCGTTCAGCCGTGAACGCCAAATCTCGGTGTGCGCCGCCTTGCGGCTCCTCAACGATATCCTCGATCACTTCGAATTCGAGCAAATCCTTAGCCGTAATTTTCATTGCCTCAGCTGCAATATCTGCTTTTGTTGCATCCTTCCACAGGATGGAAGCTGCACCATTTGGCGAAATTGCAGAATAAATCGCATTCTCGAGCATAAGAACCCGGTTGCCGACGCCAAGAGCAAGAGCTCCTCCACTTCCGCCTTCACCAATTACGATGCAGACGATCGGCACACCAAATCCGGCCATTTCCCTTAAGTTACGGGCAATCGCTTCGGACTGACCACGCTCTTCAGCCGTGTTGCCAGGATAAGCACCCTTAGTATCAATGAGAGTAATAATCGGGCGATTAAACTTATTGGCTTGCTGCATAAGACGCAGTGCTTTCCGGAAACCTTCCGGGTGAGGACTGCCAAAGAAACGGGCAATATTATCCTTCGTATCCTTGCCGCGCTGATGGCCGATTACCGTAACCGGTAATCCGTTCAGCTTAGCGAGGCCGCCGACAATAGCCAAATCATCAGCATATAGACGGTCGCCATGCAGTTCGATGAAATCCGTAAACACCGCTTGAATGAAATCAAGCGATGTTGGGCGCTGATGAAGACGCGCGATATGCATCTTCTGCGCAGGAGTCATTTCGTTGTACAGCTCTTCCTCCATATTCTTGCACTTCTCTTCAAGACGTGCAATTTCTTCGGAAAAGTCCATACCGTTGCTCTCAGCCAGCGTCTTCAGTGTTGCAATTTTTTCGCGCAAATCACTGATTGGCTTCTCAAACGGAAGCATTTGTTCACCCGCCATGGGACAATCCCTCCCTTACGGTATGCATATCCAGCAGCTTGCCAAGCGTTGTCTTCATATCCTTACGGTGAACGACCAGGTCAAGCTGTCCATGCTGCATGTTGAACTCTGCTGTCTGGAAGTTGTCCGGCAGCTTCTGACGAATCGTCTGCTCGATTACAATCCGGCCGGCAAAACCAACAAGCGCGCCGGGCTCGGCCAAATTGTAGTCACCAAGACTCGCAAAGCTGGCGGAAACTCCGCCCATCGTTGGATCTGTAAACACCGAAATGAACAAGCCTCCAGCCCCTTGAAACATGGAAAGAGCAGCGCTTGTCTTCGCCATTTGCATTAAGCTAAGTATACTTTCCTGCATACGAGCACCGCCGGAAGTGGAGAAAATAAGCAGCGGCAGTTTCTTCTCATGTGCCGCTTCGATTGCTCTTGTTATTTTCTCACCAACTACAGACCCCATGCTTCCACTGAAAAAGTCAAAGCTCATCACTGCAACTACGACCGGATGCCCGCCAATCGTGCCTTCACCTGTTACAACAGCTTCACGAAGATTTGGGTTCTTCTGACGCTGCTGCTCCAGCTTCCCTTTGTACCCCGGGAACTCCAAAGGATCGACCGATTCCATATCAGCATCGTATTCATACAAACGCCCGTCATCAAGCGTCATCCCAATCCGTTCGAAAGCACTCAGACGGTAATGATGCCCGCACGACGAGCATACCTTCAAGTTTTTATCCAATTCTTTGCTGTACTGAATGGTGCCGCATTTGGAGCACTTATTCATTAGACCTTCCGGTATGTCGCGCTTAGGGCGTTCAGAAGGGATGGTCGCATACTTCTTCTTTGAAAATAAGTCCTTAATTTGCAATGTGTGACACCTCTCAAGGCGCAATAGTATAAGGTTCTACGGCTGCATAATGGAGTTAAATACTTCCTGTACTTCCTCCAATTCACCCGATGGAACCAAGATCTCATATTGCTGTTTAGACAGATTAACTGGACGGACTTTTACGAGAAAGCCTTCTTCCGTAAGCCGCTTCTTGATGTTGTCCGCGATTCTAGCGGTTGGAGCGATGTAAATGACCGTCCACATTATGGTACCTCCTGAAAACTTTACCTTAGGCAAAGTTCGCATCTTCAAACAAGTCAATCCCGTTTAAGGCCATATGATGTCATAATGATACCACAGTCATGGCGAATCGGGCAAATGGTATCGGATGGCTTTTGGGTCCTGGTGCGCGATCCTAGCTGATGCTGCCGCAGCCAATCCCGCTACAAGGTCATCGAGAAACACATGAATTTTCTCGCCTTTCAGGTTGAGCTGACGAATAATGCCGGGCTTTACTTTATCCAAATATCCGAAACTCGTCAAGCCAATCATGCCATAAACATTCGTAATCCCTAGAGCTAAAGTCTCATCTACCCCATATAAAGACTCATCCGTCTCCATGATCGCCTGCAGCGGTTCCGGCAGCAGTCTGCGTTCTGCCAGCTCATCCAGCGCAATACCCGTATAAAGCACGTATTGCACTTCACGTTTTTCCAGTACAGCCCTTACGCTCTCTTCGCATTCAGCAATAGTCAAATCTGCATTATAGGGGCGCTGCAGTGTATATACAATTTCTGCAATATCATCAACACTTACTCCACGTTTCAACAACCAATTTTCGATTCCGGACGTCATGTCCATCCCTCCCGCAAATGCTTGTACGTCTTCATGCAACGTAAGCTGGGAAAAAACAGCGGCAACGATGCCGCTTAATCCCACTTGTATCACTAAATGTATGCGGGAGATCTTAAGGTTGTGCATAAATTATCTGACAATTACAGCTCCTTGCCCAAGCAATTGCTCAATGGCGCTGAACAACTGTGGTGAAGGCTTCGTGCGGTACGTCTCGCTAAGGGCAATTGAGCGCTGTTCCCGTTCATAGAAAAGCACCGTATCAAGCTGTCCATGATGGGATGCAAGCAGCTCCTTCAGCTTTTCGAGTACATCGGGATGTTCATTTGATGTGGTAATTTTGATATAGATGCGCTGACGCTTGCGTTCAGAGTGCGCTGCAGTTTGACGTTCAGCCTGTTCGACTGGCCTTGCCGGCGACTGCGGTTGCGGCTGTGGTTGCCGTGAAGTTGTCACCGGCTGAACGGCTTGCTTAGCAGCAGGCTTTTGCGCTGAGGACTGCGGCTGATAACCGGATCCTGCCGACCTGGCAGCACGATTACTCGCCTGTTTCCTCATCCGGCTAACCTGCTCGGTAAGTTGAGCGGTGGAAGCTGAGCCTTCCTGGATCGGCAGAACGTCCTCGACAATAAGCTTAAAATCTTCATCCTGCTGCTGGACGGTAGCTTGCACAATAGCAAGACCACCTTTCTCCAGCTTATCGCCGCACCGCTTCCATACAGCCGGGAATACGACAGCCTCGGCTCGCATGACTCTATCTTCCAGTTCTAGAAAGCCCATCGCATTTCCTTTTTTATTCGTGAAAGGTTTTAGAGATACAATTCTGGCGCCAATTACAGCAGGTGCACCTTCTGCGGCTTCAGCAAGCTCGACGAAACGGTCGAGCCCAAGCGGCTCAAGCTCTTCCTGAACGGCATCAAGCGGATGGCCGGACAAATAAAGGCCCAGCAGCTCCCGCTCCAGCTCCAATTGTTCGCCCGTTGAATAAGGACGGATATCTGGCAGCTCGACATCCCAGTTCTGCACCTCATCAAATCCAAACAGCTCAATTTGCAGCTCTTCGCGTTCTTTCCGCCATTTGAGCGCAGCTTCCACTGTCTCTTCTAGTGCAGCAAGCTGCTGAGCACGATGGCCGGGCAGCGTTTCAAGCGCACCAGCCTGTATAAGGGATTCTAATACACGCTTGTTCACTACACGCAGATCAACACGTCGGCATAGATCAAGCAAGCTGTCGAACGGACGCTCCCTGCGTTCCTTCTCGAGCGCTTCAATCGCCTGCGTACCCACGTTCTTAATAGCCGCAAGGCCGAAACGGACTGCACCTTCAACCGGAGTAAAGGTAACCCCACTTTCGTTCACATCAGGCGGCAGAACCTCAATTCCCATCCGCTTGCACTCATCTACGTATTCTGCCGTCTTGCGCTGGTTACCTGTTACAGAGGCGAGCATCGACGCCATAAAAGGCACCGGATAATTAGCCTTTAGCCAGGCGGTCTGGAAGGCGAGTACACCATATGCCGCAGCATGAGCACGAGGGAAGCCATAGTCGGCGAAACGGACGATCATATCATATACGAGATTCGCTTCTTCGCTCGTATACCCTTCACCTAAGCTGCCCTTCACGAAATGCTCACGCTGCTCATCAAGCACTTCCCGCTTTTTCTTCGATACGGCACGACGAAGTAAATCCGCTTCACCCAACGAGAAGCCTGCCATCGTGGAAGCGATCTGCATGATCTGCTCCTGGTAGACGATAATACCGTACGTATCTTCCAGAATCGGCTCAAGTGAAGGATGCGGATATTCAACCGGGGCAAGTCCATGCTTACCCTGAATATATTTCGGGATAAACTCCATTGGACCCGGACGGTACAAAGCGAGTACCGATACGATATCTTCAAATTCCGATGGCTTCATCTCACGCAGGACACGTCTAACGCCTGATGACTCCAATTGAAAAATACCCATTGTCTCACCACGGCCCAGCATCGCATAAGTTGCCGGATCGTTATCTAACACTTTGCGGAAATCAATCTCCTTACCATATTGACCCTTTATCCAGGCGAGCGATCTCTCCAAGATCGAGAGTGTCCTTAAACCTAGAAAATCCATCTTCAACAGGCCGATAGCTTCAAGATGCTCCATGGAGTATTGGGTAAGCGCCGTTCGTTCACTTCCGGCCTGCAGCGGAACATAGTCGGTCAACGGCCCGCCGGAAATGACAACACCCGCCGCATGGGTGGAGGCATGACGCGGCATGCCTTCAACCTTCAGCGCCATTTGGACCATCGCATTTGTCTTCGGCTGGCGCTCGCAAGCTTCGCGAAGACCTTCGCTGATTCGAAGCGCATCCTCGAGCGTAATGCCAAGCTGATTCGGAATAAGCTTGGCCGCCCGATCAACTTCAGCGAACGGTACATTCATGGCACGTCCTACGTCGCGGACGGCTGCTTTGGCTGCCATCGTACCAAACGTAATGATTTGCGCGACATGCTCATCACCATATTTGGCTGATACATAAGCAATAACCTCATCACGCCGTTCATCATTAAAGTCGATATCGATATCCGGCATTGTAATCCGCTCCGGATTCAGGAACCGCTCGAAGAGCAGCTTGTATTTCAACGGATCAACATCCGTGATGCGCAATACATAAGCTACAAGACTGCCCGCCGAGGAGCCCCTTCCCGGGCCGGTACGGATGCCTTGCTCATGCGCAAAACGGACAAAGTCCCACACGATCAGGAAGTAATCGCTAAACCCCATATTTTCGATAACGGACAATTCATAGTTGAGCCTTGCTTCAGCACGCTCACGGTAAGCCGGATCCTCTGCCCATTGCGGCAATCCTGCGTACCTTGCAGCAAGCCCATCCCGGCATAGTTCTGCCAAATAAACAGCCGAAGTCATCCCATCAGGTACCGGCCGGAACACCGGCAGCGCGGCACGGCCAAACGTAAGCTCAAGCGAGCATTTGTCCGCAATTTCGGCTGTGTTCTGAATCGCTTCCGGCACATGACGGAACAGGAGCGCCATCTCATCCTCGCTCTTCATGAACAGCTGATCCGTCTGCATCCGCATCCGGTCCGTATCGTCCACCGACTTGCCGGTACCGATACAAAGCAGAACATCCTGCACAGCAGCATCAGCAGCATTTAGATAGTGAACATCATTTGTAGCTGCCAGCTGAATGCCAGTCTCTCTAGACAGCTCAATCATCGCGGCTGCTACTTTCTTTTGATCAAGCATGCCATGATCTTGCAGCTCCAAATAGAAGTCATCACCAAAAATGTTCTTATACCGTAATGCTGCTGCCAGCGCTTCTTCCCGGCGATCGTGAAGAAGATGCTGCGAGATTTCCCCATTCAGGCAGGAGCTTAAGCAGATCAGCCCTTCCGAATGAGCTTCCAATACTTCAAGATCAATACGCGGCTTATAATGAAAGCCCTCCAAATGGCCAATGGAACATAATTTCATCAGGTTACGGTAACCTGTCTCATTTTTGACCAGAAGAATCAAATGGTAGATTGGGTTCTCTTTGCGTGTTCCCTTCTCGAAACGGGATCCCGCTGTAAAATACATCTCACACCCGATAATCGGCTTGATGCCTTGCGCTAGACATGCTCTATAAAAAGGAATAGCTCCGTACATGACTCCATGATCCGTAAGGGCGAGCGCCTTCATCCCAAGACCAGCCGCTCTAGCTACTAAGTCGCGGATTCGGGCAGCGCCGTCAAGCAGACTGTATTCGCTATGTACGTGCAAATGCACGAAGTTGGATTCTACGCTGTTCATCCACATCTCCCTTTCCGGTTCTTATTCCTTCTATTTTATCATAATAGGCCATACACCGCCCATAGAATGGTAGTAAAGCAGCCGGACAGGCTGGATTATATGCTAGAAGGCAGGTGTACCTTAATGAATATTATTCTCATGAAAGCCGGGCTCGACTTCTTTATCGCCTTTGGCGTTGTCGTTGGAGGATCAATGCTGGCTGGAATCGGTTCGGTCTTTCTCCTTCTGCCGCCCACTTCCATGATGCTGAGTACCGCGGAGAATTTGAAAATATGGGCAATTGTTGCCGCAGTAGGCGGCTCAATTGATCCGATGCGGGTTATTGAAAGCAATATCGCAAAAGGCCAGCTATCGCCTGCCGTTCTTCAAATCGGCTATATTGCGATTGCTTTTCTTGGAGCCCATATGGGGACTGAATTGGTCAAATTGGTATGCAAAGGAGCTGCCTGATGCATGCGGGTACCACCGTTCGAACGGTATATGAAATGGTTGCAAATGTTCGGTGTGCTATTGCTTGGTATGCTGCTAGGCGCTATCGTCTATAATTCCATCTACCACACTCAGTTCGAGGCACTTGTCAATCTTAAGAGTGATCTTGAAGTTAAGCTGGAGCAATATGAGACCGATATAAAAAGCTTAACTGATTTCAAAAACCAGCATACGGTCATCAAAAGCGTAGTGCCTCATATCGAAGAGGAAGCTGGGCAAAAAACAGATAAACCAAAGCTCGATAAAGTAACCGAGGCGCAATTAATCAAGCGGATTAAAGCAGATCTGTCGGTCTTTCTTGGGCAGAGCATCTATGAAATCGACTCCGATGCTGAACTTGCCAGAAAGCTGCTTAGCCGTAAAATCTATACCAATGTCCTCGAAAAAGATTACACCGTTGACATTACAACGATGCTCCTCGTCGATAATGTCCTGCAGGTCTGGGTAAAAGTGAGGCTGTATGAGCGTCCTCCTTCTTAATTCGCATTTATTTCCGGTTCTGGGCGGTTTCATGCTACAATAATGGCAATCAAATCGTAAACTTTAACTTACTTATTTAACAAAAGGAGCTGTCGCTTTACCATGGATTCACTCATGCAATGGGTGTTTGCGCCGTGCATCATATTCACTTTGGCGCTAACTGTGTTTTTCAGCTTTAAATCACGCCGTTCAACAGATACACGCATTCGTGGTCTGAACGCATCCCGAATGAATATCAGCATGGGCTTTATGCTTATGTTTATCGCAGGCGTTCAGCTGTTCCTCTCCGGTACATCCACCGCACGTATCGTGATCGGGTCGATCTTCCTTGTCATCGGATTTTTCAATCTGTTTGCGGGATTGCGTAACCATAGTATTTTTCGGACTATGCAGCAGTAAGGTAGTTGTGAAAATGGATGCTGGCACTGCGTGAACGAATGTTTCTTCCGATCGCTGTTGGTTTTGGATTCCTTTCATTAGATGTTGGACAAGGTAGGAATCCAAAACCAAAGGCGAACGCTCCGCTTCTCCAGAATCATTCGTCCACTGCGTTCTTCTTTTTCACAAAAACCTTGCTGCTGCCTGTCCTTTTGGGCAGTCAAAAGAGCCAACCGGTGCATTTCGCCGGTCGGCTCTTTTCTTATTCTCTGGTGTCGTAGCCTACGATGGTTTGGGTTACGGGATTGAAATACATCCCGATTGGGCCTAGAAGGCCGTCTAGATTGGTATGGAATGTAACTTTATAAATGGACAGGGTATCGGGTTTGACGATTGTTTTCTTAAGGGGAACATCCTCCCACTTCACGATGGTAACTTTCGCGTCTTTCCAATCCTCTGTAATCGTCGTTTGCTCTGCTTCGGAAAGGTGGTTCCAAGCAACTTCTCTAAGCGAAGCTGCTGTTTCGAAGAAAATGGTATCTGCATCTGGCATAGACTTCGCAGCAAGCTTATTATTTGTCTTGTTTTCACTGCATCCTAATAATGACGCGATCATTAGAATCAGAGTAAAGACATACCCCGAACTTTTTCTTGTACCACTCATAATAACCTCCGTACCCACCGTATTGCTGTTATATGTTTCTCTAACGCATTTTCTTGGAATAATGTTACAAGAGATGACTAGGTCGTCTAACGCGGAATTTTTTCTTTTAATTAAACGTTCCATGGACATTAATGTCATCTACTACCTATAATTAGCACATCTTACTACAGGAGGCTGATGTGAAATGAAAAACCTATCGATTGTTACGACGTCCCTTAACTTTCATTATTCTCGGCCTATACGGACCGCTTTCTAACTCTTAGAGAAGCGCCGCTGGACCGAGAGGTCCTTGCGGCTTTTTTTGTACCTGCCGCAGGGATTCCCTGCGGTTTTTTTGTTATCCAAAAATTCAACCAAAACGTAAAAAGAGGAGCATTCTAATTTGAAAAATACCGAAACAAAGCAACAACACTTAGCTTATGGCTGGAATCCCGACTGGGAAAATAAACTGGCGCAAATACCAGCTAGCTCACGCTCGCTTTCTCCCGCACGGGTTATCGCTCAGCATTCCCACTCTTATCAGATCATGACGCCGGATGGTGAACATACAGCTACCGTCACAGGCAAATATGAATTTAATGCGGTGCTAAAAAGCGATTTTCCCGCCGTCGGTGATTGGGTCATGGCGGAGAAGCTGGCGGGAGAAACCCGTTCCGTCATTCACTCTCTCCTGCCTCGCCAAAGCGTGATGATCCGCAAAGCGGCAGGAGGTGCGGTAGACGACCAGGTTATCGGTGCCAATATGGATTATTTATTCATTACGAACGCCCTTAACCAGGATTTCAATGTTCGTAAAATGGAGCGCTACTTAATCGCGGCATGGGAAAGTGGTGCTGTTCCAGTTATCTTGCTGACGAAAGCCGACTTAAGCGAGGAGCCCGAGACTTTCGCAGCTCTCATGGAAAGCGCCGCACCAGGCGTACCCATCCACTTGATCAGCGCCATACAAAACCAAGGGAAAGAACAGCTTCTCCCTTATTTACAAGCGGGCAAAACAATTGCCGTCACTGGCTCGTCCGGTGTTGGAAAGTCAACTTTGCTGAATTGGCTCGCAGGCGACAACATCATGGAGACACAAGATATCCGCGAGAACGATGCGCGCGGACGCCATACCACGACGCACCGGGAACTGTTCCTGCTGCCAAGTGGTGCACTCGTCATGGATACGCCAGGTATGCGCGAGCTTCAGCTATGGGATGCGCATGACGGATTAGAGCAGGCTTTTGCCGATATTGAAGAGCTGTCTGCCGGATGCCGTTACCGGGATTGCCGTCACGAATCGGATCCCGGCTGCGCTGTTCTGCAAGCGATCGAAGACGGAACACTCGAAGCAAAGCGGCTGCACAATTACAAAAAGACAGCCAAAGAGCTGTCTCATCTCGCCCGTAAAGAAAACAGCCTCGCGAAAAAAGCAAAAAAGGCAGCCGGCTCTTCACCACGTAAAAACGAACACCGAGCAAAAACGGACGCATGGGACTACTATTAAGCCTTTAGCAGGCAAAGCCTTCGCCGATCTATCTGTGAATTCTGGCGAAGGCCGCCTTCTGCATAATCACATAATGGAATAAGTGATAATTTTCCATGCGGTTAGTATCATATGTCCATTAACAATCTGACTCGAAATGATTATATTCCTAGTGAATCCATTATTAGCTGAGAAGAGGGATATATTGAGTGAGGGATGGAAAAAAAGACAGGTTTGGAGCAATAGAACGCGGAGAGAATCCGATGGTCTTAGCCAAAATGAAAAGCGGTTATGCCGTAATCGGAGATACCCAATTCTTGCCCGGGTATTGTGTGCTTCTTGCTTACCCAAAGATTAACTCTCTAAATGATCTAACCCTGCAGCAGCGTACTGATTACCTGCTCGATATGAGCTTAATCGGGGATGCGATTCAGTTCGCATGTAATCCGCGGCGGATTAATTATTCGATTTATGGCAACTCAGATGCTTTCCTACATGCCCATATTTTCCCCAGGTATGATTGGGAGCCAGAGGACAAGCAGCCTTATCCTGTTTGGCAATATGAAGCTCTGTGGCATTGGCAAGAGCTTCAATACACCGATGAGAAGCATGGACAACTTCACAAAGACATCACAGATAAACTAAATAATCTCATAAACGAAGCTTACAAAAATTAGCTGCACCCTTCACTCATTACTGCTTTCTCCGTATCATCCTTAATGCCAACATATACAGCAAAAAGGTGATCACAGCTCCTGCTAAATAAGCCTGCCACGTAAAATGAACAACGACAAAAGAACTATCATGATATTGAAAATCTTCAAAGTCCTCAGCAGGCTTAGAATTTATATAACCAGAAACCAAAAAAACAATGTACGGTATCAATAAACTAAGCACAGCCCCTAACATGGTTTGCTTCTTCGTAACCTTCAAGACTAATCCTCCATTCAAACTAAAGGGCTGCCAAACAAATGGCAGCCCTCTTTCTATCCTTTTTGAATGATTGATTCATTTATGGGTAGTGGGGGTGAAAGAAATGTATCTCCTGCAGGAGCGAAGCATTCGCCTTTGTATTCGTGAAATCTCGCATAAGCGAGTTAATTCAAAATTTCACGATTACAACAGCGGCCGTAAGGAGATACCTTTCTGCAACCCCCATGCCCTCTAATATGAGTCAATCATTTGCGCCGTCATCATAACCTTCGCAGCCAACCCCGTCTGATCAATCAACTCGATCTCAAGTTTGGTTGATTTGCGGCTCATTTCAAGAGCGCGCGGCACGATCTTAATCTGGCTGTCGATTTGAACCGGCTTAATAAAGAGCGCCGTCATCCCATCGATTAAATAATCCCGCTTCCCGGCGTCACGAATCATTCGCCTGCCGGCAAGCGTCATCAGCGTCACTAATATCCCTTCCGATACCATACCTAATGAGCCGGACATCTGAGGCGTTATCGCGCCTTTGTAGATCGGTGTTCCTTCTGCCTCATCCGCATCAAAACCAGCCCAGATCAGATCGTCAAACGTCTCGCCAATCTCCTGCTGTTTGCCAGCAAATCGCAGCGCTTCAAGCAGCTGCTGGCGTGTAACAACACCTAACAGCTTCCGATGACGGTCAACAATTGGCAGCAAGTCAATGCCTTCTGCCGCCATTGTATGCGCTGCTGATGTAACCGCAATATTAGGTGCAGCGGTGATGGGATGCTTTGTCATCAGCTTATCAATTGTACAATCATCAGGCGCGCCGCCGGTATCCTTCGAGGTCATCATCCCAACAACTCTGCCTCGGTCATCAATAACCGGGAAGCGCCAGCTGCCCGTCTCACGGCATAGCTTAAGAAAGTCGAGCAGCGTATTGCCGGTTCGCAGCACATCAGCGGGTCTGCTGAAGGTCATTAAATCTTCAATCAGCATGATTTTACGCTTAATAAGACGGTCGTACATCGCCCGGTTAATCATCGAGGCTACGGTAAACGTATCATGCCGGGAAGAAATGATCGGCAGGCCATTCTCGTTCGCAAGTGCCTTTACTTCTTCACTTGGCTCGAATCCACCAGTGATGAGAACTCCCGCTCCCTGTTCTAGTGCACAACGATGTGCCCCAGCCCTGTTACCTACAATGAGCAAGCTGCCTTCATCAATATAGCGGAGCATGGCATCAATCTCCATAGCGCCAATGACCAATTTATGAAGCGACTTGTCGAGACCCGAAGCCCCTCCGAATAAATGTCCTTCCACAATCTCTGCCACTTCTCCGAAGGTCAGCTGATCAAGTGCTTCACGTCTTCTCCGGTCGATCCGAACCGTTCCGATTCGTTCTTTGGTGCTGACAAGACCAGAAGCCTCAGCTTCCTTAATCGCCTTATAAGCTGTTCCTTCACTGACGCCAAGTGCTTTGGCAATTGCCCGCACGGAGATTTTCTCTCCGATGTTCAGCGTCTCTATATATTGCAAAATTATCTCACGTTTCGTAGTACTAGTGTCCATGCCGGAAACGGTTGCCACACTCCTCTTTAAGCCTTCGTTCGCCTCATACCATTATACCAGTCGATGGACACGCTCGCGACCTTTAGTCCTGCGTCTACCTCTTGGCCGTCTGCGCCGGTAAAGCGATATTTGTCGAATACTTGTTGGAGGGACTGCACGGTAAATGCTTCTTGTGTTCCTTTAAATATAAAGGCATACCAGTCATAATTGATAGGCACAGGATACCGCAGCTTCAAAATCGGGTACTGATCGATTACAACGGCCTGCGAAGGAATCTCTGCATATTGACTGGAAAACAACAAAGAGCCTTTCTCACTAAATGGCCTTGCGATCATTTCCGAGGTTAAGCTCATTTGATATTCCACATGCTGCGTACGGGGGTTCACTCTGCAGCTGAAACTGCCGCATGCTTTTGCTGATTTATTAGTCTTATGTAAAATGCGGTACGAAAACTGCACCTGAAACCGCATATGCTGATAGTAAGCTTGTACGTTCCGAAAAAACTCAAACTCATCAACCATAAGCGTTGCTCCTTGTTAAAAAGTTCCTATTTAGGAAATCATGTTAATAGGTAGAACCTTTTTACACAATTATAATAAAAAGCATAACTTTTGGTCAATGACTATAAGCACTATTTTTAATGATGACTATAAGACGTTGTTGCTGGAATAGGAAACCTCTATCTTAAGGCTGAGGTGACGAATGTGAACGAAATCAGCCGAAATATCGGTGATAATATACGTGCTATACGCAAGCAAAAAGGCTTCAGCCAAGAGCAATTGGCTCTTAGGGCCGAGATTAACGGCTCTTATATGGGTCAGGTGGAACGCGGCGAGAAAAGTCCTACGATTGATGTCCTGGGAAAAATCGCCCAAGCGCTTAAGTGTCCGCTTGAAGAGCTGGTTCATTTGTCCTCGACAGCTCGAGAGGAACAAAGCAGCAGCTATGCCGATAAGATTGCCAATCAGCTTCAGGGCTTGTCTGTGAAAGAACAAGAGGCCGTCTACAAATTTGTAAAGCAGCTTGTTCAATTTAAAGATATACAACCCTAAACAACAAGCGTAAACGGCTGCGCCGTCCATAGGAGGTGCAGCCGTTTCGCAGATGAAATATAAGCACTGTAAAGAGAAAACTTATACTTTCTTATATTTAGAAAAAGCCCCTCACGGGGCACAGGCTGCGCATTATGGTTAACCTCTTGCTTTTCGTTTGGAA
Source organism: Paenibacillus sp. J22R56 (assembly GCF_056269375.1). Taxonomy (NCBI): domain Bacteria; kingdom Bacillati; phylum Bacillota; class Bacilli; order Caryophanales; family Paenibacillaceae; genus Paenibacillus; species Paenibacillus sp. J22R56. The sequence goes on from NZ_JBWDNV010000001.1 coordinate 191,168, forward strand.
CCTCTGTTCACAGTCTGATGCAGCCTGCGCTCCCAGCTTCTTCTCTTCGCCCGCTTGATACGGTCGAGCTCCTTCTTCTTCTCTTCGTTCATCCACAATAATGCGTTTAAGTGAGCTGCTATAACGAGCAGCGCAAACAAAGTCCACACCACTCCGAAAATCGTCGCCGCATTCCATGGACCATTAAGCTCCACCTTCGTTACCCCGTAGAACAGCATTCCTACAGCCGCCAGCAAATAAATAACATGCTTAGCTTTACCCTTCATCTTCGCCTCAACTCCCGCTCTATCAGCAATGGCTAAACGGACAAGAACTGCAAATCATTTGCTTGTCCGCATCACTATCCTATGATGACAACCTTACAGATATGACCCGGTATTTCAATCACCAAGGGATAGATGTCCTCATATGATGAAGTAATTCGTGTAAAACACCTATGGGCCTTTATCCGCTTTTCGTCATCCTCCTGCTTGGAAGGAGATTTACACAATGCTCAAATCGAAAGTAGCCGTTCAGCTAATAAGCTCCGGCATGCTTCCGGAAGATACGATTATGCTTGGTGAGGTCTACTTGAAACAGTGGCATATTTCGCACAGCATGTCGATCACGCTCAGATTCGGGACATTCCGGAAGACGGTTAAAATTATTCCGGTACCAAAGTACGATGGTATGCGTATGAATCAATCTCTTGGCAGACAGCTGGGCATTCTCACCAATACCGCCCTTCGTTTGCAATACGAAGCGTCTTCCACGACCCTTCGGCTTGGACCGCTGATTGGCGTACTTATCAGCCGCGATTATCCAAGCACACCTGACAAACCATTTGGTACCATTACGATGTTTTGCAAGGAACTAGTCGATGGCAGCGCCTCACAGGGAGCACATGTTTACTTCTTCACTCCAAACCATATCGCTGGGAGCAGCGACAAACAAATCGAGGGCTGGACCTTCGCAAACGGTTGGAAAAAGACGAAGCTGCCGATGCCGGATGTTGTCAACAACCGGTTAACCTCCAGAAAGCTGGAGAGCAAGGCAAGTGTACAGTCGTTTTTTAAAGAGATGAAGAATACACATCATGCAAGTGTGTTCAACGAAAAGTTCCTAGACAAAATGGAAGTATTCGATGCGCTGAAGAAAGATCAGACCGTTGCACGCTATTTGCCGGAGTCCCATTTCCTGCGTAATTACACCACACTTAAATCCATGTGCGCCCGTTATAGCAATGTATTTCTTAAGCCTTCCAAAGGCAGCCTCGGCAAAGGCATCATTCGTATCTCTAAGCACGAAGGTGATACCTATCAAGCTCTGTTTACGACCGGCACGGGAACAAGACGGCAGGTGTACCCTAACCTCGTGAAGCTGTTCTCGAATATCTCAACCAAGATGAAGACGATCCGCTATCAGATTCAGCAAGGGCTCACCTTGATTGAAATTCAGAAACGCCCTGTTGACTTTCGCGCCGTCGTCCAGAAGAACGCAACGGGCAAATGGACACTCACTTCGGTCGTAGCACGTACAGCCAGCAGCCAGCACTTTGTCTCCAATCTTGCTCGCGGCGGAACTCTCAGCACGGTTAGTGAAGCCGTTGCACGCTCTAATATATTCGCCGGCAAAGAAGGAGCCGCCAAACGTCTGCGTACCGCTGCACTAACTATTGCCGAAGGCATTGATAAGCAGATTCCGGCACATTTTGGCGAGCTTGGCATTGATTTGGCGCTGGATACGAATGGACGCGTATGGCTGCTGGAGGTCAACTCCAAACCGTCGAAAAGCGATAATACACCTCTCAATCAGGAAAACGACAACAAGATCCGGCCATCGGTTCGAAATGTTATCCAATACTCCCGGTTCTTATCGGGATTCTAGTCGGAGGGCCTTATGAAGGCTGCGCTTATAAGAGTGGGAGTGTTCGTTGCTTCAATTGAAACAGTCCCGGCGGACAAAACGGCCGGAGAAACTGAACGGATCAAGCTGCCTGAACCGTTGTTCTATCAGAAGCTGAGCGAAGCGGCTGAGCGGCTTGGCATTGACTTGTTCGTATTTTCACCTAGTCAATACAACAAGCACACCAAGCAGTTAACCGGCTTCCGCTTCCGAAGCGGAAGCTGGACCGAGGAGCAATGTTTGCTGCCGGATATCCTCTATGACCGCTGCTTCTATAAGCAGGCTGCGGAGAGATCTGCCTGCCAAGAGGTACTCGCTGCTATAAGGGAACAACATCCCATTCGATCATTAAGCGGCAGCCTTCCAGCCAAATGGGAAGTTTATAACACACTTCGCCAATTCCCCCAATTGCTGCCTCTTCTCCCACAGACGGCTAAGGTGGATCAAAAGGGAAGCCTCGCAAGGCTAATCACACACCATGGCAAAGACATCTTCCTGAAACCATCAGCTGGGATGCAAGGGAGAGGTGCGATGCGAATTAGATTCCTTCCCTTATCGCTGCAATGGGAAGCGACTGGCCGAACGAGAAAAAACCTCCCTTTCCGTCGTTATTTCGAAGATTACTCTGCGCTTACGCAATGGATCACAACATTCATTGGGCATGCGTCTTATATAGCTCAGCCTTATTTGCATCTGATTGACCAAAGCGGTAATCCATTTGACTTAAGAGTACTCGTACAGAAGGATGGCCATGGACGCTGGGGCATTACGGGCACAGCTGTCCGCATCGGCCTTCCTGATTCCGTGACTTCGAATCTTCATGGTGGTGGAACAGCATCAGGAGCATCCGAGCAGCTCTCTCAACTGTTTGGATCTGCTAAAGCCCAGAGAATCATTAACAAAATACAAGACATCAGCATATACACAGCAGAGAGGCTCGAGAACAGCTTCGGCCGATTAGCCGAGCTTGGCCTTGATTTCGGAATTGAGCCTGATGGCCGAAGCTGGCTGCTTGAGGTAAACGCCAAGCCAGGAAGATCATCCTTCCAGCAGTTTGGCGATCATCTGGCGGATCAGCTGTCGGTAGAGATGCCTCTGCGTTATGCACGGATGCTCACGCAGAGGTCTAATAAGCCTTTTGTAACAAATGACTCCGCAACAGCCCCAATCCTTGTCTATCCATCAGACAAAAGGATCCGGTCTGACAACGTTCAGGAGGTTCACCCATGAGCTTGACAACTTGTAACGTCCATTTCTCTCAACAATCGGATAAAGTCATTTACTTATCCAATACACTTCTGAAGGAGCTGAAGCTGGCCGGCAAAAAAACCGTCCACCTCAAGCTTGGCAAAGAAGTGATTACAACAGCCGTAAGGCCCGTCCGGCGGCAAGGCAATCATCTCTATCTGTCCGCCGGAGTCAGACAATACATCCGGGTTCCCAAAACCGGCAGCATCTTCGTTCATACGTCCGGCGACAATGAGGTACAAATTGGTCCGCTCATCGGCGTTCTAAGTGATTCATATGCCCATTCCGAGAACCTGCCCTTTGGCATGAGAACCAACTTCATCAAGCAAATCGTCCGTTCAGGGGACCGGAAGGCTTTTCTATTTGGCTTTACTCCCCAAGATATTAATTGGCAGCAAGAAACGGTAAACGGGTATTTTCTGAACTCGCATGGCGGCTGGTACCGTAAAACCGTTCCTCTCCCTGATGTCATCTACAACCGGCTGCCAAGCCGCAAAGCAGAAACGTCAAACTACATCGGTTCATTACGCGAGAGACTGCTTCGCAAGAAGATTCCTTTCTTCAACTGGGGCTTCTTTAATAAATCCGATGTATATAAATTATTGGATAACGATCCGGAGGCGCTGCACCATCTGCCGGAATCCGTATCCGGTCCAACTAGTGAGAAGATGAAGCAGCTGCTCGAAAAGCATCATTTCCTCTATTTCAAACCAACGGCGGGCAGCCTTGGGGTAGGCATTTACCGGCTGACCTACCATCCTAAACGCGGCTACTTTGCGCGCTATCGGAAAGGCTCACGCAATGTACTGCTTCGTTTCTCTACCTTCAACAGCTTATACCGCATGCTTCAATCCCGACATGGAGCAACACTAAGCAATTATGTCGTGCAGCAAGGCATTCGGCTTGTAGAGATTGACGGCTGTCCGCTCGACTTCCGTTTCCATATGCATAAGAATGGCAAAAACGAATGGGTACCTGCTGGAATTGGTGCAAAAAAAGCTGGCAAAGGCAGCGTTACAACCCATGTCAAAAACGGCGGTGCCCTGATGACACCGGAGCAGGCGCTTAACCGCGTATTCGGCGCACAAGGCAAAGAGGTGCTGGAGAAAGCAAAAAAAGTGTCCATCAAGATGGCCGAGGCCATTGAGCGGAATTATCCGCATCGGCTTGGCGAGCTTGGCCTTGATATTGGCATTGATAAAGATAACGAAATATGGATGTTCGAAGCAAACGCGAAGCCGGGACGCTCGATCTTCAAGCATCCTTCCCTGGAAGCGGAAGGAAAAGCTTCCGTCGAATGCATTATTGATCATTGCTTGTACCTCAGCAAGTTTCAAGGAGGGAACAGCTAATGGAGACTCGAGCCGCTAAGAAAGAAGAGGTGTATGAACGGCCGGCGGGGCGCCCGGTACTTGCGATACTGACAATTGAAAATGATGAACAGTTATTCCGGGGCAACCGCCACAACTTTGCGGACATTATACGAACGGGTCAAGAAAAGGGATTTCTTGTCTATGTGCTTACGGTTAAAAACCTAATTTTAGGGCGTAACAATCTACGGGGCTTCATCTACAGTGAGAATTCGGATTCGTGGCAGCAGCGTTTGCTGCCTTTCCCGGATATTATTTATAACCGTATTCCGCTTCGCGAGGATGAGATGCTTCCTGCCGTTCAGAACAAAATCGCCGCTTGTATGCGGGACCCGCGGATTAAGCTGTTTAACCCTTCCTTTTTCAACAAGTGGTATTTATTCGAATGGCTGCGCGGGAACAAATCCACCAAGCCGTTTATTCCAACTACGCGTAAGCTGGTAACAGCGGTGAGGCTGGAGAGAATGCTGCAGAAGCATCCTTTCCTTTATCTGAAGCCAGAAAGCGGCAAAGCCGGTAAAGGCATCATGACCGTCAAATTGCAGCCCGACAAACCGCTCCCTTATCTGCTTAAAGTACAGGAGAACAAGAAAAGCTCCACCTTCGGCTGCACGGATATTCAGAAGCTGTGGAATCGGATCAAGAAGGAAAGCGCCGGGGAGCCTTATATCGCCCAGCAAGGCATCCAGCTTGCTTCCTTTAACGAGAGAAGATTTGATCTCCGGGCGCTCGTGCAGAAGAATGAACGGGGCAAATGGGATTTAACCGGTATAGGTGCACGCGTTGCGGGTTCCTCGAGTATTACAACCCATGTTCCCAGAGGTGGATCAATAGAAGACCCTGAGAAGCTGTTGAAGAGCTCCTTTAATGCCGATCAAGCGCGTAGAATTCTTATTAAGGCGAAAAAAACGTCGATCATGATTGCAAGGCAAATTGAAAAAGGATCCGGCTTTATGCTCGGCGAAATGTCTATGGACCTTGGTATAGACAGTGCCGGCAACATCTGGTTCTTCGAAGCTAATTCCAAGCCAATGAAGTTTGATGAGCCGCATATCCGGCAGAAATCGCTCGATCGGATTTTTCAATACAGCACTTATCTTGCAAGAATGAGGAACGAGAGAATGAAGCAGGAGGCGATGAGATAATGGAACTGCAGCTGCTTACCCCCGAGCAATGGGTCTTAGAAAGAAAGAGACTGATTGAATTTGCTGTCCGATTCGGGGAGAAGCGGCTGACAGTTGCAGCTATCCATTCCCTTCGGCGACTGTCGCCGGATTTACTGACTAGTGATGGCGCTGTAATCGCCGTCGCAAAGGTCGGCAGCCGGATCATTGGACTTGGTTTTGCAGCTGAAGCCGGAGAACAAAGCTGTATCATCGTCACTCATCCCGAAGCCCGTGGCATCGGGATCGGATTCGCCGTCATGAATGCGATGATGCAGAAGCTTGGGAAGCTGACCTGCCAGGTCGCGCTCGACAACGTGCCGAGCCTAACTCTCTTTTTCCGCCTCGGCATGAAAGCCGTCGCAATATCGACCGGCCCAACCGGTAAGCCTACGCTGCGGTTCGAATGGTCGAAGGAAGAGGCCGTGAGGCTTGCTGAGCAGCAATTATAGAAAAAAGGAAATCCGCCAGCTCAAAGCTGACGGATTTCCCTGTTTTAAGTATCTTATATCGATTAAACAACTGTCCGTTTCTTCTGCGCCAGATAAGTCAGCAGAACTGCAGCTGCACAGAGGATAAGACTGACTACCAGAGCGGCCATTGCATAGGAGAGCGGCATTCCAAACAGATTGTAAATCTTAGATTGACCAAAGATAACGTTAAACATCGCTAGCGAGCCGAAGTTAAAATCTACGACCGGCCAGATCAGTTCTTTGATCTCGTTACTGAAGTAGTTGGACAAGGAGCCTGCAAGAAGAATCACCATGCCTAGTCCAAATGCGGCACTTTGACTTTTCATCTTGGAAGAGATATAGGCAAGTGCAAGACTAAACGTGACAGCTGCGAAAATAAGCCATAGTGACCCCAGTAACGCAGTACCTCCTGCCGATAACTGAAGCATAGAGGACTCGAAACCGTCCATACTTCGGAGTGTCGCATTCATGCCGCTTAGATCACTGTAACCAATAAAGGTACCAATAAACGACCCAACAAGATACACTGCTGTAACGACTGCACCCGAGACCGCGGCGGTTAAGAGTTTGGCCGTAACAACCTCTTTCCTTCCCTTGACGGTACTAAGCACAATACTGTCCATCTCTGTTCTGACCTCCTGGGTAAACAACGGCGATATAAAGTAGGTCAGTACAAGCAAGAGTAGAAACACAACCATAAATCCGTCAAATCGGATAAAAAAGCAGTTCCAGAAAACAGCATTCTCGAAGACTGGTTCTCCTATAGCCAGCTCGGTATCTAATCGACTGGAATACTTTTTGTATTCAAAGCTATCCGTCTGACCGGAAGCCTTAAGTTCCGTCAGCTTCTCCTGAAGGGGATATACGCCTCTTAGATCTGCCTTGTTCTGCTCTGCTGGACCATTCCAATATTCATTCACCTTCTGTCCAAACTGGGCATACCTCATGTTAAATTTCAACTCAGGATCACGGTTAATCTTCATGTTAAGCTCTTCTCCAGTGCCATGCTCAGCGATTGCTTTATCACGAGCTTCCTGTGACTTGGCTAGCTGCTCTTGATCCAGCTTGCCAGTATGCTCAGACATTAAGCTGGTATATTCACTGATCGCTTGTTTCCCTTCATTGCCGCTTAATTCAAATTGTCCCTTAGAGGAAAGCCACGCCACGAGGACATAAATCAGGAACAGAACAACAAGCAAAATAAGCCGGTTTTTATTAAGGAGCAGCTTTTTCATTTCATACTGGAATATTTTCATTACAGAGTACCTTCTTCGTTATGGAATTCATAGAGGTATGCATCTTCAAGCGTTGGCACTGCGGCAACCGCATCCGGGAAAGGTTTATCATCCGTTACGACACGCACCTCCATGCGATCGCCAATCGGGAGGACATTGCTGATAATATGGTTATTCTGGTACTCGACCAGCTTGTCTACTGTCATCATGACAAGCCAAACCTTACCATCCATTGCACGTACAAAGCTCTCATTGGTCTGCATTTTGCCAATCTTGCCGGCTTTGATCATGACCGTCTGCTTCGCAATCGAATCGATATCAGACACGATATGAGTAGATAGAAGGACCGTTCTGTCACGGGAGATAAGTGAAATGAGATTTCGGAACTTGATACGCTCATACGGGTCAAGCCCTGCGGTAGGCTCATCGAGGATAAGGATTTCTGGATCGTTAAGCAGGCTTTGAGCAATGCCTAGACGACGTTTCATCCCACCGGAGTAGTTCACGCTTTTTCGATGCAAATCATCCGTTAATCGAACCTGCTCAGCCAGCTCCATCACTTTCCGCTCTGCCGCTGCGCCATTCAAACCTTTGAGGGCAGCAATATAGAGCAAATAATCCCGTCCAGTAAACTCGGGGTAAAAATCTAAGGACTGCGGCAAATACCCCAGCTTGGAGCGATACTCACGTTCGCATTTTTTTCTATTCCTTCCATTGATCAGAATCTCTCCGCTGCTAGCCTCCATAACCCCTGCTAATATACGGATAAGACTTGATTTACCTGCTCCGTTAGGTCCAAGAAGGCCGTATACGCCATTGTCCATTTCAAAGCTGACGTCGGTGAGGGCTTGCTTCTTGCCATAGTTTTTACTTATATTCTGGGCTGTTAGTTTCACTGCTGGGCCTCCACTCTAGATGAATTGAATACTTTCATTCTAAACAGGAGTGCTAAATAGCCAGATGAGAATACATAAACAATTTCTAAACAAAAAAACCATGTGGATTAATGGTCCACATGGTTTTCGTATAAATCAGTCTTATTTCGAGCTTAGCTTCACGTTGTTCGCAGTAGTCCAGCTGCCTACAGGAACAATATCATATTGAACACCAGCTTGCAGCTTGCCGTTGTTTTGAAGCTCAAATACTCCAACTGCGCCTATACGGGTTTGCACTTTATATTGTGCCGTTAACGTTGTACCATCAGAACCGTTTAGCTGAATCGAGCGGTAAGCAAATAGTTCATCTCCAGGATCCGCTGTCAATATGACATTCAGCGTTGTCTCATTCACTTGATCAACAGCCCCGATCTCAAGTGATTCCATGCTTTGTGCGGTAAATGTCGGGTTATTGAGTACAAACCAGTCAGACGTTACCGTATACTTCTTACCAGGCTGTAAGGTCTTGCCTGCCGGAAGTCGGAACTTAGGCTCTTGCTTGCCGTCTGTAGATTGCGTAAAGCCAACATAGTTGACCGTCGTTTGCTCTCCATCTTCTGCTGTAAGAACAGCTTGTCTAGAAGCAAGGGACGAAATGATTTGCATCGCTTGTCCATTAAGCTTGTTGTTCTCATCCAGAACAACCGCATTAGCACCACGACCACCAGCGTAAGCCGAGATCAAATAGCCATAGTCGATGACACCATCCGTGCGGAACGACTCAACCTCAAACGTATCGGATGTTACTTGACGTACATTTTGAAGCTTGATCATCTCATCACTTGCCGCAACCTCAAACTGCTGCTTTCCTTTATAGTTCAAGGAATAGCTTGTACCTGGCTTCATGGTTTGCACTGGGATGATATAAGTTGCAATAGCTCCTGTTTTGAGGCGGGGCTGGTTAACCAGCTTCAGTCCCTCACTGAAAGTAAAATTGGCGTTAGCTTGATCGGTTGTCTCATCTTCTAAGGTCAGAGGCGCCGAGAAAGTAACTTCAAATGTGATTTTATTGAGTGCCTTAATGGATACGATCTCAGCTGCTGAAGTGCGGATCGCTTGTTCTGAATAGACAAGAAGTCTCGCTGCTTCACCGCGGCTTAGTTGTTTGCCGTCGATCTTCATACCTGCCATCCAATATTGGACGGATTTCACATCACGCTGCAGTGCTTTGGCGATCAGCTCAGCAGCTTCACTGCTAGTAGCCGGTTTATTAGGCTGGAAGCTTTGTGCATTATCGAGCAGTCCAGCAGCAACCGCTGTATTGACATAAGGGGTATACCATTTTTCTTTACCTGTCGGCGGGGTTATATTTAAATCAAGCGCGAGTACAATCATCTTGATAAGCTCGGCGCTTGTTACTTTATTCTCAGTGCGCATCGCACCATCTTGATAGCCGTTAAGCACTTTCTGACTAACAAGCTGCTGAATAACTTGTTCCAATGGCTGATCAAAGCTGGCTGCCTTAGCAGATTGAACTGGAAGCAATGCTCCTCCTCCAATAAGTACGGCTAGTGCTGCGATAGCTGCCTTTTGCTGCATCTTCTTCATCTTTCATCTTTCCTTCCCGATAGTAGAGTGATTACCTGTTCCTGAATCTATCTTAGGCGACCGCTCTAAACACGCTGAAAAGAAAGTATAAACAAACTATTAAAAGGACGATAACTTTTTGCAAAATGAACTTAGACGGTAAAGCGGTAGCCCGCTCCCCAAACCGTTTCAATAAACTGCGGATTAGAAGGATCTGCCTCCAGCTTTTCCCGAATGCGGGAAATATGAACGGTCACGGTAGCGATATCACCATTAGAGTCCAGCCCCCATATTTTTTCAAACAGCTGGTCTTTACTGAATACCCGGTTAGGATTGGACGCCATAAATACAAGCACCTCAAATTCCTTGGCTGTGAGGAATACTTCCTGATCGTGCACAAATACGCGATGAGAGGAAGGATTAATCGTCAGTTCTCGAATGTGCAGGCTCTCATCCGGCTTCATTTTCTGACCGTTCTTAAATCGTTCGTACCTCGCCAAATGAGCTTTTGCTCTTGCAACCAGCTCATTAGGACTGAACGGTTTGGTTACAAAGTCGTCTGCCCCAAAGCCAAAGCCGCGGATTTTATCCAGCTCTTCATTTTTCGCTGAAACAATAAGAATCGGCACATCCAGCCGCTCCCTGATTGTTTTGCAAATTTCAAAGCCACTTATACCTGGAAGCTGAATGTCCAGAATAATTAAATCATAGTCCCCACTTAAAGCCAGGCTAAGCCCTGCCTGCCCATCATCGCTTAATTCAGCCTCATACCCGTGCAGCGCAAAATAGTCCTTTTGTAACTCTGCAATATAAGGATCATCTTCAACAATTAATATCCTTGTCATGTCCATCACCATCGATCTTCAAATATTTTGAGTGTAAATGAAATGCTGGTGCCTGAGCCAAGCTCGCTGCTTGCCGAAATCATGCCTCCATGTCCTTCTATAATCTGCTGAGCAATCGCAAGGCCAAGCCCGCTTCCGCCAGCCTTCGATTGATTTCGTGAAGGCTCCACCCGGTAAAATCGTTCGAAAATATGAGGCAGATCTCCTTCAGGTATGCCAGGGCCATTATCCTTCATGGTAATGACCACATCCTCCGCTTGGTACTCAATGGCTATTGTGATTTGCTTAGGCTGCTGATTCATATATTTCAGACAGTTATCAAACAAATTCAAGATGACCCGCTTCAGCTTCTCACGATCGGCAAGAACGAACAAAGGCTGCTCGGGCATTTTCTCCCATACCAATTCGACATCCTGATCATGAAACTCAATGGACATCTCATCCGCAACATTGTATAGAAATGGACCTAGCTCTAATTTGTGAAAGGAGAACGGTTCTTTCTTCAAATCTAATTTGGAATAGAAAAGCAGCTCGTTAACGAGACGTTCCATATCCGAAGCACGAGTATAAATGGCATGTACATATTTGTTCAGCTTTTCTTCCGTATTCGTAACCCCGTCCCTAATTCCTTCCGCATAGCCTTTAATCGTTGTAATCGGCGTTCTTAGATCATGCGAAATGTTCGACAGCAGCTGCTTACGATTTTCCTCATAATGAAGCTGGAGCTGGATCGAATCGTACAATCTTTGGCGCATTTGATCAAAGGTTTGAACCAATTGCCCAACCTCATCCTTCGAATCCGCCTTAAGCTCAAAGGTTAAGTTCCCTTCCTTAATATGCTCGGCAGACCGTCTGAGCTGATCCAGCGGCTTAATAATTTTCCTCGTTACATAACGATATAACAAAAATCCGGTTAACAATAAAATAATAATGAACAAAGCAATAAGAAGCGGAAGCAGCCTTCGTATAACCTGGGCAAACGGGCTCCTCTCGTGAAGAACAAAGATACTTCCCTTCTCATTCTTGCTGGAGGAGTAATAGAAATCAAATTTGGAATAGGAGAAAAACCGGCTTCCAGCATTAAGCGTATTGCGAATCATATTGTTACCCATATCATAGCTAGGTAAAATAGCTAAAAGATCAACTCCACTAAGCGATGGAGCAGTATAGAGGATCGTATCATTATCTCGGATAACTAAAGCGGCCTTCTCCATTTTCAACTGCGTGTTGTATTGCGCAAGCAGCTGCTTGTCTTTTAATTGTTCCGGGTCATTTTTCGCCAAATACTTAAGGTCAAGGAAGAGGCTTTCCTCTTCTTCGGACAACGGATGAAGCGAATAATGAATTTTATAGAAGTTGTGCAGGCTACGAACATCACCGGTTACAGCAACGGACAGCAGATAAGACAATAATACAAATAAAATGACCGACACAATAACGACAGAGGTAAAAGAAAGTAAAAGTCTAAATCGTAAGGACAAGCCTATCACCGCACTTCTATGATTTTCTTAAAGTGTAAGCTATTTCGGATTAACCTAAACATTTTAGCAGAAAGGTGTAACAAGTCCGCAAACAACATATTAACAATTTATAAATTCGTGCAAATTCGTGCAAAAAAACCATGCGTCGCCGCATGGCTCATTCATTCGTATCCAATCAGCGATTCAGCCTGTACCCTGCTCCCCAGATCGTCTCAATCATCTCCGGCTTTGCCGGATCATTCTCAATCTTCTCGCGGATCCGGTTAATATGAACCGTTACCGTCGCGCTGTCGCCTGCATAGTCATAACCCCAGATTTTTTCAAACAGCGCATCTTTGGAAAACACGATATTCGGATGTTCTGCCAAAAACAATAGAAGCTCAAACTCGCGGTTTGGGAACCGGATTTCCTGCCCAGCCTTGTACACCTTCCAGCTTCTCCGCAATATCTTTAACTCACCAACGATGATCTGTTCCTCATTCTCAGCCTTTCTTGTCGTACCAACAAGCCGTTCATAACGGCTTATATGTGATTTGACCCTTGCAACAAGCTCCGCAGGATCAAACGGCTTAGCGATATAATCATCGGCCCCTAGCCCAAGCCCACGAATCTTATCCATCGACTCCGTCCTAGCCGTAACCATCAGAATCGGAATATCAGTCTTGTTTCTTACTTCACGGCAAATATCATATCCATTCTGCCCCGGAAGCATCAGATCAAGCAGGATCAAATCATAGGAATTATCCAGGATGGCAGTGACCGCCTGTTTCCCATCTGCAATGATCTCTGTCTCAAAACCGTTAATCTCCAAATAATCCTTCTCCAGCATTGCAATTTCGGTATCATCTTCGATGATTAATATTTTGCTCATGTTCCCTCTCCATCTGGCTCGGCAGTATCATTTCGATATGAAGTCCGTTATCATTTGTCGCCGCCACTGTGCCGCCATGCCTGTCCACAATATATTTCACGATATAGAGACCTAGTCCGTTACTCTCACCGTTCTTCTGAGATCTTGCGCTGTCGCCCCGCCAGAACTGATCAAATAAATAAGGCAGATGATCATCTGGCACTCCTCCGCCATTGTCGGCGAATATCAAATGTACCTCATCATGCTCACACCATACGTATATAGTCAGATGAATCGGCTTTACATTAGCGTATTTGATCGCATTCTCTATGAGGTTAGCCATCACACGATTCATCTGCTCCTCATCGATTCGAACAGGATAAGAACCAGGCTTCATTTCGACTGAAATGGTCACCATACTTTGTACAAGCTCCTCTTTACGAGCTTGTACATATTCACGAACAAAATCAACTAAATCCCTGTCTGCAAGCAACAATGGCAGATTGCCCGTCTCCATGCTTGAGAAATAGAACAGCTTCCGAAGCAGCGCGTCCATGTCACAAGATTTTTGATAAGCAATTTGTAGATATCGCTCTCTCTTCTCCGGTGTATTCGCTACTCCGTCTTGAAGGCCCTTTAGATAACCTTTTATGGAAGTAAGCGGAGTTCGCAGGTCATGAGAAATGCCAGCAACCAAATCAACACGGGCTTTCTCGTAAGCCTTATTTTTCTGCTGTTCATCTAAAAGATGCTCCTGCATGTGGTTAAAAGCAGCACTCACGGGAGCAAATTCATCATTCCCCTTATAGATGACCGGCTTTGATAGATCACCACTTTGAATCCGCTTAGCCCCTTCTGATAAAGCCTCCAGCGGTTGGAGGATCCGATGGGCCATCTTACGAGTAAACAGCTGGCTGAGCAGCACAATGACGACGATAACAGCGAGGCTGATGAGGACAAATGGCAGCCAGAAATCAAGTAAGCCGCTGTCTCCGCTGCTATCTACGTCCTTCTTTACGGCGTACAGGGCATAACCCTCATATGACTTGGCAACAAAGGTGGTGTGTTGTAACCGTCCTGCCAATGCATCATTCTGCAAATTTATATTTGTAAAACTTTTAATCATTTCATTCACTTCACTCTTTGGATCAGTTAGTGAATTATAAAGGATTCGCTTATCCTGTAGAACAAGCAGGTTATAGCCATATTTAGAAAGACGGCCATTCAACAGCTCCCAACTCTTTTTGGAGGCATCTATGCTGCTAAGCTGCTTCTCAGCCTGAAAAACTTTGCTGTCGAGCATCTCCTTGCCCCCGTCACCACTTACGGAATCCATTAATAGAAAGATCCCAAACACAGCAAGCAGGGAGACAAGTGAAAGAACCACTAACAAAGCACTCGAAACCATTATGCGATTGATGACTTTCATATCGACACTTCTTTCAGAAGACATATTCATTAGTTAGTGTATAGTAACAGATAGGTGTAAACAACAAAGTGAGAAGAGATAAACATTTCTTAAACAAGTTACTTCGCATCCTGCGCATTCGAATGTTCTTCCGACCGCTGTTGTTCGAGAATTCTTTTAACTAAATAGGTATAGGTTAGAATTCTCGAACAAAGGCGGACATTACATTTCTCCAGAATCATTCGAAGTGCTCCGTCAAACGCTACGTAAAAATTTTAGAAAATGTTTGAAAGAGGGAACAGCAAAAGGCGTCACAGGACAATTTACCTGTGACGCCTTTCTTTATCAAATCTTATTTGAGTAAGGTGAGAAGCTCCGGCATTTCTTGGATACATACATCTGCGCTGGCAAGCTCGGAGTCGCGTCCATAGCCGGCATAAGCACAACCAATAGCGATAAGATTATTACCTTTAGCTGCTTCTACGTCGGAAGAACGGTCGCCTACCATCCAGGCTGTCTTAATCTGATGATCGGCGAGAAGCTTCGCAACAAGATCAACCTTGCTTGCTGTCTGGAATTCTCCCGCGCTGTACAAGCCGTCGAATAGATCCGCTATACCTTTGTAGCGAGCAACCTCTTTCACGTAAACTTCCAGGCCGTTACTTGCCACAAACAACTTAATCCCCTGTTCCTTCAAGCGACGCAGCGTTTCAGCCGTTTGTGGGTACAGCACTCCTTTACCCGCTTCCAGCTCTTCAAGCTCATATTGCACCATAAGCTCATCTGCTCGTAGGCGTGCTTCTTCTGAGCTCCCAGGCATCAGCTTCCGCCAAATATCCTCCAGCAGCATGCCTAGGCAGCCAAGGAGATCATCCAGCGGAGGTGTCTGATCATAAAGCCCTTCCTCACGCAAGGTGCGGAATAAGCGCTCGTGCACCGTCGCAAGCAAGGTAGCTGTTTCAAATAAGGTTCCGTCCATATCAAAGATTACGGCTTCTGGCCGTTCGAAAGTTGTCGTCATGGCATTTCCCCCTTTAAAGTCTGCCATTATCATACTGGATAGGGGGATATGCCGCAACCTCAGAGAGCAGCTCTTCCACTCGAATTCTCCTTATTTATTGGATTCCATCCAGCCACTTCTCAACCTGCTCCGGATGGCCTTCTGCCCAGGCTTTAGCCGCTTCTTCCGGCGATTGGCCCTCTTGAATGGCAACCATCACTTGAGCCATATCGTCAGGTGTCCATGTAAATTGATCAAGCAGCTTGTAGGCATCTGCCTTATCGGACTTCAGATCTTTACGTGCTATCGTATGAATACTTTCAGCTCCGCCATAAACACCTTTTGGATCGTCCAAATACTTCAAGTCCATCTTGGCGAACATCCAATGCGGCGTCCAGCCTGTCACAATGATGGGCTCTTTCGCCTCATAGGCCTTCTGCAGCTCCTGAGCCATCGCAGCTGATGAGCTTTCAATCAGCTTCCACTTGCTCTCCAGTCCATAATCCTTCAGCACCTTGTCGGTTGACTGCATAATACCTGCTCCAGGCTCAATGCCGATAATCTCATAGTCCACCAATTTACCTGTAGCTTCGTTATTCAGATCTTCGATCGAGCTTTCCTTCATATAAGACGGAACAACAAGACCCGTCTTTGTTCCTTCCAGATTAGGACCTAGATCCTCAACGCTGCTGCCGTATTTCTCCAAATAGGAAGCATGCGTTGTAGGCAGCCATGCAGCTACCATGGCATCCGCACTGCCGTCTGCCATTCCGGCCCACATTGGACCTGCATCAACCTGCAAAAGATCAACGGAATAGTTCAATTTTGATACCAACACATATTTAACAACATTCGTGCTTGCAATTTCCGAATCCCAAGCGACGTATGCGAGTTTTATCTCTTTCGAGTCATTTGTTTTCGAATTCGAACAGCCTGCAAGTGCTGCTGCCAATACAACAGCTGATAATGTAAATCCCCATTTTTTATTCAAAATGTTTCACCTCTAGCGTTTATTTTTTTTCACGATATGGTTAGACATCCGGTCTAATAAAATAGCCAACACGACTATGGAAATACCAGCCTCAAAGCCAATGCCCGTCTTGGTCTGAGTAACCGCCCGATAGACATCCGCGCCAAGTCCTTGAGCACCAATCATCGAGGAAATAACAACCATAGACAACGACAGCATGATCGTTTGGTTAATACCCGCCATCATCGTAGGCAGCGCCATAGGAAGCTGCAGCTTGAACAGCTTCTGATTTGGCGTTGAGCCAAAGGCATCGGCAGCTTCAACCAGTTCCGAAGGAACCTGCCTGATCCCTAAATTCGTCAGACGAATGGTAGGCGGCACCGCAAATATGATGGATGCAATAACACCTGGTACAACACCAAGTGAGAAGAAAGATACCGCTGGTAATAAATAAACAAATGCGGGCATGGTCTGCATCAAATCAAGCAAAGGAGTAATGATTCCTTGTAATAAGGAACTTCTAGCACACAAAATGCCAGTTGGTACGCCAATGATGATGGATAATAGGGATGCTGCAAGCACGATGGCTAAGGTTTCCATGGCATGTTCCCAATAGCCTAGATTCTCAATAAGCAAAAGCCCTATGAACGCAAAGGCAGCAACCTTCCATTTCCCAAGATACCAGGCTATAGCCGTTATAATCAGAATCATGATGATCGAAGGACTGAAGAGAAGAACATTATGTAGAAAATCAACGATGGAGCCTATAATCAGGCGTATGAAATCAAACAACGGGGAGAAATGATTTTCTAACCAGCTTTCTAACGATTCGATCCAATTACCAAGTGGAAGCTTCGGAATATTCACTTTACACCCCCTGCCTCAGGTATGGTGTTTCCGGCCAGTGCGGCAAAGACAGCTCCACGAATAACGATACCTAACAGCCGATTCGTGTCATCGGTTACAGCCAGTGGGATCTTAGAATCCGCCATAGGCTCAAATAATTCGTTTAACGGGGTTGCAGGAGAAATAACCGGTAAATTCTTGATTAATATATCCTCTAACGGCAAGCCTTCTTTTAAGGCAGCAGAGGCAAGCTCGGCGGTTATTACACCTAGAAGCTTCTTTCCCTTATCGGTCACGTACAAGCTCGATACCCCTTGATCCTTCATCATTTGAAGAGCTACACGAGGACCACGCTCGAGCATAATCGTTCCAGGCTTCCGCATAACATGAGCTGCGGTCAGCACCTTGGAAAGATCAACATCCTCTATAAATTTCTCAACGTACGGGTTAGCCGGATTTATCAATATTTCGTCAGGAGTGCCAATTTGTACAATAACGCCATCTTTCATTAATGCAATCTTGTCCCCGATGCGCAGCGCCTCGTCCAGATCATGTGTGATGAAGATGATCGTCTTCTTCATATTAGATTGCAGCTGCAAGAGCTCATCCTGCATATCCTTTCGAATAAGTG
The DNA here is from genome assembly GCF_056269375.1 of Paenibacillus sp. J22R56. Taxonomy (NCBI): domain Bacteria; kingdom Bacillati; phylum Bacillota; class Bacilli; order Caryophanales; family Paenibacillaceae; genus Paenibacillus; species Paenibacillus sp. J22R56. The sequence continues at coordinate 209,034 of NZ_JBWDNV010000001.1, forward strand.
GATCAAGCGCGCTAAACGCTTCGTCCATAAGAAGAATATCAGGATCATTAGCTAAGCCCCTAGCCAGACCTACACGCTGCTGCATTCCTCCGCTCAATTGATCAGGATAGCTGTTTTCCCATCCGCCGAGGCCAACCAGCTGTAAGGACTGCTCAGCCATTTGCCTGCGGGCTTGCTTCTCCACTCCTTGAATTTCCAGACCATATTCAACATTTTGCAGTACCGTCCGGTGAGGAAATAGAGCAAACTTTTGAAACACCATCCCCATCTTTTTACGTCGGAGCTCTCTTAGTTCTGACGAACTCATTTGCACGATATCCCGTCCCTCGAATAAGAGCTGACCAGATGATGGCTCAATCAAACGATTCAGCAGGCGGATTAAGGTGGATTTGCCGCTGCCGGATAAACCCATGATGACGAATATTTGTCCTGCTTCAATACTGAAACTAGCCTGGTTTACCCCTACAGTCATTCTTGTTTCTTTAAAAATCCTTTCTTTCGTCCATCCTTGCTTTAGGAACTGCATCGCTTGTTCCGGATGGTTACCGAATATTTTAGTCAGTTGTTTGGCTTCGATGATGGACACGTCTTCCCTCCTCAAAAAAATTGCGAAGCAATTTTCACTTCGTAAGCATGTGCTTAGAGAATTGTCACCACAAGTGGTCACTTGTGATAATTCTGCTTCGTAAGCATGTGCTTAGAGAATATTCTTCGTACTGACGACAGTTTAGGCCTTTTTACCTTAATTAGTCAACACTAATATCCGTACGTAATGTACGTACAGTTTAAACTTTACAATAGGAATACTCCAGATCCCTCCTTTTTCCTCCTAAATGCATATGGAAATGAGCCCTTTACTTTTAATTTCAGATAAGCTTACAATGTCTATGAAGTGTAGCAAGGTGACCCAGGAGGCAATTATGGACGATAATTTAGGCGGCTTAACGCCCGAGCAATCGCGCGCGCTGCACACATCGCGACAGCGTGTGATTGACTCGATAGGAAAAAACATGGATCTTTACGGCATAACATTATCAATTGGTCATCTTTACGGCTCTATGTATTTTCAGAATGAACCCATCACTTTGGACCAAATGAGCCAAACGATGGGGATGAGCAAAACATCCATGAGTACGGGCATGCGGACGTTAATGGATTTGAAAATGATTGAGAAGGTTTGGGGTAAAGGGTCGAGGAAGGACTTTTACGAGGTTGTACCGGACTGGTATCAGAACTTTACTGATTTCTTCTCTATTAAATGGCGGAAAGCTGTGGAGAGTAATATGACTTCGCTCGAGAAGTCATTAAAGGAGATTCGTATGCTTCAAGCATCCGATCCTGATAACAGCGACCTGCAGGAAATCACAACAATCGACGAGCAGAAAATTAATGATGCACTTAACTATTATCACTGGCTGCATCGTTTGATCGATGCCTTTGAGTCAGGAAAAATATTTGATTTTATACCAAAGGAAGAATAGCGCTCCTACAAAACACCCCTTAGCCTGCATCGGATTAGTAATCCGATGTAAGCTAAGGGGTGTTCCTCATTTTTAATCTAATCAATAGAGTTGTTTCGCTTAGCAAGAATCCAGCCCGAGAGAATAGCGCCTCCCGCAGGATGGTTGCTCGCAGCTAACTCCCCACCATGCTGCCTGATGATTCGCCGTGATATGGTAAGCCCGAGTCCAGAACCCCCGGTTGCGCGGTTTCTCGATTTCTCACCCCGGTAGAGAGGTTCAAATACCTGCTCTTGCTCTTCTGACGCAAAGCCTTGTCCAGAATCGTGAATACTAAAGGACAATCGGTCTCTCTCCCTCCAGTATTGAATCACAATATGACCGTGCTCAGGGGTATGTCGAACAGCATTATCGAGCAAATTGCTAATCGCGCGTTCTAACAAGTGCGAATCCGCTCGAATTAAATAGTCGTCCGGTGTGGAATGAACGAGAATCGAGATTTGCTTGGACTCTGCCTGAGGCTTCAAGCTGTCTGTCGATTTCTGAATAATACCACCAAAGTCGGCCGTACTCTCACTTAACTCGGCTTCCTGATACTCCATCTTCGTAAAGGTGAAGAGATCCTCAACCAACCGGTCCAACTGTGCGGACTTCTGCTTGCACACAGCTACATATTTCGAGATTTGATCCGGTGTTTGCGCTATTCCTAGCTCTAGGCCATCCAAGTACCCGCGTAATGCAAATAACGGTGTCCGCAAGTCATGGGCTACGGCGGCGATAATGAAACGTCGCTCCTCCTCCAGCTTTGCTTGCTTCAATTGTGAATCTTGAAGCCCGTTCACCATGACTTCGAACCCTTCTCGAACCTCGGCAATTTCTCGAATAGTCGATTGGGGAAGCTCAACGTCCCAATCGCTTTCTGCGATTTTCCGAGCTGCAAGACCTAGCCCCTCAAGGGGCTTAAGAAGAAGCCTCCGCATTCGCAAGCCAACAATTACGAAAGCAAGCACCAGCCCCGCGAAGGCTGCAATCATGAGAACAGCATAGGAATCCGGCTTGTCCTCTTTAATGTGAAGCGAATGAGTGGTCATGAAAAATACAACGACAAAGAAAACCCAAGGCAGCAGCAGAAGCAGCCCTAAGCTGAGCAAGGAATGCGTGCGAAGGCGAAGTTTTTGCATGTTATACCCCCTCGAAGCGATAACCGATGCCCCATATATTAATAAGATGCTGCGACTGTTCGGGATCAAGCTCAATCTTCTCACGAAGACGACTCAAATGGACGCGGATCGTATGTTTATCTCCGACACCATCCCAGAATTTCTCCAGCAGCTGATCATAAGTAAACACCTGTTTCGGGTGCTCCATAAACAATCTAAGCAGCTCATATTCCTTTGGCGTCAGGGAGACATTCATTTGATCCACAACTAATTCTCTCGTGGCCAAATCAAGCTTAATACGACCGTAATCGAGCACCTGGCTCGTGCTGGATTGTGGAGTTCCCGTGCGCCGTAGAACAGCCTTGACCCGGGCAACAATCTCGCCTGGCGAAGCGGTTTTGACGATATAGTCATCTCCCCCAAGAGTGAGGCCACGAATCTTGTCCACATCTTCGCTGCGAGCACTCAAGAACAGAATAGGAACGCTGCTCTCTGCTCGTATGCGTCGGCAGAGCTCAAATCCATTTTGCCCCGGCATCATGATGTCCAAGATGATGCAATGAATCGTATTCTGCTGAAACTTGTCCCATGCTTCATTCGCATCATTTGCCGTCACGACCTGGAAGCGATCATTCTCCAAAAAGTCTCTCAATAATTCAACGATGCTCTGGTCATCGTCCACGACCAAGATTACCGATTGTTCATTCATGTCGATCCCGCCTTCATTCCAAGTGTACCCATGATCAAAGTGTATCATCTTCATAACCGGAAAAACGATCACTTCGCATATTGTGACGGTTTGTTTATAGTTTTGTGATCATTTGTGCACCTGATTCGAGAGGCTCTCCTGTTACCCTTCGGATAGTAGATTAATACAAGGAGGTTATGACTACATGAGGGGTAAGCATCTGTCCTTTTATAAGTTGGTTTCGTACGTTTGCATCATTTATATCCTACATTTATATCCTATATGCGGTGGTCAACAATTACATGGTTGATCCGAGGGCTGAGACCTTTCTTAGTCACAAGACCGATCTAGCACATGAGCTTAAAACTCAAAGCTGGTTAATAGTCCTATACATTCATATCGCATTCGCCTGCGTCGCAATGGCATCAGGTCTCCTCAACTTCTTGACCCGCAGCTATGAGAAGCACCGTCGGCTGCATCGCTTGAACGGCTACGTTTATGTATCATCCGTGCTGCTAGTCGTACTGACATCCGGATACATGGCTCCTTATGCCACAGGAGGAAAAATAAGCAGCATGGGCTTTAATCTGCTTAATCTCGTCTGGCTGGCCATAACGACAACAGCGATTGTCCACATCCGGAAGAAACGTGTGCTAAAGCATCGCCGGTGGATGATCCGGAGCTACGCCTTCTGCTTTACGAATATGCTGATTCATCTGCTCACCTTCGTATTGCACGAAATGATCGGAATAACCTATGTAACCAGCTATATCATTGGACTTTACGGGGCGATTGCACTGCTCCTCCTTGCTCCGGAAGTGATTTTTCGATTTGAGAGAAACCGTAACCCTATTTAAGGAGGATGTAATATGGGCACTGCGTATACAGAATTAACCTTTCATGAATTGCAAGCAAAGATAAATAAAAGAGAGAACGTAAAGATCATCGATGTTCGAACACCTAAAAGCTTTGAACGGGGTCATATAAAAGGAGCGATTAATATTCCTTACCCATCCTGGTCAATGCTGCCGAAGGTTTCGGCTGATGAAGAGGTAGTGATTATCTGTTATGTCGGCATGGTAGGCCGAAAGGCGTCAGAGCGATTATCCCAAACGCATGATAAAGTGTTTCACTTCAAAGGCGGAATGGCACAATGGCAAGGAGAAATAGAGACGGAGAAGATTGGCAGTACATGGAGTGCGGAGAGAATTTATAATTTCGTCTTAGGATTCATACTGCTGTTGACATTGCCCATATCATTCCTAAGTCCTTCGTGGGGAATTGGCTATTCTACGTTTATTGCATTAGGAGTCATTCTCTTTGGTGTTACGAACTACAGCATAATTACAAAAATCATTCGATCCTATGGTTTTAAGTAAGGGGTGCATGATGAGACATTTCCTAGCAAACCGTACACTATCCAAACAGCAAAATAAGCTGAGAGACTTAATCGTTGGAGTAGATGAAAAGATTCCTTTAGAGGATGGGCGTTTTATAAAGGCGATTCATTTTGACAATGCGGCTACTACACCGCCATTTAAGAGTGTTCTGAAGGCGATCGAGCAATTTGCACCATGGTATTCATCTGTTGGCCGGGGGAAAGGCTACAAGTCCGTGCATTCGACCGAAATCATTGAACAAACACGACTGAATATATTGCATTTTGTAGGTGGAAAAGAAGCCAAACACAACGTTATTTTCACGAAAAATAGTACGGAGTCGATAAATCTGCTCTCCCATATTTTGCATCAAACCACTGCTAAACGTTATATTCTAGCATCAGAAATGGAACATATTTCGAATGACTTGCCTTGGAGGAATTCCTTTGAGGTTGTCTACATTGAAGTTAATAAGGATGGCCAGATTAGTTTAAAGGATTTAAGAGCAAAGCTTCTGGCCTTACAGGGACAGGTTGCATTAGTCACGTTAACAGGGGCATCAAATGTAACAGGCTGCATTAACCCCATTTATGAGGCGGCTGAGCTAGCCCATCAGTATGGAGCAAAAATACATATCGATGCTGCTCAGCTAATCCCACATGAATCGATCGAAATGACGCGGCTTAACCCGGAAGAGAATATTGATTTCCTGTCCTTTACAGGACATAAATTGTATGCCCCATTTGGAACAGCCGTTTTAATTGGAGGGAAAGAAGATTTTCAAGATGCAGAGCCGCTGATTAAAGGAGGAGGAACGGCTCGGATTGCTTTGAGATCCTTAGTGCAATGGAATGAGGCACCTGAAAGGTTCGAAGGTGGAACGCCTAATGTGATGGGAATTGTAGCCTTACATGCAGCGATTCGAACCTTGCAGCAGTCTAATATGGAAACAATTATTGAATATGAGAAGCAGATTATGAATTATACACTTGAAAAACTGCGGACAATTGAGGGTTTACGCTTATTTCGTGCATTGAGTGATAATCTGCCGCAAGTGAGTGTGTTGTCTTTTACAATGGATGGGCTGCATCACCAGGATATTGCGCAGATCTTAGCGAGTGAGTATGGTATTTCCGTTAGAGCTGGCTTTTTCTGCGCCTATTCCTTTGTTCAGAAGCTCTTGCAGCTGAGTGATGAGAGAATAGATGAAATCAGACAGGATGCCAGTATTCCTTCCCCAGGCTTAGTTCGAATTAGTTTAAGCTTCTATAATACATGTGCTGAAGTCGATCAATTTATAGAAGCGTTACAGCAGATAACTCGCAGGAAGGAATACTATACGAAGAAGTATGAGGATGTACCAAAAGGAATTTGCGGGAGATAGCGATTATACCCTCTTTTTATATGCCTTCATTGCAAATACATAAGCCACGAGCATAATGCCGACGCACCAAGCAAGTGCGATCCAGATGTCGTTGCCCACCGGTTGACCCGACAGCAATGCGCGGATGGTTTCTACGATAGAGGTTACTGGTTGGTTTTCGGCGAAAACGCGAACGGCGGTAGGCATCGAATCAGTTGGCACAAATGCGGAGCTGATAAATGGCAGGAAGATTAAAGGGTAGGAAAAAGCGCTCGCACCATCGACCGTTTTTGCGGTAAGTCCAGCTATAGCTGCGACCCATGTTAAGGAAAGAGTAAACAGAGCAAGTATACCAGCTACCGCAAGCCAAGGCAGAATTCCTGCGGATGAACGGAAACCCATGAGGAGCGCTACAAGGATAATGACGAGAACCGATATGGCGTTAGATACTAGTGAAGTCAATACATGCCCCCAAAGCAAAGCGGAACGTGAAATCGGCATCGTTTGAAAACGTTCAAATATCCCTTTTTGTACATCCGTAAACAAACGGAAAGCGGTGTAAGATATTCCGCTAGCGATAGCCATGAGGAGTATGCCTGGCAGCAGGTAATTCACATAGCTATCTGTTCCGGTTTCAATGGCACCACCTAATACATAGACAAACAGCAGCATCATTGCAATTGGCGTTATGGTGACCGTGATGATGGTATCCATACTCCTCATAATGTGACGCATGGAACGTCCAAGCATTACGCTAATATCAATAAGAAAATGCTTCTTTACTATTTCTGTTTCCATTTATATGGCCTCCTTTTTACCGACGATGGCGAGGAAGATCTCCTCTAACGACGGTTGTTTCTCCACATACTCTACCTTTGTGGTCGGGAACATCTTCTTAAGCTCCTGAAGTGTGCCGCTTGCGATAATTCTGCCTTCGTGCAAAATGGCAATCCGGTCAGCAAGCTGCTCAGCTTCCTCCAAATATTGTGTCGTGAGAAGTACTGTCGTGCCGCCGTCCGCCAGCTCCTTGACGATCTTCCACACCTCGATCCTCGCCTCGGGATCAAGCCCGGTGGTCGGCTCATCTAGAAAAATAATCTGTGGTTTTCCAACAATGCTTAAAGCAATGTCGAGCCTGCGGCGCATCCCACCGGAGTAAGTAGACACTCTGCGGTCTGCAGCCTCAGTCAAGCCGAAACGTTGTAACATATCGTCCGCAACCTGACGTGGGTTTTTGAGGTATCTCAGCTTGGCGATCATGATCAGATTTTCGCGGCCAGTCAAAATTTCATCCACGGCGGCAAATTGTCCGGTTAGACTGATCGTCTGCCGTACTTGATCAGGTTTGGACGCGACATCAAATCCGTTGACAGCTGCGGTTCCGCCATCCGGTTGGAGCAGCGTGGTCAGGATTCTGACTACCGTTGTTTTACCTGCCCCATTTGAGCCGAGGAGAGCGAAAATACTGCCCTTTTCAACCTCGAAATCTACGCCTTTCAGCACTTCGAGCTGCTTGTAGGATTTTTGCAATCCTTTTACTTGAATGGACTTGGTTTGCATCGGATTCCCTCCTAAAAAGAGTTATCAGTTAAATTAAACGACCGTAACTTTTGACAAATCGACTTCCATGCCTTTGAGGTGCGCAAAGGTCAGTTTATCCATCGTTGCACCGTCAAAGCAGATGGTTTTGAGCATGCGATAGTATTTCTTCGTCAACGTAAACCCAGGCTGGAAGGAAACATTTTTTAATGTTGCGCCCTTGAACGAAGCTTCAGTTAAAGCCGCTTTGTCGAACTTAACGCCAATAAACGTCTGTCCGTCAAAACGCTGTCCGCTCAGGTCGGAGAGCTTAAAGTCAACTCCATCAAATAAACAGCCTTCGAAAATCGTTTTTCTAAGATCCGTCAGTGTTAACGACACATCCGTTAGTCTTACTCCTGTGAATTTGGCTCCATCAAGCCCCGACTTGCTGAAATTGGTACGTACAAGGATCGACTTATTGAAGCTTGCGTTTGACAGGTCAAGCGTGGATAGGCTGCAGTCCGTCAGATTCGCACCGTCAAAATTAGCTTCACGTACATCGCTGCTCTTAAACGTACTGCCGGTCAAGTCTGCGCCTGAAAAGTCCGAACCGTGCAGCGCACTGCTATTAAATTGTCCTTTATGAGCGGTAACGCCTGCAAAGTCGCTTTTCACCAGATTGCTTGCGCTAAAGTTTGTCACGACTTGCCGCTCCAGCGAGCGGGAGAGGTTGGCTACTTCCATGATAGTTTGTTCAATGTCGCCTATCCCCTCAATTGTCATCTTAAACGCCGTTTCATCGTCCTTGCCATCAGCTTTGAGTTCAAGATATCGCTCCTGCAAATCGGAAAGCAGGTCAGCCTTTAATTCAGTAACGCTTTTCACCCCATCGTATGGCGTAAATACACTGTTCAGGTAATCAGTCAATTTTGGATTCATCATAATCAAATCGCTCCTTATAATAGGTTTTCTAACACGCGTTTTGCATACTCCCAATTGCTTTTGTTGCGGTCGTAAGTTTCCTTACCCTTTGCGGTAATCCTAAAATATTTGCGACGTCCGCCCTGTGATTCATCGCCCCAATACCACTCGATGTCGCCGTCAGCTTCTAGCCGCCGGAAGCTGGAGTACATGGTAGCCTCCTTTAGTTCATGCTCGCCGTCCGAACGTTCGGCAATCAGCTTGACAATCTCGTATCCGTAACGATCCGCTTCGGACAAGAGTCTTAAAATCATCGTATCCGTATGTCCTCTCAGCAGGTCGGATGTGATCTTGTTCTCGCTCATGCAATCACCTCCATATCTGTATAATAAGGCATACTACCTCGACTGTCAAGGTACTATTTTAATTATAATACTCTGTCTCGAATAATTTGTTCATACATAACAAAAAAAACCGCGCAGAGCACGGTTTCTTGGGGTTATGCCTATATGCCAATGTCATAGGTGTAGGCAACAACTTATCCTTATATCTAATTCACCAAGCACGGCTGCAACATTCGATCCCAGTGTCTATGCTAGACGATTGAAGTTGTTGTTACTGGACTTGTCCAATCACCCACAGGATGGTAATTTTCTCATGGTCCAGGCTGCAGTGCAAAAGTGAAGGAAACGGTTGTATTTATTTGCAATTTAGCATCAAGGGCATCATAAGAGACGACAACCATACCCGTTTCAAGATCATTAAGGAACCGTACCCGACTAGGAGACTTGAAACCGGCTGCTTTCAACAAAGCTCTCATTCTAATTACTTTTTGATTTTTAGTTAACTCATTGTCTCCGATAAGATCTTCAACTTTCTTTCGAAATGGTACGTCCTTTGCTAATTTTCTCGAAAGTCTGGCAATCTGTCGTAATGCACACTCTACAGTTAGAGCCATATCATCACTCCTTAAAATAAGATAAAATAATCTATGCAAAATAGGTCCAATGTGCTTGTACAAATACAAAATTGAAAGACTACCCCTTTAGATCAACAAAAAGAGCAGCCGATTTCTAACAATCGGCTGCTCCTCTTATAAGTTACCTTACACTTTGAATACTTTTTTCGTTCCCCAGTCTGACTTTATCATCTCCACCGCTTCCCTAAACCTTAAGGAATGGACGATCTCATGCTCACGCAAAAACTTCAGACTATCCTGTAAATCCACATCATCAGTCATATCTATCAACCTTTTTATTCAACTAACGTTTCCCATCCATGCAGCGCAGCCATAACGAATTCATTAACGGCTTGCGTAAATTGCTCGGTATGCTCAACGTGCTCCATATGTCCGCCCCGCTCGAACACAACGAGGTGAGATCCTGGTATCTTTTCTGCCAACTCATTGGACCACCTTGGCCCGCAGTTGACGTCATATTCACCGACTAGAATGAGCGTTGGCGTGGTGATCGTATTTAGGATATCTCGTACATCCCACTCATATGGCTGCCGGTTAGGGTCGCCGAAGAAATCGAGAACAACCTTCCATTTGTCTACTTTCTCCTTAACGCTCCAGTAGTTACCGAAGTATGCAGGCAATAAGCGGTGGAGAACTGCCAGAGCCGACTCCTTGTCTCTTACGTTTTTCGAATCCATCATAGCCTGCTTTGCATCTTGAGCTTCCGCGTTATCCGGCCAACGCTCTGCAAAGTTCTCAATTTGTTTGAATTGCTCGATATATAGATCTGGTCCCATGGAAGGAGCACTGGATTGAAGGATCAGACCACCAAGTTTGTTCGGGTAATCCAAAGCGTATTGAATGCCAACGCCACCGCCATGAGCATGACCCAGGAAGTAATACTTTTGAGCTCCGATATGCTCGGCTACTTTATGTGCGAAATGCGCATACCGAGACATACTATAGTCTCCGTCTGGCAGCGTATCTGATTTACCTGTTCCTACAGGTTCTAAATACACCATTGTCATTGTTTTCTCCAGCTCTGGCATCTGCAGATACTTCCAGTGAAATCCAGGTCCGCCCGAATGAACCAAACAAACTGGGCCGTTGCCAGCTACGTGATAAACTTGTCGCACACCGTCGATGTAAATTTCATGTTCTCCAACTGCCAGTGGGTGTTTGATCTCATGATTAGATTGATTCATTCTTACATTCCTTCTTTCTTGGTTAATTATTAAATATAAGTTCACCTTTACTTGCCATAATTCCTCGGGCTTCCAATCGGCTGCACCAGTAAATGAAACAAATGCGGCGCCTGTCTTTTCGAAAGCTACTATAGATCCTGTAATAGTAGTCACCTCGTGACCGCGGCGAAATAGATTTTTTGCTATGGCAGCATGGGAGCGACGTGTCCATATACAGGTGTCATAGGAATGATAACTTTTGTTATAATTAAGCCTCTTTCTTTTGTCGTTTTTTTACCTGCGCAGTAATGAGATCGATCATTCTCATAATGGAACTCCATCAACGTTTTGTCAACGTATCTAGCGCAAACTTAATATTTCATAAATTCTTCCGGTTAGTAATTTATGTTTCGTCATCTCTTCCTCAAATCCATGTTTGCGGTAAATGGTCTGTCCCATGGAACTAGCTTGTAAAATGGCTAACCATGCTTAATATCGCAACCATATATATGCCTGTCACTTCCTCTGTGCTGAACGTCATGGTCGTTCCTACCGGTACGTCAACGCCAACACTCACAAGCACCAAAATTCTCTCAATATGATAGGAAAGTACCGCTAACTTCTTGCAGGATTTATTTTTAAATTTTTGACATTGTTCAGCGGATAGAGAAATAAAGGTTACCCTTTGCCGTATATGGCAAAGGGTAACCTTTATTTTACGATTTGATTACTTTATCGGTTGAATCGGATTGCTCTTCAAGATGTCTTCTACTTCTTGGTACCCATCAGGGTAGGCAAAATTATAGCGCGCCGGTAGTGCGAACACGTATTTTTGATTACGCGTCAGTTCCTTTGGACCGGTAGGCGCTGCGCCGATGAAAAATTTCTCCTGCTGAAGCTCGTTCCATTGGTGGACAGTAAAGACAAGAATAGGGATATCTTGTCTAGGCTGTTCAGCGGTCCATTTGGGATGGCGGATGCTAAGTGCCGCACCACTTTCTACGACCTTAGCTCCTTGCGTATTGCCTGCAGAAAGACCCTCCCATTTGTCCGTTACGATCGTGTACCCTTTCCAACTATCCGGCAGCGTGAAACGGAAGCCATATTGAGTATTCTCATAGACCGTATGGTCTACTTGACCAGTTTGTCCACTGACTGGGCTCATCGGTTGATTGCTTCCATCCTTTGGAGTGTCGTTGGATAAAGGCACTGAATGGTGATGCGGAGCAAGGTGGACGTATTGGAACGCGTTAAAAATCATCTCAGCGGCATGCGAGCGAGTAATCGCCGCCGTTCCGTTAACCTTTACAGCATGATTCGCTCCGTTTGCGGCCACTACAGCTGGCACAGATACGGCGACCACCGCTACCATTAGCAGCGATGCAGCTCGTTTGTTCATTCTTTTCATCAACAATTCCTCCTCAAAAAATTATAGACCTTATGATTCACTGCCTTGAGTGACTGAGAGACGACATCGCTCACGACTTTCGTAAATTCCTGCTGATTCTCGACATTGTTCTGGCATGGATATAGAAGGCGAAAAAGATCCGCTAAAATTCAAAGTAAAATTATAGACCCGGATACGTAATATTATATTTTTCGGATACTTGTATGAGCTTCTGGAGAAACTCAGGAGTAGGGGGATCCATTTGAGCCATCCCCTCCACATAAGGTGTGCCTAATTCCTTTACAAAAGAATCAAACCCTGCGGGGTAGGCCGTAACTAAAAAACGAGCTTTTTTGGACTTCACCTTAAAGGTGTGTGGAATGCCGCGAGGGGCGAAGACATATTCTCCGCTTTGCACAAAAAACGTGTCATTCCCAAGTGTCATCTCTAACTCTCCATCGAGCACGTAAAAAGATTCATCTTCGTTTCCGTGGATATGAAGCGGCGGGCCATCATTCTCATTAACCGAACAATGCACGACGCAAAATTCCCCGTTTGTGTCTTCCCCGCTTACCAAGATGGAATTAATGTCGGTAAGGAATAAAAACGTATTATCATTTTCGGACTTCCGGTGCATCTTTCCAGCTTTGCTTTGATTACTCATGGTTCCTCCCGGTCTCCTCTTGTTGTCGATTTTTCTTACCTGCGCAGTAATGAGATCGATCATTCTCATAATAGAAACTCCATCAACTATTGTCAATGTATCTAGCGTAAACTTAATATTTCATAAATTCTTCCGGTTAGTAATTTTGAACGTACAGACATCTATAATACCCATTGCTCGAACGAGTTGGAAGTCATTGGTACTTTTCTATCATATTGAGGAATTTGCTGCCTGTGAGTGTTGGGGTTCCTGCATTAAGACGGAAAATTTCATCTGCCCCCTGTTTGTTAATGCCAGGATTTGTTGTGAAGAATAGAGTAACACCTGCATTTTTCTCAATCTGCTTAACTGTCGGGTTATAGATTCCATACGGAAACGCGATCATCTGGAGGGTGTTACCAAGCTCTTCCTTTAATCGTTTTTCTATCAATTGTGCATCCTCTTCAATACGAGCTTTGTATTCTGCATTAGTCTCAACACGGCCCTTTTCAGGCAGATAGATCAGATTGCTTAGCATAGGTCCCGTTTTATGACCATTTTGATCAAAGGGAGCATAGTTATGTTGGTTATAGGTATGGCTATAGAAGCTGAAGCCTTCTGCTTTAAGCTTGCGCATCGTATCCCAGGTTAGATGCTTCGTGTGTACGTTTTGCTGGTCACTGCTCGCTCCAATAATAAAGTGAGTAGCGGTAAAATTATATTTTTTTAGAATCGGAACCGCATATTGGTCAAAACTTTCGTACCCATCATCGAAAGTAATAACTACCGCATTGTTCGGCACCTTAATTCTGTTCTGCATAAAGTCCGCGAATTGCTCTACGCTAATTACCTTATAACCATTATCCTTCAAAACCTTCATATGATCATTGAAACGGCTCGGAGAAATGGTTGCACCGCTTTCCTTCACATCAATATGATGATACATGAGTACAATAACTTTATTCTTGTAATGAACCGGTTGGTTACTAGTTGTTTGTACGGGTTGGTTAGTATCCTTCACAGGAGCAGCTGCCTCGAGTTGATATTGGTGCACCGACCAGGTAATCACGATGGCAATCACGAACAGCGCACTTATAATTTTCATGTTCAAAACTTATTCCTCCTAGATGAACTCAATGAATGCAGTGCGTTTCTTACTGTATTAGATGTTACTCATCGTTACTCCCGGCCTCCTCTTTGTTGTCGATTTTTTAGCTGCGCCGTAATGAGATCGATCATTCCCATAATAGAAACTCCTTCAACATGTTGTCAACGCATCTAATGCAAAATTAATATTTCATAAATTATTCCAGTCAGTATTTGTATATTAAAAAATTTAGTATTTTCAGCTTATTTAAACCTGAGATTATTTGGATTAAAAGGTCTAATAAGGAGTTAATAGGTTATTATTATCTTTACTTTAAATTGTTCATGATCGATCTTTTACCGATTGTTCTAATATGATAAAATCGTTCTAAAGAGGTGTAGACGATGACAAGAAGCAAAGAGTTCGATGAGAGAGATGTACTTTTAAAGGCAATGTATTTATTCTGGGAAAAGGGTTATGAGAAAACCTCGTTGCAGGACCTTGTAACGCATATGGGGATACATCGCAGAAGCCTGTATGATACTTTTGGCGATAAGCATAGCCTCTTTGTAAAGACGCTGGAACTGTACGATAAACACAAAACAGCAACTATAAAGGCAGAAGTAACACGCGGTCGTTCGGCGAAACAGGCCATTCGCTTCATCTTTGATTTTCTGATTGAAGTGAACGACGATCGACCGTTAGGTTGCTTATTTGTGAATTCTGCGACCGAACTGGCTTTGAGGGATCCGGAAGTACGCGAAATAACAACCGAGGGTTTTAATAACGGGGAGAAAGTTCTGGTAGACATCATTCAAAAAGGCCAGCAGTCGGGCGAGATTCCTATTGATAAGGATGCAAAAATACTTGCGGCTAGTTTGCAGACTACACTGATTGGATTAAGAGTATTAGTTCGAACATCCACTGATAAAAAGAGGCTGCATCAAATAGCAGATACTTCCATAGCGATGCTTGACGCTTAAAGAATCCTATACGGCGATTCTTACGTCTACACAATAACTTGATGATAATAAATAAAGAAAAATAGGAACTATAGTCCTGTTACGCGTTTGTTACCGATGATTGCTGAGGATGTTTTTCAATAGCTCTTCACAATGGTGCTGAAGGGATTAAACAAGAGAATCAAGTCAAAATTAAAAGGCATGAGCCCGGTACAATACCGAGCTCATGCCCAACAGGTTGCTTAATCATATTGTCTAACTTTTAGGGGTCACTTCATCTCCGGCTGCTGTTGTGTCGTATTACACTTTGAAGACTTTTTTCGTTCCCCAGTCTGACTTTATCATCTCCACCGCTTCCCTAAACCTTAAGGAATGGACGATCTCACGCTCACGCAGAAACTTCAAACTGTCCTGCAAATCTACATCATCGGTCATATCAATCAACCATTGGTAAGTAGCACGAGCCTTCTCCTCCGCCGCAATATCCTCGTACAAATCCGCAATTGGATCACCCTTGGTACCGATATAGGCGGCCGTCCACGGAACACCAGAAGCATTCACATACATCATTCCATTGTCATGATTGACAAAGTTCTCTCCAAGCCCCGCTTCCTTCAGCTGTCTTGGCGTCGCATCCTTCGTCAATTTATACACCATCGTTGCAATCATTTCGAGATGGGCAAATTCCTCCGTGCCTATATCCGTAAGTAGACCAATTACCTGATCTGGGATGGAATACCGTTGATTCAAATAACGCAGCGCAGCAGACAACTCACCATCGGCACCACCGTATTGCTCAATTAAGAATCTGGCCATCATCGGGTCGCATTTCCCTACCCGTACCGGGTATTGCAGCCTTTTCTCATATAACCACATCCTTATGACACTCCCCTTTTCCCTATTGAAAGTTCAACTACCGCAATACCTGGCTTAGACCTGCCAAGGCCATGGGCTTTCTGACCACTGCCATGGGTATTTAGAAAAACTGTTGCCGTATTGTAACGTTGGTCCGTACAAGCTTTCAAATTGCTGCCTGCACTGATGCAGTTGCATGCCAAGCTGATTAAACTGCTGAATCGCCTGCGCATCATGCGGATGGGTATCCAAATATAAGGTCAATTCGACAAGAGCAAATCCAACCGCCTGCAGCTCCTCCAATTTACGATAATATTGTTCATCTAGAACAATGCTCAAAAGATTCGACCTCCTCAAAAGAATTCTCACCCAAGTGGCCTTTCTGGCCAGTTGTGTGAATTCTTACTTCGTAAGCATTAACTAAAAAGAATTCTCACCCAAGTGGCCTTTCTGGCCAGTTGTGTGAATTCTTACTTCGTAAGCATTAACTTAAAGAATTCTCACCCAAGTGGCCTTTCTGGCCAGTTGTGTGAATTCTTACTTCGTAAGCATGATTGTTACACTGATAATTCTTACTTCGAAAGCATCACAAGTAATACCTAGATTGATAGGAGCTGTATAAAGCAGGCCAAAGCGTTCCTCTTCTTAACGCCTCATGAATCGAATATTGGGGCAGTCCCTGCGGCTGATAATTAATGAACTGATTGGGCGGTACAACGTAGGTTTTTAATTTCATCGGCGGACATGGATCACATGGGCCAATAAAAGGCACATAGGTATGAACTTGATTTAACGGATTCACATTATTTGCGGTTTTGTACTCCGCATTCTCCTTGCCGTATGACATGTTCTCCACCGCTGCTGTATTTTCGACGGGAGCATTATTGGCGGCATCGATGGCATTTGCAACATTGGCATTATTAGCAGCATTAGCGCTGTTCTCTGCTTGGACCGCCGCATTTGCATTGTTCTCGGCACGGGCATTTCTCTCGGTGATCATCCAGCTATCCCTCCCTGACATTCAGGCTTCTCCTATTCACTTTATGCCTGGTAGGGCTTATCTCATCATTACAATTTGACAAAAAAAAGGTCCGGCAGCGAAAAAATCCACTGCCGGACCAAAAGTATTATAATTTAATGTTAATCTTGAACAATCCTGCCTTGCGGATCGCCATGTAGATAATAACAACAAGAGGTCCCAAGAACACCCCTATAACACCTACAAGCTTAAATCCGACATACAAGCTGATGAGAGCAGATAATGAACCGATACCAACAGCATCGCCTAATATTTTCGGCTCAACAATCCGGCGGAATACGGTCATGAACAAGAACATGACGTACAGTCCGATTCCGGCATATAAGTTACCTGCGACAATTAAATAAGTCCCCCAAGGCACAAGTACCGTACCCGTTCCTAGGATTGGCATAATATCAACGATAACAATGAGCAAAGCAATAGCGAGCGGATACTTGATATCCAGGATCAACAATCCAATAAACGAAATGATGTAGGTCAATGCGCTAAGTATAATTTGCGAGCGTAGAAATCCAAAGATCGATTTCTTCAAATTATCCAATACTTCATTCACCTGAGGCCGTGATTTCTCTTCGAATAAGGTCAGGAATGTTGCTTTCATCGTATTCAAGCTGTATCCGAACATATAGACAGCCACGAGGAAGACGATGAAGAAAATGAACATGCTCGGAATACCTGAAGCGAAGGAAATAACGGAGGAAGATACGGTCCCAACCATACCCGTGAGCGACTTACTCATATCGGTCAGCCAATCTTCGATCTGGCTTACCGTATCCGGTGAGAAGTTAGCGTACAGCGATCTAGCGTTCTCAATAAGGTCAGTCACATAATCACTGGCATCCCCAACGTAATTAGGCACCTTTTGTGAAAATGCGATAAGCTCTGCGACAACCTTTACCCCAAGCAAAGCCATAAGCCCAATTAATATTACCGTGAATACGCTGCTTGAAATGGTCGAAGCGACTAGACGGTTTGTTTTCAATCTGCGGCTAATAAACTGTGTAAGCGGTTCTAGAAAGATAGCTACTACAAGTGCCAGAAGAAACGGTGCCCCTACTGTAAACAGCATATACAGCAGGAAAAGCCCAACCCCAAGCATGACTAACGTTTTAATCGACACTTTTGCCTAGTCCTCCTTTCTCATAGAGATATGAGGTAAACCTATGTATGAGGGGCCATCACTTTCGAAAGTTAGCGTCCACTATCAGCATACGCCCGTTCGAGAAAGTAATGTCCCCTTTTCCATCATAAATCGTTAAAGAATTGCCTTTTTTTGGTGAAAATCAACTTCATTGTAATACATGTCTTTCACCAGCAGATTTGGACCACAGCATGCAGCCGCTGGACAATGACAATTCACACTACGAGCCAGCGAGTGATCAAGCCAGCGATCGAACAAATCATCCAGCTTCTCGCCCTCGATATTGCCGAAAGCGGGTACATCCGAGAAGTCAGTCACGAACACTTCTCCGGTAAACAAGTTCACATTAAGGCGATTACGGCCGTCCGGATCATTGCGGACCGTCACATTTGGTTCAACAGCAAGACGTTTGAGCAAATCTCTCTCTTCTGGATTTTCACTGCAATGATAGAACGGAAGGGTCCCAAACAGCATCCAGATGTTCTTATCTCTTGTATCAAGAAGCCGCTCGATGGCTTTCCGCATATCCTCTCTCGATAACACGGGAAGATCCTTCGCGAACGAGCTTGGATACATCGGATGCACTTCATGACGCTGACAGCCCATCTCGATAATCAGCTTATGGATCTCAGCAATTTGACTATGAGTCCGATAGTTGATCATCGATTCAGCTGAGACAAGTACTCCCGCATCACTTAAACGCCGTGCATTGTCGATCATCCGATCATACAGCTTAGCAGCTGCATCACGAGAGACATGATGGCCAGCCTTCGCAAACCCGATTTGATGGAAATCATCAGCGTTCGTATAGTTGAACGAGATATGCATGACATCCAGATAAGGAGCAAGCTGCTCATATCTGCTGTAGGGTAAAGTAACATTCGAATTAATCTGCGAACGAATGCCCCGGCTTCTTGCGTATTGAAGGAGCGGAACCATATATTCCTTGACTGTCCGATCCGAGAACGACGGCTCTCCGCCTGTAATACTAATCGTCTCCAAATATTTCACTTCATCAAGACGCTTGATCATAAGCTCCAAAGGAAGCTTCGCTGGTTCCGTCATCACAAGCGTATCGCCCACGGCGCAATGCTCACATCGCATATTGCAAAGATTGGATACGGTCATCTCGACACTTGTCAACGTATGCCGGCCATATTGCTGCAAGGAACGAATCGGATCCCACGGATCATTATGAGGAGATAACGGATTAGATGGTTGTTGTAAAGCAAAGTCTATTGTATTCATTAATATCAGCACCTGACTTACATGGTTAGAATGGGTATAGCTTATACCATTGTAATGTTCGAAGGGTAAGGAAGCAAATGAAAATAGGTATAAAAACCGAAAAAGGAGGCACAATAGCCCCCTTTTTCATCAATTCTGTCTATCATATTCCTGATGCAAGCCCTACACTGGACTTCTCACCATTTACACCAATAATCATGGTGCTTAGCTGCTTCGACATATCGATCTCATAAGGTGAAGCTAACGCCTCGCCAGCTTCATTATATAGCATACGGACAATTGGACGATGCGGATATGAATGGTTAAAGTCAACCACAACGCCTGTCTCTCCCGTGTGAATTTGTACAGTAATCCCGATTGGATAGATGGCCACCTTATCTCTGAACAGCTGTACCATGTGCTGTTCATACAACGTCCCCGTTCCTGCATACAGCAATTCAATCGCTTGATGCGGAAGCATTGGCGACCGATAGATCCGGTTTGTCGTCATCGCATCATAGGAATCAACAAGACCAATCCACTTGGCAAAATCATGTATCTCATTTCCTTTGATGCCACGTGGATAACCACTTCCATCAACCCGTTCATGATGCTGGAAGGCGCAATGGGCCACGATAAGCGGCATATTGGGCTCATCTTTCAGCAGTTCAAAGCCGATCTTCGCATGATTCCTCATCATTTGAAATTCATGATCGGATAATGATCCGGGTTTCTTGAGAACATCCATCGGAATTTGCGTCTTCCCTATATCATGCAGCAATGCCCCCATGCCCAGCTTCAACAGTTCATCTCTGGAATAACCAAAGGCTGAACCCAGCAGAGTCGTATAGACGCATACATTAAGCGAGTGTTGATAGAGATAGTCATCAACAATCCCCATGTTCATCAGCATAATCATCGCATCTTTATGATTGGACAGGTCATCAATAATCATATTCATCATCTGCTTGAAAGGCTGTGCGATGTACGGATAAGGAGCGCCCTTCTTCTGCTTGGGCAAATCCATCATCGCTCGGAAATTGGTCTTAATCTCCTTCAAGGCCAGACTAATCGTATTCTCGCTAATAATCTCCGGTATTACGATGTCATCGGTCCTCGGATCCTTAATAAACACAAAGTGAATACCATATTGCTCCAGACGGACAATATGGCGACTGGTTAATTCGATGTTTTCTCCTAAGAGGACTAAACCGTCGCCCGAGAAAATTTTTTTGGCAAGTCTCATGCCAGGCTGGCATTGCGATATAGGTACCAAGCGCATGTTCTCGATCCTTCCCCTTAATACTATGTCTATAATTAACATCGGACAAAACTAGCCGTATTGTTAATGTAAGGGATAAATTAACGCTTGGCAACCATTTTATACTAAATTTTCGACAATATTCTCCATCTTTCTTGGTGGCAGCGTGGAATTTCATGACCTTGCTTCAGTTCATTTGCCAGCAGATCACGGATAAACTCAGGTAAATAGTAGGAGACTCCCGCCGCTTGCCCTAGCGATAAATACCCGATATGGAAGGTAAACATATCGATGCAGCCAACAACATATTCTCGGTCGTTTGCAAGCGGCTCACCATTAACAACAATCGACACGATTCGTTGCAGCTCCGGAAGCGCAGGATCGTACTCTACAACCATACCATCTAGCGCAAGCGTACCAAGCACTTCACCACGGAAGCCGTAGCCTTTTATCCTCATGCTGGTAAAAGACGGCAGCAGCGCCTCTTCGAGCGCTGCTCGTATATTCGCGCCGCTGAGCAGCATGCGGCACGGGTTGATCGGCGACGGACAGAGGGCATGTAACTGCCCCTCTGTCACGTCGCCCTGCTGCAGGCCGCCAAGCAGCTGCCCCGTATTCACGATGCCGATCTCGGCATCGGTATGGCGGCGCAGGCCGGCGGCCAGCAGGTTCCCGAGCGGTGATTCCCGCTCGGGCAGGGCGGGCAGCGGCGCATCCAGCCGGGCAATCACCCGGCTGAGGCGCCGCTGGCCCGCCTCGCGCCAGCCGCCGATAATAGCGGCGGCCGCTGGCTGCTCCGCATATGCGGCCATGGGCACGCATGATGCGCGAATAATCGGCCGCGTGTCCATCCTAATTTCCACGCGGCCGATCTGCTCACCATATTTCCCCGCAGCACAAATGTAGGTGTCGCCGATAATAACCGGCTCCTCCAATAAATGATGGGTATGTCCGCCCATGATCAGATCAATACCGGCAATTTTCTCCGCCATTTGCTTGTCAACGTTAATCCCCAGATGCGACATCACGACTATGACGTCAACGCTGTCTCTCAGCTTTGTGACTTCGGCTTCGATCGCCTCAAGCGGATCGGTCACATCCCAGCCCAGCAGCTCGTAAAAATCCGTATAGCGTGCTGTAGCCGCAATAAGACCGATCTTGATGCCGCCCTTCTCGATCACCGTACTGGGCAGCAGCCACTCGGGCAGCCTCCCAGTCTCACGCTCCAGCATATTTGCACCAAGCACCGTAAACTTTGCCTCGCGATACACTCGCTCAAGCGTTGCCTTGTCATACGTTAGTCCTTCATTGTTACCAAGCGTTACAGCATCATATCCAGCTGCGTTAAGCAGTTCAATATTCACCATGCCGTCGCTGCCTTCCGTCTCCAGCCGTATACGGTCCATATGATCACCGATATCCAAGCAAAGGAGGTGACCGCTGCCGTGAACAGAACGCTGCTCATCAATATAAGCGGCCATTCTTGCTGCATTCTCAAGACGGCTATGAATATCGTTGCTGTGAAGAATGACAATTGGTCTGTTAGAGAATGTCATGCTGACCTCCTTTTTCTCCCTGAAATAATCTTTCCATTACCCGCCAATTTGAGACATCCGCCGGTCAGTTGGCGTATGGGTTAACGCCTCATCCGCCAGCTTAGCCGCCATTTCATGATTCTCAGGCTTAAGATCCATCGCTCTATAGAAAATGTTCCGCATAGCTTCCGGATCACCAAGTGCATCCTTCACATTCAGTTCATCCACCCAGTAGAGGCATGGCTTCATGGAACCGTCTGCCGTCAAGCGAAGCCGGTTACAGCTTTTGCAGAAATGATCACTGACAGGATGAATAAGTCCAAACGACCCTCGGCCACCTTCCATGTGCCAGTCATCTGATGGGCCATTACCTTTTATATTCAATCGTCTTGTAATCGTATATCCTTCACGCTCTGCCGTCTCCAGGACATGCGATAGAGGCAGATAGTGGTTACGCCAATTATCGTCAGCGTGGCCAATCGGCATATATTCAATAAACCTGACATGCATCGGCTGCTCGTATGCAAGCTTCAGGAATGCTGCAATTTCGTCCTCATTAATCCCCTTAAGAAGCACGCAGTTCAGCTTAATAGGCGAAAGTCCTGCCTTGCCGGCTGCTTCTATTCCCTCAATAACCCGTTTCAGATCACCTCTACGGGCAATAAACTTAAATCGTGTTGGATCTAAAGTATCCAGACTAATATTTACCCGGTTCAAACCTGCATCCTTCAAAGCCTCGGCATATTTGCCTAGCAGCATGCCATTGGTCGTCAAAGCAATATCATCGATACCCGGAATCGCCTTCAACCTGCGGATCAAGCCGTCCAGGCCCGGGCGTACAAGTGGTTCTCCGCCTGTAATACGAAGCTTGGAGATGCCTAGTTCCGCCGCTGTCTGCACAACCTCAACAATATGGTCATAACTCAGCAGATTACTGGCGTCCTCGAACTCCATTCCTTCCTCTGGCATGCAATACAAACAACGCAAATTGCATCTATCCGTAACCGAAATACGCAAGTAATCGTGTTCTCTCCCGAAACGGTCCATCAATGGGGGCATGCCTCTCACTCCTTTTCTCTTCTATTAGAATAACATTTTTCACATGATTATGGTATGCTAATACGGTGTTTACCCTTAACTAATGAGAGGTTATCTGCCATGACATATACTTGGACTATTCAACTATTCGCCGGACTCTCGGACCGTTTCGGAAGTCCCATTATCCATATCGAGACGGACACACCCTCGGTGACGGTTAGCGAGCTAAAGCAGCTGCTTGCAGCGAAGTTCCCGGAACAAGCCGATCTCGTACGTATTTCCTTTGTCGCATGTAACCAAACTTATGCTTCTGATGATACGATCATTCAAGCATCGGACGAGCTTGCAGTCCTGCCACCAGTATCTGGAGGCGAGCCTGAAGAGAATGAAGATACACCAGACTGTACATCCGCTGACGGCCGCTACGTCATTACGAAGCATCGCCTGACTTCAGATGAAGTGCTGGCTAAAGTAATCGTACCTGAGCATGGTGCGGCAATTGCTTTCGTCGGAACGACGCGGGAGTGGACGCAGGGACAACGTACGATTCGACTGGAGTATGAAGCCTATGCTCCAATGGCCGTACGTACGATGGAGCAAATTGGCGAAGAGCTGGCTCAGCGCTGGCCAGGCACGTTAACCGCGATTTCACACCGGATTGGTGTAGTTGATATCGCAGAGACAAGTGTTGTCATCGCGGTTTCCTCCCCACATCGGGATGCCTGTTATGATGCTAGTCGTTACGCTATTGAGAGACTAAAGCAAATCGTCCCGATTTGGAAAAAAGAAATTTGGGAAGATGGCTCCGAATGGAAAGGGCATCAGCAAGGAAGCCCTTGGAATCCGATTCAGTCATTATCCAATTAATGGATTATATTACATCATTCGCAGCCAAATGGTGCTGAGAGTATAGGACAATAGTCATGAATTCACTTCCCTCTTATTGCCATACTAATCATTCATTGTTACTATTACTTCATACATACCGTTCATAAATAACTATAGAGGTGCAACGATGAGGGTGCATATATCGGATTTAAAAAAGGGAGATATTTTGCTCAAGGACACCTTTAACGGATACGGCCTGCATGTTTTATCCAAAGGCACAATCCTGGAGCAAAAAGATATTGCCAAGCTGTTTCAACATCAAGTTGACTATGTTGACGTTGAGAACCGGACAACTACAGAGCAAGCTGTTCATCGCACATTAGAAACCTCAGTTCATCCCAAATGGCTGCCCAATGTGCGGCCTGATTATGAGAATGCAGTCAAAGGCTTCGAGGAATTATTCCTAAAAGCAAACACCGGTGGAATCCTCAAGCAAGACGAGGTTGCAGCTGCCTTCCAGCCTCTCCTGAAAAATTTCCAAATGGAACGCGATGTCGTTTCCATGCTTCTGCTCTTAAATACAGCAGATGATTATACCTATCAACACTCCGTTCAAGTGGGCATGTTGTCCTACTACTTGGCTTCATGGCTTGGCTACAGCGAATTGGAAGCGCTTGAAATCTCGAAAGCCGGGTATCTCCACGATATTGGCAAAAGTAAAATTCCAGACAGCATACTGAATAAGCCTGCTTCCTTAACCGATGAAGAATTTGAAGAGGTAAAGAAACATACGCTTTATGGCCATGACATTATACTTAACTCTTTCGAAAATCAATCGCCTTACCTTGCGATTAGCGCTCTTCAGCATCATGAACGTAATGACGGAAGCGGTTATCCACATGGCCTTACTGGTGAGCAGATTCATCCTGTCGCCAAAATTACAGCCGTCGTAGATATTTACAGTGCCATGATCTCGGAGCGTGTCTACAAGAAGAAACGTGACTTGTTCTACGTTCTGAAAGAACTGCACAAGATGAGCTTTAATGAGCTTGATGCCCATACAACACATACCTTTATTAAACATATGATTCCAAACTTTATAGGTAAAAAAGCAGTACTTGAATCTGGCGAAGTTGGTACAATCGTGATGACACATCCAACCGAGTTTTTCCGTCCGCTTATCCAGATCGGCGACCGCTTTATTGATCTTACAGTTGATCGTCAGTATGAGATCAAAGAAATTATCTTCTAATCTTCCGGCTAATAAAACAACAAAAATCCCGTCCTGTTGGACGGGATTTTTTGTTTGCCACCAAATATCGATTAACCGATCGAGCCTTCCATCTCAAACTTGATGAGACGGTTCATCTCAACCGCATATTCCATCGGAAGCTCTTTCGTGAATGGCTCGATGAAGCCCATTACGATCATTTGTGTTGCTTCAGCTTCGGAAAGGCCGCGGCTCATCAGGTAGAACAGTTGATCCTCGGATACTTTCGATACTGTTGCTTCATGCTCAAGTGTAATATTGTCGTTCATGATCTCGTTGTAAGGAATCGTATCGGATGTCGACTCGTTATCGAGGATGAGCGTATCACATTTGATGTTTGATTTCGCGCCTTCGGAGTTACGTCCAAACGATGCGAGACCACGGTACGTTACTTTACCGCCGTGTTTACTGATCGATTTCGATACGATTGTCGAAGTCGTGTCAGGAGCCAGGTGAAGCATTTTCGCGCCTGCATCCTGGTGTTGGCCTTTGCCTGCAACAGCGATGGACAATACCATACCTTTTGCGCCACGGCCTTTCAGGATTACTGCAGGGTATTTCATTGTCAGCTTGGAACCGATGTTACCGTCAACCCATTCCATTGTTGCGTTTTCTTCTGCAACCGCACGTTTTGTAACGAGGTTGTAGATGTTTGGCGCCCAGTTCTGGATTGTTGTATAACGGCAGCGAGCGTTCTTCTTAACGAGAATCTCTACTACTGCGCTATGCAGCGAGTTCGTGCTGTAGATCGGAGCTGTACAGCCTTCTACGTAGTGTACGAAGCTGTCTTCGTCAGCGATGATCAACGTACGTTCGAATTGACCCATGTTCTCGGAGTTGATACGGAAGTAAGCTTGCAGCGGAACTTCACATTTCACACCTTTTGGAACATAGATAAAGCTGCCGCCGGACCATACCGCACTGTTCAAAGCTGCGAATTTATTGTCCGTACGTGGAATGATTGTGCTGAAGTATTCTTTTACAAGGTCTGGATATTCACGAAGCGCTGTATCCATATCGGTGAAGATAACACCTTGCTTCTCCAGATCTTCTTGCATGCTGTGATAAACAACTTCGGACTCATATTGAGCCGATACGCCTGCAAGGAACTTTTGCTCCGCTTCAGGAATACCTAGTTTATCGAAAGTTTCTTTGATTTCCTGCGGTACTTCTTCCCATGTTTTACCTTGTTTCTCAGATGGCTTAACATAGTATTGGATGTCGTTGAAATCCAGATCATCCATGTCGCCGCCCCAGTTAGGCATTGGCATTTTGTTGAACTGCTCAAGCGATTTCAGACGGAATTCGAGCATCCATTGCGGTTCGCCCTTCATCTCGGAAATCGTACGTACGATTTCTTCAGTCAGACCTTTACCGGATTGGAAAACGGCTTTATGCTCATCACGGAAACCATATTTATAATCTTCCATTTCAGGCATTGTTCCTGCCATGGTGTTCACACTCCTTATTTACTCGTATTATACGTGCTGCTGTTCGATCCCTTTGCGCAAAGCGTTCCACGCCAGCGTCGCGCATTTGATCCGTGCAGGAAACTTGTTAACGCCAGACAAAGCTTCGATATCTTCGTTCTCATCAAACTCAACAGATTCACCCTTCATAAGTCCGGAGAATCGTTCAGCCAGATTAAGCGCCTCATCGTAAGTCTTGCCTTTAACAGCTTCTGTCATCATAGATGCAGAGCTAAGGCTGATGGAGCAGCCTTCTCCGCTGAATTTCGCATCGATTACTTTGCCATCCTCAACTTGAAGCTGAAGCGAAATGCGGTCGCCGCAAGTCGGATTATTCAAGTTGATTGTTACAGATTCAGCGTCCAAGGTTCCGCGGTTGCGTGGATTTTTATAATGATCCATGATGACTCGACGATATAAATCATCCAATTGCATGACCGAAGAACTCCTTTGTCCGGATGAGGCCTTCCACTAAGCGGTCGACTTCTTCCTCGTTATTGTATAGATAAAAGCTTGCTCTAGCTGTGGACGAAACATTCAGCCAGCGCATAAGCGGCTGGCAGCAATGATGACCTGCGCGTATTGCAATGCCATAAGAATCAAGTACGGTTGAAACATCATGTGGATGAATGTCGCCTAGATTAAAGGTAACAAGTCCAACACGATTGGCTTTAGGCCCGTAAATCGTAATATCATCAAGCTGCGACAGCTTCTCGTAAGCATATGCTGCCATGTGCTTCTCATGCTTGTCGATTTCGTCCATACCAATCTGTTCCAGGAAGTCAATCGCTGCCCCTAAACCTACAGCACCTGCAATAATCGGTGTGCCGCCTTCAAAACGGTAAGGAGCGTCCTTCCAAGTTGATTCATATAAATCAACGAAATCGATCATTTCGCCGCCAAATTCGATCGGCTCCATGTTCGCAAGAAGTGATTTTTTGCCGTACAAAGCACCGATACCTGTTGGACCGCACATTTTATGACCGGATAAACCGTAGAAATCGCAATCCAGATCCTGTACGTCAATTTTCATATGCGGAGTACTTTGTGCGCCGTCAACAACCATAACTGCACCGTTACGATGAGCGATAGCTGTAACTTCCTTGATCGGATTTACAACGCCAAGCACGTTCGATACATAAGTCATTGAGACGACTTTTGTATTAGACGTGATGGTTTGCTCGACATCAGCAAGTGAAATCGTGCCGTCTTGCTGCAGTGGAATGTACTTCAGCGTCGCACCGGTCGCTTTGGCTGCTTGCTGCCAAGGAATAAGGTTGGCATGATGCTCCATCGGCGTAATGACGATTTCATCGCCTTCCTTACATACACTGCGAGCATAGCTCGATGCGACTAGGTTAAGCGCCGTCGTTGTACCTCGTGTGAACACGATCTCTTCCGCCGACTTCGCATTTATAAACTTGGCTACCTTCTCCCGTGCACCCTCATAAGCGTCTGTCGCTCGCGATCCAAGCGTATGAACGCCGCGGTGCACATTCGAGTGATCCAGTTCGTAATAACGACTAACCGCATCAATGACGGAACGCGGCTTCTGGGAAGACGCCGCGCTGTCGAGGTACACGAGCGGATGCCCGTTTACCTTCTGATGCAGTATCGGGAATTGCTCCCGTACCGCTTCTATATTCATCCTTCAAGCTTCCTTTCGAGCAAACGCTGAAGCTGCTCGCGTACCGCATCAATCGGAATCTCCGATACGACAGGCGCCAAGAATCCATAAATAATTAAACGTTCAGCGTCTTGCTTGCTGATACCACGGGACATCAGGTAGTATACCTGCTCCGGGTTTACTTGGCCTACGCTTGCTGCGTGGCCTGCTTTAACATCATCTTCGTCGATCAATAGAATCGGGTTAGCGTCACCACGAGCTTTCGGGCTAAGCATCAGAACTTTTTCTGTTTGCACGCCGTTTGCTTTCGTTGCGCCCTTCTCGATTTTCGTGATGCCGTTAATGATAGCTGTAGCACTTTCTCTCATTACAGCGCGAGTAACCATGTTGCTTTCCGAGCTGCGGCCAAAGTGTACCGCTTGCGTCGTAAGGCTCATCTTTTGCTCTTTGCTGCCGATGCTGATTACTTTCGCGTCCGAATTCGAGCCGTTGCCTTTAAGGACAGACACCGTATCAGATACTGTAAAGCCATCGTTCAGATCACCGATTACCCATTCCATTTGACCGTCATTCTCAATAACTGCACGACGTAGCGTCATATCTACGCCATTGTCAGCCATATGATGAATAGAGCCAAAACGAACATGTGCACCAGACTTCACGAACACTTCAACAGCCGAATGATGAACAAATGGAGCATCAATCGTGCCTGGCTCGGATACTACATAGTCCACGTAAGTAACGGAGCTGTTGCTTTCCGCGACAATTAGAATATGTGGAGCAAACGCTGCGTCCGCTTTGTTGTTGAACAGCACAGCTTGCAGCGGAAGCTCAACTTCAACATTCTTCGGTACGTATACGAATACGCCGCCATTCCAAAGTGCTGCATGCATCGCAGTCAGCTTGTTATCGCCCTTCGATACAGCTTGGAACAAATATGGTTTAACGAGATCGGCATGCTCTTTGCATGCTGTCTCCAAATCTGTGAAAATAACGCCCTTCGCTGCAAGTTCTGCCGACAATTGCTTCAGAACTGCGCTTGAGTTGTGCTGAACGATAACGTTCTCCGTACCTTCAGCAACCAGCTCACGTACTACTTCCGGCAGTTCAGCAACTGAACCTACTGCTTTGCCTTGCTCATAAGCGCCAACTGCTGTCAAATTCCAGCGGTCAATACGCATTTTCTCCGGTTTTGGCCATTCAAGTGTGCCAGCCAGCTCAGCCGCTTCACCGCGAAGATCGACGAGCCATTGCGGTTCGCCTTTGCTCTTAGCAAGCGCTTCGGCCGATTGGCGGTCCGTCGGAGTCGTTAATTGTGTACTCATCCCGTTATGCTCCCTTCTCCGCCGATTAAGCTTGACCTACTGTTTCGTCAACAATACCAAGTTCTTCTTTAACCCAATCATAACCTTCGTTCTCAAGGCGCTCAGCAAGCTCAGGACCGCCCGATTTAACAATGCGGCCTTGCATCATAACGTGTACGAAGTCTGGCGTGATGTAGTTCAGCAAACGTTGGTAGTGAGTGATAATCAAGAATCCACGGTCTTCCGAACGCATAGCGTTAACGCCGTTAGATACGATTTTCAGTGCGTCGATGTCAAGACCGGAGTCAATTTCGTCAAGAACAACGATTTTCGGCTCGATCATAGCCATTTGCAAAATTTCGTTACGTTTTTTCTCGCCGCCGGAGAAGCCTTCATTCAGGTAACGGTGAGCGAACTCAGGGTTCATCTCAAGTTCCTTCATTTTCTTTTCCATTTGACGGATGAATTTGATCAGCGAGATTTCGCTGCCTTCTTCACGACGAGCGTTAATCGCGCTGCGAAGGAAGTCGGAGTTTGTTACACCAGGAATTTCGCTAGGATATTGCATAGCAAGGAACAGGCCAGCGCGTGCTCTC
Organism: Paenibacillus sp. J22R56; assembly: GCF_056269375.1. Classification (NCBI taxonomy): domain Bacteria; kingdom Bacillati; phylum Bacillota; class Bacilli; order Caryophanales; family Paenibacillaceae; genus Paenibacillus; species Paenibacillus sp. J22R56. Next base: position 238,937 of record NZ_JBWDNV010000001.1, read on the forward strand.
TCGTCAACGCTCATCTCCAGCAGGTCTTCGCCGTCAATTGTAGCGGAGCCTTCAGTTACTTCATATTTCGGGTGACCCATCAATGCGGATGCAAGAGTACTTTTACCAGTACCGTTAGGACCCATGATTGCGTGGATTTCTCCGCCTTTGATTTCAAGGTTAATACCTTTCAAAATTTCTTTTCCTTCGATCTCTGCTTTCAGGCCATCGATGACAAAATGTGTTGCCATAATATAGTTATCCCTCCAAGGTTGGTAATCGGTTTTTAGGCTCATCCCTATAAATAAATTTCCAAATGGGAATATTATAGAGTGATTCTCAATGATTCTCAATAATTATTTTATTATAAGTTTTGTTATAAATCAATGCGGGAACGCCTCGAGACTGGAATTCTATTCACTTTGACGTATTTCTTCCTATTAATGCTTGTTTGATTAGCGCTGCCTGATGATTAAATTGTTCATCGGTCAAAACCGGCTTCATAACTGGCTTAGGCATTCCCTCTTCCAGTTCTACCCAAGACTTGCAGCCGTTATAAGTAGACTTCATCGGTAATTCGATAGGTTCTTCCAAACGGTATACCCGAAGCAGCAGCAGATGCAACGGCTTCGTACGCTTCCATTTGAGCCGCTCCTCTGCAAATGTATCCGTCCAAATGTGATACTCTCGAATCCGGTCCAGCGTCTCCTGATCCGTAATCTCGATATCCTCTACCGCCTCTGCATAAGAGCTCAGCTTGATCGACGCCATGTCAGGTGTCCACCCCTCCATCGTTCCTGGGATCTGGCCCTGATAATCTGCTTTAAGCAAATGCTCCTTCTGGTGCTCGTAAGCCGGCATGAGGTAGAAGCCCGGGCTTACCAATTGAAAGTCCCGTGTCTCCTCAATAATTCCACCTTTACGCATAACAAGCATAAGATGCCCTTCCTGCAGCGCTTTTACCGTTACGGCCCATTCCTTTAATGCGACCGGGTAGTTAGCCTCCATGATAATAATCAACCCCCTACAAAGAATTGTGAAACAATTCTTTCTTCGTAAACAACTGCTTAACGATACTTGTCCTTTGTCACGTTACATTATATCATTTGAAGGTATTCCAAGGCGAAATAATATCCGCTATACTATGTTGAGGAGTTTACTTGGCATTGTTATGCCATTTTATAATATGAAATCGGAGGTGGACGAACCATGTCTGCTTATCATCCATTAACTGAACAAGAAGCGATTGCGATCGCTGGCAGCATTGAAGGATTTTTCCCTGCAGGGGCTGCTTTAAACTGCCGTGAAATCGGCGACGGTAACTTGAATCTTGTCTTCCATATTACTGATGCTGCGAGCGGGAAGAGCCTTATTATGAAGCAAGCTCTCCCTTATGCAAAGGTTGTTGGCGAATCATGGCCTCTATCCCTTGACCGCGCACGAATCGAAAGCGAATCGCTGATCCTTCAGAACAAGCTCGCTCCTGGACTTGTACCTGCTGTATACAAATACGATCCAGAGCTTGCCCTTACAATTATGGAAGATCTAAGCGATCACCTGATTATGCGCCAAGGCCTGATTAATGGCATTCGTTATCCGAAATTCGCTGAAGATATTTCGACCTTTATGGCGAATACACTGTTCTTTACTTCGGATCTTGGCTTGAACCAGCAGGAGAAAAAGCTGCGCGTCAAAGAGTTCATTAATCCGGATTTGTGCAAAATAACGGAAGACCTTATTTTCGACGATCCTTATACGGTCTCCGCTAACAATAATATTGAACCGGCGATTGAAGATGCTGCAGCTGCATTGCGTGAGGACAAAGCGCTTCATCTCGAAGTAGCCCTGCTCCGCGAGAAGTTCCTGACAAGTGCACAAGCGTTACTTCATGGTGACCTTCATACAGGAAGCGTGTTTGCCACACCGGAATCGACAAAAGTCATTGACCCGGAGTTTGCTTATTACGGCCCTATCGGCTTTGATATCGGCGCGGTTATTGCTAACCTGCTGCTGAATTACGCTGGACAAGGCCATTGGACTAAAAACGAGAATGAGCTTGCTGATTTCCGCGGTTATCTGGTTGAGTCCGTTCGCGACACCTGGACCAAGTTCGACCAGAAATTCCGTGCATTATGGAATGAGCATGGTGTTGACCGCATCGCTAACACGACGCCTGGTTATCAGGATCTGTACATGAGCCGCCTGCTTCAAGATGCAATCGGTTATGCCGGTTGTAAAATTGTTCGCCGTGTCGTAGGACTGGCACATGTCGCTGACATTGCTACCATTCCAGATTCGGCTGCACGCGAACGCGCACAGCGTTTGGCGCTTGAGATTGGTACATCCCTTATTCATTTGAACCGCCGTGCGACTTCCATTGAACAAGCAATCGACGTTATTCTGACTGCTGAAGCGAAGCATTAATAATAAGCAATACTGAGCGAAGAGAGGATTTACAAGATGACTACAACAAGCTACACAGGCCTGCAATCCGTCATTTGGCATGACGATAAGCTTGATCTGCTCGACCAACGGCTGCTGCCGGAAGAAATCGTTTATTTGCCGCTCGAGACGTCGGAGGATGTCTGGGAAGCTATTCGCCACCTGAAAGTAAGAGGTGCTCCGGCGATTGGTATTGCAGCAGCGTACGGCGTAGTGCTCGGAAGCCGCTCGGCTGAATCTGCTGAGGAATGGCTGACAGCTGTTCATAAAGCTGCAGAATATCTTGCGACCTCCCGCCCTACAGCAGTTAATCTGTTCTGGGCACTTGACCGGATGAAAGCTCGCGCTGAGGCCATTGCTGCTGAAGGCTTGACGCTGGAAGGCACGAAGCAAGCACTTATTACAGAAGCCATTGCCATTCAAAGTGAAGATGAAGAGACCAATCGTATGATTGGCGAGCATGCCCTTTCTCTGTTCCAGGATGACATCGGAGTCCTCACTCATTGCAACGCTGGCGGCCTTGCTACAGCCAAATACGGTACAGCACTTGCCCCATTCTATCTTGCTAAAGAACGTGGCATGAACATTCGTGTATTTGCAGACGAGACTCGTCCTGTTCTGCAAGGCGCAAGACTTACTGCTTTTGAGCTCCATCAAGCTGGTATAGATGTCACACTAATTTGTGATAACATGGCCGGTCATGTCATGTCCAAAGGCTGGGTTAATGCCGTTATCGTCGGCACGGACCGCGTTGCGGCGAACGGTGATGTTGCTAATAAGATCGGCACTTACAGCGTTGCTGTATTGGCAAAAGCTCATGGCATTCCGTTTTATGTAGCCTGCCCGCTCTCTACCATCGATCTTAATACGCCTACAGGCTCTGAAATTCCGATCGAGGAACGTAATGCGGAAGAAATTACTGAAGGCTTCGGTAAACGTACTGCTCCGCAAGGCGTGAAGGTATACAATCCGGCATTTGATATTACGCCAAATGAGTACGTTACGGCTATTATTACGGAAAAGGGCATTATTGAGGCGCCTTTTGATGTGAATTTGAAGAAACTGTTTGAATAACATTACAAACAATATATAAATCAATTAGAGGCAGTCTCCTGCTTAAACGCCGGAGGCTGCCTCTTTGTTATGCACTCGAGTGCTATATCATCAAGCGGAGCGCATCTGCGCCATTCATACCAACAACGATGCCTAGCGTTTCCGCGGTAGTTGTTACGGATTCTAGAGGCGCCGCAAGCAGTTCCTCTAATGTTTTCACCCCAACTGCTCTACCAGCAATAATCTCTCTATCCTTCAGTCGGTCATTAAGAAGCCCTACATCCAAGGCACCGCACATAATATACCCTCTATCCGTGGATATAGAAAGCAGCGTCGTTTTCGGCAGCTTAACTTCAACGCCAAGCGCAATAACCCCGTCCCCAAGAGGCACAGGAACCATTCTCATCATTTTAGGACACCTCCTTCACTTCAAGGCCATGACAGGTCAGTTCGAACCGCAACAACATTATATGCAAAACCTTCTCAGCAGTGTTGGTCAGACGCTGATTTTAGGACTACATAGACGCCTGATTTGATGTTATATTTATTAAGGTATTATTAACTATTTAGTCCGGAGGAACTATGAACCCAACACAATCGGCCCGCACAAACTCATATGTATTCCAGGTTGAATTACTCATTGAAAGCGGTAACAATGGTGAGGCTTTGGAGAAGCTTATTAATGCGCTAAACCAAGGGGCAATTACTGACTATCGCATATTAAACGGCATCCAACTGGGGCAGCTCATTGATCAGCGTAAATCGGAATTGCCAGACAGACAGACAGTCCCTATAGCTCCACCTGCGAAGCCGAATACCTCAGCCTCTAACAGCGGATTCGATTCTATCCGGGCTTTTATGAAAAGTAATAAATTAATACGGTTGATCGTCAATAAAGGGCTTGGTATAAAGCTCAGCATCCCCTGCCGAATTCTTAATGTTGATGAGGATGGGAATCTAATAACGGTCTACCATGTAGATGAGAAGCAAGTGTATACGTTTAGAATGAATGAAATTGAAGACTTTCAGGACTAATGGAAACAGAAAACAACCCCCTTACGGATTTCCGTACGGGGGTTGTTCTGTATAATCTTATCATTATTGAATAAAGGCCGCTCCAAGCATTTGTTCGATAGCCGCGCTAGACACAGGAGGACTCCAGAAATAGCCTTGCATTTCGTCACAGCGGTGTTTTCTCAGAAACTCCATCTGTTCTTCATTCTCAACACCTTCGGCGATAACTTGAATGTTCAAGTTATGCGCCATAGCGATTATGGCCGCTACAATCTCCGCATCGCTTGGGTCCTGCTGAATATCTCTTACGAACGAGCGGTCGATCTTCAGGCGATCGATCGGGAAGTTCTTTAAATAATGGAATGAGCTGTACCCCGTACCGAAATCATCAACACTAATGCCAACGCCCATATCTGTAAGCTCAAGCAGGCAGCGAGATACATGTCCCGTATCCATTGTCATTGATTCGGTAATTTCCAAATCGAGATACTCCGGTTTTAATCCTGTTTTCTCCAGCACCGAGGCTACCTTACTTGATAGATCCTGCTGAACAAACTGACGTATCGACAGATTAACCGATACCGGCATCGGCGGAAGCCCTGCATCCTGCCAAGCTTTATTCTGGCGGCAAGCTTCCTCAAGCACCCAATCACCAATCTGTATGATCATGCCGCTTTCCTCAGCGATCGGAATAAACTCACCTGGTGCAATCATTCCTTTAACAGGATGTCTCCACCTTACAAGTGCCTCTACTCCAACCATCATTCCGGATACCAGATCATATTGCGGCTGATAATGGAGAATAAACTCACTGCGTTGAATAGCCCGATACATCTCATGCTGAAGTGTCAAACGTTCGAACGATGAGTTGCTCCAGCTTTCGGAGTACATCATACAGTCATTCTTGCCGCTTTCCTTCACCTTCACCAGTGCAATATCGGCTTTCTTCAAGAGCATGTATCCATCATCCTCTTGGATCATGCTTGTTACCGCTCCAAGGCTCGCTGTTATATGTAAAGGGAAGCCCTTTAATTCAAATGGTTCATCAATCGCATGCAACAGACTACGTGCCAATTCGTGAAGCTCGGATTCCGACTCAACATTTTGGAACAGTAAGGCGAACTCATCACCTTCCATACGCGCCATAATACCTTGGTCTCCCAGTGCAGAGGTCAGCCGCTCCGCAACCTGCATAAGCAGCATATCACCAAATTCACGTCCAAAAGAGGCATTTACCAGCTTAAAGCGATCTAAATCCAAATAACATAAACCTATCATTAGATCCTGCTCTCTGGCGAGTGCAAGACTTTCATTTAATCGAATATGGAATAATGTCCGGTTCGGAAGTCCTGTCATATCGTCATAATAAGCCATATACCGAATCCGCTCTATATTACGCTTCCGGTCGCTTAAATCTTGACTGACAATGATCGTTCCAATGACTTCGTCTTCCTTCAACATCGGTGCACTAATCATCTGCAGCTCGAGCGGAAAACCGGAGCGATGTGTAATATTAATGTTGCGCTGCTCAGACTTCCCTTGAAGGGCTTGTTCCATCATCTCCTGCAAGCTGTTCCGGCTTCCCGGCTCAACTAAAGGAGCAAGAGCTGTCCCAAGCAGTTCTGATCGTGAATACCCTAGCGTATTGCTTGAGGCAATATTCATTTCCATAATGACGCCATCCCGATCAAGTATTGCAAGCGGAACAGCTTCTGATTGCAGCAATGTCTCTACAATTGGCGTATGGAAGTTCCGAAACCCAATCATTCGACGGTCCTTAACATAAAAGAAGATCGTTATTGCCAATGCCAAAACGGCAATTATTGAAGCCGTCCATTCCAACACGGGGTCGGCATTCCTATATAAGGCAGCTGTAAGGAACAGCGCCGCGGCAATTGATATCGTAAGAGCGGCTGTCCGCAGCATGGCAAATGACTGCGAAATTCGAAGCCGTCTATTAGGCGAGCCGTCCATCCGTTTCGTCACGCACCAACTTCCTTCCTCTTGTCAGGTCAAGCGAGTGTTAGCACCATTATAAACGAAATGATCTTTGCGGTATAGAAATATTTACTAAAACGATAAGAACTGTTTGTAGAAATTAGGCGAGTTATGTCGAAAAGTAAGGTAATTCGCCAGTTTCATTCTGATTCCTATAGCATTTCAGACCTATAATTATCAATAATCTGACACTAGACATCTCATTCTAAAGCAGGACCAAACAGCCAGATCATTATCACACCACTTCAATTTAACCCCCTCCAAGCTAGGTTGGATTTGCTCCAATATAACAGTCCCAGAGGACAAGCCGACAAATATTTCGTTGGATTTACTACAGTCTTTTTGAATCAAAGTGATTTATTCTCGCCTATTCAAGCGCGATTATGCTGTATGAAATCCAATATAGAGGATGGCATTTGATTAATGACCCGAAATCCCTGTATGAAATCCAATCTGGCGAGTTGAGTTGATAGTTAGCGTTGAAGGTTGTACTACTGTTAGACAAAGAAAAGCCTCCTTCACAGCTTGTTAAGTGGTGAAGGAGGCTCTTTATTACCTTATAGTGAGCTATTTGTTTTATGCATTCTTCCGTGCACGCAGTGCTGCCGCTGCAATATAACCCCAGCCAACTAGGAAGGCTACGCCGCCAAGTGGTGTGATTGCTCCAAGGACTGAAATGTCGCTGAGTGCCAGCGCGTATAAGCTGCCGCTGAATAATACGATACCAATGAGAAGAAGACGGGCTCCAACTCTTACAAGCTTCGTATCGCCAATCCGGTCAGCAAGCAGAGCGACAAGCATTAAGGCTAATGCGTGATACATATGATAACGAACACCGGTCTCGTACACTTCCAGCATATCCTCTGACAAAGTATCCTTCAGACCGTGGGCACCAAAGGCACCTAGAGCAACCGCCAAAGCAGCGCCAATAGCACCGTATGCAAAATATTTATGAGACATCTTATTTTCATCCCTTTCATGTTTGTGTATAATCTTACAAGTAAATCCACTTATTCCAAAGGAGTCGATCTTTCTTGGAGGAACCACGTAATCCTATACAGCCGGACCAGGATACGAATGCAGCCGAAAATCCTGAACAGACTTATGATAACCCTTACGCATCCAGGCCTTCGTTCAAGTCACCACCACCAAGAGAGAACCAACCTCTGAAACAATCAGGCTTAGGTATAGCATCTTTCATCTTGGCGCTTGTGACGGTACTCCTAGTTGTTGGTGCTTTCATCAGCGCGGCTGTCTTCGCCAGCAACGTCTCGGATGATCCACAAACCTTCCTGAATGAACTAGAAAACATCAATGGCGAGGCTCTTCCATCTAACATTGTGCCTATTCTTATTGCAGGCTTCTGTATGCTCGCGTCTGTCGGTGTTGCTATTATTGGTCTTATCCTTGGGATCATTGGCGCAGCTTCGAAGACTCGGCGTAAAACATTCGCGATTATCGGAATTGTGTTAAACGGTCTAGTCGTGCTCGTAACTGTCGGCCTAGTTATTATAGGTCTTGTCTCCGCTGCTGCGCAATCGACAATTTAGCAACAAATACAAAGAAGAGGCCGTCTCACAGGGACGGCCTCTTCTTTGTATTTGTTGCTCCTATACGAGCTGGTTCGAAACGCTTTTATTAATGGCTGCTATCTTGTTTTCATAACCTTCAATTTTGATCTGCTGAGCAGAAATTTGTTGGACGACACTAACGAGTGTTGTGAGTGAACGGATAGCTGTCTTCCCATCATAGCTGCGAAGCGCATACAGCAAGTCACTCCACTCGGCAGATTTCTGCTTGTTCAGTTGGCTGATCGCCGACTTTGCCGTTGACACTTGCTGCTCCTGTGTATTAATCGCATCAAGCTGAGTGCGCAGCCGTTTCATTTTGTCGCTTGCGGATGATTTCGCTGAGCTAAGTGTACTTTGAGCCGTTCGTATTTCCTCTTTGGCACCTTTCACCGATATTTCAAGCAGATCAACTTTCAGCTGTACAGCCGCTGTCAGCTCCTTAATCCCATATTTCCTTGCTGCCTTTAATTCAGCTTGAGCAACTGCATACTTATCAAACAAGGGCTGGTAATACTGCTTCAGCTGCGTGACCTTCCGGTCCAGTGCTTCCAGCTTCGACTTGTCAATTAACTTGATCTTCTGCCGGACCTCAGACTCCTTGTCGTCATTTGTCTTGCTCGTAGCCTTGAGCCTCGTATCGCGATCCCCTATTGCGTTTTGCTGCTGGATAAAGCTTTGGTAAAGCGACTGCAGCTTGGCCGAGTCACTAGACGATAATGCCGCCTTTGTCTTGTCGAACTGCTTCTGCGCTGTTGCGGACAACGTGTTCACTGCTGCTTCTGTAACAGCAGCCGGCAGCAGAGCAGACAACAATAAGGTAAGAAACATAACTGCCGTCAACATTCGAGATTTCATACGAATAAATCCTCCTTGTTTATTGGTCACAGCGGATGCAGATAAACGCAAAAAAGCACCCTTCAAACCAAGCCAATAGGCTGGTTCGAAGGGTGCTTCCCTTACGATCATTGCGCGTTGCCGCATATGTTCTTTCACTATACGGTCAGCTCTAGGATGGTGTCAAGTGCTGACATTATTTTACCGAAATAGACGTTCGGCTATAACCTTCCTTCGTCTTGTATACTTCAAGACTTGCAGGGAAAGCCTGCTTTAATTCCTGCACGTGAGAGATAACGCCAATCATACGGCCTGAACGCTGCAGATCTACTAGTGCCTCGATCGCTTTGTTCAGAGAGTCTTCATCAAGGGAACCAAAGCCTTCATCAATGAACATCATTTCAATGGAGACACCGCCTTGATACGATTGAATAACATCCGTCATCCCTAGCGCCAGGCAAAGCGAAGCATTAAATTTCTCGCCGCCAGACATTGTCTTCACATCACGATTCTGCCCCGTATAAGCATCGTAAACATCAAGACCAAGACCACTCTGCTTTCCGCGTGTCTCCAGCCGGTCGCTTCGTTGCAGAACGAACTGTCCGCCAGACAGATGACGGAGCCGAGCATTCGCCGCATGCAAAATCTGCTCCAAATATTCAATAAGGATATAACGTTCGAATGAGATTTTGAGTGCATTGTCACCTTTAAGCATTTGGTACAAATCAAGCACCTGCGCAAGCTTCGCCTCGAGCTCCTTCACTCTTACAGACGCTTGATCAATGGATGTCTTCAGTCTTTCGGCATCATCGGCGAAACGTGCCGCGATCTGCAAAGCATTACCTGCTGCTTCAATACGTCGTTTCATGTCCGTTATCTCGGCGTTCAGGAGCTCGATATCTGCCTGCTCTTTGCCGGCAAGCTCCAGTTCGAGCTCGTCAATCCGCTTCCTCACAGCTGCGACAGCCGTTTTGTAAGCTTCGATCTGAGCTTTAAGCGTCCGGCTCTCCGGCTCCGGCATATGCGCCTCCTGGAAGCTTGTCATAGAATCAAACTCCGCTTTGACTAGTTCTTCTTCCAGACGTTTCACCGCAAGCGCCATGTTGTTTTTTGCATCAATCAGCTGCAGCTCAGTTTGCTCCGCATGTGCCTGCTCCTCTGCGAACTTGGCGCGCATTCGAAGCAATTGGTCCTGCGCATCCTTCCAAGCTGCGGCAAGAGATTCCGCTAAGAAACGCTGCTCCTTCAGCCGGAGTTCCATTAGCTTTGGTGAACGAAGGGACTCTGGAATACGCTCAAGCTCTTTCGACAGTGCCGACTGCTTAGCACCTTTCTCTACCGCAATCTGTTGCTGCTCCGCCTGCAGCTGATCCTTCGCCTGGTGCAGCCGATCAAGCTGCTGCTCCAGCTCTTCTGCCTTCAGCTTCAGCTGCTTGGATTGCTCTGCTTGCTTCTGCAGACGTTCCGCTTCCTCATTCAGCTGCTTCCAGCGCTGCCTCAAGGAAGTCTGCTGCTCTGCTAGTCCAGATGCTTCGGCGCCATACTCCGCCAGCTCTGCCGCACTGCCTTCCCAGCTCGAACGTGCAGAAGCAGCCTGAAGCTTGGCTTCGTTCAACTCACGTTCAACCTGCGTGAGCTGCTCTTTCGCCAGTTGAAGCTGCTCCCGTGAAGGCACAGCTTCCGCTGTAACAACTTTACCTGGATGCTCCTCACTTCCGCATACCGGACATGGCTGACCGTCATGAAGATGGGCGGCCAACAGGCTTGCCTGCCCTTCAATCCAGATCCGCTCTAACTGATCATGCTCATCACGTTTATGAGTAAGAGATTGGGTCCTCTCTTCAATAAGGGTAGAGTAAACAGCAAGTTCCTTCTCCAATTCAATCAGCTTGGAAATATACTTGCCTGTCTGCAGCACCTGACTCCGCTGCTCGATAATAGCGGGCAGCAGCTCGGCATCGCTCTCGAAGGCTTTGACCTGCGCCGCAAGCGCCTGCTTTGCTTCCTTCGCTTCGGCGATTTGTGCCTCTGCAGCTGCAAGCTTCGTGGCTCCGCTCTTCTCCGCAGCAGCGAGCTGCTCCACCGCTACGCGCTGCGCCTCCAGCGTCTGCACGGCTGGCGCCAGCTCCGCCAGCCTGTGCAGCTCGCGCTCTGCTGCCTGCCGATCCTCACCGCGTTCCTCCTCGCGGCGATACCGCTCCTCAGCTGCCGCAAGCGCCTCCTTCGCGGCATCCGCCGCCTTGCGCCGCATATCGCGTGCCTGCTGCTTCGCTGCAGCATCCCGCTCCGCTCGGCTTGCCTGCTCCGCATACGGCACAAGCAGCGCCGCGCGTTCCGCGAGCAAAAGCCGCCGCTCGCGCTCCGCATACTCGCTGCGCTGCGCCGCTAGCTGCTCCTGCTTCGCCTTCTCGCCAGCCAGCTCGGCGAACCGCGCCTGAAGCGCCAGCTCCCCGCGCAGCGCCAGCTCCTGCTCATCAAGCATCCGCTGCAGCTCTTTTTTCCCCGCTTCACCTTCCGTCATAAGCTGGCTATAGTAGTTGATCTCCTGCTCCAAAGCTTCCGACAGCTGCGCAGCACTATACAGCTCTTGAGCAAGAGTCTGCGCAAGCGTACTGCCTTCTCTTCTTGGAATATTGTCCGCTGCCTGCTTCATGAAATGATCAACGCTGATCTTTGCTTCCTTCAGAGAATCGCCAAGCTCCCGGTTCTGCTGCTGAAATCGCGTCTCGAGCCGTTGATACAGCTCCGTCCGGAAGATACGTCGCAAAATCTCTTCTTTGTTATCCGTATCCGATGTAAGCAGCTTACGGAATTCGCCTTGCGGCAGCATGACGATCTGATTAAACTGCTCCTTCGAGAGGCCAATAATCGTCTCAAGCTTGGAGTTCACATCCCCAACCGTAAACCGGTCAACGACTGGAACCACCTCGCCGTCTGTCAATTCATATAGCTCCGCTTTACCGCCTGTTTCGCTCTTATTCGTGCCTTTCCGGTGAGGAAGCTGACGGAAAATCCGATAGGTCCGGCGTCCAACCGCAAAATCCAATTCTACCGCTGTATGCTTCTCATCGTCAGCGAAATGACTACGCAGCATACGCGGCTCCGAGCGGTCTTCACCACTTGCCGTGCCGTAAAGCGCAAAACAAATCGCATCAAAAATCGTCGTTTTACCCGCTCCGGTGCTGCCGGAAATAACAAACAGCCGATGCTGGCCAAGTTCGCCAAAATCAACGATCTCTGCGTCCCGGTATGGACCAAAGGCCGTCATCGTAATTTTGAGAGGTCTCATCGTACTTCACCCTCCTCTCGAAGCAATCCACCAAACGCATCTGCAAACAGCTTTTTCTTTGGCTCATCCAGCGGTACACCTTTCACTTCCAGATAAAATGATTCAAATAAGCTGACCGGATCCGCTTCACTTCTGCGTGCAGCCTCCTCCGGTGTATCCCCTGCATCGCTTGTTCCGCGGAGAGCCGTTACTCTACGCTCCACATGCAGCGCATTTGGATAAACCGCCCGAACCTTTTCCATCGGGAAAAGCACGGGGTTATCATTCAGCAGCGTAACGAATACGTAATCATCACATACCGGATGAGCTTCAATCTCTTCAATTGGGCCCGTAATCCGCCGCATATCACGCAAAGGCTTCAGCTCACGCTTTTCAACAGCGACATTCCCGTCTCCATCTATGTTCACGACCAAATAACCTTTGTTGTGATGCTCCTCGGATATGGAGTATTTCAGAGGCGAACCGGCGTATCTGATTTTTTCACTGCCGACAAAATGCGCCTGATGTAAATGCCCCAGCGCGGTATAATGGAAGGGCTCGAAATACGCAGCCCGAACATGCTCGGCACCACCAATCGCTAGAGGGCGTTCCGAATCACTAGTATTAGGCTCAGCAGCACCAGTCGCCGTCACGAAAGCATGTCCGACTAAAATATGTCTTGCCGCCGGATCCATTTGCCCGGTAATGCGGCTCGTAATCGCTAGCATCGCCTCATCATGTGTCCGGATGCTCTCGTCATTAAAAGCATGACGCACCTGTGCAGGATCGGCATAAGGCACAAGATGCACATGCACCTCGCCGTCCGCATCCTTCAGCACAACAGGCTTATGCTCCTCCCGCAGCCTTCCGGCAATATGAAGCCCACGGCTCTCCATCATCGCGGTCCCGAAGTCGATCCGATCCGGGCTGTCATGATTACCGGAGATAGCAAGCACTGGCGTATCCAGCTCAACTACGATTTGTTCCAGCAATTCATCCAGCAGATCAACCGCTTCCGTTGGCGGAACAGCCCTGTCGTACAGGTCGCCAGCAATAATGACCGCATCCGGCCGTTCTTCCTCAATTGCACGTACAAATTGCTCCAGCACATAACGCTGGTCTTCAGTCATATATACACCCTGCACAAGCTTGCCTAAATGCCAGTCTGCAGTATGAAAAAATTTCACTCTATGAACATCCCTTTCCATCCTACTGTACCTAGATACCGTAACCGTACATATATTCGCGTTTCGACGGCATTTTCCTTCCTGCAAATATTTCCCCTATGCCCGAACAATGGTACATTAGTAGACGGACTTCATAGATTACGATGCAGGAGGAACATATGCAAACAGAGCCAGAAGCAAGACATAAGCGGTCTTTATTCAGCAACCATACGCTGCTGCTGGCCGTCGTATTTGGCGGATTTCTTATATTTGGATTTTCGGAAAATATTAAAGGCCCCGCTATACCACGTATGCAGGCTGATTTCTCACTAAATGAAGCGCAGATCGGTATGCTGCTCGCCTTAAATTCACTAGGTTATTTGATTGCCTGCAGCTTCACCGGTTCGTTAGTCAAAAAAATCGGCATTAAGCTGACGACTCTTCTCGCTTTTGGCTCCATGGTCATATCGGGCTTCTGCCTGTATTTCTCTGCTACCTATTCAACAATGGTGTTGTCTTATTTCTTCATGTATATCGGCAACGGTCTGCTGGAGATTGCACTAGCCATTCTGGCAGCCCAAATCTTCACCCGCAATACTGGAACAATGATGAACCTTGCTCATTTCTTCTATGGATTAAGCTCAATGGTAGCGCCAATTATGGCCGCTAATCTGATGGGGGTCCAATTCCTTGGCTCGGAGCTTGGCTGGCGCGGGATGTATTGCCTGATGCTGTCACTGACCTTACTGCCGATGATTCCAACGATCTTCGCCAAATCACCAAAGCAAGAAGAAAAACACGGGGAACGTCTATCGCTGAAGCAATATATACGGGACAAAGCAGCATGGCTGCTCGTTGGTGTCCTCTCTCTTGGCGTTATATCTGAGCTGTCAATTGGAAGCTGGCTCGTTAACTTTTTGGAGAAGACCTATGGTTGGAGCAGTGATGCATCAGCTGGGATGCTATCCGCCTTCTTCTTCTGCTTCATGCTGGCGAGGCTTATGCTAGGTCCCGTTACAGATAAAATCGGGTATACGATGTCTCTTATCCTATTGTCAGCTTTCTCTGGACTATGCTCTATAGCAGCCGTTATCGCGGGAGAACCAGGCGCCTTCCTATTTGCCGCAGCTGGCATAGGTATCGCGCCAATCTATCCGACGGTTATGGCGCTAATCGCCAGACGGTATTCGAAAGAAACGGATACCGCCATTACGTTTACGGTAACGCTAATGGGAGTTGCTACAGTTGCGGGGAACTACTTAATTGGTCTTATTACTGAGCTGTTCAAGGATGGGTTCGCCGATTCGGAACAACCGAAAGCCGGCTTAATTGCTGGTCTTCAAGCGGGATATTACTTTATCGGGGTATGTGCCCTGCTCTGCTCAATCATGTCTATTGTGCTGTACCGTCATTTGAAAAAAAACGGTGCATTGTTGTAACGCTCCGGTTGTTTCGGATGATTGCTGCTACGGTTGTTTCATGCTGATGGTTCCTTGTAGTTTATTCCTCCGCTGACACGGAAAAGCTAAAAACCTCGATAATAACAAACAGAACAACAGCCCCTCGTAACCAACGTAGTTACAACTCAAACATAAGTCAACAACCGCTCTTTTAGGCTTCTTGAACCCAGAATTAATATATTGACAAATAATTATTTATATGTTATAATATAATATTTTACTATTTACATATGCTTGTGATGTCTATAAAATGGTCACATGACCTCGGCCGGGTCCCTTCATTTTGTACGAGGAGTGTGACCATTATGCTTATTCAGCAAGGAATTGCTATGCTTTCGATAAGTACCCCTGTAATGGGAAAAATGGATACTGTTCATCCCGTCCTTTTATGGGACGATCAGTCCGTTGTCCTGCTGGACACCGGTTACCCCGCTCAGCTTGAGCAGCTTCAAGCTGCTATAGATACCGCGGGAGCGGATCGGAGCAAGCTTTCTCATATGATTATTACCCATCAGGACATCGATCATATCGGAAATTTACCGGAATTAGTTGAACAGACCTCATCTAAGCCCGAAGTTATGGCGCACCCACTTGAGAAACCATATATACAAGGAGATAAAAGACTCATCAAGTTTTCCGATGAAGCGATCGCGAGTATTGACCTTATGCCGGATTCGGTGCCTGAATCATTCCGTAACGGACTAAAGAGACTAATGCTACACCCGCCAAAAGCGAACGTCGACCGTGATCTCGCTCACGGCCAGTATCTTTCGTTATGCGGGGGCATCACGGTTATTGAAACGCCGGGTCATACACCTGGACATATCAGCCTTTACCATGAGCCATCCCGGACCTTAATTGCCGGGGATGCTCTGATCAACAAGGATGGCGAGCTGTTTGGAGCTGATCCTGCAACAACACTGGATCCAGAAACGGCACAAGCATCTATCACAAAGCTGCTCGACTTCGATATTGAGGCCATTATTTGTTATCATGGCGGGTTATTTAATACGAGGGTTATGGAACGGCTTGCTGAGCTTGCCTCCTATAAATAACAACACAAAAAGGCGGAGCAGAAATTCCTGCTCCGCCTTTTTCCTTTTTTCGAAAGGAAACCATCTCGGGGATGGAGAATATTTCCCAATCTATTTTCAGAAAGAATATTCTCTTTCTACCTTACAGATACGCACTTTGTAGCTCTCATACCAAGCTTGCTTACCTTTTTCCTGGGCAACCAGATGATCTTCGTTTTGCTTCCAGCTGCGAATCGCTTCAAGACTCTCCCAATACGAAACAGTTATACCAGAGCCTGCAGCATCACGAACACTTTCCGCATCAATAAATCCAGGCTGCTTCCGGGCCAGTTCATCCATTCGATCAGCCATTTCGGAATATCCGTGATCACCTTCATTCCGTTGGCTTGTAAAGATGACAGCATAGTAAGTTGTTGGTTTCATAACGAATCTCTCCTCATCTTGTAAAGGGGTTAAACATTCATGAATCGCTTCCTAATTGGGCAATACGGACATTTTGATTACAACAAATTCTATAGAGATTATAAAACAGACTTCTACGGGATAGAAGCTTGTTTATTTCAAGAAGAGCAGGATATTACCAATCTAGTCCAAGAATCCCACAAGACTGATTACCGGATCGGCATTCATTTTCCACTTCGGGCTGGTCTATTAAATCTAAGGGATGCTCTATTTCTTGCACAGGATGAAACCGTCCGATCTCATGCTTATTCGATTGTTGAACAAGAATTGGATTATATCACTTCACGTATGAAGCCGGAGTATATTCTTTTTCACTACCCGAAGCCGGTTCTTCTTGATGATCGAGTTGATTGGACAAGCTGGCGGTATGATGACCGGATGGAATATGAGTATGAAAGTGAGTATTCCTTCGAGGCGTTTAAGCAGCGCAGTGATGTTTTGTTCGAATGGCTTTCTTGTAAGAGTGCGGAGTATGGTTTTACACCTGTTCTGGAGTTTGATGCTTTGAACAAATATGTCTATGAACAAGACTATTTGCTGCAGAAGTTGGAGCAATACAGCGAGATTAAGCTATGTCTAGATACGGCGAGGCTTTATCTCCAGAATCAGATTGATCCTTATTTCAATGCACTGACAGTACTTGAGCAATATGCCAAGTATGCCGCAACAATTCATCTCTCCAATGTGCAGATGGTTGATGGAAGCATTACGCAGAGCCGGATGCCTGTCCTGCCCGACCAGCAGCCAAGTGAAGGCTGGGCACCAATTGAACAATACCTGCGAACTGTCTGCAAACAAAACCAGAACATTAGAATCATGTTCGAACATCGTTCGGAACAGGTCAGCGATGAACAGCTTGAGCAATGCTACCTCTGGGTGGCGCAGATTATAGAAGATGCTGATTCTATTCTAATGAAGGACATTAACAAAGGGAAAGATTCCTGATCGGAACCTTTCCCTTTGTTTGCTTATTTTTTCGTAAAAGTAAGTTCAATTTCATCTTGGCTGCTAATGCCTAAATACGTTAGTCTAGTCGGGATATCAGTGCCATGCTGCAAAGTAAGATTTGCTTTACGCATTCGCTCAACAAAGGAAGACAAGCTGTTGATGTCATGCTTCGCCGCCTCTTCCTGCCCTAATACTTCTACAGCAACGGCCGCTGGCTCCCCTTGTAGACGAACCTGGTTATAAGCATCTAACTCCTCGACCGAATAGCGGCCTTTCACCAAGATGGAAACATAGCAATTTTGCACCTGACCAAACAAGCCTGCTTCTTCCATAATCCATGTTCCTTTTGGAAGGACACCAATGATTTCTTGATGCGGATGATCTGCCGGAACAGGGAATACCGTTAAAATCCGATTCTTATCGTACAAAACCTCGGCATATTCGCTTTGATGCCTTGGATCGCCATCTCTGTAACCATCCCCTGGATGGAAAAAGGTCAGCTGGTTGACGCTATCACCCGCCGTTACCGGGAAAGATACCAGCCAACGAATTTGCTCATTATCAAACTCCTTAACCCGCTCCCATATTCCACCGGATGCAAAATCCTTCGTCACGTAAACATAGGAATGAAGAGCGATTTCTTCACCGGTATCAATCTTCACCATTTGTTTATGGACTTCAGAAGGCTCTTGGCGCTGCAATGCCCGCTGGCGGGCCGCTTCCGGCGCCGGATAACAGAAGAAGCCTGCATATTCCGTACGAGGCATATCCTCACCTAGTGGAAAATCACCAAATTGCACATAATCATGCAGCACGTTACGGTCAGCCGGCGCATCATGCGGCCATACGCGGGAATGTGCTCCTACCCATGCGCCTTTCAAATAGAACAATGATCTTTCATTCCACAGATAGTCGAGAAGTTCCGCAAGCTGCTGCTTTAAACCGCTATCGCTAGTTAGCTCCCACGCACAAGTGAACGCCTGAACCCAATGCCAGAACCATGGCAAAGCACCGTACTCCGGCATGCCTTGTGTGGTTACCCTCTCTATCGTTTTCCGTAGGGAATTGATGCCATCCTCAAGCAGCTCCCGATCTTCGTAAAGCTGCCCGAATATGATTTTGGCCGCCGTGTATTTCGCCTCATGATGATTAAACATTTGCAGCGGTTTCCTGAAAAAGCCTCCCAGATAAATATGCCGCAGCGCTGTCTCGAACGCTTCTCTTAATTCCGCACTTAATTCACTCTCGTAACGGTTGTAGAGATAAGCCATTAGGCTCCCCATCAGCTCAACAGGAAGCTCATGCGGACGCGCCTGCTCAGGCGAAGGATTCAAATTCAGCGGAAAATGGCCGTACAAAGGCTGGTCCGGATCATTTTGCTGAAGCTGAAGCACTTTGGTGAGTACGCTTTCTGCTTTCTTTTTCGCATCATTAGGGTCATGAAGGATTGCTGGTGATTCTACTGCCGCAGCAAATAAATAAGACGCATAATAATAGTTATCCCGGATATCGTTATGAAACCATAACCCGCTGCCCAGCAAAGGCTGGTCCTGCGCTTTCAGAGCGACCGCCTGCACAATCTCCGTTTGGCGCTGCTGTTGTCCATTCATAAGAATGCTCCTCTCTATCGATCCCACTAAGTTCATTTGAGTTTATTTTAGTTCATATAATAGAAATAATCATTATGTATTTTGTATATGAACCTATTTAAACCTATTGAATAGGGTATACCTAATAGAAGGGCGATCTGTATGGACGTGACAAAAGGACAAGCGTTAAAATAATAGCAATACCTATAGAACGGATGAACGATAAATGAACCATTTACGCCGATATGAGAGTATTATGGAGGTTCTGCTCACGCAGAAGGAAGTGACTGTTGCCGAGCTTAGCGAGCGACTTAACGTAACCGGTAAAACAATCCGCGAGGATTTGACGAAGCTGGAGGAGCAAGGTTTGGTGAAACGAGTTCATGGCGGTGCGGTGCTGGCCAACAGTGATCAGTTCGGCATCCTTCCAGTGAAGGAACCTCTCGTGAAGCATTCCGATGAGAAGACCGACATAGCCGAGACGGCTATGAAGTTCATTAAGAGTAACGACATTATCGCTCTGGACGGCGGCAGTACAACACTTGAGATCGCGAAGCGGTTGGATTCCATTCCAGTGACGGTCATTACAAACGATGTGTACATTATCAGTGAACTGGCTGCAAAAGAAAACGTTCGGCTCGTCGTCCCCGGCGGCTATCGCGTACGTAATGTGCTTGCTGGTCCAGAAGCAGTCGCTTACGTCCGCAGCCTGAACATCAACAAAGCGTTTATTTCCGCCACCGGCGTTCATCTCGAATATGGCTTGTCCGTCTACACCGGTGACCTGATCGACTTCAAGCAAGCACTAATGGCTACCGCCCGCGAATGCTACGGCGTCGCCGACCATCACAAGTTCGGCCACAGCGCGCTGCGTACATTCGCCCAGCTGTCCGAGCTGACTGCGCTGATCACTGACAAAGGGCTAACAGAAGAAACCACTGCTGCCTTTCGTGCGGCGGGAGTTCGAGTGGAGAATTGATTTACGTATGCGATTAAGAGGAAAAATCGACTTATCTCCCCCTTAATTTCCCTCAAAATAGAGCAGCCCGTCATCAGATAGATGACGGGCTGACCCTTTTGTTGCTACTTGGAAGCTGCTACTTAGCAGCTGGCTGCAACGGCAGCCCTTTACTCTCGCGCATCAGTTGGAAGTACACATCAGGCCGGACGAACACAACGTCCTTATTGTCTTTATAGTAATTCATGGCATTGACGAAATTCTGATAGTTGACCTGCCAAGGGTTGGCTTGGATCGAGACGAATGACGGAGACTTGCCGTCCCAGCGCTTCAAGCCGTCTGCAACTCCGTCCGTAAGATCGCTCTCCGCACTGCCGTATGCAATATTAAGTTCTTGGCCGGGCAGCGAATTGCCATACACCCCGATCGCACCGGTTCCGAACTGGGAAGTGAAACCAAGCAAGTCAGGAGCATCCTTAGCCAATCGTTCAGCCACCTCAGGCTTAATCTCCCCTTTCACATAGTTCCATATCGTCAGAACGTTTAGACCCGTCTGCTTCATATACTCGTTTGTTCGTTTGAAGAACTTATCTAAGCCCTCTTCCTTCTCCCAGAAGTTCGGATACGTATACCCAACACCCGAAGGGCCCGACACAAAGGCATCGTTAGGTGTAGCTGATTTGTACAGATAGTCCAAGATCCCCGGCATCGTATCCAGCATCAGAGGCGAGACTGTCCAGCCGAGCGGAACTTCACCCCGGTTCGGAGAATCCCATACCGTCTTGAAGAAATGCTCCATGTACTGCAGATTGTCACCATCACTCAGAATAAAGGAAACATAGATTTTATTCTCCAGTGCAGGCTTTTCCGGTACTTGCGGCTTCTCGATTGTACGTGATGTACCGCTGAATACACTTAAGTTTGAGGAAAAGTCACTCGCTACTGTTGCCAGTCCGTAATCCGAGGTTTTCTTGACACCTGCTCCTTCATCCGGCCACCAGCCCAAATACAGCCCAGTACCATAAGGCATATCCTTCATGAATTTACTAAGCATCGCATCTTCATCCGCATCGGCAGGATTCAGCCAAACGACCGCAGCATCAATCCCGATCGCATAATCCCGCAAATACGACTGGATTCCAGGATCAAGGCCAATGATGGCTTTATGAGTTGCGTCTTTCCAGTAGTGGTCGTACAGATAGCCATACACTTCAAGCTTGGATTTGAATTTGCCGCGTAAATCTTCCAGAACAGGAAGATTGTAAGGCTCGCTTGTTAATTTGTCCGCAAGGCTCGGCGGGGCAACAAGCGCATTCTTCAAGCCTGCCATAGTAGTGGCAAGGTTGATGGTATCCGGCTGCTGATCATCGTACACGATAATCCCTTTCAACTCTGAACGGTATTTGTCCAGCAGCTTCCAGCTGTCATCCACTTCGGTATACTTCTGATTTAAAGCATCCAGCCAAGAAGTATCTGTTGAGCCCCGCACATTATCGGTATACGAATAAATGCGCGGCTGCTTCTGATTCACTACCCCTTTCAAGGATGTGAACAGCAAGTTCTCCTCTTTCCGCAGCGGCCAAAACACCCCAACATCAAACAGCTTCACTGTCGATTTGCCGGTCCACTCTACTCGGAACTCCAGCTCATGCCCTTCACCCGGAGCCGTAAAAGCCAGCTCGAAGCTTTGCGATGCATTTGGCAATTTGAAATCCCAGTTGCGAACATCCTGAGAGGCAAGCACCTTATCTGCTGTCTGATCTCGTACTTCAAGGGATGCTACAACCCCATCCTCATCGGCGAAATTATCGACCTGTAAGTTAAATACAGCCTTTATGTCACCAGCCGGCACTTCCTTACGTCCCGTTACATCCAACATAGCCTTATCTGCAGTATCGGCACCTGCTGTCGCCAGCCAGCCGTTTCCATCCGCTTTACCGGTGTCATGTCCGAAGTTTGTATTCTCTGCTTGATAGTAGTAGTAATCGGTTGTGTAGATCATATCAAGTGTTTCAGCTGGTGCCTGGAAGGAAGGCAGCGCCTGCTTCTCCGGCCAGCGAACGCCTGCCTCTTGCTTATCCGGCCAAGCGAAATAAGCCGATACGGCTGCCGCAATAATGACAACAAGCGATATCCCTATGATTTTAACTTTCAACCAGACTTCCCCCCATGTTTATATAGGATTGGATTACCAATGAACTTTTACCGCCACACCTGACGGATCATTCGCGTAGCGCAGCAGAAGCGTCGCGCTGCCTTCATCCCATTTGAATTCTACCTGACTACGGATTGTAGCCCCTTCTTGCCCGAATGTTACTGTTCTAGGTCTGCGAGGACATTGGAAACGGGCAGCCGCCTGTGTACCTGCTGGTCCAAAGGCTACAAACCCAAAGCCGTCCGCACTCTCTTCTATTTTATCAATACGAGAAGCCGCCCCAATTAACTGCACGCCATCTCCTGCTTTGCTCAAATCATAGAGCAGCGCTTGCTCGCCGGGCTTCACGGTCACCTGATCAAGGACAGGTAAATTCGCATCCAGCAAATCAATCAGCTTCCCGCTGATTGTATACGGCTCATCACTCACCGATTCATCAAGGACAGCAGCTATGATATAAGGGCCTCTCTGCAGAGCCATACCGTTCTGCTTCTCCCAGCGGAGCTTCGTACCATTGGTACGGTTTGCTGCTGCAACAGCAGATGCAACCGTTTGTCTAAGCTGCTCGCCTGCCTCCGGTAAGATTGCACATTGCGACGGATGCAGCGGCAAGTAAGCAAGACAACCTTTGCCAACGGCATACTCGCCTGCTGCAAGCTCTGTGTCCAGCCCAAGACTTGCAAATAGATGCTCCATCGGAGATGCATATTTCTTGCTTCCCTGATTCCACCATTCGCGGACGCCGTTGAAGTCATCACTGCCGTCTCCCACATAGATTAGAGTGCCGCCTTCCTTCACCCATTCCGCAAGTACATTGTGTAATCCGGATGATTCCGGCTTCATATATTCATAGCTCAGCACCAGTACCCGGTAATCATCCAGGTAACCAGGGAATCTTCCCGCGTTGTCCAATTGCACGGGGCGAACGGCTGCGCCATGCTTGAGAAGCGGCAGCGCAAGGCCATAGAAAGGCGACCAGTCCAGCAGTTCCATAAATTCATTTCCTAGCGCTGAAGCCACTTCGGTTCCGTCATACTTGAAGGAGGTCGCTTCTTCACTCCAGTCCGGATGGTTCCGTTGGTACATCGCGGAATCAGCCAGCAAAAGTCCTACCTGCAGGCTGTCTGTCAACCACTTGGCATCCTGGCCTTCCATTGTGCCAAGAACATTCAGCACAATTTGCAGCTCCGTTGCGTACGAAGCCGGAATTCTTTCTTTGCCGTCGCCGCCTTCTCTTGGATATTCACCTTTATAGATCCGCCTTGGCCAAGGACATACCTCGTAACGGCTAACATGCGGATGTAGAAGTGAAGCAACTAATGTACGAATATAGTTGGTACGGTAGTCCTTCCAAGTAAACTTCGGATCATCTGCAATGGGATCATGCAAGAACCACATTCTGCGATCCGTACCGCGGACAAGCTCCTGCATAATGCCGTATTCCAAATAAGCGGTCTCGAACGTACGCTCCTTGCGGACACCATTATAGACATTTGGCGTTTGTGCCGTTCCCGTCCATACCTGTGCGATGTAACCATCCACACCAGGCAATTCAAGCAGCTTCGATTCCGGGCTGACAATACGCCATTGCGTGTAGTTAATCAAGCTATGCGTTGGCACATAGAAGCGAATACGGCGATCGTATTTTTGCATCGCATATTCCTTCAACGTGCTGCAGATTCGGTCCAGCGTCCGCGTGTACAAATAAGCTTTCAGCTTCGAAGCCCGGTATTGAGCATCTACCGAAGCATGCGGCGCCTGCCACGGCTCACGGTAATAGATCTCCCATTCCCGCTTGAACGCATCTGAATAGCCGCCCTCTACCCAGAACTCCGGCTCTTCCAAATGGATCGCTTCTACTCCAGCATCAACCGCGATCCTAATCCGTTCGGTCAAAAAATCAGCGTAAGCAATTGTTGGTACCATATAGGGGATATCCACGGAGGTTCCGTGAATGATATTCTCATATTTACGGTTTTTCTGGGCTTCATCCCAATGTGATCTGCCATCAACTTTTCCATTCAAGTAATCCTGATAGCCGCCCCATGATACGCCAGTCATCAGATGTACAACATAGCCCTTTTCCTTCCAAGCTCGAATACGCTCTTGAAAATCCCCATGAATGCCGTACACCATTACAAAGTCTGTCTGCAGATCGTAAGACGGATCGTAAGATCCGCCTTCCTGAAAGCCTGTCAGTTCTTCACGGCGATCTCTTCTGATCATGAGTGATTGTCCTCCCCATAGCTGATTAAATGACAAAAGGGGGAAGCATTCCCGCTAACCCCCTTGCTTAATTATCCTAGTTTTACGCGAAGAGACTTAATCTCGAATGGCTGGAATGTTAATCTATCTACCGCTTTACCGAGCGGATTTTCCATCAGATCCACTTCTTCAATCTCTACACCTGTTAACCCAAAGGCTACGGATGTGTCGGCGAACGTTCCGGAAGTTTCATACAGACGAATAATCAGATCATCTGTATCCTCTGCTTTCTTCACCGCTTCTACCATGACATGTGGATTATCCACTTGAATAAGGGAAGCAAACGAAGCTGTATGACCTGCAGCGCCTTGATCAGACTCCGCTACCGTCAATGGCGTATTAAGCTCATATCCTTTGCGGTACACCTCAGCCTGAATGAAATCGCCGCGATGCGGATACATCGCATACACGAATTGATGCTCTGCGCGGTCTGCAACCGGGTCCGGATAGCTTGGGCTGCGAAGTAAGTTAATGTCCAGCACATTTCGTTCTGCACTGTAGCCATATTTACTGTCACTGAGCAATGCAACGCCGTAATCCGGCTGAGAAAGATCAATATATTGATGAGCACAAATCTCGTCTCTTACGAATTCAATCATATTATTCCGGGTCGTAGGGCGCTTCAAGTAACCAAATTGAATCTCACAGTTCACATGGTCGGTCATTACTTGTACCGGGAATGAAACACGAAGCATTTTCTCTGCTTCCTTCCAGTCAGCCTTCGTCTCGAAGCGTACGGTTGTACCCTCTTCATCCAGCACAACACGCTGCACGAGTGTCGATTCCCCGAACCTGTACTGCTGCTCCATCACCGCTTGATGACCATCAATAGAATAAGAACTCTCTTCAAGCTTCATGCAGCCAGCCACTGTATCCCGGTAATCTCTTGGGAAATCCCAAGCATCGCCTTTATCGTGATATATCGTAAACACATTGGCTGCTGCATCCGGTGCGATAGACTCTCTGCCAGCTGCTTTATCATAGAGCGACTCGATACTACCATCCTGTCCAAACGTGACGCGCAAATAGCGGTTCTCCAGTTGACGTTCGCTCGCCCCGAGTCCGGATTGTTCTCCTGCTCCCGTACTAAGCTCCGCTTCTGCAAGGGAGGCAAATCCCATCGGCGGAACCTTCACCGCATAACGTTTGCCTTGATGAGCAACGATTTCGTTACGTTCCCACGGCAAAGAGTTAAAGACAACCGCCTGACCTTCCCCTGCCCCGGTCAATCTAGCAGCCTTGGCATAGGTTTGTGCAAGTAATTGCTGCGTTCTGCTATGCATGGCCGCATAACGTTCCAGCGATTCCTCGAACACACGAGTAATCGATGAGCCAGGTAAAATATCATGGAACTGGTAGAGTAGTGTCTCTTTCCATATTTCCTCAAGATCTTCCGACGGATAGGCATTTTCGCCCATCGCCAGCAATAGAGAAGCAGCAAATTCGAGCTCTCTGAGCGACTTTTCCATCTTGCGGTTATACCATTTGTTGCGCGCCTGCGTCGTCAATGTTCCCTGATGCTTCTCCAGATACAATTCCCCGCGATAGGTTTGGAAACGGGATTTCTCCTGCTCCAGCTTGCGGAAGAAGGACAAGGAATCTTCCTGCACGACAGGAGGTAGTCCAAGCAGATTATGCTCACGCGCTAATCGCTCCAGATGCTCCTCGCCAGGTCCTCCGCCGCCATCGCCAATACCAAACAACATCAGGGCATGCTCGGAAACATTACGATCCAGATAGCTGTTCTCAATCTTCGCAAGTGATCTTGGCGCACTTGGGCTGTTATACGTATCTTCCGGCGGAAGGTGTGTCAGCACTTTGCTGCCATCAATACCTTCCCATTCAAAGCTGTGATGAGGATGCGTATTGTACACGTTCCACGACAGCTTTTGCGTCATCATATAATCAACACCGGATTTTCTAAGCAGCTGCGGCAAACTTGCCGAATAACCAAATACATCCGGGAGCCAAAGAATCTTAACCTCTTGGCCAAACTCCTGCTGGTAGAAGCGCTTGCCGTACAAAATCTGCCGTACCAAGGCTTCCCCGCCGGAGATGTTCGTGTCAGGCTCTACCCACATAGCTCCCTGCACTTCCCAGCGTCCTTCTGTAATTCGTTCCTTGATCCGGTCATACAGCTTTGGATAATGCTCTTTCATCCATTGATATAATTGCGGCTGACTTGCACCAAACACATAATCCGGGTATTTCTCCATGTTCGTTAGCACAGTGGAAAAAGTACGGGCGCCCTTACGGATCGTCTCGCGGATCGGCCACAGCCAGGCGAGGTCGATATGAGCATGACCGATGGCACTAACCGTCAGGACAGGATCTCCGCCTTGCTTGGAGAGCTCTTTTGCAAGAACTTCTCTGGCACGCTTCGCAGTCTCTTCATTTATAACTTCAAGCATAAGTGCTGCATCATACAAGCTTTGAATGACACGCTCTTGTCTTGCACTTTTCTCCGCCACATGCTCCGCCAGCTCGAGAAGCACCTCGAAATCGTAATAAAGCTGACGAATCTCCTCGTAACAAATCGCAATATCCGCTTCCTTTAAAGTGCCGCTGCGGTATTTGCCAAAGAGGTCGTTACAGCCGGCATCTGCCCACAGATCAATGTGTTCTCCAGCAGCCGACATTCCTAGATCAACAACACGTTTTCCAGGCAGGCCTAGGCTGAAATCAAATTCGGAATTAATATTGGTGAGGCCTTGATTTGGCGAGCCCTCCTGATCAACCAGACAAAGCTCTCCATTAATATCAATCAGCAGAACAGCCTTGTGTCCTGCCACGGCATCAGGAACAATCCCTTCAAACCGAAACCATGCGCAATCCCATAAGTTCCCCCATTTATCTCCAGGTGTAAGTTCAAGACGCGTACCGCTGTTCCGCTCGGAATATGGCACCGGTTCCTTCGTCACCCATGCCGTAACCTTCATTGCCGATACGGGTTCATAGATGGAATCGCGTATTCTCGGCAATAAATCCTTTGCTTTGTGCAGTTTTAATCGATTTATTTCGTATGGCATGTTAGTCACTCCCGGTTTGAAAAAAAGAGGACTGATTAACAGTCCTGTTGTTGGAAGGTGATTGGGTACTTGCTATGAGCACTAGGGGAGAAGGGTATGCTCTTCCGGTCGCTGTTACCTTAGGGAACTTTGAATAAATTCCTAGCGGAATATTCCCTAAGGTAAAGGCGAACGCTTCGCTCCTCCAGAGCATACTCCTTATCCTCCTAGTACTCTGCTCGTAAACAATACTTCCAAGTCATACAGGACGTGTTAAGAAAGTCCTCTTTTTTTGTTTTGTTTTATTATTTGGTTACTTGTTCTGCTTTCTTTTGAGCGTCATCGAGGATGGCTTTTACATCGCCTTTGGTCATCAGGGATTTCACGACCGCGTCACCCCAGATTTGCCATACCTTCGAGTTATCTTTCGCAAAAGTTGGCAAGCCTGAAACGTTACCGGACATTGCTTGATAATGCAAGTACATTTCTGGGTGCTTCTCTTTGTATTCCGGCGATTCAGAGATTTCTTTCAGAATCGGGGAGCGTACGTTGGAGTCCGCAACCAGCTGTTGTACTTCTTTGCTGTACATCGCTTTGATATATTCAAATGCTGCTTCCTTGTTCTTCGCATCTTTTGGCACCGAGTTAAATGCAGCACCAATCGTTACGTTTGCAGCTTGGCCGCTTGGGGACAATGGAATCGGCGACATACCGCAATCAAGTCCACTATCTTTACACTGCTGTACTTGCCAAGGACCATCAATCAGATAGGCAGTTTGCCCTTTTTTCCAAGCATCGAAGTACGTGCCTTCGTTATTGTTAACCATCAAGCCTGCTGGATGATCTGCATTCAGCTCACGAAGCAGGTTGACCGTCTCTACATTCGCATCCGAGTTAAAGGTTGGCAGACCATTCTCATCGGCAAAGCTGCCGCCATTAATACCAATTAGAGCGCCATAGCGCAAGTATCCGCCGAAGTTCGGAGCGCCATAAACGCCACCGCCGTAAAACTTGCCTTTACCTGCTTCTGTTACTTTTTTGGAGTTGTCAGCCAGCTCTTGCCAAGTAGTAATTGGCTTCTCAGGATCAATACCTGCTTCCTTCACAAGCTTCTTATTCCAATACAAGCTGCTTACACCAGGCTGCAGGGCAAGACCGTAAATTTTACCGTCATACTCCATCGGCTTCCACGCAGCTGGCGAGACGTTAGCACGGAGCTCAGCAGCTATATCATCTGGAAACGGTTCGAGCAGACCTTGCTGGGCAAAGCCCGGCATTTGCGTTTCGCCTACGATAATATCTGGAACATTTTTGGCTAGGAATCCTGCTGTTTCCTTCTGGATCAGCGGCTCGCCCCAACCCCAGTCTTCTGCTTTAATACTAATGTTTTTCTCTTTCAGCTTGCCGGACATGATTTTTTGATAATAAAGCGGGAAAGCCTCTACAAGAGTACCCGGTGTGTAATTGATATCAACACCTTGTCCCTTTAATTCCTTCTCTTTTGGTGCAAACAAATCATCCATCTTACCAACACCGATGCCTACAGCACCTTCGTTAAGTACAGTGATCGTTACCGGATCCCCTGAAGCTGCAGCCCCGGTTGATTCAGCCGGCTCTGCCGAAGCAGACTCCGTCGGCTCTGCCGAGTTCTGAGGCTGATTGTTTCCGTTAGAATTGTTGTTACCGCCGCATGCTGTTAAAGAGAACGTTAAGAGTGCAGTTACAAGCAAGGATGTGATCTTTGTTTTATTCACATAAACCCCTCCAATTTAGGATGATAACTGACCTGTCGCAATTAATATATCATGACTATTTGTTATATTCAATATGTTATAACAAATATTTTTAACCTTTGATTCCTGTGTTAGCTAAACCTTGAACGATATATTTCTGGAAGAAGAAGAAGATTAAGAGTGCTGGTATCGTCATGCCAAGACCAAGTGTGATGATTAACGGCCAGTTCGGAATAGCTCCCGGGCTGGCAGCAGCTGACGACAATCGGGTAATGGCAGCAGGCAATGTCTGCAGCTTATCCGATGAGGTGTAGAAGAACGGCGTAGCAAAATCATTCCATGTAGCAAGCGCCGTCGTAATAGCGATAAACGCCATAATCGGCATCTGCAGCGGCAGCAGAATCTGGAAAATAATCCGCAGCGTACCCGCTCCGTCTACCTTCGCCGCTTCATCAAGCTCATACGGGATTTTCTCGATGGACTGCTTCACAAGGAATGCGCCCATAATGTTGAGACTCGGTCCACCGATGAAGTAAACCCACCAAGTATCGAGAATCCCTTTACCGCCCGTGAAGATATCGTTGCCGCCTGCAAACGGCCATCTTGCAAACTCCAGGTAAGTCGGAATAAGTGCAATCGTACCAGGAATCATCTGCGTACCAAGCAAGATCAGGAACAGCTGGTCTTTCCATTTGAAACGAAGCCTTGCGAATACATAACCAGCCAGCAAGGAGGTCAGCAGCGCCCAGAAGGTGTTATATATGGTGCGATAACCAGAGTTGATGAAATACTTCTGTATCGAATTGTCCGCCGACACATTAAACAACACGGTAAAGTTATGGAGCGTTGGCGCTTTGGCGATTGGAAATAATCCAATGATGCTTGTTGTAAATTCATTTTTCGTGAAGAAGCCAGCCAGAACCATAAAGATCAAAGGATATAGCAAGACAAGCCCTATACCAAGCAGAACAATATGGGCAAACAAATTACCCGGCTTCAGCTGTACAGCTATTTTTCTAGACAATGTATCTTTCATGTTCTAGGACCTCCTTTTGATCGGAATGGTGCTGCTTCTATCCGAGTTCGTTGACCAGCGGTAGTAGAACACCGTACCTACAAAGACAACTACTGCCATGATAAGCGAAGACGCACCGGCCATACCGAGATTGAAGTCCCAGAATGCATCGCGGTAAATACGGAACACGAGTACTTCCGTCTTCCCGTAAGGGCCGCCGCCTGTCATGAACAATACCTGCTCGTAGATTTGAATAGCACCGATCAAACTTGTAATTACAATATAGGTTGCAATTGGTTTCAAGCCTGGAAGAGTGACGTACCTCATTTTCCCCCAACGTCCTGCGCCGTCGATTTCCGCTGCTTCGTACAAGGACACATCCACGGACTGCAGTCCCGCTAGCCAGATGAGAGCTGCACCGCCTACCCCTTTCCATACCGAATAGACAACGATCCAGAACACGCCCCAGAAGACGGAATATTGCCAAACAATTGGCTCTTTGCCAATGGATTTCAGAAAGTTATTAATAACACCATTGTTCGTATCAAGAAGCAAATTAAAAATTTGGGTAGTAGCAACCGTTGAGGTTACCGCTGGAATGTACCAGATTGACCGATATATGCCCTTACCGAACAATGGCATATTCATCAGAATAGCTGCGCCAAATCCGGCGATCAGGGTAATTCCGGTAACCAATCCCCCTAACCAGACCGATCTCCACAAGGCCTCATAATAAAGAGGATCCTGGAAAAAGCGCACATAGTTGTCGAACCAGATAAATTTCGGACTGTCAGCTATACCTACCCACTCGAAGAATCCGAGGAAAAAGCCAAACAGCGTTGGGAATCCCGATAACACCAGCCACCAAAGAATCATGGGACTCAGGATGGCTGCTGCAATTAATGCATCTTTGTGTCTGACCGCAAACTTCTTAAGAGAGGACCTTGTTGATACGTTAGTGACTGGCAGATGCAATGGTGCTGTTTCTACTGCTTTCCTGTCATTCATGTTCATTTTCCTCCTTGCTCGTTTTAGCCTTACTCAAATGCTATAAAACCCTATATATAGATTATATTTGTTATATCAAATTAGTCAATTGATAAATGCAAACAAAAATAACCCGACAGCCAAAATTGGCTATCGGGTTATTGAACAAATGTTATGGTTGTTTAAGCCTTTGCTTGAACATTGGCCTCAGCCGTTGTCTTGCGGACGATTAGGCTAGGCTTCAGAATCATTTTATGGAACCTGATCGGAAGTTTGCCTTGATTGTCGATCACCTGTAGCAGCAGACGCACTGCTTCGGTACCAATCTCATACTCCGACTGATCGATGTAAGTAAGCTGGCTGAACTCCTCGAGGAGTGGCGTCGGGTTATCAAAGGATATAATGGAAATATCCTCGGGTACACGAAGTCCTACCTTCTTCGCAATCGATAAAATCTGAACGCCAAGCGAACAGTTCAAAGCGATATAGGCGGTTGCCATTTGGTTTTTGACAAAGCGGTATAACGGATGATTCGGATCCGTCGCAGGCAGCGGAGGACTAGCAGGATCATCTAGGATACCGTTAGCGTGAATATCGTTTAAGATCAGCGAAGGATTAATTAAGGCGCCCTTCTGCTTCAATGCTTCGTTATAGCCTTGAATCCGCTCATCTACAGAGACTGTCATTAAGGCTGAGTCCGAGCAGATTGCGATATTCCGATGACCAAGATTCCATAGGTGGTCAACAGCAAGCATCGACGCGTGTGCACCGTCTGAAGACACGACATTGGTCTCCACCCCAGGCAGATGCCTGTCGATCAGAACAAACGGATAGTTCTGCATCTTGAGTGCAATAATTTCTTCGTTGTAGACCTCAGCATCAACCGGGAAAATGATAAGTCCATCCACGTTGTTCTTCATTTCCCGGATGACTTCCTTCTCGGTTTCCTTGGAATTATTTGTCAACATCACAACCAGCTGATAACCTTTTGCCTTCAGCCCATCTGTAATACCTGCAATTAATCGAATGGCGAAGTAATCCCCGAGCACCGGGAATACGAGTCCAATCTTTACTCTCGGCCTAGTCTGCCCTCCACGAGGCTCATTCAAAAGACTTGGAGCCATCTGGGTTTCGGGAATCCCCTTAACAAAGCTGCCTCTGCCTGGAATTCGGTAGATCCAGCCATCCTTCGCCAGCTCGGCAAGGGCGTTCACTACCGTAATACGGCTGACATCAAATTCTTCCATCAAATCTTTCTCTGTCGGAATTTTATCGTCTTCGACCAGCTTACGGGACGTTATTAATTCTTTAAAGTGATTTTGAATCTTAATATACAGGGGTTCTCTATCTTGACTCATTCCTAAATCCTCCTATCCGGACCAAATTAATCGTTATAACAAATATACCATATGGAAGGAGCTTAACAAAGTAGTAGTTGAACAAATGTCCATTTATTAAAGCCATTATTCTTTAAAAAAGAAGAGCGCATGCAACATGCGCCCCCCCTTTATCCCATTATTACATATGTCGTGATTTCGCAGTCTTATTAAACCTGCAAACTGCCAGAAGCACTTCTAAGCTCCGTTTGCATAATTCCTTTATCCTTCAGAACCTTCATAAAGATACCACCTACGACAGTCCGATGCTGGAATCCAATCTGACGCGCTGTAACCGTATCTGTCCAGTCAGAGAACTGAACACGGTCCTGCGTTTCATTCAGCATATCCCAGATTGGAGCAGTCAGCTCGATGAAGTCATTCTGATCTTCCGCCAGAGCGGCCGACCATACGAGCCAATCGTTCTTCGTGTAATTAGCACGGTTGTCGAGCGGCGTACCGTAATCATTTTTCATCTTCTTGTACCAGCTGATCTCCTTGCGGATCATCTCTTTGGAGAATAGATCTGTTCCAAACAATACATCCCAGATCAGATTATATTTGAGGCTCCAGGAACCTTCCTGTCCAAAAGCAAGTTTTGTATGATCGCCGTCAGACGCAAGTACTTCCCACTGCTCAGCCATTTCTTTGGCTTTGGCCATATAACGGGCAGCTGTTTCCTCTTCTCCTTGAAGCTTCTTCAGGATGGAGTAGCTTGCTACGCCCATAACCGCCTTCACAGACAGGTTTGCGTTACGTGCCAAATGGCCAGCGAAGTCGTCGGTGCACAGCTGGTTCTCTGGATCAAGACCAAACTCCGTCAAATAATCTGCCCATTCGCCGAGAGTATCCATATGGCTGAACAGGTAATCACGGTTGCCGCCTGCAAGAGCTACGGAAGCAGCCATAACGAGCATATTGCCACATTCTTCAACCGGCATTTGCCCTTCACGTTGATTCTCACTGTAAACTTGACCATTACCGATCGGATATTGTCCGATATCATGCGGTGCAAATTCGAATGTCCAAGCATCCATTTCCGCATATTTCAGAATCGGACGGATCATGGCTTCTACAAGCTCAGGTCCATAGAGCAGGAACATTGGAACAGATGGGTAGCTCACATCAACGGTAGCCATACAGCCGTTGCTATAGCATTCTTTGGACAGGAAGAGCAGCTGGCCTTCTGTATCCGCTACAAGCTTATGCGCAGCAATCGCTTGACGATAGGACAAGGAAAGTAGATCTGCATATTGACTGCCGCCGGCTTTCTCGCCTTCCGCGATAATCTGCTGGTCAAATGCAGCACAACGCTCAAGCAGGCTCTCGTATTCCGAGAACGCAGCAGCGATCATATCTGGTGTAGATTGTCCATTTCTTTTCCAATAAGCCTCAAGCTTATCGCTGAAATATTCAATTGCAATGATATCGTCATAGGCGAGTACAGCTAGGCTCTTGATAGGAGTTGCTCCAACACGGCCCAAATCGTAGATAAGCGCCATAACTGGCTGAACATCTGCCACCACTTGAGCTGCTGTTGGTGAAGTCGACTCGGTAAGCTTGTCATTACGCACAAATTGCTTACGGATATCAGCAGAAGCTATGTATCCGCTCACTTGATCGGATTTCTCCGCATTCAGATAGAAGTAACCCCAGTCAATTCGGTGGTCGTCGCCCGAACGGTTCACTACATCTTGTTTCTCATGACCGATCTGCAGCGAGATCAGTCCGTCGTTCTCCAGCTTCTGGCTAATAACCGCTTGGTTCGATTGATCAACACACCATTCGCCAGTCACATCGAAGTAAATTTGTACATCATGCTCTTGGCCATCCAGGGAGTTTACTTCAAACGCCACATAAGAAGCAGGTCTCGACAATACATCCAGATCATCCAGTAATAAAGGAGAAGTGAAACGAACTGTCAATTCGATTCCTGCAGATTGGAACGTGTACACCGTGCTTAAAGCAGACACAGTCACACTCTTCTGCTCCATCGCTACCGGTTCTGTATAATAACGTTCAGCTCTTGGCTCAACCAGACCAGCAAACCGTTGTACTTTACCGTCGATGCGGATCAAGCCTGTCATTCCATGGCGCTGTCCCGTCCAGTGACGGGTATGATCATCGGTCAACCGGTCAGCCTGCGACCAAACACTGAAATAAGGGTCAACCGTTACTAATGGAACTGCAGAAGGACGAATTGCGCTCATTAGGAAAACAACTCCTTTAATATATTCATTTGTTATAATGGATATATTATAATGCTATATTAAATTTTATGTCAATAAGCAAAAAGGCTGACGAGTTTGAACTAAACTCGTCAGCCTTTTTGTGTTTCGTCGTGTCGTTCGTGTCGTTCGTGTCGTTCGTGTCGTTCGTGTCGTTCATGGCGTTCGTGTCGTTCGGTCGCTCACTCTCACTCAGCTGTCAGTACTCACTACAAGCACTCAAACTCCAAGCACTCTACCCCAAGCACCTTATTCCGAGCACTTAACTCCAAGCACTCTACTCCAAGCACCCTACTCCAACCACTCTACTCAAACACTCAAAATCCAAGCACTCTACTCAAGCACTCAACTCAAGTACTCAAACTCCAATCACTCTACTCCAAGCACTCTACTCCAAGCACTCTACTCATGCACTCAACTCAAGCACTCTACTTCATGCACTCAAACTCTGAACTCTCATATCGCCCAGCATCTAACTCGCTATACTGTATTTTGTACAGCATATGGATGCCTTATTGTCCAACATCCTAGTCTATCCTGTATTCTGTACAGTAGAATTGATGCTTAATGGACTGGGATACTCCTAACTGGCCTTTTCTACTGTACAGAATCCAACATAGTAATCTGCCTCAGTAGCATGCATCTCCCTACGTTGGATCGAATACAGTCTAACTAATGTCGGTGTTTGATTAAGAAGCCGTCCCTCGTAAAGTAACCAGCCTGTCACCAATCTCAACTAACTCTTGCCGCAACAAAATGCTCTCCGCGTATCTTGCTGGGATACCATCGTATCCCCAATAGATGCCGGCTAATCCGCCAGCGATTGCTCCAATTGTATCCGAGTCTCCGCCTTTGTTCGCGGCACGCTGGACAACCTCCTCAAAGGAATCTGCCTCCAGCAAATGATGGACAACCCATTGCATGGTGTGAACCACATAGCCATCCGGAGGAGCCATTGGTGCTTGGCCGTTCAGCAGTTGTTCATAACGGGTTCCCGTTATTTCAGCGCGGACGGCAGCCTTTAAAGCTTCACCCTGAAGCAGCCTTCTGGCGATGCGGTTGTAGATCAGGCATGCTTCCGTTGCTGATTCATCATCATGAGTCATCTCGGAATGCCGCTTCGTGATCTTTTCCATGACCTCAAAGTCAGAATATGCTAGAGCAATAGGCAGGCAGCGCATCAGTGTGCCGTTCCCGGCAGTCATACTGTTCAACCGCGCTTTGGCCCGGCGTGCAGCCTCGAACCAATCCCCTTCATATTGATCAAATACCGTCCGGATGATGTTTCCGATATCCTTCGGATTCGTAGCCTTCCACTTGAGAAAATAATCCCCAATGGCCTCGATAGGATCCGTTGGATTGTGCAGAATACCTCTCGCTACCGCAATCGTCATCGCCGTATCATCGGTGATTTCACCCGCTTCGAGCCTCCATACGCCTCCGCCAATGATTTGGTCGAGCCAGCCGTACTCGCGCTTAATGCCCGCTTCGCTCATAAATTCGGTTGTACCGCCCAGCGCATCACCAACCGCAACACCAAATAGTCCTCCGAGAATTCGATTCCTCATCATCTGGTCATCCCCATCCATTCATATGGATTGCTGTACTTCTTATAGCGCCCAAGCACCGCCTTAACCAGCTGCACCCGCTCCTCCAAGCTGCCGCGAAGCGGAATGAATGGGATTTTACGAGTAATAAGGTCAGCTATAATTTGCTTCTGGAAAATATGTCTGCCGACATCCCCTGAGCGGTCCGGCGTATCGTCGTAGGAAATATCGTCTTCGCATAGGAAGACGATATCATAGCGAGAAGCGCAGCGAGCTGCCATCTCCTCCAGCTTGGGATGAGCTGCACCGTGGTAATAATGGGAGAACATAAACGTTGTAATGGCATTCGTATCAACGAACAGCACATCCTGTGCCTCCAGCAGCAAACGTTCCTCCCGCTCAAGATGACCCTCTGCAATTTCCACCAGCTGATCCAGCGTCAATCGGCGTTCAATCTGATGCTGCTCCCAATATTCCCGGCCGTACTCGGGCATCCAGACCGTCTGCAGCTCCTCCGCCATTCGGGCGGCAAGAGTTGTTTTCCCTGTGGAGGGAGCCCCGAGGAACACCACATTCGTAATGAGATCCCGGTAAACGATCGGATGCACGAGGTCTTTGTTCTCGTGTAACGCTTCCCTTACTTTCGTACCGGATACAGAGAACGTCTCCCGGAGTGGATCCACCTGACAATTGACTGCCCCTAGAGCCTCACTCATATGCTCACCATAAAATTCACTCGAGTAGAAATGCGTAACCTTCCTATCACCAAGCAGACCTAAAATATAATTCTCTTGCTTGCGCTTGATCTCAGGCGTATCACCGCTGTCCGACGGTCCATCCCAAGCCTCCAGCACTTCCACATTCGGATAAAGCTCTCGAATCCAGCGAGCCCTGACCGATAACGGTACCCGAGTCACTTCCGGACTGTCATAGATGACTACGATCAGGTGATCAACCTCACCAAGCGTCGTCTCGACGACATGCTGGTGGCCGCGATGGAATGGTGCGAATTTGCCAAGCGTGAGCCCAATTTTTTTAACCGACATAATGGTTCACCTCATCCTGTGGCACAGTAGCTGCAGCCGTCCGAGCATATTCACGCTTCCAATCCACTAAGCCCATAATCGCTATCCCAAGGAAAATCACGTACAAGAATGAAGTCGTGTACAGCTCTTTGTAGAAGTACATTCCGATCGATAACACATCTACGAGAATCCAGAAGTACCAGTTCTGAAGGATTTTATAGGAGAGCAGGAATTGAGCCGCCAAGCTTAACGTTGCAATAAAAGCA
This sequence comes from Paenibacillus sp. J22R56, assembly GCF_056269375.1. Taxonomy (NCBI): domain Bacteria; kingdom Bacillati; phylum Bacillota; class Bacilli; order Caryophanales; family Paenibacillaceae; genus Paenibacillus; species Paenibacillus sp. J22R56. Next base: position 276,318 of record NZ_JBWDNV010000001.1, read on the forward strand.
TCCAAATATGGGATCGAAGCGTCGGTGTAGACATCAAGAACAAGCCCCCATACTGTTGTAAAAATAACAATAAATCCGCCCAGCAGCGCCGCCAGCTTCTCATTCCAGAGTCTTGTTGGCCGAACAGCCGCTTCGCCGCGTTTGGTCATCCAGATGATCCAGCCGTAAATACTGAGGATGAAAAAGAACACCTGCAGCGTCATATCCGCATACAGCTTGACGTCCAGGAACATATAGAAGAAACAGGCCACATTAATAAGGCTGATCGGCCAGGTCCAAATCTTCTCCTTCGCTGTCAGCCAGACAGCGGCGAGGCCCGTTGTTGTAGCCGCAATCTCGATGGGGCTGGACGAGGTGTAATAGGCAACGGCTAGTATGGCGATAAGCAGACCTGCTATTGTTAAGTTTTGCTTCATGTTGATCACTCCTAACTATAAATAGACAACTCCGGCACAAACCCGGTAAACCGGTACAGCTGCGCTGCACGCTGTGAGTACTGATTAGACAACTTCAGACTTCCGTCTGGAAGGCGGACCTCTTCAATAAGCCCTTTTCGGCTCTGGGTGGAAGTCACTTTGCGGATAAAGTTCTTCTCTTCGAACGTAGGGACAACCGTCTGAATGATCTGATACAGCTCCCCAATCGTAAATTCCTCTGGCAGAAACGCACTCGCAATGGCTTGCGTCAGCATTTGCTGCTGAATGCGCAGGTAAGCATCTTGAATAATCTCATGATGGTCAAAAGCCAGGTTCATCTCAAGCGCTTCAGAGAGCGGGAACAGCCGAACATCTGAAGCATCATCCGATGCTTTTCGGTCAGCCAAGTACTGCTCATTCACCAGGGCACAGAACGCGTGACTAATCATCCAACCCCTTGGATCCCGCCCCGGCTTGCTGTACGCCTTCAGATATTCCATGTGTACATGCTCGACACCCGCTTCTTCCTTCAGCTCCCGAATCGCGCATTCCTCCACCGTCTCGGTCTCACGCGTAAATCCGCCTGGCAATGCCCATTGCCCCTCGAAAGGCCAGACTTTACGGCGAATCAGCAGCACTTGCAGCTCCCTCATCGGGAGAGTTTTCTTGGACGTTTCTTTCTCTTGTGAGGTTATCGTGAATATCACAATATCCGATGGCGCACCATCCGGGGTGCGGTAATTGCTGGCGGAATAGTTATGTTCGTTCTCGTGCAGGTTCAAGAGAGGGCTGCCTCCTTCATAACTTATATTATCGTTTTGATAATATCAATATGACATAATCAAAGAAAATGTTCAAGTCCATTTTGGTAAAAAAAGAAAATGACCGCCATACGAGACGTATGCGGCCATTTCCTTATTCGCTATTTTAAATAGTTATTTTAAAACAATTCGTTCCTGCTCATCTGGTTGTACGTAATCCAACTCTATCGCCTTCTGAATACCGATTCGAATCACCCGCTCAAGCGTATTGCCTGATCTTGCATAGCCAAGCAGCTTCACAACTTGCTTCACCAGGTCATCCTGTGGGAGGCTGATTTGTGCGTTCAAGATGAATTTCACGGCAGCAGCAATCTCTTCAGCAGGCAAATCTTCTGCCGCCCGGCGTTCCGCTTCCTCTGTCGCAATGCGGAATTTACCATAGAGAGATGGCTCCGTTCCTTCCGGCCAATAAAATAAAGCTACATCAGACTCCGATGTCGGAGGTTTCAAGCGACTAAGGAGATCCGTAAACCGCTGATCCAGCTTCGCTCCAAGGCGGGTAATTCCCCAAGCCTGTAGTACCCTCTTCGCAAGCAAGAGGCGGCTAATTGGCCCTTCTTCTGCGATTACCCGCTTGATCTGTCCCAGTATTAACTCGGTTGATCCCGGAGAATAGAACATCTCCGTCCCCAATGTTACCGGTTCAAGCTGACAAAGCGTATACACAGGTGTATCAGACTCTGACTTGCTAGGTACGCTTAACTGTTCCAGCGGCTCTGCTGCAGCAACTTTAACGACCTGCTCAGCTTCAGCTGCAACAATCTGCTCAGCAGCAATAGAGGGCTCCTCAGGCGGAGCCGCCTGTTTCCTATCCTTCGCACTCTGAATCGCTGCAACCACTTGGCGTATCACTTGATTCTTGTTCTCCCACCATTCCGGACTCCATACCCGAATCAGATTCCAGCCAAGCTGACTAAGCACTTGTTCCCGCAAAAGATCACGGTCACGCGCTGCCCCTGCATCCCTGTACATCGGTCCGTCTAGCACAATCCCAAGCACATATTGTCCTTTGTTCGCAGGATCCAGGACACCAAGATCTACGCGGTAACCGGATGCTCCAACATGAAGATCCGTCTCATAGCCAAGCGCCTTCAGCTCAGACGCCAAGCTACGATGCAGATTGGACACCAGCGAGATTTGCTCGGACGAAGCGCTGGCTGGCAGCACCCGCTGCCCTTTTTCTGCGTAATCGAGGAAAGCCTTCAGTCCAAGAACACCCTGCGCATTAATTCGGCTGGCGTTCAAGTGATGAGACAGCAGCGTCGAGTAGACCAGCATCTCATACCTTGCCCTGGACACAGCAACGTTCAGACGGCGCCAGCCTCCCTGACGATTCAGCGGGCCAAAGTTCAGACTAACCTTGCCAGTTGCATCTGGTCCATATCCAACCGAGAACAAGATCACATCTCTCTCATCCCCTTGCACATTCTCCAGATTTTTCACGAAGATCGGCTCAGGCAGCTGTCCAATTAACAGTTCCAAATCCTGATCCTTCTTGAGCGCCTCCTCCAGCAAATCCTCGATTAAGGTCTGCTGAACGGAGCTGAAGGTAACAACCCCAATGCTGCGTTTCCGCAATACCGGATCCTTGACGCGGCGAATGATCTCCCCAATTACCGCTTCGCCTTCCACCCGGTTCTGCTTCGAACGACCACGGTCATAAAACCCTTCCAACGGGACAAGGGTCACGCTGGACACCGGCTCATCCGGTGATGGGAAGGTCATCAGCTTGTTATCGTAATAATGGGCGTTACTGAACGCGATCAAGCTCTCATGCCTGCTTCGGTAATGCCACGTCAAATGCCGCTGCGGCATGCCAAGCGCTAAGCAGTCGTCCAGAATACTTTCCATATCCTGCAGCGCTTCTTCCTCTTCCATATCTTCACTAGTGCTCTTCGAGAAAAAGCTCGTTGGCGGAAGCTGCTTCGGATCCCCTACAATGACCGCTTGATGTCCCCTTGCTAAAGCCCCAACCGCTTGAGCGGTAGGAACTTGGGAAGCTTCATCAAAAATAACGAGATCAAACTTCGCGCCATTCGTATCCAAATACTGTGCAGCCGAGATTGGACTCATCAGCATACAAGGCGTCAGCCTAGGCAGCAAATGAGGAATAGATTCGAACAGCTTGCGGATCGAAAGATTTCTTCCCCCGCTTCGAATCGCCCTTTGCAAAATACCAGCCTCGGAGCTTTGAGCTGCTTCAACCGTCATCTGCGGGATTTTGGCAGATAACCGGGCTGCAATCTCTTGTTGGGTTAAGGTTAAATACAGCTCATCCGCTTGTCTAAACCGCTCGATCGTATCCTCGAACAACTTGCCAGAGAAGGCAAGCAGGCTTTTATCCCGAGCAATGATGTAATTAGCAACCGATTTGTACAGCCCTCTCTCATAAGCCGCAATAAGCTCCGGATTGGATAGCCGCCCTTCCTCATATGGCGTAATAAGTGGCAGAAGTCCCGCCCCCGCCGCTTCAGAATGGACTCTCCGCCATGTACTCCAGTCACGCAGCCGATCCAGATTATGCGACCACTGCTTCGCTTTGTCCGCCATACCTGCAAGCCATTCTCCATCTGACAAGGAGGCTTGAAGCTGAGCGAAAGATACGTTCAACAAGCGGGTTATCTCACTCTCTTCGGCTTTGATCTTATGATCATGAGTTCCAATACGCTGGAAGAGCTGCAGCTGCCCTTGATCATGGCGCCCATTCAGGAGCACATCCGACATCTGCACTCTCGCCTGAGTAGCCGAATTCGGATTGTTGAACCATTGAACAAGCAAGGCTTGAAAATGCTCTACCCAATCACAGATTGTGGTAAGCTCATCCCATTTGCCATCGTCTCCGTCGGCCCAAGCCTGACCGAAATACGGTGAGACTTTGCTTTTCTTATCCTTCAGCTTCTGCTCTTCTTCCTGCCAAGTCACAATCTCGGCCAAAGCCGATTTCACTTGATCCTTGGATAATGCGGCAGAAGGCTGCGATAAACCTTTTAGCATTTTGAAGATGCGTTTCTGACCGGACCACTTAGGCAGGAACCATTGCAGCTCTGTTTTATCCCATTCCGATAAAATCGTTCCAGCATCAAGACGTGTTATGTCCGATGTGAATCTAGCGAATATTTTCGCCCGTAATTGCTCTCTCTGCTTGCCCTGCTCGGCCGTTGCTCTGATCAGTACTAGAGCTTCAGCAAGATCTGCTTCCTGCAGCAAAGCTGGCTTCATGTCGGGAACACGGCTGGCCAGCTCGCTGAGCTCAACCAAGATCTCAGCATGACGGTAATCCAGATGGCTCGCCTCAAGCTTCAGACGTTCTGCCGCCTGGTTCAAAGCGATACGTTGTTCCTCCAACAGAGGTATATACCGTTTCAATACCTGATCGACTTCCGTCTTCACTCCCTGCGAGTAGGAAGTCAGCTCAACATCACGCCATGGGTGAAGATGTGGATCTCCGCTCTCCGTCCCGGCAATTTGAAGCCGTGCCACGAGGTCCTTCCAGACCGTCAGCTTATCCGGGGACAAGCTCTCTATTGCAGCATCATTGAAACAGACAACATCCGGCCCTTCTCCAGCCTGTTCATATCCGGCAATCGCTTCGAATAGAGTCAGCCCAGATGGATGCTTGCGGTGAAGAGCTTCCACGTATCCGTTCAGCTCGTTCCGCAATTGGAACAAACGGTCAGCCTGGCTGCTCCAGGATGCCGATGAAGGAATCTTCCTGGCTTCAATAGCGGCAGACAATTGATCCAGGACGGATTTTTTGGTGCTTTTATTGGAATGCAGCTCGAGGCAAAACGGACCTAGTCCAATCTGCTCCAGCCTGCGCTGCACGACGGATAAGGCTGCCATTTTCTCCGCCACAAATAATACCCGCTTGCCTTGTGCCAGCGCATTCGCAATCATATTCGTAATCGTCTGGGACTTCCCTGTCCCCGGCGGACCATGCAGGACAAAGCTTTGACCATCCGCTGCTGCACGAATCGCGGCTAACTGAGAAGAATCCGCGCTAATCGGAACAGATAAGCTTGTTGGATGATCCAGATCAAGCGGCCGCGGCGTTTCCTCCGAAGGATCCTCCCATTTCAACTGGCCTTCCATCAGACTTGCGACGATTTTGTTCTGCGCCAGCTTATCTGCATGGGTGCGGATATCATTCCACATGACAAATTGGCCGAAGGAAAACAAGCCAAGATTAGCCGTCTCCTCCACATCCCATCTGGGAACTTGAATAAGCGCATGCCGGAATACATGGAACACCTGCTTGAGGGCAATGCCCTTCTCATCTCTAGGCAGAGGATCAAGTCCGTCAATGCCGATGCCATAATCCTGCTTCAACATTTCCAGCAGCGTAATGTTCATCTGAGGATCTTCGTCTCTCGCCCGGATCACATATCCCTGACGGGATGACTTCCGAATAATATCAACCGGGATCAAGGCAATTGGAGCATAACGCGGCAGCTCGCTGACCGGCGTCTCGTACCATTTTAATAAGCCTAGCGCCAGATATAGGGTGTTGGCTCCATTTTCCTCAAGCGAGACTTTGGCCGAGCGATAGAGATGCACCATTCTTCGCTCCAGCTCAACCCCATCAAGCTCCACACGCAGCCGCTTCCGGTTAAATTCTTCACGAAGAAGCTGGGACAACGGATGATCATTGTTAATGCTCTGGTACAGATTCGCATCACGGCCGTTATTCTGCCAGTCGCCAGGCTTCGCTAACAATTGGAACTCCTCGCCATCAGCAAGCGCGTCCTCCAAATCTCCCAATTGCGTCGTAATAATAGGAATACTGGACTTCGACAGCCGGAAGTTAAGCAGCGAATTCCGGAGCGTCAGATCCAGCAGCCTGCGTTCCCATTGCTTTTGTCTAGCAGACTTCGGCAAGGCAGTCACTTCAAGCGGCTTCTCCAAAATATCCACGAGCTCAGGTGCTGCCGCGTCATGATCAGCTAGTGCTGCTTCTGGCTGCTCAATAATCCAGCCCTCAGGTGTAGCGGTTCGAATAGGCAGAGGTCTTACCGCAGCAGAGCGCGCCCTACGGATATCCAGCACACAATCGAAGTTATCCGGGTCCTGCAGATGGGCTTCGGCAAGAGAAACAGCTTTGTCAAAGCTGACCGGATCTCCCTCAACAAAAGCTGTCGCTTCAATCACGCAGATTTGATTCATGCCTGTTGCGATTCTTTTCGTCAACACCGAAATATCATCCTGCAGACTTTCTGCGAATGTCTCTTCTTCCAGCCATAACCCTGCGAAAGCATGCCCCTTCGTAAACACAAGCAGAGGATGCAGACCAACGGCCTCCATACATGCTGCGTATAAAAGGGATAGATCGAAGCAGTTCCCCATCCGATGCGCAAAGATCGTCTCCGGCAGGCGAACACGTTGACCAATCACCTCAAAGCTTGGAGGGGCTACGCAGTACGCTATTTTTTTATTTTGTAAGGCAGCATAAATAGCAGCGGCTTGCAGCCGCACTTTATTCGGATCCTTACTCTGATAAGCCGTGAACGAAGAGCTCCCGCTCCATTTGGCGAGAATATCAGCCGCTTCACGAACAACCTGAGCAATATGATGATGATTTGGCATGACAAAAGCAGCCGTCAATTCCGGCAGCACGGCCAGGCCGCTCCACTCGTCGAAGGCTAGTACGGAGATGGTTCCGCGCTGCTGATAGATTTCAGATCCGCCTTGCAAGACGGATAAAGTAAGGGTCCCTGACAGTCGTTCCGACTGATTAGCCAGAAACGACGCTGACATTTGCAGAATAATTGTCCCTAGGTTCATCGACTGGCCAGCGGCCAGCAGTCCGTAGGTCTTGCTCCACTCATAGGCAAAGTCCGGCTCGGACGTGATTTTCACCGTAAAATCTTGCAGATCCGTATCGGATGAATTATGTATTTCTATCGATCTGACAACCGGCACATGATTCTGCTGAATGCCGTAATTGACGATCTCACTATATGACCAATCGCAGTATATGTTCAAACGAATATGACCTCCTAACTCCGTTACAGTCGAATGCTGTCAATAGATTTATCATAGCACTAAAGTATCCATATTTCTGTTAGTTTCGACACAAAAATAGACTCTGATAACATAAAAAAGAGAGAGAACGAATTCTCCCTCTATAACAGAGTGCTCCAACACTATACTGGCTCATAGCCATATTTATGTCTAGAGATTAAAACTTGGAAATTAGAGCGTCATCGCCTGCCCATACCGGGCCAGATACTCTTCCTTCGCTTTGTAGTCCGGCATAATACTTCCAAGCAGACGCCAGAAGGAGCGGTCATGATTCATATGCGTGAGATGACACAGCTCATGAATAATAACGTAATCGATCACTTCCAGCGGAGCCATGGCCAGCCGGTAGTTGAAGGTTAGCTTTTTACTCGAGCTGCAGCTTCCCCACTTTGTGGCTGACTCTACAATATCGATAGTTTTGGGCTTCACCTTCAACATGTCCTGATACGGTTTAATTCGTTCGCCAATAACCTTCTTACAGCTGGAGAAGTAGAACTTCCTGAGATTGAGTTTGAGCTCCTCTTCACTCAGTCCATCCGTGTCGATTAGATTGTGAAGGGAATAAAACTTGCCGAGATGAAGGAACTTGCCTTCCTCTTCATACTCTCTAACCTTAGGGGCCGCCTCGGCAGCAGCAACTAACGCCTGCAGTCTGCGTAAGATCTCTTTTTCATGCTGCTTCACAGCCTGTAGGACCAACTCGTCACTTGCTCCATTAGGAGCTTTGATCGTGATATGACCCATCGAATCCATTTGGAGCGAGAGTTTTTTCCTGACTCCGTAGAGGACGTTAAGTTCTATGGTATGGTTGTCTAGTTGAAGTTTCATTATTAATATCACAGTCCTTGTGGTTATAGGTGATGATCATGCCTGACTTAGGCTAGTTAAATGGAAACGGCCGACAAAGTCTCCCCTGTCTCCAGTAAGCTTTTCAAGTTACTCAGTATAGCTGGCCAGCCATTATTTATTCCTTCAAAAGTATCCTCTCGATCTACAAGATCTGACGGAATAAGGTCTTCATGTTTCAGTTTTAATTTTACTGTCGAGCCCATAGCTGTTAATTCAAAAGTCACCTTCGACGGTTGCTCACGAACAGCTTGATCAGCGACATAGGTCCATGTAAAAGAAAGCAGACGCTGCGGTTCGCACTTTAAGATGACGCCGTAATCGGTTACTTCTCCATTTCTTGAATAAGTAATGTTAGAACCTTCCTGCCAGTCGGATTGAACTTGGCTGCCGAAAAAATACTGTTCAGTATATTTGCTGCTCGTCAATGCTTCCCATAGCTTTTCCGGTGTCGTTGCCATATAAGTCACATAAACAAAGGTTGTATTCGTCATTGTTCATACTCCTTCGCTGACATCGATTAGGTATACCCGATCCTGAAATCCGCCGCGTGCTTCTACTTTCTTTACCCGCAATGCTTCAAGTCGCTCCCATGAGGCACCATGTACAACGGCTAATGCACGAATAACCTCAAGCATATCCGCAAGCTCTTCCAGTGACTCTTGTGGGTTCTGCGCGGAGAAATATTCTTCCGATTCTTCCTTAAGCTTGATCACTAACTCTCTAGCATACTCTTCCTCTTCCAAAACATGAGTACGGCTTTCTTTGCCAGTAGCAGCAATAATTTGAGGGATAAGATCTCGAACGAGTTTATTGTAGACCGGCATGGATGGGTCATCCTTTGCATGGTTAGTTTACTAACATTATTGTAGCACAAGAAAAGCACACAGTGGTCGTACACACAAGCCACTCTCAAGCTAGATTCATATTCATAGTTATCCATAAAAATGGAAGGGACTGTGAATATGCGCAATAATACGGCAACAGAGATGTATCTGGAATTATTGAAAAAAAACAATATTATTTGAGATTTGGTTGGAGCATGAACCAGGTGCTACGAAGGAGAACCGCTTTCAAGGCCTCGATTGGCCTATCATTGCCCATAGTATGATCGGGCGTATCCGTATGAATAACCTTCATCAACTTATGAATGACGTCATCCTCAATAATGTCCAAGGAGATTTTATTGAAACAGGCGTATGGCGCGGGGGTGCATGTATCTTCATGCGTGGCTTTCTGAAAGCACACGGTGTAAGACACCGCAAAGTACTTGTCGCTGACTCCTTTGAAGGACTGCCTAAACCGGATCCTCAATATCCGATTGATGCAACGTCGAAATTCCACGAACAGGACTTTTTGCGCGTGTCCTTGCCTGAGGTGCAGGACAACTTCCGCAAATATGATTTGTTAGACGATAGCGTCGTCTTCCTGAAAGGCTGGTTCAAGGATACGCTACCCACAGCGCCAACGGAGAAAATAGCTATTGCCCGTCTGGATGGCGATATGTACTCCTCGACGATGGATGCACTGAATAATCTATATCCAAAAGTATCTGTCGGCGGATATGTCATCATTGACGACTATTCAATCGGCTATTGCGCTGCAGCTGTACATGATTTCCGCGCTGCTCATGGCATTACCGATCCGCTTGTTGTAATAGATATAACGGGTGTTTATTGGAAGAAGACGAAATAATCAAAAAAGAATGGCTGCCGCGTCCAAATTGGAGGCGGCAGCCGTTATAGCTTATTCATACAATTCCAAAAGGGTTAACTCTTGGATATGTATCATATGCGGAAACATATATGAGTTGGTTGGGTTCTGTGATAGATGGATAAAACCTTGATTAATAAGAGTTTTAACCATAGTATATTATTCTGTCTGTTTACGTTTGATTGCTTGTTGACGATTTTGGTCAACAAGCTGTCAACAAATTAGACAGCGAGAGATCAAATTAACGTTCATTGCATCAAAGTTATCTGTAAATCTGTTCCTCACGAGCAGTTAGCCTGGGGCAGCACTTGTTAATCCCAGAAGCACAGCAGCGTTTTCAGCCTCTTTAAGAAATACCGTTCTTGATGGTGAATCAAATATGTTATCACCGAGTAAATCATGTGCAACCTCTTCTTTAGTCTTAATAATCTGATATTGAGATAATTCAATAGTCTGATCGGCTAATAAAGCTATATACTCAACCTCTTTTTCTTGTCCCCTACGATGTATTCGATCAAGACTTTGTAAATAATGAGCTGCTTGATCAGAAAATGACTCATAAATAGCATATCTTGCACGATGTAGGGTCAATCCGGCACCTGCTGCTGCTGGATTACCTATAAATATTTTTGTATTGGAATCTTCTTGAAATAATCGAACATAATTCCTTCTTTCTTCAACTGAAGAAACTGTCCCATCATAACGTACAGGATTATACTTTTGGTATCGAGCAACTATCGTATCAATGGACTTTCTATAACAAGACCATAATACTACTTTTTCTCCTCGGCGCATTATTAACTCATCGAGGATATCATCCAACACTAAAAGTTTTGCCGGTATTTCAGTATACCCCTGAACTACCGAAGATGGATTTGAACAAATTTGTAAAAGAGCACTACGTTTAGCAAGAAATGAGCTTAGTTGCTTTCTAAAAGTAGCATCATCCGCAGTTCGAAGATCGCTTAAGTAACCTTGTAATGCCTCGGTATATACTAGTCTTTGTTGCGGGGACAATTGAACTAAAACCGTATTGAACAATTTGTGCGGTAAATCAGGTAGAACATCTTGCTTTAAATGCCGTACAAAGAGCCCTCGAGTCTCAACAATTTGCTTCACGATTGGAACCGCAGCAGAACGGTCTTCTGGCAGCTCTATACCATCGAAAGCATAACCCATATCAACTAAATTAATTTGCTCCACTAGATCCAATGGGGAATTAGGAGCGGGAGTACCACAAAGAATGAAAGCACGTCCACACCATTCTCTAAGTCGTTTAAGAGATTGAGTTCGTTTAGCGTCCTTGTTTTTAATAAAAAACGATTCATCAATTATTAATACACAACGTCCCTTATACTGCCGAAAAAGTGCTATCAACTCAGTCTCCATCGAAACTACAGTTTCATAATTTGTTACAATTACATCAGCCCTAGATGAGAGTACTTTTCGTTTTTCAGCCATTGAACCTGCCATTACCATAACTTTATAGAGATCCTTTTTAAAGCGATGAATGTCTTGTGGCCATTCTGCAATCATACTCTTAGGAGCTACAATTAGAGCAAAATCTATCTCATCGCGTTCCACAAGTACATCGTAGGCATATATTGCTGTTACTGTTTTTCCAGCTCCCTGCTCATCAAATATACACATTCCAAACCCATCAGGAATTGTCATTGTAGCAACATTAACCGTCTGATGATCATCAAGGGCATCTATATCCATTCCTATTAGCAATGACTCTGCAGCTTCTCTACCATTCAGCTTTATCTTCTCGACTTCCAATCTTATTCGTTCATAATTCCCCCTGATCTGTAAACGATTAAGAACAAACTGCTTTGCTTCCACTGACCATTGTAAATTGAGGCAAGTAGGACTAGTAAACAAGTGAATTGCATCAAGAGGATTTATTACATAACCTCCACCTATCATGCTGAGCTGGGTATTGGGCAGTACATTTTTTATTTTGGTTCTAACCACCTGCTTTTCTTTAATGTTTCTAGGTACAATCAAAACTTTATCTAGATCATTACTTACATGTACTTCCGCAATGTATGAGTTAGTCTGATATACATGATCATTCATGATCTTCTTCCTCTTGACTATCTTTATATTTATCATTCTCATTAATAAGTTTATTCACATGTTCAAGCGCAATCTGTAGATCATTTAGAGCATTTTTCCCAATAGTTCCATCAGCGAACGCACCAACTGGAATCTGCATTAAAAAGTTTGTGAAATTAACTATTCTTTCGTTAGCCCCAAGCATCCGATTCTCTCTATCAGTAACCTGTACATGTGCACAAGCTGCGACAACCTTATCCTGGGCTTCTTCCAAATCTTTTTCTGCACGTGCTTCTCGAAGATATTTTCGTGCCTCCTCATTTTTGCTTATCTTTGGTAGATCACGTATCTGTTTCCAGCTGACAAATTTATCTTCAAAAAGAAGATCGTAAACTAAATTAGAAAGAAGTTGGTCTTCATCTAATGTATTTGCAACACGGCCTTTAGTTAGTTCATCAAAATACTGGAAATATTGAGATGACTTATGTTTAACTTCATATTTTTCATTACCACGATCATCAATTAGATACGCCTCAAACTCTTCTGCTTCTTCCATCATGCGAATATACCTCTTAACATATGAAGGGTCAGGCCCAAGTGCATATTGTTGTGAAAGTTGTCGTATGAGATCACGCAGTCTCGTAGCGCTTGCATAAGGCTCTAGTGCTAACATTGCTTGATAGTCTTCATATATCTTAGCTGCCTTAACATATTCAGGCCAGTCCTGCTTACAATCTTTCTCAAAGTTCATTGAAACAACTACTCTTCGACGATCCTCATTAGTAGAAAATTGTGTTAGCTGCCAAACGTAAATATACTCAACCCGAGCTTTTTGCTCAGACGTAAACTCGTTACTTCTTAGAATATAATAACACGCTGTAACTCGCCGATTTCCATCTAAAAGTGTGCCGTCTATATCAATTATAGGTGGCCTACGTAGACCATTATTTGCAATACTTCGAGCCAATTCCATGATTTTAAACTGATCTTTTTCAGTAACACCGGGAAGTGGCATCTTACTTAGCATAATCTCAAGCAATTCAATATCCTCTGGATCGCGGCCTTTTAGCAGTTTAAATTGGTGGACATGGATATCTAACCTATCATTATTTTCCCAGAGATTAATATCATTCGTTTTAATAAAGCCACCATTCATGGGAATCTCTTTCTCATGAAAGAATGGAATGGGAAACACAGGAGTAACCTTAATTCCATTTCTTTCTTGAAGGATAACTTCTTGCTTTGTCGTTGTATTATTCATCTCTTTTTTATCTCCTTTTAAATATGAATCCTCGCGTCCTTCAATAATTTCATGCACAAGCTCCTTGATGTCTCCCTCCAATGAATTTACCCCTTCAATATCACCCCGAGCTCTGGAATTATTACAAAGCAATTCAACGATTGTTGTTAGCAAATTTACAGCCTCATTACGCTCCAATGGCTGGTCATTTCCAAGTTCAAGGATACGATCAATTTCTTCATCCACGTCTGTCGTTACTCCGCGCGCTAATTCAATCAATCGAACAACATGAAACCATGTATTAGGGTTAACCCTCATCGTCATCCACCTCATTAACCTCATCAAAATCAATAATTAATTCAACTTCCTCTAAAATTCGGTCACCTAGTACCTCTTCGAGAGCAATCCGTTCCAGTCGTTCGAAGCCTCTTTTCAACTGAACACTAACTGTTCTGGCTGATACTCCTAAATTTTCAGCAATAATAGCTGGTGTTACATCGTATACACGAGCTTCAATACAATCAAATACATAACTCATCACCTTCTGAACATTTTCTTTACCGAGCCTTGGGAGTAACCTACGCGCTTCTTGCAAACTCCTCAGTAAACGTTGATCATAATCCAAGCTTTCAGGGTTTTCCTGATATGGGTCTTCAAAATCTTGAACACCTTTAGCATTGTGCTTTAACTTTTCCAGCATTTGTTTCTGTTGCTTAATAAACATTAATACACGATTATTTGCCGCTTTGAATATATACCCCCCTGGGCTATGTACCTGCTTACCCGTGGTTATTGCTCTGTAAAGGTCATCCACTGCCGCCGCAATAATCATGTTATCTAGATCCTCAGGAGCAATGTTTGGCCACTTATAGCGCATTCGTTTTTCTAGACCATCAAGAAACTTACTATTGTATAGAATTCTGATCATTTCCCTCGGATTTCTACCCTCGGCCGCAGCATGCACAGCACTCCATAATAGATGCTCATTCATTGTTTTCACCCCCAACAATGGAAAGTTATTAGTTCTTACCGATTCTGCATACTCTAATTAATCTACACTTGGACTGCCCTTCATTCTTTAAGTAATCAGCGTTACACTTGGGACTGCCTACATACTTTAAGTAATCCGCATTACACTTGGACTGCCTTTATTCTTTAAGTAATCGACGTTACACTTGGACTCCCTACATACTTTAAGTAATCTGCATTGCATTTGGACTGCCCTTCATTCTTTAAGTAATAGGCTTTATACTTTGTGTGCATACATACTTGAAGTAGTCCGCATTACACTTGGACTGCCTTCATGTTTAAGTAATCGACATTACACTTGAAACTGCCCCCGATAATGAAAGCACAGTGGTTGGAAATTTCTTATTAATTCTTTTGATACCAGAACTAGATAAAAGCCATGCTTCGATTAATAAAAAAGGTATTTTTTGCTTGGCAACAAGAGTTAGCTACCCATTAGAAACAAGTGAAGGAGGTCATGGAACAACTACATATACGGAACAAGATATAAGTGGAAACGTGAATACGTTGGTACCGTAATGGTGAAATGAACCGGCTGGAGCAACCTGTCTGTAATCAATACACGTATGGTAAAGTTTCGGAGTATACTTCAGAGCTAGAACAACTGAGGGTTGAAAATCGTTTTTTGAGGCAACAATTAGTAATGCTAAAAAAGTACAAGGAGATGGAAAGGAATTATCGCCAAAGATCATACTGGAAATAATTAAGTACTTTCGGGATGTAGTTAGTGTTTCACAATAGTGTATCTGGCTAGGAGTTCCACCTGCTACTTACTATCGTTGGAATGCTGCGTTTAAGTTCGAACAACCAGAAGATGTGATTACGGAGAAGATTCGTGAGATCTGTATCCGTCATATAGGTTCCGTTAAGGATACAGAAAAGATTACTGCATTGCTTCGAAAAGAACTTGCAATCAATCACAAGCGCGTCCAACGGATAATGCAGCAGGAGCAATTGCAATGCCGAGTCAAGATCAAAACAGAAACCAACATGGCAGCCTGCCTTCATAGCGAGGTATCTCTTACAACATCAGTTTCAAGCGGATGCACCTCTAAAAAAACTTGTCACAAATATTGCGTACTTACCGTATGGAGGAAAAATGCTGTACCTATCGAGCATTTTATATTTTTATAAATGAGAAGTTGTAGCCAGTAGCATTTAAGATAGGCAAGACACGGAATTTGTGTTAGACACGCTTAACCAGCTGCCTGATCTTCCAGGGACGATCCTTCACAGCGATCAACACAGTGGTTACACGTCTGTAGCGTCTCAATAAGCTGCAAAAGGAAAAGGCATTACCATGAGCATGTCCCGCAAAGGAACGCCCGCTGATAATGCCCCATCAAATCGTTTCAATCCACTCTAAAGTCTGAAACGTTCTACCCCGAAGGCTAACCCAAACAACGAAGGCAATCGTTGTACAGACCGTTCGAGACTACATCACTTACTATAACTCAATTCGAATTCAATCGAAACTAAACAGCCAGTCGCCGGCTGATTTCCGACGACTGGCTGTTTAATCTTGAAAGATGTTTTGATCCCTGTCTCAACAACGGGGGTCAGTCTAAAGACACCTATGCTTTCATCTTAACCTTAACCGTTCACGGCGATCGGGACAATTCTATTCTTGGAAGATGCTGCGTTATTTAGAAATTCAGCTATCGATTTTCCGATCACTTCACCCAACCTCGTCGGCACTGCGTTCCCAATTTGAACATATTGCTTATCTAATTTTCCGGCTATTTTGTAATCGAGCGGAAACTCCTGGATGGCAAGATATTCCTCAATGCTCAGAGGACGGTCTTCAATCGGATGTCCAAGGTTCGTACTTTTTTGGTTCGGACTAGTTAAAACCGTCGGGGACGGCCTGTCAAGCCACACCCTTCGAAAGAATCCAACTTTTCCACCACCGCTTGCGTATGCCCCCCCCATTGCCTCACGCACGACATCATCGCCATAAGGGATTAAGTCACGCCAATTCCCTCCGCCTTGCGGAATCATTTGCATATAGCGCAGGCGCTCAGGAGTGTATTTAGCATGGTGGTGCTTGTCCACTTTGATTTTTGTCAGCAATTCGCCGACTGTAATCCACTGCTTTTTTCCTTCTTTCCCATCTTTGCTGTGTGTCGCTTCCGGAAACTTGTACTTCAAACCAAGGTTTTTACGTACACCAACGAGAAGCACCCGTTCGCGCGTCTGGGGCACGCCATAATCCGCCGAGTTAATTAGCTTTGGTTCAACGTGATATTCGTTGAAGTACGTCAGCAGATGCGCAAGCGCGCTTCCTGCACGCTCTTCTTCGGTGTACGGCTCCGATTCTTTGCCACGTTGATTAATAGGGCGGTGCTTTAACGCTGCTGACAAAAGGCCCTTCACATTTTCGAGCAAAAATGCTTTAGGGCGCACTTCGGCGATGAGTTCCGCAAATTTAAGCATTGCTTGACCGCGCGGGTCTCCGAACGCTTGGCGGTTGCCCGCCGTCGAGAACGATTGGCAAGGGCTACCACCGAACATAATATCAATTTCCTCACCATGCCCAAGTTTTGCTTCTTTATATATTCTATTTTTGTCGTAGTCCATAATGTTACCTTGCTTGACGTTTAGCTTCGGAAAGTTGGAGCTTAGCGTCTCACAGTATAATTCCTCAAGTTCGACAGCCAACTTGATGTCAAAGCCAGCTCTTTTCATGCCAATGTCGAGACCGCCGGCTCCAGCGAAAAATGAAACTGCTATCATACTTATCACCATTTCTATCGTTCTGATAAGGTATTATAACATGATTTCATATGCGGGGTCCAGCAAAATTTATTGAAACGAAAAAGAATGTTCGCTTGTCAATGCGAACAAACCTTAAATTTCCTCAAAGCTGCTTGTTGGTGATAACGTGATGAGCCGTTAACTAATTTGGATTTGTTTTGATACTATCCTTAATTTGAATTAATATTATAGCTTAGCAATTCTTTAAGGAGGGGACTTAGAGGTTACTTGCCGTTCTAAACGAGAAAACGTTCGACGGGTTAAGAAACATTCCAATAAGTGGATATTCAGGATATGTAGATAGACATCATAACTCAAAAAACGTTTCAAAAAGACTACGAAGAGGATCTCTGTCACTCTATCTCGCCCTATTTCAGAATAATTATCATGTTAAATTTTTTCTGTTATTTATCTTAAAACCCTTTTATTTCATTATATCTTGAATACACTGCAATATATTTTTCTTTATGTGTATATCTCTCTGACGGATACCAATAAAAAGTAAAGCTTATCCTAAATATGGATAAGCCTTTGAATACTGTTTTGTGTAAAACTTTTTTCTGTTTAACCCATGAAACACTTTACAAGAAAAAAAGTTATTTTTTTATATTTTATTGTCAATGAAAACTTTTGAATAATGCCATTTTAAAAATTCTATATGCGATTCATGTAAAATAATTGATAAATCTGGGGAGATTTTTAATAGTTCCGCATTCTTAGAAGTCATTTTATTGGAAATTTTAATTTTACCATCATCGTTAAAAGTAATATACCCTTGATCAAAAGCTGCATTATGAGCTGGACAAAGTAAAAATCCATTATAATAATTCAAGCGCTCCTGTTCATTACAATCTTTCCATGGCTTTATATGACTCGCTATCAATAATTGTTGATTATCCATATTACATAATTTGCAGGAAGCTGAAACTTTTAATAAGCTTTCCCGAAACTTTCCTTGAGTAACTCTTACCATTCTTAGATATTGTTTTTCACTAGGGAGAATTGATGTGTTACTTTCAGAAACGTAAATAGATTGATCGGAGAAATCATATAGGTTAACTAACTCTATACCGTTTTTTACAAAGCTAACCCATTCCTTTGGTGCATTGTTAAATACATCTCCTTCAATTGATTTTAACTCCTTTAACCATTCTTTACTTATTCCGTGCGGTTCAATTTGAATCATGGTAAAGTATGCTTTGTAGTTTTGATATGTCAACATTTTTTGATCGAAAGAAAGCAATTCTAGAGTTTTCTCAAGAGATTGATTTTTCACACCAGGTACAGCAAGACCTAAAAATTGGACGTTTAATCCTACCCCTGTGGATCCAAACACAAATAATGGAGGTATACTCTTTCTTTGCTCTTCACTGCCGCTATAAGCCTTATCAAAGATTTCTTTTAACAGTAAATTACCTTTATGTTTTGTATTCAAATAATGGTTACCTGGTTCCCTATTGTCTCCATAATATATAAACGAGCCCTTTAACCTGTCGTATTCATCCGGCCACTCTTTTATTTTTCCGGTTGTATAAATTACAGCATAGGCAATTTCACGAGTAGGCTTCCCTTTCTTTTCTTTGTTAGATTTTCGAAAGCCACCTCTGTTCCCTACACTTTTACTGAATTCCTTCAATCTAAAAATTTTATTTAATGGATCATCTGCTGCAGGATTCCCTTTTGAACCACTCTCATAAATCGCATCTATAATTATAGGTGCATCAATTAATTCCTCATATTTATAGCGCAATCTATTCTCTCCATTTCACACACATTTTAATATAAGTCACTTATTTTGCTAACGTATCTACGCTTTTAAAAACCCACACCAAAGCTTCTAGTTGAACAATTGACAATTATACAAGTTTTTTAAAATAATTATGCTTTAAATCTATTTTATAACTTTCTTTAGCGTTTCCTTTATTATCAGTTTTTCTTTGATTATAAGCATGGGGTGGATTCTGCTTACATAGTTGCAATAAATCATCTAATTGTATTTTCCATACTCCAGTCATAGGATTTACTTCAAAAAATTTATTTTTTTCTTTATCCTCGTACTTAACTGCTATCCAGTCTACCCAAAAGTAAATATCTACTTGGGATAGGTTATTTTTATAGCTTTCACTGTATTCATTCGCATCTGAAACATTAAACGTAACAGTGTATTGTCTGTTATCTACGCTAAAAAAAGGGTTATTTTGTGTCTTTAGGTCTCCCAGTTTACCATTTGTTTTGTTACGCAAATCTAAAACTTTAGGATCTTGTTCCTTATCGGGATTAATCTCAATTTCCAATCTATCCCCATATAACATAACAAATAGCTCTTCTTTTTTAACACCATGCCCATACCAGTGCTCTCTTTCTTGTAAATCATGATTTTTCACTTCATTTCCGGATATATCATAAAGTTTATATGTAATTACCGGTTTACTTATTTCCTCTTTTTGAACCTTGATATTAAGTGCTACTGGGTTGCCGTTAGTTTGATACTTAATATTAAATTCTACTTTATCCCCTTTTCTTAAATCTTGTATTTTACCATTAATAAAGCTTTCTACTTTTATTGTGACATCAACTTCCATGTTTTGAACCTCAATATATCCATAACCCATCTTTTTATTCCAAAATTTAACAACACCGATCATCAAATTACTACTCATAATAGTCAACTCCCCATTAATACTCTCTATATTTTACATGTTTCCCTCAAGGAAATTGTTCCACATTCCTTCATCTGAGTCTCCATATTTCATCTCAAATTCCATAGTTAATTGAGCGCGCTTTTCATCTATCAAGCTTTTTAAATTTTTACCACTTTTATCGACATAATTGTCTACAACTTCAATTGTAATCTGCCACAATTTCTTATAACATTCCGCATCACCAGATATAAAATCCCAGAATTGACGACCTGCTTTAAAATCGAAAGCAAGATATTTATGGGTAATATTGCTTACTTTTTCTGTTTTCCCATAGGTTATGCCAAGTAATCCTGCGGACCCTGGTGCCCTACGGACAGCTGATTGCAGTTCAGATGATGTTTGCAAGCAAATATCTTTATTTACCGTACTCGGCCCTGACTTAAGCTGTATGTGCCATTTAATAGCTGTCCCGCCATCTTCTGCTGGTCTTAACAATTCTAAATCGGCACCTTCAACACCAGAAGTATCGGTAAAGGCAATCGCTATTTTTTGTATCGTATTACCAAAACTAGTACTGGTAGATCTCTCTAACCTAGCACTAATTAAATACTCAATAATATCTCGCGGAGTCTCAAGCTCTGCTACACCACCTACTAACCTCATTAACAGTGGGTTTGGTGTTAAATCGTCTAATGTAAGCTTATTCAAATTCTGAAAAACTCTTTTTAAAAAATCATTAAGTATTTTATTAATCTCAGATGTTATATCAGTTCCATCAATCCGCTTAATAATGGTAGTCATTATTTTATTTTCTCCATTTCTCAAAACAAAAATAAGAGTATAGGCTCAAAGTCCCATCCTCCTAAGTTTAGCCATTTTGTGAAGTAGCTGCAACTTCATTTTGGTAACTTATAATATTACTTCTAGCGTTGACCTCATCTTACAAATCACTATAGATTCTCCAAGGATGCGTGCCAATCTTACAGGAACAGCATTTCCTTTGATTAGGGGATATTTTTTTACTAGCTATTCTATCTCCGGATATCCCTATCGACAATGGCAGAAAATTAATTCATCAGGGAAAGTTTTTTTATCAATTAACTATAAACTCAGCCATGTTTATGTAATAATTGGATAAGAATACCCACTAAACTAAGGAAATACATATAACTCTTTTAGACACTTAATCTATCTTTGGTTCCTGCTAGATGATTCTGAGTTTCTCTATAGACGGTATAGATATAGGAGGTTCTTTGTGCTTACTTCACTTCGAAATATTATTATCTTGCTTATTATTGTTCTAAGTATTTTTATATACCTCTATTTCCACCCAGCAAATAATCCACAAACAGATATCTTAAAAACATTAATCAGCACAGTTCTTGGGGGACTACTAACAGTATTTGTAACCTTCCGAGTAAACACTTACAATGCACAACAAAAGTCAGCTTTAGAGAAGAAAAAAGAGATTTACATTCCTATAGAGGAAGAACTAAAATCAATACTTAAACAAAACGAGAAGGTGAGTTACTGGGGAAGTTTAAATAAATCTTTCGAATTTCCTGAAATCGACAAGCAGTTGGAGAGCTCTTTTGTGTTTCTGCCTAAGAAGTTAAAAAATAACTTGATGGAAATTAAAAGTTTAGTTGCAGAACTAACGTCAATAAATCACTATAGTATCGCGGAAGATATTATTCTGAGCAACTTCGCCAAGGCCTTAAAGGACTGCTTTGGAGAAAAGGGATTTTTTAAGTACGAAAATCCTGATGATGGAATTTTTGTTTATGAATTCCCTGAACCGTATGAAATTCTGAGACATGAACTCAGAACTCATAAAACTATTGATAACATGGTAGAACGTCATTATGAAAACTCTAGATTTTACGAAAGCATCTTAAGT
Organism: Paenibacillus sp. J22R56; assembly: GCF_056269375.1. NCBI lineage: Bacteria > Bacillati > Bacillota > Bacilli > Caryophanales > Paenibacillaceae > Paenibacillus > Paenibacillus sp. J22R56. The sequence goes on from NZ_JBWDNV010000001.1 coordinate 297,764, forward strand.
AGCTACAATGAGCCCCTTATAATTGATTTACCTGACTTATATGAGAACAGAAACATCGGGAAAAGTGAATTCATTGCCGAGTGCTACAACTTCTCAGATCAACTTTATGAACATGAGCAAATTATATTCAAACGTGAAATATATGAAGAGGTTATACAGGGAATAAAAAATGCCATAGACGAGCTAAAGGTCATCTTTAATTACATAAATAATAAATATGAACGGGACAAATATTGAGCCATGAATCATCTAGTATCAGGTATTTGATGTAAAGTATCAAAACAGAAACGACATTTCTGCCGTTTCTGTTTAACGTGTTAGTCGAGATTATCTAATCGAAATTCTGACCTCTTGGGTACAATCAAATGCGCTCTAATTATGTATTATCTACCCATTCCCCCTATTACTCATTACTTATTTATGATTATAGCCAGAAATTAGTACATAAAAAAGGTTCGTGAATTCTGGATATTCTGTATCAAGATTATTAACAATTAAACTAAATATCCTTTTAACATCTAACATATTCTTAGAAATATCAAATTGAGGCAAGTAATTCTCCATCATATTTATTTTGGAAACAAACTCATTATACTTATCTCCTAAATCTACTTTTAATGAATCCAGGAAAGCTAAACTTTGCTGGATATCCCCACTTTTGAGATAAGCCATTGAAAGTTTATCAACAACCCATAAATTCCCCTTATCATTATTCCAAACCTGCTCCAAAATATAAACTCGTTTAATTGGAGGTAGAGAACTAAGTAACGTTAAGACTGGTAGTTGCGAACCAAATTTATTTTTAGAAAAATAATTCACAATTAGGTCTTCAAAAATATTCAAAGCAAGATTTATACCTAGCTTAATCTCTTCGGCCGTAACAACCATACCGTAATGAGACCCCTTGTTCCCTATATTTTTAATTCGACGCAACTTTTTAGCAATATTCTTATCAATAAATTTCCCTATTAAAATAATTTTTTCATTCAATTGTTGTTTATTCCATTGTTCCTCTGTTACATTAGCCAATCTAAGCAACTTTCCTTTAAGTAATAAATCGATAGCTCCTTCTAAATAACGACGCAAACAATTGGCATGTACTACTTCTCTTAATTGTGGGTTAATAAAATCATCATATTCAGCTAATAAGCTATAAGGAATTAATGGTGGTATAGTAGCGGTTAAGATCGCATTATGTCGATTCAAACTGTACCAACTTTCTATATTAAAAGTAACAACCTTTACTCAACCAGATGTTAGACGGGGATAATAATTTTTTATGCAGTCAAATAAAGAAAGTCCATGTGGGTTCTTCCCAACAATGGACTTTTGCCGATGCTTTCGGACTTTCTTTATCATACAATAATTTACAATATAGAACAATAAAATTGTTAACGTATACCTGAAAAGAATCTAATTCTTTTGTTTCATCAACCTGTAACTCCAACAAGTTTCTGTCCTTCAGAAACTCTCTCTAAAACAATATTACCTAAAGACCGTAATCTTCTTATCTTTGTAGAATTGTGAAATCTTTTCCGAATAGTAGTGTTGTTCTTAATTGCGTTAATAAACGCCTCAGCAGCCTTGTCATCAAATTTCTCAAACATGCCTGGTATCCTAGCCGCACCAACAGAATAAAAATCTGTTCTTGCATGGTACGAACAATAGCCTATACTTCCGATGTAGGTTTGGATAAGAGCATTACATTAATTATTGTTCAACTTTATACTTTCTAGCTAGTGTTGAGAGATACATCGCCCCTCCTACTAACTCAACAAAAGAAAAAGCATACGATACACTTGTTGTATTCCCTCTAGGTATCTCCTGATCTGCTCTTCTAACAATCTGAATCTTCACAGATTTCGGTAATACCTTCCATAGCCACTCTGTTGCGGTCATACTACAGATCATTCAAAAATAAGGGTTTTGGCGCTCCCTATTAATTGTCAACACGGTGTATTGACACTACCGCCTCAAAATGCAAGGTATACGGGAACATATGTAACTAGGTTAAGATTTGAAAAATCTTTGAAAACAACTCGTTCAATACTGAGCGAGTTGTTTTCAAATACTAGATTAATGCGCTGCCGCCGGCCGTTCCTTCGCCTTATCCGACTCAATCGCATTGCGAGTCGCAGCCTCTTTATCTTGACTGAGCTCCTCGACCGTCTTGGTCTTAAGCCTTGCCGCGCCTTGATAATTCTCACGCGTCGGCAACAGATTACCGCTTGCCAACCGCTCTTCCGCCGCTGCAATAGCTTCCTCGTACTGCGGCAGCCATTTCGCCTGGGCAACCAGCATCTCGTCAGCCATCTGCCAGATCTCTTTCGGGTTACATACCGCACCGGTAAGCGGGTCCATCATCATCGCTTGGCGGAGAAGCTTGTCGTCGCCATGAACGGCAGCTTCAACTGCCATGCGTTGAACGGAAATGCTGACGTTGCAGACGGCTGCAGGACCTAGCGGCAGGTCACCAACAACTGGCATGTTGATGCCATTGCGGTCGACATAGCCCGGTGCTTCGATGATCGCATCGTCCGGTAAGTTCGTGATAATGCCATTGTTCACGACGTTGAAGTGACCACGGTATACTCGGCCTGTCTCGAGGCCTTCAATAATGTAAGAACCATGCTCTTCACCACGGTTCTCGGCTGCGTACACGAATGGATCAGCCTGCATCCAATTCGGGAAGTCTGTTTCGAACCAGTTACGTCCTTCCGTACATACGCGAAGATAACCGCCTGTTTCACCATTGATCCACACGCCAAGATCGATCCAATCCTTAATCTCATCCGCACGTTTGCGGTACCATGGCACGTATTCGCTTAAGTGACCGTTGGATTCAGTTGAGTAGTAACCGAAGCGGCGCAGCATGTCGATACGGACCTTTTCGGTCTGAGCGAAATCCTCAACAGCTTCGAAAGCTTCGAGTAAATCTCCCGTTCTGTCTATGCCATCAGTCTTAACAGAAACATACCAAGTCTGATGGTTAATACCCGCACAGATGATGTCGACTTCTTTCTTTTCACGACCAAGCGCGCGAGCGATCTGATGATGTCCGCCTTGAACACCATGGCAAAGGCCAATCGTGCGGACGCCGCCGTACTTGTTGCAAGCCCAAGTCAGCATCGCCATCGGGTTCGCGTAGTTGAGGAGCAGCGCATTGGGCTCAGCTACCTCGCGGATGTCCTTGCAAATGTTCAGCATTTCGGCAATGCCGCGTTGGCCGTACATGATACCGCCTGCACAGAGGGTATCGCCGACACATTGGTCGATGCCGTATTTTAACGGAATGTCGATATCGTATTGGAACGCCTCAAGGCCGCCGATCCGCACTACGCAGAATACATAACGGGCATCCTTCAACGCCTCTCTGCGATCGGTTGTCGCTTGAATTTCAATACCCAATCCGTTCTCACGAATATCTCTTTGCACCAGCTGAGTCACCATGTCGAGGTTATGTTCATTAATGTCTGTAAAAGCAACCTGAATATCCTTAAACTCCGGCACCGCGAGCAAATCCCGCATTAAACCGCGTGTAAAACCGATACTGCCTGCGCCTACAAAAGCCACCTTAAAACTCATAAATAAAGCCTCCTCTTCGCCTATCAGGGTATGGTCGTTCGTTACCCTTATTCTAGCAGGCGGAAAAAGAAGGCGTTTGCACATTCGCAACGGAATGCATTATATCTTGTCAACTATTTCAACTTCATAGTCGGTCCAGCTTGTGATTGATTTCTTGGAATTACGGTATTCTGCCGGTGATACTCCCGTCATTTTCTTAAATAGCATACTGAAATATTGGCGGCTGTTGAGCCCGATATGATCCGCTATCTCAATGATCGGTACGTCCGTACGGGCGAGCAGCATCTTTGCCTTCTCTATGCGCAGATCGACCAAATACTCATTGATCGTCTTGTCCATATTCGATTTGAAAATGCGCTGAAGATAGACAGGATGCAGATTAACAGCTGCCGCAATATCTTTGGCTAGAATAGCGGTATCGTAATACTGATGAATATATTCTGTCGCGTGGCGCACATAATGATGGATTTGGCGCTCCGCGCTATTTTTCGACTCAACGGCAACTAACCGAGCAACACGGACCAGCAGCTGGGACATGAGCAGATTCGTCATCATCTCACGGCCTCGTTCAGCGCCTTCACCGCCTAGATCCAGTTCAAAGACCAGATTCCTCAGATTCACCTGAATATCTTCATAGTCCCTAAGTACAATCGTATCCAAACGTTGCCCCAGCAGCTTCGCAAACATCGGATTATGACTAGCGAGCTGATTCATCGATGGATAAATCCCCTCGCAGGGCTGGAATCCAAACTCCACGTTCAGCATTCGGCAGGGACTCCCGCTCTCAACGATCAGCCTATGCGGCACACCAGCATCCAGCATAATAAGGTCGCCTTTGCGCATGGCAATGACATCTTTATTCGTCTCCACCGTGCAGTTGCCGGAAATGACATACATGAACTCCGCCCAGTCATGCTGATGGAATCCCATATGGAAGTCTTCCCACTGCTTATAGTAATACGCGACGATCTTCGGACGGAACTCTCCCGACTCTCTCCACTTTGCATCATAAAAGCTGTTCGTACTCATGGTTTCCCCACCTCCGCAACCAGTATAGCCTCTATGGTCAGCATATACCCGCAGGAAAGGAAGGTCAACGCTTCTCGAGCTCATCTACCTTTGTGCCGGATAAACAACAAAATACCTTGTCCCAAATTTCACGGTATAGTGCTCGGTTGTAATGCCATAAAGCTTCAAGCGTTCTTTTAATCTCCTGTAGTAGCTGTTTAATCTGCCTCTATCTTTCTTGCTTCCCGGCTCAAGCTCCTGATTATATCTAGCTTTAAAGATCATCCGAGATGTACAGGACAGCCCTTCTGTAAGCATAACGAACAATACACGAATATCATCGGCAGACAGCTCCATGGCCTCGCCTCTGGCAAGCCACTCTCCTGTGCTCAAATCCAAATAGATATCATAGTTCAATGGTCGATGCAGATTATAGACTTGCGTGATTTGTTCATTCGTACTGGCTTCTTCTGAGCCGCTAATTTCAGAATGGATGTAGGTGAGGACATTTTCCCTTGCTACCTCTGTATCCCCGTCAACCCTTTCACATTCCATTACCATCATGTTCATGCTATCGTTTCCCCCACTCTGTCTAAATCCCTTATTTCACAAAAAACTCCTCTGCCTTGTCACGATGTTCATCCGTAATATGCGAGCTAATCGCCTTGTAAGCTAGGAATATGGCAGTAGCATCATCCCCGTAACCGACTATAGGGAAAATATCCGGAACAAGATCGATTGGCAGAATCCAGTAGGCAAGCGCACCAATGGCCGTTACTTTTACTTTGGCCGGCGTATTCGGGTCCATTGCACAGAAGTACATGGCAACCGCTTCTTTGGAAAAAGGCACCTTTGACGCAACTTTTCTAACTTTTGACCAGAACCCGTTGTTTACGTACTTCACTTGCTCCTCATGATCCCCGATCTTAGAGATCCAGGAGTCTGTATCCACTTCTTCTTCTACTACTTCTGCTGGAGCCGACTCTACGACAGTGGCGATTTCTTCATCTGAAAAGCTTGCCGGAATCACATCGTCCTGAGCAAGACTCTCATTACATGCTCCGCATTTTGCCAGTCTCAGCTTCTGAGACTCAACCTCGTTCTTTTGCCCGCAGTTTGGACATTCAACAATGATGACAGACATCGTTATCCCTCCAAAAGTTTCAATTTATCCTCTATTCGTTAACGTTAGAATATGATTAGATAACCATTATTACCCTCTAAATGTAATAAAACAACAAAGCTTAGACAATTAACTTTAGTTAATTCATTTGCATAAAAACCCCAGCCCTTGGGTCACAATAGCTCTTGGGTGCTAAACCGGTGCCCGACTACCAACACGAATAAGGGGGAATATCCGTATGGCAAAGCCGGACAATCGGTCGGATAACGCGGAACATTTGCAGGAGCATATTGCAAATACGCAGCAGAACATTAATGAAACTGAGCAATACTTGAATGAGTTCAGCACCGAGATCAGCAGCTCACAGCAAAACGAGTTGCAAGAGAAGAACGAGCGCCGCAGAGAAAGCGTATCGGAGTTCGAAGAAGAACTCAATGACGAAGAAGCTTAACTGCAAATAGCCAAGCTTCAGCAGCACCAGGATGGCTTCTGTCTATGGCAGGAGTCATCCTTTTTCATGTTCACAACCTATGCTATACTGTCGCTAACTAGCTAAGATAATCGAGAGCGACAAAGGGGTAGATTGGATGAATTTTGATCAATGGGTAGCTCCAGAACAGTACAATATCAGTTCTGAGATTGAGCGTCACCAGTCCGATAAAATCGCGCTTCAGCTGCTGGACGATCAAGGCCACACGACTAGAATTACATATAATGAACTGCTGAAGCAAGTGAACCAGCTTGCTGGCGGTTTGAACGAACTAGGGCTTATGAAGGGCGACCGCGTCCTTGTTATGGTGCCAAGAACCATCGAGGCGTATATCATCTATGTCGCATGCCTCAAGCTTGGACTTGTTATTATTCCATCCTCCGAAATGCTTCGTGCCAAAGATCTGTCGTACCGTCTTCAGCATTCGGAAGCACGTGCTGTTATTGCATGGGCGGAAGGTGCCGCAGAGGTGGACAACATTACGGAAGATTTGCCTGCCCTGCAGTACCGAATTGACGCCAGTGGCAGACAAGCTGATAACTGGGTGTCCCTCCGGTCCTTAATGGAAGGACAACCGGAGGAGCGCGCAACTGAGCTAACAAGCCGTGATGATATGGCGATTCTAGCTTATACATCGGGCACAACCAGTAATCCCAAGGGCGTTGTTCACAGCCATGGCTGGGGCTATGCACATCTGCGTATTACTTCGGCATGGCTTGGCATTCAGGATACCGATCTGGTCTGGGCAACAGCCGCACCTGGCTGGCAAAAATGGATCTGGACTCCTTTCTTATCCGTTCTCGGTAACGGAGCTACAGGCTTCATCTATAATGGATCTTTTAGCGCGGAACGGTATCTCGAGCTTATTAAGGAGAACCAAATTAATGTGCTCTGCTGTACTCCGACCGAATACCGTATTATGGCGAAGACGGATAACTTAGCCCGGTTTGACCTGTCCTCACTTCGAAGTGCGGTATCGGCAGGTGAGCCTTTAAACCAAGCGGTCATCCGGCAGTTCGAGGATACTTTCTCCTTAACGATCCGAGACGGCTATGGCCAGACGGAAAATACATTATTGATCGGCAATCTGAAGGATTCACCGATTAAGATTGGTGCCATGGGCAAGTCGATTGTTCCTGGTCTCGTGGAGATCATTGATGAAGAAGGCCATCCTCAGCCAATGGGTGAAGTCGGCAGCATCGCCGTACATACCGACATGCCGGCTTTGTTCAAATCGTATTACCGTGATCCCGAGCGAAAAGGTGCCAGCATCGTTGGTTCTTATTTCATCACTGGTGACCGGGCGAGCAAAGACGAGGAAGGTTATCTTTGGTTCGAAGGCCGCGGCGACGATATTATTATCAGCTCTGGCTATACGATTGGACCATTTGAGGTGGAAGAAGCGCTGCTTCGTCATCCGTCTGTGAAGGAATGTGCCGCTGTCGCAAGTCCCGATGAGATCCGTGGTCATGTCGTCAAAGCCTTTATCGTGCTGAAAGACGGAGTGACAGGCTCCCCCGAGCTGATCAAAGAGCTGCAGGATCATGTCAAATCGGTAACGGCTCCCTACAAATATCCACGCAAAATCGAATTCATCAGCGATCTGCCGAAAACAAACTCCGGCAAAATCCGCCGGATCGAGCTCCGCCAGCGTGAGGCGCATATGAATTCCTAAGCTAAATCAAGCCGCTGTTCCTACCTGTCTTCAACATGCTTGGTGCGAGCAGCGGCCTTTGCTTTACTAACCTCAACCACCTGTTAGACGCCCTTTGGAACTTACAACGTAACTGGTTGCTTCATGCCGCACGCTCGCCTATGTTGGATTTCATACAGCGTAATGGTGCGCTTGGCCAAAGTAACAACAGCTACATTGGATATTCTCCAGCAGAATGAGCTCATATAGGCGAGAGCAGCTCAATTTGGTGAAAGTTACTGGATAGAATCCAACGCAGCTCGCTGCCACCTGTGAGGAGCGGACTTACGTTGGACGAAATCCAACTTAAGGGACGCGCCTAGTAGGAGTAACTGGTTGCTTCACGCCGCACGCTCGCCTATGTTGGATTTCATACAGCGTAATGGTGCGCTAGGCCAAAGTAACAACAGCTGCATTGGATATCCTCCAGCGGAATGAGCTTATATAAAAGAAAAAGCCGCAGTTCACACTAAGCTTCTATCAGCTCTAGTGTAAACAGCGGCTTTACATTTTTAACTTAAGCATGAATGCCAAGCTTACGGTCGATCACGCTTTTAATATCTTTGACAAGCTGTACGGAAGCTTCAATCTCTACCTTACGTGTCGAGACGCTTTCGATACTGCAGCCAATCGGAATGCCTTTTTCGATGCCAAACTCGAACAGCTCTTCGAAGATTTTCAGTGCAAGAGATACGGACTTGTCCAAAATATCGGTCGACTTCAGCAGGTCATTCTCCAGCCATTTCGGAATACTGATGCCAAGCCATTTCATGAACTCCAGCGTTTTTTGCGAGCCGCATGGCGCCAGGTTGAACAGGATTGGCACGGTATCAATACCTTGCTCCTTGCAGTAATAATAGTAATCCGAGAGCATGTTCTTCGATGCTTCTACGTTAAACGTTGCCTGCGAAATGAAGAACTTACAGCCTCCGTCCACCTTATCCTTGATCCGGAGATGCTCATCGTTCTTCTTCATATGCCGCTCTGGAATAACAACGCCGCCCAGCATTAACCGATCGTTCAGCTTGCTGCTAAGCTCATACGCTTCCGGCAGCTTCATCGTCGTCTGTTGATTGCTGGAGGAAGTACCAACAAAGACCGAGAACCGATCCTCTTCCAAATCCTGCTTCAGCCAATTCGTAAAGTTATCTTCGGTGTTGTTACCGACAACCCGGTAAATAATCTTAGGGACCTTCCAATAGTTCAAATAGTTCTTGCTATAGACGGTAGGGTCCATCGCTTGCAAGTAGGGGAATGGTCTTTCCTCATCCGTCCGGTCCGCTTCATCCTGCACGTCATACAAGATTAATCCGTCAATATCCAGATCCTTTAAACGATCATATTGCTTTTCCGATATTTCTGCCAGCTTCTCAGGGGTATGACTCGACTTAGGCGGGGTCATGCCATAAGTAATGATTCCAGCCTGTCTATTTAAAATTTTATCTTTGAGCATCTCGTTTTTCATCCTTGCGTCTATAGTAGTAGTGGAATGATTTCTTGTATACTTCTACATGCTGCGCCGAATTCCTTCTTATCTGGTCGGATTTATTGTTTCCAGCTCTTGATTCGGAATTCTCGCCATCAGCCGTTCTATTGTCCCGTCAAAAGGAAACTGCCGTTCTGTCACACGTGCCTGAAGCCCGGCCAGTTCATCCCTTACCTGCTTCATCAGCGGCTCCGGGTACCCGAACTTTTCCGCATTTTCGATAAATTCATCTTCATCTATAACCATCCATTCGCCGCCGCGCTGAACGAGATCCAAATCCAGATCTACAAAAGAAACCTCGTTCCCGCTCATCACCGCAGGCTGATTGATGTTGCAATAATACTCGTTAATCTGGCCGTCAACAATGGCTGCACTAACCGTAAACCAATGCTTGCACGAGAAAAATTCAATCGACCAGTTGTTCACTGTAAACACAGCTTTTTTCGTATGATGCTGAAGCTTCCTGCCGTACTGGCCAAGGACAAACACATAGCCGTCCCCTTCTTCCAGCAGCTCCGTATTCCATTCATAATGTAAGATATTGCCGTACTTTAATGCCTTAATTTGAATTGAATTATTCACGAAAATGGCCTTCTTTCCGAAATCGTTAGGTTAGGAAAGTATATCATATTTTTCGCCCAATAAAACAAAAATGCCTCTTCACCGAAGCGAAGAGACATTTCCTAATGACGTTAGATAAAATTTACAAATTCCAGTAATCGTTTCAGCATTACGGCTGCTTCCGCACGAGTAGCTTTGCTGTCTGGAGCAAAGTTTCCTCCCGTTGTGCCTTCGATGATTTTTGCATCAACGGCCTGGGCTACCGCTTGCTTCGCCCAATCTTCGATAGATGCCTTATCTTTGAAAGCATTCAATAGTTCTGTACCGTTGGCTGACGGCTGTTTACCCGTAAAGACAAGGGCACGTGAGATCATAACTGCCATTTCTTCGCGAGTGATTGAAGCGTTTGGCTTGAAGCTGTTGCCTTCATAACCTTTTACAATGCCTGCCTTCACAGCAGCGCCAACAGCACCTGCGAACCAGTCTTTGCTGTTTACATCCTTGAAGGATGCTGCAGCCTGATCTTCGGAGATACCAAGTGCACGCACAACCATAGCAGCAAATTCTGCACGAGTTACAACAGCGTTAGGAGCAAACTTATCATTGCTTATGCCTTTGACAATCAGCTTAGATGCCATCAGCTCAACGTCTGTTTTCGCCCAATGGTTATTCAGATCGCTGAATGTCTTGCTCAATTGAGCTACTGCATAGACACTATTGCCAGTACGTTTGATGGTCACAATCGTATGTCCGTTTTCCGTCTTGAAGGTTGCCGGTACGAATGTAAATTCGCCAGTCGCCTCGTTGTACATCACAGCTGTGGACTGCGAAGCATCCACGGACTGATTGATGTCGATTGTACGGGATACATACGTTGTACCGAAATCATGAATCTCTTGCTTATTGCCGTTAGATTGAAGGAATACACCGAACTCAACTGGAGTACCAACCAGCTTGACGCCAGCTTTAGTCGCTTTATCCTTCATCGTTGTCGACAAAGTGCTGTCTACAGGATTAATGGTGATAATGAGCGACGCATCGGTTCCTATGGTCGATGGCAGGTTAAGCGCACTGATCGGCAGATCATAACTTGCGTCACCGATTTTAACCGAAATCGTCAGATTCGGAGCTTTCTTCAATGCATCAAGCAGCACACGTGCTGGCAGTTCTGCACTTACAGCTTGCGTGGAATCTGTCGTAATCTCAATCGTTTGACCGCTTTGTCCCGCAATCATATCGATTGCTTGGTTAAGCGTCTTGACCGGTACGGTTAATGCTGAACCGGATGTTGTACCTTCAAGGCTGACTCCATTTGAAGTTTTAACTGGTGTTTGTCCACCATTGCCGGAGCCGCCGCTAGGAACTTCAACTGGCGGGTTCGTACTGGAATCGGCTGTTGTTTTACCGGTCGCCGATGGTCCATCCGTACTCCAATTTTCGAAGATGTCTCCTGCTTCCACTTTGAACGTGTATGCTGTTCCAGGTGTCAATCCCGTAACTTCATAGGTCGTAGCCTTGCCTGTAACCGTCGCAAGTTCTACATTATCTTTATAAACTTTGTAGGTCTTTACAAGTACTTCATCAGATGCTTCAGACCAGGTCAGCTTCAGCGATGTTTTGCTGATATCCGATATGGACAAGCTGCCACTCGTCCATATTGGAGCCTGTTCGTCATTCGTCAATATTTTGAAAGTAACCGATGGCCCGTTAGTGCTCCAATTGCCACTAGCGTCTCCTGCTTCTACTTTGAAAGTATAAAACTTATTAGATTCTAGATCTCCCACGACGTAACTCGTGTCCGTTACTGCGGCAAGTTCTACATCGTCCTTGTAAACTTTGTACTGAGTTACACCAACATCATCAGAAGCTCCTGTCCAGGTTAACTTCCGACTATTATCCGTGCCTGCAACAGGAAAGACCATTATGTCGCCATTGGTCCATGTAGGAACCGTTTGATCGGCATGATCAGCAGCGGTTTTACCAGTCGACGATGGTCCATCCGTACTCCATTTGCCTGATGCATCTCCTGCTTCCACTTTGAATGTGTAGGAAGTATCAGCTGTAAGTCCAGTCACTTCGTAAGTTGTATCGGATACAGTCGCAAGCTCCACATTATCCTTGAACACTTTATACTGCGTTACACCAACATCATCAACTGCTCCTGTCCAGGTCAGTTTCAGCGATGTTTTGCTGACATCCGATACAGACAAACTTCCGTTTGTCCATGTTGGAGCTGTTTGATCAGTTACTGCGGTGCCCGTCGTAAAGCTCCAAATATCCGACAGAGCTTTACCTGTATAGGCATCTTCTGCTGCTGCATACCATTGGTACTTGGTATTGGCGTTAAGACCACTCCACGAAGTGGAAGCCTGTTCACCGCTTGCTACTTTCTCCACCTTGCCTATCGGCTGATCGGAGTAGACATTTACGCCCATATAGTCGGTCGCAACGCGCTTCACTTGTGGTGAAAGGTCAATATCAATTGCGAATTCTTCTTGTTTTGTCGTATCGCTTGGATCGTAGAAATTATAGTCGTCCATATAAGGCGAGTATGTTTTTACATACATCTTGTCATTGGCAATATCAAACTGAAGAAGCTTGATATAACCTTGTCCGCCTTCTGGGCCGCCTTGATAGTCGGACAGCATTTGATAGACTTTACGGTCATTTACACCGTCACCGTTATCATCAATTTCACTGACAAGCAGCTTCGAATCATGATAATGGCCGGATAAGACCGCAAATACGTTTTTGTTTTTTTGCACAACTTCTTCAAAAATCTTATCCGCAATCGGAGCCCGGTTGCCGGATACAAGCAGGAATTCATGGAAGTTCAGAATTGCCTTGCGGTTCGGATATTTCGCCAGCACTTCATTCATCCAGTCGATATCTGAGTCGCGGATACCCCAGCCCATGTAGACCATGATAAAGTCATTGCCGTTCGAGGAAATAAGATCATAGTGACCACGGTTGTTATCGAGGGAACCGCCGTAAGTCGGCTGATCCTCGAAACGGTCTGCACCGAAGTAATTCCAATAGTAATCGTAAGCGCCAAGCTGATGGTCAACATCATGGTTACCGGCAAGTACACCGTACGGAATGTCCGCATCTTCCAGCACCTTCATGTCTTTATCGGCGCGCTGCCATTGAATTTCTTTATCCGCTTCGTCGACGATATCGCCGGTATGGATAACATATTTAATCTTATCTTTCTCTTTGTTAGCGGCAATCCAGTCTACGATATTTTCATAGATATTAGGATAGCTTTCCGAATAATATTGCGTATCGGACATCCAAGCAAATGAGAAGTCATAGTTCTCTTGACCCTCTTGGTCCTCTTGGTCCGCTTGTGCAGCAGGCAGTTCATCCTGCACCATCACTTGCAGCGTTTGATTGTCCGCATATTCTCCCGCCATTACCCAAGCACCAAGTGTAAAATCTTCCGTGCCTGCAACGGTGCTGTCCACGCTAATCCATTTCTTCTCGGAAGGACTCCATACGTACATGCTTACTTTACGGCCTTCAAGCGAGTTGCCTTTCCAGCTTAGCTCGATCTGGTCCGTAGCCTTCACCGAAGGATCTAGCTGTACCTGGAATCGCTGATAAGGAAATTGCTCGGTGGAATCATCAGTCAGATATTCACCGTCAACTGCGCTGATCTTGCTATAGTCGTCTGCCGTCATTGCTTTCTCCCCGGCAGGAGCTACTTCCTTCGGAGGCTCAACATCCGCAGCGTTGCGGAAGCCCAGAAGACCTTCCTTATTCGCCCCGTCATACTTGAAACCACGGAAGAAGGAAACATCCATTTTGTCATTCGTAGGATCTTTTACTTTTACAGACAATACCGGGTTCCGGTCTACTCCAGTTCCTACGTCAGTAGGAGATACGAGCTCCGGCTTGAGCGGATTCTCGTCCGGTACGGAGAATTTCACTTCTTTCTCTACTGTATTGCCGACTTTATCGGTTGCCTGGATTTTGAATACATGCTCTCCGCCAGTCAAATCCTTGGAGGATGTTGCATAAGGGAGCTTAATTGGCGTTTCATCCAACCAGCCCTGTACCTTGTCCAAGCCGGATAAAGCATCTTGTACAGTCGCATCAATTGTGAATGGACCGCGGTATTCTTTACCTTCCTCAAGGGAAGATGTAATTACCGGTGCCGTATTATCTACTTTGACAACGACCGCTTTCTCGCCAAACTCCGAATGGCTGACTTTAACGGTATGTTCACCGTCGGAAAGCTTAGTCGTATCAAGAGCATAAGCCTTGGACGCAAGCAGCTCATCCGAAATATTGAAGTTGAAGTCTACAACCGGATTTTTACCGGCACTGTCACCCATAGGGATAACGGTATCTCGATTTTTATACCGATCGTCGAAGATTTCTGTACCGTCTGCAAATACCAGTCTTACATTACGGACAGTGAAATCATCTTTATTCTCTTCCTTACGGTCATCAAACGGCGAGGCCTTTGTACCCGCTCGGATAGAGATAATATTGCTTCCGCCCTTCAGACGTTCCGCCGCAATAGGTACCGTCAGAGTTGTATAGGTATTAATGGGATCTAGGAAGATCGACAAGATTTCGTCGCCCATCGTAACACCGTTCTTAAAGTAATAGTTGACGCCATTCGCTTCATAAGCGAAATACGCATCTTGTTCAACAGCCGTGTACGTTCCTTCTGTCGCTTCCGTTTGGTCAACCGACAGATGAAGCTCGGAGGCTGGTGCATCTTCAGCAGTCGCTTTCAGTACCTTAATACCTGCCAGGAAATCCCCATCCTTCAGATTAAGACGCAGCGGAGAATGATCCGTATTGCCCTTTATCTGAGTACGGTATTTGTCCGATGTCACTTCGTTCTGGCCGTCGGAGACAACATAATAGTATTCGATGTAATCGCGTCCGATCAGTTCAGGCGAATAGATCGTGTAGTGATATAGCGTATCATCAAAGCTTTCTGCCAGGTAGCGTTTCGTATATTGAGCATCAAGATTGCTCTTATAATACAAAGCTACCGATTTCACGTTATTCTCGTCATGCGCTTCCGCTTTGATCGAGAGATTTTGTGCTTTATCGATTTCCGGTGTATTCGTCAGATCCTTATAAGTAGGACTCGTTGTATCTAGTGGAGTCTTAACGGTAATCTGAGGTACTTGAACCGGCGCTACGGAGCCTGGTGTTGCTGCTTCCTTGCCGGCGCTATATTTAATCATCTGCGAGCTGCCAGTTGGTGAATATTTGTAGAAAATGCCTTTGTTCGCAACGGTTTCAGCGTCCGTATCGTAATATGTAGACGAAATTTCTGTCTTTGTATTGGTGGCAATAACAATCCCGCGACCACCGCCGTTTGCCATGCCGTCGCTGTAGATCTTGACGATATCGGTGCCTTCTACCAGATTGGTACCGTAGAGAGCATTGAAGTCAGCAACGGTTTGTTGCTTATTCTGGCTGTTAATAATCCAGAACACTAACGTTTTTTTCGAAGGGATCAGTACTTCCTCCGGAGTTGATGGCCAAATGACATCAGCATCCGGTCCCGAGGCCGTGTATCTGTATTGAATTTTGTAGTCTTTGAAGTTAATCGTTTTATCTGTATTATTGTAGATCTCTACAAACTCATAACCATCTGCTGAGCCTACGTTTGTGGAATCCGGAACAACTTCCGTTACCATCAGCGGTGGAAGTTTATTAAAGTCAACATTTCCAAGCTCTATCGTTACCGTGAAAATACTCGATTTCATCGTATCGGTTCCATCATTTGCTTGAATGTAGTATTGCAGCTGCGAATCGGTAAAAGCTTCCTTCGGAACGTTAGCTGAGAACACATTGTTCTCTCCGGCTGTCATTGGAACGGAAGTGTAGTCCGCTGCATCGCCTACTTTGTAGAACAACGATGCTGTAACGATGTCGCTGTCAGGATCAGCAATGGTTGCCTGCACAGTCAGGTCATTGTCGATGCTGCCTGATGCAGGAGGAGTATGCGTGATGACAGGCAGTTCATTAAAGGCTGGAGCCGGCTGCTGCGGAAGCAGAGCTGCTTCGACAGTACCCGGAGTTGCTGCATTGACACCTGCGTTAAACAGCTTCATCTTATTGGTGCCATCTACCGGATATTGATAGAAAACCCCCTTGTTCACAACAGTCTGAGCGTCGGTCTCGTAGAACGCTTCGGCAATTTCCTTGCCCGTCTTTGATGCGATGACGATCTTGCGCTGGCCGCCATTCGCCATGCCATCGCCGCCATCAATGCGGAACAGGTTTGTATTTTCTACAAGGGACGTTTGATAGTTGGCGTTAAAATCTTCTGCTTTCAGATCTTTATTAGCACCATTCATTACCCAGAATACAACATTGCTTAGAGGAGGAATAACCGTCGTACTCGGCAGCTCCCATACTCCGTCTGGTTTTGTTGAATCCGTATATCGATAGAGAAGCTTGTAATCACTGAGTGAAACTGGACGAGTCGTATTGTTATACAGCTCTACAAACTCATAAGCATCCCAGTCTTTTCCACTCACGTTTATGTTTGTTGAATCCGGTACAATCTCCGTAACGAGAAGACCAGGCACTTTTGTAAAATCAAAATTATGTTGTTCAATAGCCACTGTATAGGTGGACGACTTCACATGATTTACGGCATCCGCTGCTTCAATATAATACTGCAGCTCGGTTGTGGTAAGAGAAGCTTTTGGAATAACCGCAATGAAGGTCGAGCCCTCCGTATTGGTCATCGGTACTGAGGTAAATGCAGCATCCGACGGATTTTTGTAATAAACAGACGCCGTTGCCGTATCATCCGCATCGGTGATTTCCGCGGAAATGGCCAGATCTTGTTCACTATCGCCCTCTGTTACCGGTGTATGGTTGATGACTGGAGCCTGATTAACCGGACCTTCCGGGAATTGATAATGAACAGACGGGATTTGTCCTTCTGCCAATGTTCCTGGAGTTGGAGCGGACTTTACTGCAAATTTATCGGTTTGCACACCACCTGCTGTTGGCAGCATGTAGTGGTCGCCAAGGCCCTCTGCAATTTCCGTTGAAGCCTTATAACCTGATTTAGAGATTTCCACGCCTTGGCTGTTCTTAATAACAACCGTTCGGTCGTTGGTGTTATGGAAGCCTGAGAATCCAGCGACGTTAACGAGTTGACTGTCGGTCAGACTTACTCCATATTTTGAGTTAAATTGTTCTACGCTCAGGTTTTTGGGATTGTACCAAAACACCATCACCTGCTCTGGATCAAGCGATTTCTCGCCAAATGTAAAGGTCAAGTCTGGTGTTGTAGTTGGATAATCATAAATAAATGTATAATCGTTCAAACGAATGGTTTTATTCGAGTTGTTATATACCTCGAAAAACTCATAGTCATCATCGCCATCCACGTCAGGATGTATTTCCGAGACGAACAACTCCGGTACAGTATTCTCCTCTGCCGCAGCAGCGACACCAATCGATGACAGCATGCTCATAAGCAAGCTGGCTAATAGAACGCTAGAGATCCATTTCTTGTATCTCTTGCTTAACATAATAGGAAACACTTCCTTCTGATTGAATATAAAGCCGGATTACATTTTAAAATTTGAAATAAGGCGCTCGATGAGCCAATATAATCCCATCAGGCCGACAATGGAGGAAGCACCGTACGCCCACCATGCTTGGCGGTTGCCGGTCATCACCTTTCGGATCAGCCAGAGAAGTGGTATGACGATTGCCAGAACAGCAAGCTGGCCGATCTCTACACCAAGATTGAAAGAGAAGAGCGGCAGAGCAATATTGCCCGACATCGTCCCATGCAGGATTTCGGCAAAACCGAATCCATGCACCATGCCGAACAGAACAGTGACAGCTAGTCGTTTTTTCTCGGTACTCGCGCCATCTTTTTTGCGGAAAATATTCTCAAAGGCTACGAATACGATACTTAATGCAATAAGAGGCTCTACAATAAGAGGTGATAACGACGCCAGGTCCAGCGCAGATAATACGAGTGTAATGCTGTGTCCGATCGTAAAAGCTGAGATCAGCTTCAGCATCGTCCAGCCGCTTGCACCTGCTGCAAGGATAAGACCACATAAGAACAGCAGATGGTCAGCACCTGACCAGATATGCTCCATGCCCATTGTGATGTACTCTTTCAGTACGCTTGTCCAAGAGGATGAAGTTGTAATAGGCTTCTGTTCCGAATCGCCAGCTGCTGCTGTATCCGTTGTACCGGCGTCCGCACCATGATAGCCCTCCATCTGAAGGATGTTGTTGGAGCTGTTAATGACTTGCACGATGGACTGCTGTCCCATTCGGATCGTTGCATAACTGCGATGATCCGGGTTGGTGCCGTCATAAAAATTATATTGAACCATATACCGGTCGACTGGTTCTCCGAAATCATAGTTGATGTCGATCTCGATCATCGGCATTTTTGCTTTTTCCGTCTTCTTCGCTGCGAGTACTGTTCCGGCGCCAACCTTACTGTTGCCCGTGACGATCAGTCGGTCATGAACCAGCGCGGTCAGAATCTCATGACTGCCTGCAAACTCGCTTTCCGAAATTTTACCGTCCCCGTCCTGATCAATCGCAGGTAGCGCTTCGATAAGCTCCTTCTCCAACAGGAACAGGTTATATTCCAGACTTTTGTCTTTAACGGTAATATCCGAGAACCCCGTTGAACTAAAATGTGCTTCAGCCGTCCCACCAAGTATGGTGAAAAACACCCAAAAGGCAGCCAGCATTGCCCCTGCTTGTACGCGAATTTTCACTTATGTCTCCCTTCTCCCTATTCTCTGGTTTCGTTCTCTCTATCTAGCGAATGACAAGTCATACCTAGTGATTATAGAGTTCTATTGTTTATAGAACGTAAATCATAGATTAAGAGATTGTTGAGATTAGTGAAAGGAGATGAAAAAGAGCCCCCTTCGCAGGGAGCTCAGTCCTTCACAGTTGCTAAATTACTCGGCAACCAGCCTTGCGGGGCTTACCTTAGGCAATCGAAGAGTTCAACAGTTCGCGCACGTTAGTGTAATCCATCTGATGCGCGGCGGCGACGGCTTCATGGGTGATGAAGCCGTCCATGGCGTTAACGCCACGGCGGATCGACTCGCTGGCAGCGAGCGTCTCGCGGACGCCGCGGTCGGCGAGCGCAAGTGCATAAGGCAGCGTCGCGTTGGTTAATGCCGCTGTGGCTGTATACGGCACAGCACCTGGCATGTTGGCTACAGCATAATGCAGGACACCAAACTTCTCGAATACCGGCTCAGCATGCGTCGTGATTCGATCAATCGTCTCCACGCTGCCGCCCTGATCAATTGCGACATCTACAATAACCGAACCCGCTGGCATCGAGCGGACCATCTCTTCCGTCACGAGCTTTGGTGCTCTAGCGCCTGGAATAAGCACGGCTCCAATGACCAAATCCGACTCTCTTACAGCTTCCGCGATCTGCCTCGAATTCGATGCTAGAGTCTGCACCCGTCCGCCGAACCGATCTTCAAGCGCCCGCAGCCTGTCAGCATCACGATCAATAATAGACACTTCGGCGCCAAGTCCAAGCGCAATCTGGGCTGCCCCCGTCCCAACTACGCCGCCTCCAATAATGGACACGCGTCCTTTTTTCACACCAGGAACACCACCAAGCAGAATTCCCCGTCCTCCATGTGCTTTCTCCAGAAACTGTGCGCCAACTTGCGCCGCCATCCGGCCGGCAATATCGCTCATCGGGGTAAGCAGCGGGAGCTGACCATTTGCCAATTGTACCGTTTCGTAGGCTATGGCCGTTACCTTTTGCCGTGCCAGTGCTTCTGTCAGCTCCCGCTCCGCAGCAAGATGCAGATAAGTGAAGAGCACCAGCCCTTCACGGAAATACATGTACTCTTCCTTGAGTGGCTCCTTCACTTTTACAACGAGATCCCTTGACCAAGCCCCTTCCGCATCTGGAACAAGAACCGCACCTGCTGCCCGGTACTCTTCATCCAGTAATCCGGAAGCAGCCCCAGCCCCGGTCTCCACAAAAACGCTATGCCCATGCCTGACAAGCTCTTGTACACCACCGGGTGTTAAGGCTACTCGATGCTCCGATCCTTTTCTCTCTTTTGGAACGCCTATCTCCATATACGCTCCCTCCCTTTCTCCTATCCCTCTCTACGCCGCACGAACATTGCCTATGAAATCTATCCTCTTGTATAATGAAGGAAAACTAGATTCCCCCACTACTCCAAGCTAGGGCGGTGAATGTCCATGGTTGAAACGTTGATGCAGCTAACCGTTAGAGACATCTTGCAGCGCCCTCTGTTTCAGAAGGCTGAAACAATCGCCAGCGAAGAAGCGCTGAATCGCACCGTTCGCTGGGTCCACATTATGGAAGTTACCCAGGTTGGCAAGCTTCTAAGCGGTAATGAGCTGATTTTATCCACCGGCATAGGCTGGCATGATGACGAAGAGCTTAGTCTATCCTTCCTGCAGCAGCTCATCGACTCCGGTGCATCCGGCCTCTGCATCGAGCTTGGCACCTACACCAAAAAGCCATCCGACACCATGATCGAGCTGGCTAAACGCGAGAACTTTCCTCTCCTTTTTTTCCACGAGGAGGTTCGTTATATCGATATTACCCAAGACCTGCACGCCTACTTCATTCATCAGCATCACCGTATGGTTTATGAACTAGAGGCACTCTCAACCAAGCTGAACCAGCTCCTTCTCTCAGGAAAAGGCATTATGCCGCTGCTCAAGCTTCTCCACCACACGACCGGCGCCCAAGTCGCCTTCTTCCCTCTTAACGCTGAAGCTGAGTTTATGCCTCATATGCCACGTGCCAAAGCAGATGCTTTCTACGAGCAGTGGATTTACGGCGAAATGTTCGCTACACCTGTTCTAAAACGTGGTCTCGCCCATCGTCCCATTCTTGCTCTTGATCACCTGTTCGCCGATCTGCTGCTGCAGTCTGATCAGGAACTGAGTGAATTTCAGATTCTAGCTCTCGACCGCTGTGCTACTGCCATCGCCCAAGAGATGATGCGCACCAAGTATATGGAGGAGAGACGGCGCTACAAGGACGAAATGTGGGTGACAGATTGGCTGAGCGGCAAACATGCGGACAAAGAGGTGCGGGAGTATATCAGCTCTATTAAGCCGGCTGCCAAGCTGTATGGCCTAACCGTCTGCGTGTTCCGATTAAACGTCAAGCTGGCGGAATGGAAAGAAGGCGAAGAGCTTCTTATGCAGAAAAATATGGTCGCCCGCGCCATCTTCGAAGGCGAAGGCTATCTCCTGCTTCCCGCCGCCCTGCATGACCATATCGTCTTTGTTCTGATTGACCAGATGAAGCAGTTCAAGTGGAAAGAGCGGCTGCTCCGGGCTGTCGAACGCTTGCGAAGAACGGAGCATAATCCGGATACCGCCCTTTTCTCCGGCACACTTGGCATCGGCAAATATTTGACCGACCTTTCCCGCGCACAGGAGGGCTATGAATCTGCACAAGAAACAGTCGCCATTCAGACGGATATTGGCCCCTTAAGCTCTCCTTTTTTCAACGATTTGCATACGTACCGGGTCATCTCAAGCCTTAAGAAGACCGGCATGCTGCCTGCTCTTATTGAGGAATACATAGGACCATTAACACGATACGATCAGGAGAAAAACGGTCAGCTCCTCAAGACGCTCAAAGTATTTCTAGCCCTATCCGGCTCCAAACAAGATGCTGCCCGGGAGCTGTTTATTGTCAGGCAGACCCTTTACCACCGGTTGGAGAAAATAGCTGCGCTGCTTGGCGAAGACTTCCTTGTCGCAGACAAAAGGCTGGCTATTGAGCTTGCGCTGAGTGCATACGAATATACCCATGGAGCCATTCAGTAGCTCCGTTATCCAGCGTCATTCCAGCCTGCTAAAGTGAGCTGCTTGACCACAAGATTGGACATATATTTCCGAGCATCTGCGGAGAGCAGCTGCAAGACAGCACTCTCCCCGCCGGGATGTACAAGCTCAATGGTAGCTCCGCTTAAGTTCTCAACCACGCTATGAATCCTGAACTGCCTGCTGATATAAGCATCCAGCCGTTCTTTCTCTTCCATAAACTCTTGGTAAGCGGACATAAGCGTGCACCTCCATGGGATGGTTTCTACAGCTGCTCTACCGTTTCTTTCGTACCAGTACCGATTGAATTGGTCTGCTTATACGTCAAGCGCTTCAGAAATTGCCCTGTCCCCGCATTCCCAACATAAGTCTGATCCTTAATGACAAATTCGCCGCGTGACAGCACGTTTTGCGGAACTCCACTAATTTGAATACCTTCAAACGGGTTGTAATCTACGTTCATATGATGCGTCTCCGCGGAGATCGTTCTTTCCACATTTGGGTCAAAAATAACAAGATCCGCGTCACTGCCAACCGCAATTGTTCCTTTACGCGGGAATAATCCAAACAGCTTCGCATTACGCGTCGCGACAATATCCACGAACTGATTAAGGGTAAGGCGCCCCTTGGCTACGCCTTCCGAATAAAGAATCGAGAATCGATCCTCTATGACAGGTCCGCCATTTGGAATTTTACTGAAATCGCCGAGACCAAGATCCTTTTGCCCCTTGAAGTTGAAGGAGCATTGGTCGGAGCCAAGCGTCTGCAGCTGGCCGGTAATGAGTGCATTCCAGAGCACCTCCTGATGCTTCTTCTCGCGCAGCGGAGGCGACCATACATACTTGGCCCCTTCGAAATCCGGCAGTGCCAAGTACGACTGATCCAGCATCAAATATTGCGGGCAGGTCTCGCCCCATACATCCACGCCTCGGGTTCTCGCCTCGCTGATCGCCTTCACCGCTTCTGCGCAGGTGACGTGTACGACATACAGCCGCGCTCCAGTCAATTCTGCAAGAGCGGCAGCACGTGCCGTTGCTTCGCCCTCAATGGCTGAAGGTCTGGTCAACGCATGGTAGATCGGATCGGTGTTCCCCTCTGCTAAAGCCTTCTCCACCAGGAACTCAATGACATCACCATTCTCGGCATGTACCATGACCATCGCGCCTAGCTCCTTGGCTGACAGCATCGTCCGGTACAACGTACCGTCATCCGCTTGGAACACATTTTTATAGGCCATAAACACCTTAAACGAAGTAATTCCCTCATCCTTCACGATAGAGGGAAGCTCCGCCAGCACCGCATCATTAATCTCACTGATCATCAGATGAAAGCCGTAGTCGATAACTGCTTTGCCGTCCGCCTTGGCATGCCACTTCTGAAGCGATTCGCTCAGCGGCTTCCCCTTGTCCGTTAAGCAAAAATCAATGACGGTTGTTGTCCCGCCAAACGCCGCAGCTCGAGTCCCCGTCTCGAAATCGTCCGCTGTCACCGTGCCGCCGAACGGCATATCCAGATGGGTATGCGGATCTACGCCGCCTGGAAAAACATATTTCCCTGCTGCATCAACAATCTCTGCTCCGTCAGCTGTTAGTCCGATGCCAATCTGCTGAATGATGCCGTTATCGATCAACACATCCGCCTGATAGGTGTCCGCCGCTGTAACTATTGTGCCGTTACGTATAATTTTTGCAGCCATCGCTTATACCGCCTCCTTGGCGCCGCCCGGCGCTTGATCTGTACCATCAACCGATGCAATCGCCTTCTGACGCTGATTCCAGGACATCGGCAGCTCGCCGGATGGAATCTCTACCATCGAGATCGCCCCTTCTACCGGACATACAATGGAGCACAGGTTGCAGCCAACGCAGTCTTCCTCTCTTACCTTCAGGTAAGCCCGGCCATCGTCGTCCGTGAGACGTTCAATACATTGATGCGACGTATCTTCGCAGGCAATATGGCATTTGTTGCAGACGATACAGTTCTCCTCATGAATCCGGGCGACCACCTGATAGTTCAGATCAAGGTCTCCCCAATCCGAATAACGGGTTACAGACTTGCCAATCAGCTCGGTTACGGACAACAAGCCCTTATCATCCAAATAATTGTTCAGCCCATCGATCATATCCTCAACAATACTGAAGCCGTGATGCATCGCTGCCGTACATACCTGCACGCCTGTCGCACCCATCAGCATAAACTCCACGGCATCCCGCCAATTGGAGACGCCTCCAATTCCGGAGATCGGTACATTCACCTGCGAGTTACGCGCGCATTCGGCTACCATGTTGAGCGCGATCGGCTTCACCGCAGGACCACAATAGCCGCCATGTGCACCTTTTCCACCAACATGCGGGATCGTGTTCCAGGTATCGATGTCGACACCAGCCAGCGAATTGATCGTGTTAATAAGCGAGATCGCATCTGCACCGCCTCGGACGGCGGCCTTTGCTGTTGCTGTAATATCCGTGATGTTCGGCGTCAGCTTTACAATAACCGGCGTCTTCGCTGCTTCCTTCGCCCACATTGTCTGTGCTTCGACAAGATCCGGCTGCTGACCGGAAGCCGAGCCCATGCCGCGTTCCGCCATACCATGCGGACAGCCGAAGTTCAGCTCAAGCCCGTCGACACCAACGGCCTCTACTTTTTTCACAATCTCATGCCACTTCTCGCGTTTTGGCTCAACCATCAAGGACACGACAACCGCATGATTCGGAAAACGTTTTTTCGTCTCGTAGATTTCTTTCAAGTTCACTTCCAGCGGCCGGTCCGTTATAAGCTCGATATTGTTAAAGCCCGCCACACGCTGCCCGTTGAAATGAACGGCCGCGAACCTCGACGAGGTATTGATAATGGGATCCCCCAGCGTTTTCCACACCGCTCCGCCCCAGCCCGCTTCGAAAGCTCGCTGCACCTGGTAGCCTGTATTCGTCGGCGGCGCTGATGCAAGCCAGAATGGATTCGGCGACGAGATACCCGCCAGATTAATGCGTAAATCAGCCATCCTCTTTCCCCCTAAAAAGAATTAGCACCTAAATGGCTGACGTTAGCCATTTGTGGTGATTCTTACTTCGTAAGCATGTGTTTTATTATTAATTAAGCCGTCTCCTCCTGCTGCTTCACAAGCTGCTGATAGATCGCATACGCGGCTTTTTTCCCCTGCTGCGCCGCCGATACGACCATCGCCTCTCCTTGCCCGTCGCCGAAGATCACATCACCTGCCGCGAATACTCTAGGATCCGAGGTTTGGAACGTAACCGGATCAATCGCCACAATCCCGCGCTTGTGCGTCAAGCCAAACTGCTCAACCAGATTGATATGCCGGGTTTGGCCAATAGCAAGAACGACCGCATCAATATCCATAAAAAATTCTGAGCCAGCAACCGGTACTGGCCGAATCCGTCCTTCGCTCTCTTCAAGCCGCACCAAGATACATTCCATCGCCGTCACGTTGCCTGCAGCATCTCCAATAATCCGCTTGGGAGCCGTCAGCCATTTGAATACGACACCGTCCTGCTTTGCAAAGTCATACTCGAAATCATAAGCAGTCATTTCTGCAGAGGTACGACGATAGACGATCGTTACTTCCTCTGCGCCAAGCCGAACGGAGCAAGTCGCCGCATCAATCGCGGTATTGCCTGCGCCGATAACAGCAACCTTTTTCCCGGCAATGTCTGTCCGAATGGACGTCTTGGTTGACTCTACAAAATCAATCGCGTCATACACTCCGGAGAGCCCTTCACCTTCAATACCAAGCTTCGGCACCTTCGACATGCCAATGGCCAGCACTACCGCATCATATTGCTGCCAAATGTCCTCGACGCTGATATCAACGCCAACCTTAGTCCCCGTTCGGATCTCTACGCCAAGCTGCTGTACCTGCTCAACTTCCCATAGTGAAATTTCCTGCGGCAGCCGGAAGGAGACGATACCATACGTGTCCAGCCCTCCCGCCTGCTCCTTCGCCTCGAATACCGTAACGGCAAACCCAAACCGCGCGAGCTCCCTAGCTGCTGACAGGCCTGCTGGACCACCGCCAATAATGGCAACCTTTTTCCCGTTGCTGCGGCCTGCCGTGAACAGCACCTGTTCGTTCTTGATTGCCCAGTCTGTCGCATACCGCTGCAGATCGCCAATCATAATTGGCTTGGATGAATGATTGAGTACACAAGCTCCTTCGCACAGCTCCTCCGTTGGACACACACGCGAGCAGCTTGCACCAACCGGATTCGCCTCCATAATGGTGCGAGCGGAGCCTTTCATGTTGCCGGAGGCGATCTTTTTAATAAAGGAGGGAATATTGATACCTGTTGGACAAGCTTTAATACACGGAGCATCATAGCAATACAAGCAGCGGTTCGATTCCTCAATCGCTTCCTTTGGTCTCATCCCAGCCTTCACTTCGGCAAAATTACGCCTTAATGATTCTGCAGATATAAACGTTGCCGCCATCCGTTCATCCCCCTTTCCAATAGCGCTTATTATAGGTTTATGATGCTGTCGTACGTTTCCGGCCTGCGATCTCGATAAAACTGCCAAATATTCCGCACCTCGCGGATCAACTCTTTGTCCATCACGCCAATAACGACTTCATCTTGATCTCTGCTGCCCATGGCTGCAATAGCACCTCGCGGATCAACCAGATACGACTGCCCGTAAAACTCTCCCATATTCCATGGCGCCTCATATCCAACCCGATTGATTGCCGCTACATAATACCCGTTCGCCACGGCGTGAGCCGGCTGCTCCAGCTTCCACAAATATTCCGAGGTTCCCGCAACCGTGGCCGACGGATTAAAGACAATCTCCGCCCCGTTCAGCCCAAGCGCACGAGCCCCTTCCGGGAAATGCCGGTCATAGCAGATGTAGACGCCAACCTTCGCGAAGGCCGTATCAAACACTGGATAACCCAGATTGCCCGGTTTAAAATAATACTTTTCCCAGAAGCCGCATCCGCCGTCGCCCGCCGCCACATGAGGGATATGATGCTTGCGGTATTTGCCGAGATACGAACCGTCTGCATCAATAACCGCCGCCGTATTATAGTAGCTTGCGATCCCTTCCCGCTCATAGAGCGGAAGAATAATGACGACACCAAGCTCACGGGCAAGCTCCTGGAACAGCTTTGTTGTAGGCCCATTCGGAACCTCCTCCGAAGCGTCATACCATTTGGTCGTCTGTTCTGCGCAGAAATACGGTCCGTAGAAAATCTCCTGCAGCGAGATAATCTGTGCCCCCTTGCCCGCTGCCTCGCGGATAAGCCGGATATGTTTCTCGATCGCCGCCTTCTTATGCACCTCCACCGGCTCATCGCCATGAATATCGTTTGATGCCTGAATTAACCCGATCGTAACTTTACTCATCGATTCCCCTCCGCTTTCCGCTTGCTATATGAAGTGCTGCCCTATATAACAGCTCCGTTCCAATTGCAATATCCTCCGGCGACGAATACTCTTTGGGGTTATGGCTGACCCCTTCCTTGCAACGGACAAAAATCATACTGTAATCGCAGACATACGACATGGTAAGCGAATCATGGAAAGGACCACTCATCAGCTCGGGCAGCGACATTCCCATGCCGGTCGCCTCTTTCCGCAAAATTTCCTTCAGCCATTCCGCGCAATATCGCGGCTCACTGTTTGTATCCTCACGAATCAAATACTGCAGGCTATGCTCATCGCAAATATCCTGAATCGTCTCTAGTAATTGTTGCTCCCTCTCGTTCCGGCGGGAGAGGACGATATCCCGAAGGTCGACGGTAAACGTTACCTTCTCTGGAATGATGTTGCGAGAGTCAGGAAAAACAGATAACGAGCCGACAGTTCCAACCGTTGACGCGCCGTCTTCCAGCCTGACCAGATCATTTAATGCCACGATAACCTTGGCTGCGCCAACAAGTGCATCCCTTCTCATCGGCATCGGTACCGAGCCCGCATGTCCGGCAAATCCGTTAAGCTCAACCGTCCACCAGAGTGGTCCTGAAATACCAGTCACGATGCCAATTGGTGACTCAAGCGATTCCAGCACAGGTCCCTGCTCAATATGAAGCTCTAAAAAAGCGTCAACTCGCCCTTCCTGGAATGTATATCCTTCAAACTCTGCCGGGTCGCAGCCAAATTCAAGCAAGGCTTCCCGGCGAGTTACGCCATTCTTATCCGTCCGATCAAGCTCCCCTTCCTCGAGCTTTCCGGTCATACCACGAACGCCAAATAATCCTTTGTTGAAGCGGCAGCCTTCCTCATCGCAGAAAGCTACTACTTCAATATCCATCTCCGGCGTAAAACCTCTCTCTACCATCGTTTGCACCGTTTCAATAGCACCAAGAACACCAATGGCTCCGTCATAACGGCCGCCGTATGGCTGCGAGTCGACATGAGAGCCAATCATTAACACGGGCAGGGCCGAATTCCGGCCTTTCAGCACACCAATTAAATTGCCAAAAGGATCAATTTTTGCCTTCATCCCCGCTTCTTCCATCCAGCTTTTAACCCGCTCCACACCTGCCCGGTCTTCTTTCGATAAAGCCAGCCTGCACACGCCAGTTTCCCCAATTCGTCCAATCTGTGCAAGCTCCTCAATATGCCGATTTAATCGCTCTACATTAATACTTGCCTGCTGCTCCACACTCATGTCCCGTTCCCTCCCGTCCAGTCTCCGATGACATATAAGTATGTACAATATTAGAATTTATACGGCTAGTCACGCCAAATGAGGACAACCTCCTAGCTGTGATGAACATAGATCCCATTTCGGGAACCGTTAAGGCCCTTTAGGGACCTTAACTCGCTAGCTTCCACCATCCGCAGGCAACTTAAGGTCCTCTAGGGACCTTAAGTTCTTCCGTCTACCACACTTTCAGCACGGAATCGCTACTTTACAGTCATTTAAGGCCCCTTGGGGACCTTAACTCATTAGATTCCATCATCTGCAGGCAACTTAAGGTCCTCCAGGGACCTTAAGCTCTTCTAGTTCCCCATTTTCAGCTCGGAATCGCCGTTTTCTAGACAGTTAAGGCCCTTTAGGGGCCTTAAGCTTCGCCAACTCACTACTGTTGCTGCTAGCTTTTTTCCGCGTCCGCTAGAATCGTCTTATCGATTGCCTTTCCAAGATCTGGTGCAGCCTTGATTAATCCGTATTTGAGGGAGATATCAACGGTCCGCTGTACCGCATCGTCTACAAACGAGCCCACTTGCGTGTCCGTGAATCCTTCCGGCTTCACAAGCTTAGCCATCTCCATCAGCATCGTCGTCTGATGTTCCTTCGTTGTGCTGCCTTCCGTTACGGCCTTCATGACAATATCAACGGATTCTTCTTGATTGGCAATGGCGTAGTTCCAGCCTTTCATCGTTGCACGGATCGCCTTAACCGCCGTATCGCGGTTATCTTTCAGCCAATCCTCCTTCACTACGAGCGTATCCTCCAGCATCCCAACTCCAGCATCTTCGAAGTCGTACACGAACAGATCCTCTGGCTTCACACCACTTTCGAGCACAACATGATACTCGTTGTAGATTGTCGAGATCGCCACATCCAGCTGCTTATTAAAGAACTGATCCATCGTAAACCCTTGCTTCACCAGCTCAACATCCTTTTGCGGATCGAGGCCATTCTTCTCCATAAACGCGAGCACCTGGAACTGCTGGCTTCCCGTCCACATGCCCACCTTCTTGCCCTTCATCTTCTCCGGAGTGTCAATGCCAGACGACTTATCTGCGACGAACCGGTACGAGCTCTTTTGCAAAATTTGTGCGACCGATACGAGCGGCAGCCCATTATCCCGATTCACCAATAAGCTGTCAAAGCTTGTAACGCCAATGTCGGCTGCTCCATTTACGACCTGCTGCTCGATAACGACATCCGGCCCTCCTGGAATGATCTCGACATCCAGCCCTTCCTGCTCGTAGAAGCCCTTCTCCTTGGCGACGAAAATCCCAGCGAACTGCGCCTGCGGCACCCATTTCAGCTGGATCTTGACCTTCGTCAGCGGTTCATTGGACTTTCCCTCATTTACCGACTCAGATGAACTGTTATTGCCGCAGGCGGCGACAATTAGCAGCGCCATGGCGACCGTCAGCGTGGATACTGTCTTTAGGACCCGGTTTCTCTTTCTCATTAGACCAATCCTCTCCCTATCGCTATCTATTTGAAAGATGATGCTGCCATCCCCTGATGCTTCAGGTTACTTTTTAGCGCGCTGCGCGACATGCCATGGAATAGCCATTCTCTCAATCAGTTGGATGCAATAGTAGAGGGCGATGCCAAGCACTGCGGCGATGATGATACAGGACCAAGCAATCGGCATATTGCCCAGCTTGATTTGATCGGACAACAGAAACCCAAGTCCCCTTGAAGAGATAAAAAACTCGCCGACGATAGCTCCAATCATGCCGGTTGCCATGTTAATTTTGAGTGCGATGAAAATATGAGGAAGAGCAAGCCGGAAACGAAGCTTGGCGAAGATGGCCAACCTTCCCGCTGCATAAGAATGCATTAGCTCCAGATAAGCAGGCTCGACGGAACGCAGCCCCTTAAAGGCGCTGACGACCATTGTGGCCATCGTCATGATAGAGACGATCGCGATTTTGGAGGCGACTCCATCACCAAACCAGTTGTTCATAATAGGGGCGAGTGCGACAATCGGAACAGCGTTTAGGGCTGCCAGCAAGGTTATCGCACCTTTGCCTGCCCTCGGAATGAAGGAGGCTGCAATTGCAGCAAGTAGTCCGATCGCAGATCCGATCATACTGCCTCCTATCATTTCGAATCCGGTATAGAGCGAGTAGTTCCATAGTACATCGCTATTATTTTGAATCGCCTTCGCAATAGCAGATGGGATTGGCAGCTGGTAGAGCTCCAGGTGAAACAATTTATGAAAACCTTTAAGCTGCCAAATAAAAATAAATAAAACACCAAAGCCGATAGGGGGCCAAAAGGTGGCACTGCGAGAGGCCTTATTTGCTGATCTCTTTGGTTTTTTCACACCCTCTGATTTCGCCACCGAGGTTGAAAGTGGTTCCGTCTTCACAGCTGTTAACTCCTTCACCCTTCACTCCTCCCTTGCGGGCGGAACTCCGGCTGCCAAGGCGTAATCAGCCGTTCGGCTATAGTGACCAGCAGAAACCAGATCAATCCGATTACAACACTAATGAGAATCGTTGACCAGAACATATACACCTGCGAGCTTCCGTAGTAGAGGGAACTAAGCATCAATACGCCAATCCCATCCGGCGCTCCCATCAGCTCCACAATTATTGAAGCGGTGATTGCAAGCGGCGCAGATAATTTTAATCCTGCAAATAATCCCGGAAGAGAGGCTTTGAGCCTTAGCTTCGTGTAAGTCGTCCATACGGATGCAGCGTACAAACGCATGAGCTCTTCCTGTTCAGGCTTAATACTCTGGAGTCCACGCAGCATATTGATTGCTACCGGGAAAAAGGTTACATAACCGGCCATAAGCACCCTCGAAAGGGAAGGATCATGAATAATGCCGTATAGGATTGGGGCAAGCCCGATAATCGGAACCATTTGTGAAGCAATCATGTAAGGAGATAAAGTCAGCTCAACCGCTCTAGACAGACTCATTACAATGGCCAGTATGATTCCTACGGCTGCACCAATTAGGAAGCCAACAATTGAATTGCCAAATGTAATTGATCCTTGTTCAACAAGAGTCGACCAGTGATCCAGCATCGTCTGCAGCACGAGATGAAGATAAGGAAGCTTGGAGGCTGGGGCCAGAACATGTGCAACATCGGCTATGTACCAGGCGGCTGCTTCCCATACCAGAAGAACACCTATCGCCCAAATGACGATGACCCCGCCTTGGCTTCCTTTTCTAAGCCATCCGCTCATTAAGAGAATCCTCCTCAAAAGACTTCGTAAGCATGATCTACAAAACAATTCCTCACTCTTGCCGTCATCTCATGGAAAGGATCGGAATTGCGGATATGCTCGTAACTCCCCTCTTCCCTCTCCATGTTCAGAATGGAGTGGACCCGCCCGGGATGAGCGGACATGACAATTACTCGATCAGAGAGGAATACAGCTTCAGGTATACTGTGTGTAACAAACACGATCGTCTTGTTCGTCTGCTTCTGGATGTCGAGCAGATCAAGCTGAAGCTTCTCCTTTGTAAACTCATCGAGTGCGGAGAACGGTTCATCCATAAGCAGAATTGGAGGATCCAGTGACAAGGCTCTCGCAATCGCTACTCTTTGCTGCATACCACCGCTGAGCTGCCATGGATAGTGGTGCTTGAATTTCGATAAACCAACCATATCAATCAAACGTTCCGATGTGGCTGAATATTCTGACTTTTTAATGCCAAGCACTTCCATCGGCAATTCAATATTATCTTTCACCGTACGCCATTCGAATAAGGTAGGGCTTTGGAATACGATGCCGAACTTTCTTTTTAACCGAACTTCGCGAGGCTCTTCTTCCCCAATGGTGATTCTCCCGCTTGTTGGTTCAAGCAGATCTGCCATCAGCCGGAGCAATGTCGATTTCCCGCAGCCCGATGGCCCTAAGAGAGATATGAACTCGCTGCGATACACCTCAAAACTAACATTCGTGAGTGCTGTAACTTCCCTTCCTTTGCTGCCGAACACCATGGATACATCGTCTATTCGAATTTCGGTCTCCTTCTGCCTGCCAAGCGACACTATACCATCCCCCCTCGTGCTGAAGAGTGCTTCATCCTTACCTTTCATGAGCCGCAACCACTTGTTATGTAATATTATATAACACGTAATTTGGATTACATTATACAAACTGTTTTATAAAATCACAGAAACGTTAGACGTTATGTATAGAGGCAGAGTAAAAGCCATCCATTTTGGTCAGGCCTCGATTACTATACTTGTATGAAAGCTGACATATAGAGGATCGGAGCTGTGAATTCTAACATATAAAAAAGCCGCAATTATGCGGCTTTTCAACTATTATTGGTAGATCGAGCTTCCGGTATTTCTAAATTCCTGGGACTTCTCCTCCAGGCCTTTCTCCAACACTTCAGCTTCCTTCAGTCCTTGCTGCATGGCATACGCTCGTATGTCCTGCGTAATACGCATTGAGCAGAATTTCGGTCCACACATCGAGCAGAAATGAGCGGTCTTGGCTCCTTCAGCCGGGAGTGTCTCATCGTGATATTCCAACGCCCGCTCAGGATCAAGCGACAAATTGAACTGATCACGCCAGCGAAACTCGAAGCGTGCTTTGGAAAGAGCGTTATCTCGCTGCTGAGCACCGGGATGACCTTTAGCCAGATCTGCGGCATGGGCGGCTATTTTGTATGCAATAACGCCTTCACGCACATCGTTTTTGTTCGGCAGTCCGAGATGCTCCTTAGGCGTAACATAGCACAGCATTGCCGTGCCAAACCATCCGATCATCGCTGCACCAATCGCCGAGGTAATGTGGTCATAACCAGGAGCTATATCCGTAGTCAGGGGGCCAAGTGTATAAAATGGTGCTTCCTGGCACACCTCAAGCTGACGATCCATATTTTCTTTGATAAGATGCATCGGCACATGCCCTGGACCTTCGATCATGACTTGTACATCATGTTTCCATGCAATTTTTGTCAGCTCACCAAGTGTCTCAAGCTCCGCGAATTGCGCTTCGTCATTTGCATCAGCGATCGAACCCGGCCGCAGCCCATCACCAAGCGAGAAAGCAACGTCATAGGCTTTCATAATCTCGCAAATATCTTCAAAGTGCGTATATAAGAAGTTTTCCTGATGGTGGGCGAGACACCAAGCCGCCATTATTGAGCCGCCGCGTGAGACGATTCCAGTGACGCGTTGTGCCGTAAGTGGGATATAACGCAGCAGTACACCTGCATGAATCGTAAAGTAATCCACTCCCTGTTCAGCTTGCTCGATCAGCGTGTCACGGTAAACTTCCCAGGTCAGCTCCTCGGCTTTACCGCCGACCTTTTCCAGTGCTTGGTATAACGGTACAGTCCCTATCGGTACAGGGGAGTTTCGGATGATCCATTCACGTGTCGTATGAATGTTCTTGCCCGTTGAAAGGTCCATTACCGTGTCGGCTCCCCAACGTGTTGCCCAGCTCATCTTCTCCACTTCCTCCTCAATGGACGAGGCGACGGCTGAATTACCGATGTTGGCATTGATCTTCACCAAGAAATTGCGCCCGATAATCATTGGCTCGCTTTCCGGGTGGTTAATGTTTGATGGTATGATTGCTCTCCCCCGGGCCACTTCACTGCGCACAAACTCTGGTTCGACATTTTCGCGGATTGCGATGTATTCCATCTCAGTGGTAATGATTCCGCGGCGGGCGTAGTGCAGCTGCGTAACGTTAGAACCTTGCTTGGCTCGAAGAGGACAGCAACCTGAACTCGGGAATATTTCGGTTAAGTTTGATAGATCTGTGTGCTTGAACCCATTATCCTCTGGCTTAATCGCTCGGCCTTGATAATCCTCCACGTCACCGCGTTCCAGAATCCACTGGCGGCGGATCTGCGGCAGCCCTCGATGAATATCTGCTTTATAATCTTTATCCGTGTACAGGCCGCTGCTGTCGTATACTCTTACAGGCTCATTAGGCTGATCTCCTGCAGGGCTTGACGTCGTGCTAAGCGCGATCTCGCGCATCGGGACGTGCACATCAGAGCGGGAGCCTTGCACGTACACCTTCTTGCTGCCTGGAAAGGCATGGATGTTCGGGACTAGTTCATTTGCGATTTGGTTCGTTTCATTAGCGGACAATTGTATTCCTCCTCAGCATGGCTGTGATTATGCGGAGTTCAGTCCAACTAAAAATAAAAAAAGACCGCTCCGAATTGGATGCGGTCTTTGATAAGTTCAAAGATTGGCTCCCTCCGCTGAACTTCCATCTACACCTTACGGTAAGACGGATTGCACCGGGGGATAGAAAAACAAGGACATATGATAAAATTGTTAGAAACAATAATAGCATATCCCTGTTTAACGGCATATTTATTCTCTACGCTGGCATTACCCAGATCAGATACGGTCAGTGACATACGGTCACAATCTCAGCCTGACTTCATCAAGCCCCCAGTGCGTATTCAATTAGCTAGATTGTAAAGGGAACTTCTCCCATTGTCAAATTTAGATTAGCTATGTAACCCGCAACTTACAAAAAAAAGAGGCTGTCCCGGTGGGACAACCTCAATTTCAACCATTCTTATTTCGACGAGCGATCGATCGGCGAAATCGTGAACGTAAAGCTCAGATCCTGATCAGCCGGGATCTGGTATTCCGGATGAACCGGAGCGCCCCAGCTGTCATCGCCGCCAACGCCCATTTGGCGTCCAGCTACCGTTACTACGGTATAGTGAACTGGTGGCAGCTCATAGTGATGAGCCGCATTCTCCAGTTCAAACGCTGAGTAAGGCGAGACATTACATTCCACTGGTGCCGAAGCCGATGCGGACAGTTGCAAACCTAAGCCACGGCTGTCCGTGATTCGAACGCGGCGTACTCCCGTACGGTTACCCGTCTCCTGTGGTACAAGATAAGGAGTTGGCAGATCCTTCACCGCACGGCTGAACGTACCAAGACGTGCGCCAAATGCACGGTCGATGTAGTTCTCCTCCGGCCCCATTGCATACCATTCCGTCTGATCATAATCAGCGGACAGTTTAAACGTTAGTCCAACAACAGGAACATTCGGAAGACCTGCTGCACCTTTGTAATCCGTCTGCACTTGAATGCTTCCATCCGCAAACACGGTATATGTTGTACGAACACGCAATTCAGCGCTGATGCTGAAGCCGTATTCGAACGCAACAGTTGCGCGGTCACCTGACTCTGCCACATTCAGCTCTACTTTCAGACATTTACGCGCCAGACTTGCCGCGAACCATACGCCTGCATCATAGCCCTGCGCATAACCTTTGTCGTTGTCGGTCATTGCACGCCAGAATTGTGGTACTGGAGGTGCTGCGATAAATTCACGTTTGCCGTATCGAATCGATGCCAGCGAGCCGACACCTTTCGAGAACTGAATCGTAAAGCCATCACCCATAACGCCGATATTCACGTCGCCTTCGACTACGCTGATCGAGCCAGCTGGCACTTCAGCCTTCTCTGCTGCAACTTCAAACAAATGCTCGCCAAAGGCCACTTCATGACCGGCCTCCGCCCACAATTCATCTTGCTTCAGAACTAGCGCTGTATGGATGGCATATTCGCCTGGCAGCTTCATTGCCTCTTCAGGAAGCGACAATGGTACAACGGTTTCGCTTCCTGCTTCAACCGCTACTTCACCAGTCGAGCTATAGACTTCAACACCATTCAGATATAAACGTACGGACAATGCCCATTCATTTGTATTCACGAACAAATTCTCATTGACTACTTTTAAGCCATCCCGCGAAGGAGCAAGCTTCACATTCTGATACAGGAACTTCACTTCCTGCATCTTAGGCGTTTCACGACGGTCAGCGAACACAATGCCGTTGCCGCAGAAGCTGTAATCGGTAGGACGATCGTTAAAGTCGCCGCCGTAAGCGAAGAACTCATTACCGTAGCGGTCTTTGGTCATAATGGACTGATCCATGTAATCCCAAATAAAGCCGCCTTGATACATTGGGTACTTTTGCTCAAGCTCAGTATATTTGTGCATACCCCCAACCGAGTTGCCCATCGCATGCATATACTCGCAGCTGATGTATGGCTTGGACGGGTTGCTTTCCAAGTACGCAATAATATCGGCCGGTTTCGCGTACATCCGGCTTTCCATATCACTTGTCGCTTCATAATTGCGATCGTAGAACACACCTTCATAATGAACAAGGCGGCTTGGATCTTTCGCATGGAAGTATCTCGTTGCGTTCTGAATGACTTCACCTGCATACGATTCATTACCACAAGACCAGATCAGAATCGAAGGATGGTTTTTATCCCGCTCCAGCATAGACTCTGCACGATCCAGTACGGAACCTTGCCATTCTGGCAGGTTGCCCGGCACGTTCCAAGACGGCTCAACTGCGCCCATCTTCTGCCACGAGCCATGCGATTCCAGGTTCATCTCATCGATCAGGTAAATGCCGTATTCGTCACACAGCTCATACCAGAGTGTCTGGTTTGGATAGTGTGAAGTACGGACAGCGTTCATATTGTTCGCTTTGATCGTCTTGATGTCCCACAGCATATCTTCAGCTGTAATCGTACGACCACTGCGAACGTTGAATTCATGGCGGTTAACACCCTTGAACACAATACGTTTGCCATTCAGATGCATGATTTTGTTGATCATTTCAAAGCGGCGGAAGCCCGCCTTTTGTACGATTGCTTCCACAAGCTCGCCTTGAGCATTCAATACAGACAAGTATATGCTGTACAAATATGGTGATTCCGCACTCCAAAGCTTCACTTCGCCTGCATTAACAGCAAGCGACAGTTTGCCGTTCACAAACGCACCTTCACCTGCAGCAACAACTGTACCGTCAGCATCTTTAAGTTCAAGCTTGACCGAAGCCGCAGCATCAGCCTGCAGCAAATCCAGATCAACCTTCAGATTACCGTTTGAATAGCTGTCATCCAGCTCAGTATGAACAAATAAATCTCTCACATGGATTTCCGGCACGGTGTACAAGTACACATCACGGAAAATCCCTGAGAAACGCCAGAAATCCTGATCCTCTAGCCAAGCGCCCGAGCTGCGCTGAAATACTTCGACAGCCAGCTTGTTGTCGCCATCTTTGATAAATGGTGTCAGATCAAACTCCGAAGGCGTAAAGCTGTCTTCCGCATAGCCGACAAATTCGCCGTTCAGCCATACATAGAAGGCAGATTCTACACCTTGGAATGAAATATACACTGGCCCTGTCATCGACTCCGGCTTGCGGAAATGCTTCACATAGCTTCCAACCGGGTTACTCGATACAGGAATAGATGGAGGTCTAACACCGTCCAGACCGTCCCATGGGTACATTGTATTTACATATTGTAATTGGCCGTAGCCTTGCATTTGAATATGACCCGGCACCTCAATATCATCCCAGCCCTTGCAATCATAATCCGTCGTATAGAAGCTTTCGATCCGGCTAGCCACATTAACCGCGTAGCTGAACTTCCAATTGCCGTTCAAATCATGGCGCATCGCCATTGGCGCTTTGCGCTCCGCTTCCTCCATCGTGTGATAATATCGATGATCGGAGTGCGCGTCCAGTCGATTTACCCGGTAAACCGTCGGATCGCTCAGCCAATTGATGTCTGCCCTTGTTGCCTTCATCCTGTTTATTTCCTCCCCTAAAATGAATTATCACCACAAAGACCCTATTAAGGGTCTTCGTGATGATTCATCGCTTCGTAAGCATTTGCTTTGAATTATCACCACAATAGCCGTACCAAGGCCATCGTGATGATACATTACTGCGTAAGCATGAAATTAATATACGATTTTACTTGACCGATCCTGTCATTCCCGCTACAAAATGCTTTTGCATCAGGAAGAAGACAATAGCCGTCGGAAGCGTCGCGATCAAAATAACAAGCATGTTAACACCGTAGTCCGGTGCATAACTGGAGCCCAAGTTCGAAATAAGAAGCGGAATCGTCCGTTTCTCAGGCGATTGCAACACGACAAGCGGCCACAAGTAGTTATTCCAGCTGGACATAAACGTAATAATGGCTGCTGCCGCATACGATGTTTTCATCGTTGGCACGTAAATACGGAAGAACACACCAATTTCGTTTAATCCATCTATTCGACCTGCTTCGAGCATTTCCTTCGGAAACATCTTCGTACTTTGTCGGAAAAAGAAAATTAAGAACGCAGTTGTGACAGATGGCAGCACGACAGCCATCATCGTATTGATCCCGATAGCGGGAATAGTTTGCGTAATGGTGCCAAACATCCGGTACAAAGGTACCATCAGAGCGGCGAATGGAATCATCATCGACAGCAGCAAAATGTTAAAGACAATGTCTTTCGCCTTGCTGCGGAAAATTTCAAAGCCATAACCTGCAAGCGATGCGATTAGCAAAGCAAGAAGGGTTGTCGAGATCGAAATTTTCGCCGAGTTCAACATGGCCGGTCCAAGATCGACCTGGTCCATAATTTTTTGCCAGTTATCCCACAAGTGAGAGCCTGGCATTAACGAGCCTTTCGTAACGTCAACCGATTTGTTGGTTGCGCTGATGATCATCCAAATGAATGGGAAGATCGACACAATGGCTGCAATGCACAGGAATACATAGGTGAATATCCGTTTAGCCATTTTTATCACCTGCCAGTTTGAACTGAAGAATCGAGAAGATAACGATAAGAATTACGACTCCATAAGATACTGTCGCCGCATAACCGAAGTCAGGCGTATATTTGAACGACAGATTATAAATATATTGGGACAGCGTTGTAGTCGAGTTACCAGGCCCGCCCTTCGTTATGTTCATAACCTCATCGAACAGCTGCAGCGTACCGATTGTAGAAGTGATCGATGTAAACAAAATAATCGGCTTAAGTAGCGGAATTGTAATTTGGCTGAACTGACGGAATGCCGAAGCGCCGTCAATCCGTGCTGCTTCATAAATGGAGTTATCAATATTTTGCAGGGCAGACAGATAGAAAATCATATTATATCCGGTCCAACGCCATGTGATGGCGATAATAATCGTAATTTTAGCCCAGAACGGGTCGGTAATCCATTGAATTGGTGCATCAACCAGATGCATTTTGGTAAGCACTGCATTAATCAAGCCGTCAGTACCGAACAAATACTTGAAAATAACCGAGTAAGCAACAAGCGATGTTACAGCCGGCAGGAAGATCGCCGTACGGAAAAATCCTTTAAATTTCAGTTTGCTGTCATTTAGCAATACCGAGATAAACATGGCAAGCACAATCATGATCGGCACTTGAATAATCAAGAAAATAAATGTATTTTTTAGTGCAGCAATAAATGTCTGGTCTTTAAACAGTCTTGCATAGTTGTCTCCGCCAACATAATGCAAGTTCGTGCCTGTCCCGGATTGGAACGACAGCATCAGTGCCTTAATCATTGGGTAGAAATAAAATGCGCAGATCATAATGACAGCTATCGCAATAAACGACCAGCCGATCGCGCTGGATCTCGCATTAATATTCATGTTATTTGTTTTTACTTTACTCACAGCGTCAGCCAGCTCCTTCCTATCCTGAGCGATCTTATATAACGACATTGGAGCACAACCCCACAGGGCAAGCCCCTACAACTTAGCGGCTTGAACGCGGAGACGTGCTCCAAGGTCATTTTTTCTCTATTTTACTTGTGCATCAGCTTGAGATTGAGCGTCTTTCAATACATCGTCAATCGATTTGCCGTTCAGGTAATCCTGCATTTTAACAACCAGAATGTCTTCGATTGCGTAAGTGTTCATACCGTAGTTCACGCTAGGAATTTCATTGGTCCATTTCGCAAAGTCTTGTACGATTTTTTGGCCGCCGAAGAATTCGTTAGTAGCCGTATATGCTTCACCAGATGTAGCTGGTTTGTACGTACCGATAGCACCTACGTCTGTAACCAGTTTTTGATATAGATCAGAATCGGAAGCCAAAGTTGATTTCAGGAACTCAGCTGCTGCTTCTTTACCTGGAACGTTCAGAACGTACCACGAGCTGCCGCCAAGGTTTGTTGCATGTACGGAATTAGGTGTTTTTGCAAGCTTAGGAATTGGAGCAATTGCCCATTTGCCGGATTGCGAAGCCTCGGCTGTGATGGAAGGCGTGAACCAGTTACCTGTTGGAACCGATGCAACATCGCCTGTGTTGAAGTAGGATACATATTGACTCCAGTCAGAATTAGGCTTAACGATGTTCGCATCCATCATGTTTTTGTATACTTCGAATGCTTCTTTCATAGCTGCGTTGTTTGCAATGTTAGGCGTTTTGCCGTCTTCATTCATGTACCACGAGCCAGCGGATTGAATCATCATACGGATAATGCCAAGGTCGTTAGGATCAAGGGAGATCCAATCTTTACCTGTAGCTTCTTTTACTTTCTTGCCAATCTCGATGTATTGATCCCAAGTGATATCTTGAAGATCATCCATTGTGTAACCAGCTTTCTCCAGGTAGTCCGTTCTTACATACAGACCTGTAACACCGGAGTCGAACGGAACGCCGTAGTATTTGCCGTCAACGCTTGTAGGTCCAAGCTTGTAATCAGCAAAGTCAGTTGGAGTAATAACGCTGCTCAGATCATAGAACATGTCTGGGTAAGCTTGCAGGAAGCTTTGCGCACGGTAGTCTTCGATAAGTACGATGTTCGGCAGACCTTTAGTCGTACCGGAACTCATGCCTGTATTCAGCTTTTGAACGATATCGTTCTGAGCGTTCTCTACAACATCAACCGTTAAGTCCGGGTTAGTAGTCGCATAAGCGTCTTTCGCAAGGTTCATTGCTTTAATGTTAAAGTTAGGATCCCATGCCCAAACGGTAATTTTGCTTGCTTTGTCTCCACCGTTGTTTGCAGTGTCGTTCGTATTGTTGTCCGAGTTGGAACCACAAGCCGACAAAGATGCTGCGGTTACAGCGCCAAGAGCAAGAACTGTGATAAGTTTTTTCACTTCAAGACCTCCGTATCTGTATGTTTGTTGTAAGCGTTTTCTGTCTTACGGGTTTAATGATAGCACTACCCTTATTCCCCTCGTTAGAACGATCTTTACAACGAATTGTCATATTATTATGAGTTGGCCTGAAGTGGTCTATTCGTACTAAGACAATCTTTAGAAATTAGGACCATTATTAGGTTTTAACAACGGAATCCTGATTTTCACACGAGTACCTTCCCGAATTTCACTTGTAATCGTTACGCCGTATTCTTCCCCAAACAACAATTTAATCCGGTCATTTACATTACGGACACCAATTCCGCTGAATAATTGACGTTTGCTCACCTGCTTAGGAATTCCACCATTAATATTCATACCGTCACCATTATCGACAACCTCACAGACAAGCGACGAGCCCTCTTGAGCAACCATAATATAAATATAACCTTCTGATTTCTCATTAAAGGCATGGAAGAACGCATTCTCGATAAAAGGCTGAATCATCAGCTTCGGAATTCGATAGTCCAGGCAATCCGGCGCAATGAAATAACTCACCCTGATCCGCTCTCCATAACGAACTTGATTAATGAATACGTAGTTCTTCATATTATCCAGCTCCTGCTGGACGGTAATCATTTCGCTCACGTTGCCGATTGCATTCTGAAGCAGAGAGATGAGGGCGTTAATCGTTTCCGCAGCTTTCTCTTTATTCCCTTGCTGCACCATGAATTTGACTGAAGCAAGCGTATTGTATAGAAAA
This sequence comes from Paenibacillus sp. J22R56, assembly GCF_056269375.1. Taxonomy (NCBI): domain Bacteria; kingdom Bacillati; phylum Bacillota; class Bacilli; order Caryophanales; family Paenibacillaceae; genus Paenibacillus; species Paenibacillus sp. J22R56. The sequence goes on from NZ_JBWDNV010000001.1 coordinate 339,834, forward strand.
TGGGGATTAATCTGCTGCTGCAGCGCTTCCAGCTCCGCATTACGCTGCTGCTTCTGCGTCTCAACGAGCCTGCCAACATAATCATTCAGCTCATCCATCATCGCGTTGAAAGCAAGGCCAAGCTGCCTCGTCTCATAACTGCCATCCACCTTTACATGGCGGTCAAATTCGTATTTCGAGATCGTTGAAATCTGCTTCACAAGCCTTGTGAGCGATTTGGTCATTCTTCTGGAGATAAGGAAAACAATAATGACCGCAACTATAACAATTGCCATTACAACAAGGGCAATCTGTTTCGTGTCGGTCAATTGGCCAAGCACTTCTTTTTTATCAATCACGTTCACCATGTACAAATCTAATCCAACAATCTGTTCCGACAAGAGAAGATGATCTTTGCCCATAATATTGGCGTTCTTGTAATCCAGATTGTTGTCCTCAATTTCCTCCGCGTCATGGAGAAGTTCCGGCGAACGTTGGCCAAGCCAATCATTCCGATTAGAAGACACAATTGTTCCCCGCTTATCAAGAATAGCGACGTCATTCCCCAGACTCGTATTGCTGTCATAGAATCGAGCAAAATAAGGTTCACGCACGGCAAAATACATCATCCCATAAACAGCTCCGCTTCGGTCCACGAGTGCCTTGGAGGCTATTATGGTAGGATCAATGCCTGGAATACCTGATGTCTCCGCATCATCGTAGAAATACATCAGCTTACGCGGCTCAGCTAGAGCACGCTTCGTAATAGGATGGTTACCCAGCGCATCGTCAGGAACCGGCCAATAAGAACGGTCCGTCGAATATCTCCGGCCATTCACCCCGGTTACCGTAATCCCAATATCGTAGGCATCGACACTCGAGCGGATCCGATTCATTTGCTGCCCCATTTGAAAATAACTAGACGCCATCGAATTGGAATCGCCGCTCCCCTCGGTAAGAAACTGTTTGATCACACCGCTTTGCGCGATTTTGTTCGAGGTAAGGACGATGGAATAATTAAACGAATCCATGCCGCTTCTAATTTGTGTCGTTATCTTCGAATTCGTAATACTGAACGTCTCCATAAAGACGCGCCCGGAAATATTAATCGTCATCCACGTCGTTGTAATGGAAACCGCCACAATGCTCACGACCATAATAATGAACATTTTGACAAATAGTCCGTTATATTTGAACCGATCTAGTACATTCCTCACAGCTCTCACTCACTCATCTCATGTTTTGTTGCCGATAGCGGCTTGGCGATAAGCCGGTATGCTTCTTGAACACTTTACAGAAATAACTATGATCCGAATAACCTACCATCCCGCTAATCTCCGAAATCAAGGCTTCTCCTCCGCGCAGCAGTTCAGACGCCTTCTCTAATCTCACCCGATGCAAGTAATCAACAAAGCCTTCATTATGATGAGTAGAGAAGTAGCTTGACAAGTAGGAAGGGTTAAAATGAAAATGTTTTGCCATCTCTGTTAAATTAAGCGATTCCGCGTAATGTTCATGAATATAATCGAGCAGACGCTTCATATTGGCATTGCCGGATTGTTCAGTCTTCTCGGCGATACACAGCTTAGCCTCTTCGATAAATTCATTAAGAAGCTCCGCTGCAGCACCTGCATTGCGGGACTCTTCGATCGCTTTGAAATAGTAGTATTTCTTCGTCTCGAGCTGTTGTGTGCTGTAGTTCATATTGCCCAGCAGCACGGTGATATTAAAGATGACATTACTTAAGAACGACTTATATTCGAATACATCCGTCGTGTAGTTGGTTTTAAACACGTCCAGATGATCACGCAAATAGTCAAAGGCGGTGTCAAAGCGTTCCCGCTTAAACGATTCCGTAAAATTATTCAAGTTAAAGGGCTCAGCTGCTTGCGTGGATTCAGGAAACTCATTAAACAATAGCAGATGCTTGTCCGGAAAATAAAAAGCGTAGTCCATCATTTTCAGCAGATTAGTCTTGTACGCTTGCTCTAGTCCAGTAATAGCTGAGAAAGGCTCGCTGACTACGACTGCCGTATCCAGCTTCAATTGATCAATCGAGCTTGCCATCGTTCTCGCCCAGTAGGGCAGCAGGCTCAGCATCGTATAGTCCAAATTGAGGAGCAGCAGAATCATCGGCGCTTCTGCCTTCAGAACATGGTACACCAGCTGTTCGGCATATTGAGCCTGCTTGTCCAGTTCTTCCTGCATCGTGAGCCGGATCGCATTCACCTGCTCCTTCGTCATCGTCCTTCCTCGAAGGTCAATGCCTAGCAAGCAAAAGGCACTATGAGGAAACTCGTCAGCAAGCTCATCTACAGCCTGCTGATCATCAATCTCGTAGCCGGATAACAGCTTATCTAAAATGGAGTCGATGGATGGCCCCTGATCAACGACCTGCACATCCCCTTGTAAGGATGGAATCTTCTCGGCTGCCGACTTTAACACACTCAGCAAATGACCGGTGTCGAGCTTTGGTTTTAATATATAGTCTCGTACGCCGCTTTGAAAGGTAGAACGTACGTAATCGAAATCTCCAAAGCTGCTAAGGACAATAACCTCAATGTCCGGGTATTGCAGCTTAATTTGCCGGGTCAGCTCTTCGCCGTCCATGATGGGCATAACAAGATCCGTCAGCACAATATGTGGCTGCAGCTCTGCGATGAGCTCAAGCGCTTCTTTACCATTCGAAGCTTCGCCAACGATATGAAAGCCTTCCTGCTCCCAATTCATGTAGTGCTTGATGCCTTGCCGGATTAAGGCTTCGTCATCGACAATCAGCAGCTTGCAGTAATTTGACATGATGTTCCCCTCCTAAAAAGAATTGCTGCATGCTAAAAGAATTGCCACATGCTTTTTGTGGTAATTCTTACTTCGTAAGCAGATGCTTTTTTGCAGCAATTCTTACTTCGTAAGCATTTGCTTTGGGACAATTCTTACTTCGTAAGCATAGCACTTACATATGTAAAGTACATTATAACCGATAAAGCGAGCCGATTTCTCTCCATTATAAAGAGGATGTCCATGTTAGATTTTGGCGGATTATTTGGAAGTTTGCTAGAATCGGGCAACTTTTGCTTCACATATCCGGGGAGGACTTGAATATATTGAATAACAAACCCAAAAAAACTGTGCAAGGAGGTGCTCCGAAATGGGTTCAGCAGAAGATAAAAGACTGTTTGTTGTATCTCAGGAGGATTGGTCGCTGCATCGCAAAGGCTACCAGGATCAAGCCAGGCACCAACAAAAGGTCCGGGAAGCCATTAAGCAAAACTTACCTGACCTCGTGTCCGAAGAAAGCATTGTCATGTCTGACGGCAAGCAAGTAATCAAAGTGCCGATTCGGAGCCTTGACGAATTCCGATTTGTGTATAACTACAATAAAAATAAACATGTAGGTCAAGGAGACGGCGACAGCCAAGTTGGTGACGTATTAGGCGTTGATCCGCAGGCGGCCAAAGGTCCGGGAAAAGGTGAGGGTGCAGGCGATCAGCCCGGCGAGGATGTTATTGAAGCAGAGATTAGTTTGGCGGAGCTCGAAACGATGCTGTTCGAAGAGCTGGAGCTGCCCTTCCTTCGCCAAAAGGATAAGGACCAGCTTGAGACCAAGGAAATCCGGTTCAACGATATCCGAAAAAAAGGCATCATGTCGAACATCGACAAGAAGCGGACGATCATGGAAAACCTGCGGCGTAATGCCACATCCGGTACGCCAGGTATCCACGGTATCTCTCCGGATGATCTGCGCTACAAAACTTGGGAAGAAATCGTACGTCCTCAGTCGAATGCCGTTATCCTTGCGATGATGGATACGTCGGGATCGATGGGCTCCTTCGAGAAATATGTAGCCCGCTCCTTCTTCTTCTGGATGACCCGCTTCCTCCGGCATCAATACGAAAAGGTCGAAATCGTATTCATCGCCCATCATACCGAAGCGAAGGAAGTCACCGAGGAAGAATTCTTCACCCGCGGCGAAAGCGGCGGCACGATCTGCTCATCCGCCTACATCAAAGCGCTCGAGATTATCGACAGTCGTTTCTCGCCAAGTATGTACAACATCTATCCATTCCATTTCTCCGACGGCGACAATCTGACCAGCGACAACGAACGCTGCGTCAAGCTGATCGGCGAGCTGCTCAAGCGCTCCAACCTGTTCGGCTACGGCGAAGTAAACCAGTACAACCGCTCCAGTACTCTCATGTCCGCGTATAAGCATATTAATATGAACCATTTCATGTACTACGTCATTCGCGAGAAAGGCGAAGTATATAACGCTCTGAAATCGTTCTTCCGCAAGCGGGAGGGTGTTGTGGGGTGAAAAGAAGCGCGTAGCTGCAACAGACAAAAGGTGATTCCTGTATGGAACAGGGGTCATCTTTTTTTATTTCTATATTCTTGGTCTAATATTTCGAATCTCTTAAATTGTTCCAGGTAGTGATCTAAGGAAGAGGCACTAGTGACTTGCTCTAAAAGATCATTAATCTACTTCTCTATTAGTACCACTCTATCTTCTCTTACATTAAAAAAGGATTCCAGGTATATTAATCCACCTGGAATCCTATTCTATTTCATCGATCTTGGGCCGGGTGCGCTGATGGTTTATACTTCTTCTTGGTATAGGACGATGTTGTCAAAGTACCCTTTGCCTCCAGTTGCAGTCGCGCCGAGCTTTAACATCAGCTGTACACTTCCTGCAACATTCGCGTCGCAAGGTCCTGTTGCCACAGAGACGTTGTCCAGATAGAGCGTAAAGTTCCATCTCGTGCCGTTGTGAGTAAACTCCACTTTGAAATGATGCCACGCATCTTTGGTATAATACGCATTGCCCCAAGTGTTCCAAGAACGCAAATTCAAATCACTGCCCTGCGCCGGGCCGTCGCTGTCATAGAATCTCGCACTCCACCCGAGATAGAGAGCGTTTCCGGTCGTTACGCCGCTGCCCATAAAGTCATACTCCAGGATGTAGCTGACGTTCGACTCAAGCGTAATCGCGGGGAGCTGATACATACTATTGGCGTCAGTCTGAGTGATCTCAAGCGCCTTCCCTCCTACTTCGCCCGGAGCGGAGACAATCGCGCTGCCGGTGCCAGCCCAACCGATAACCTCGTTCAAATCACTGCGCGAGTCGAAATTTTCCTCAAGCAGGACATTGTACTGGGTCTCCGGCTTTTCGCCTTGGTAGAGCTCAACGTTGTCAAAGTAGTTATTACCGCCGGCTCCGCCGACCTTTAACATCAGTTGCTGGCCCAGAGAAACCGCGCCGTTTACATCGTTTTCATCTACGAGCACGCCATCCAGGTAGAGTCTTACGCTCCACTTCACGCCGTTGTGCTTGAGCTCCGCTTTGAAATGATGCCACTCGTCTCTCGTATACGACTTAACGACCCAGCTCTGCCACATGCGCAGATTCAGCTTGCTCGCATCGCTGCCGCCGTCGCTGTCATAAAACCTCTCGCCCCACCCGAGATAAAGAGCGTTTCCGGTACTCGTGCCACTGCCCATATAGTCATATTCCAAGGTGTAGTCGATCCCAGGCTCAAACGCGATCGCGGGGAATTGATATAAGCTATTGCCGTCAGTTTGAGTAATCCCAAGCGCCTTGCCGCCCACTCCGCCTGGAGCGGTGACAATCGCGCTGCCGGTGCCTGCCCATCCAACAACCTCACTCGGAGTGCTTCGCGAGTCGTAGTTTTCTCTATATAGGACCGCGTATTGAACCTCAAGATCCTCGAACTCTGCCGTTACGACGACGTTCTCGCTCGGCATGAGGTATACGTGGCTGCCGCTGGCTAGCGTCTGCTCCACGCCGTTGATCTTGAGCCAGGACAACGAATAGCCGTCGTCCGGGGTGATGGTCAGGGTGACCGTTTCGCCTTCGGCAGCAGTTGCCTTGTCCGCGGTGACCGATCCTCCGGTGATCTCGCCGGGCACCGTGAAGCTGTGCGGCGGCGTCACGCCCTCCTGCTGACCCTTATAAAGGAAGAAGTTGTCATAGTACGCTTTGCCGCCATCATCGCTAAGGTAGCCGTTTTTCAGCTTTACCGTTTGGTTCCCGGTAACAATAGCGTTAGCGACGGGTCCGTTAGCCATAAGGACGTTGTCGATGTAGAGCGTAAACGACCATTTCACGCCATCATGCCTGAACTGCAATTTGAAATGGTGCCACTGGTTTTGGCTATAAGTCTTCGCGCTCCAAGTGCTGGCCGAACGCACATTCATCATACCGTCCACCGGAGCGTCGCCGTCGAACAGCCTTTGGCTGTCGTTCAAATAAAAACTTGTTCCGTCGATGCCGCTGTCACCCTTAAAGTCATATTCAAGGGTATAGTCGATGCCCGGGTCAAGGCTGATCCCGGGGAGTTGATACAGGTTATTGCCGGCGCCCTGCGTAATTTCTACCGCCTTATCACCCTCGTCACCCTCTGGACGGTCAACGATCGCTGCTCTGTCGCCAGCCCATGCTCCTCCGCCGACACTGTTACTGTCGTCGAAGTTCTCGTCGTACAGGACAGCGTATCCGTCGCCCGGCTCTATCTCGGCGAACGAAGCCGTCACGGTGACATCCTCGCCTGGCATGGTAAACAGGTACTTGTTATCGCCGAGACTGGACAGTCCTGCGGCGCTGCCGTTTACTTTGAGCGAGCCGCTCTGCATTTTGTATTCGGGGTTCGGAGAAACAGTGAGGGTGACCAGCTCGCCCTCTATCGCCTGAGCTTTATTAGCTGTGACGTTTCCGTTCTCCAGCTGGCCGATCGTAATATTGTGCGTCACCGGCTCCGTTGTAGAAGCCTTCACAATGACGAACACCGGCTTTTCAGTAACTCTTACGGTCACCTTTCCGTCAATGAGTTGAGACTTTATAGAGGTGGTGGAACCGGTATCGCTCTTGTCAACCAGCTCGACCAGCGTTACGTCCTCGATATCCGCTTGAGGGATATCGGAAAGATCAAGCTCGTAGTCCACATCGTTGCCGTCAACATCGCCCTTGGAGGTTCCTAGCCAGAGCGCGTAGCCCTTGCCGTTATTTTTGTCTTGCTCGTCTTTTCCGGCGTTCGCGTCCTCGAAGCCAAACTGAAGGACGTTCAACGCGTTCTCGGGAGTGGTATTGTTATTGGTGAAGGCATTGCCCGATGTGTCCCATGCTTCTACTTTTTTGGTATAGGCGGGAGTCTCCACTTCTTTCTCGAAGCGCATATCGCCCAGCCAGTTGCGCATAGCCGTGACATAGTACCATGAAGGTTTCTTAGCGTTTGGACCCTCGCCTAACACTTCTTGGGTATCCAGATACCCGCTGGTATTGAATTTGCCGGCGGTACCCGTTCCTGAGCCGCGCAGCATGAACTGCTGGGCACGATCCACACCCCAGGACGCCAGGAGCAGGAATTCCCTGACGATCCAGCGACCTTGAATCTCAAAACCGCCGACTACGTTTTGCAAGGTTGCCGGATTGTCCTTTCCAGGGAAGCTAGGATAAAGATCCGGATTCAATTCGAGCTCGGCGTTGACGCCGGGATAATAATCCTGATTCGCTTTGGCGGTGGTTGCCGTGCCTTGGGCGCTGTCCCAGCCCAGCTCGGAAATCCACACCTCGGCTTTGGGATAATACAGCGCGCGAAGATTCTTAACCCAATTCATGCCGTACTCAAGGGGAACGTCCTGGCTCCACGTTTGGTTGCTCCATTGGTCTTCCTCGGGCGCGACGCCGCCGATCGATCTGCCGTTCGCTACGTCTTTGGAGTCGGGGGTGTAGTGGTGCACATTCAGTACGTCTACCGGGAACTGCTCGAACCTGTACAAGAAGTTTGCCTGTTCCTCGGGATTTTCCTCTCCCAACAGAGCTTCCTCTCTCGTATAGGGATCCTGCTTCTCAGTATCATGTTTCCTGTAGTACGAACCGCCCTCGAAGAAATAGTTGATATCCAGGTAATCGTCCTCGGTTCTGTAAGTCAGGAACCACTCTGTCATCTCTTCCAGGAATTTGAGGTCGAGACCGCCTACGCCAGCTATGGACAGCTTGGCATTTGGGTCGGCGTTCTTGATGCCCACGCCGGAATAAGGCTTGCCGGTGGCTTTCTCGGTGTAGATGTAATTCCCGCTCCGGGAGTTAACATCGATATCCGTATCATGTATCCACGACTTCATCGAGTTCATATGGCCGTCGTAGTCCGCGCTGGTCATGGCCGCGAACTCATAGCCGTTCACTCCCTTGAGGTTCAATTCGTTGCCGTTCTCATAAGTCTCGATCAGGTTCAACCCGATTTCCTTGGAGGTGCCTGGGGCAACGTGCACCAGATCGGGATCGATGGTGCCGCCCTCCTCCGTGCTCTTGGCGCTTCCATATCTAGCTACGTGCTGCCATAGGCTCATGGCGTGGCCCAGATAGGAATCGGGGTTTTCTCTGTCCCCATCACCCTGGTAATTGGGAATGCTGTACGCGGGATCCGTTCTTTCGGCGTCTCCGACATGCAGATTCTGCACATCCAGATATACCTCCGCACCGGCGGCTTTCATGTTCCTGTAGTAAGCGTCAAATGCGCCCCAGGTGTTGACGAACGCTACCAGTGGCCTATCCGGATCGTCGATCATACGCGGATCGTTATCGCCGGCGTCCAAGTCGTTCCCGGCCATATATTCCGTCCAGGACCAAGTGTGGTATTCTCTCGTCGTTCCGCTGACTGGGACGACGCTGCCATTAAGGTCAGGATCATTAAAGAAGCTGTTGGTGCCGACAAACGTACCGAAGTCCGTGTCCGATTCGGGCACAGTCTGAGGTTCTTTGTCCCAGTCAAGAGGTACGATGTCCCTTTTGCCGGTATCCGCGATCAGCGGTTCCAGCGGAAGGCCGAGAATAACAAACTCGGATAAGTTGACGTCGCGGTCAACTGTAATGATATCGTCCGCGAAATTAACATATTTGTACGTACCGCCGCTCAGCTTTTCGATTTTAATTTTCGTGGCGTTCTTAATCTGATCGTAGTTGTAGCCGCCTCCGAAGCTGGCGGGGCTGGTGAGGTCCATTCGCACCCAGCTGTCGTCGTTGTTCATGGCGTAGGTGAACAGCTCCTCATAATGGCCATCCACATAAGCGGACACCTTGACAGAACCGCCCGCGACCTGCCACTCACTGGTCTGGTTCGCTATGGCGTCTGATGTGGCACCATACTCCGCGCCGTCAAAGAACCAGATCTCCTGAAGCGTATGCTTCTGATTGAGTGCGATCTCTAGCGTGCTGCTGCCGCCCTCGCCCGTTCTCCATACGCTGTCATTAGTCGGAAGCGCTTTCACTTCAGCGCTGAGTTTGGGTGAATAACCGTTCGGCGCTGCGGCGCTGATCTGCTCAAACGTCTTGAAGTCCTTATAGTGCTCGTATCCGTCAAACAGCAGGTAAGGCGATCCGTCGCCCTCAGCCTTGCCGTCGTTACCCAGCCAAGACCTCTGCACCGCCGCCACCTTGCTGCGGGTGATGGGCTTGCCGACCATGATAAAGCTAGAAAGGTTTACGTCGGTATCGAAGTTTCTGTATACGTCAGCGCCTTCCCACCAGTTGTATTTATCCTCGCTCACCTTTTCGATTTTGATTTTCGAGACTCTTTTGATCTCATCGTAGGTGAGGCTGGTATGGTTGGCTAAATCGCTGAGATTCCTAAGGTCTACCTGCACCCAGCTATCATCGTTGTTCATATCATAGGAGAACAGCAGCTCATACTTCTCCTCGTCTTCCAGATAGCCGTACACATTAATAGACCCGCCAATGACCTCCCATTTGCTGCCTACGCCTTCAGGATCGTTCGGAACGTCGGGAACAGGGTTATCCGGATCCGTAAAGTTCCAATATGCCGAGGGGCGGTATGCTCCGCCGTCAAAGAACCATATTTCCTCAAGCTCATGCCGCTGTTTAAGATCAATCTCGAGGACTCTGTTCGTGTCCCATGCCCCTCCGGCCCCCGATCTCCATAACTTGTCGGTATTGCCGTTCGGGATTAACTTGTCCTCTTGGCTTAGGATAGGCCAGTAGCCGGACGGACTCGCTGCGCTGATCTGATCGAACGTCGTGAAGTCCTTATAGGTCTCATATCCGCTGAACAGCAGATACGGATTGCCGGGGGTCGTATCCTCGCCTTTCGTGCCCAGCCAGGATCTATCCACGTCGACAACCTCTTTGTCGCCTATGGTGACCCATCCGTCGGTATCGCCTTCGACAGCGCTCGTCACATTAACGGTCAGCTTGCCGGACTGGGAGATCAGGTCGCCTTTTTTGTCCTGCGCTTTGCTTATAAGCGTGTATTCTCCCGGCTCGTTATAGGCGGTTTTAAAGGTAAAGGTTTGCGAATTGCCTTTTTTGATCTGTTTGATAGCCCAGGTGTTCTCTCCCGCAACTATGCTGATATTGTTGTATGTACCCTTGCTGCCATTATTGGATGCGGTAACCGTATAAGTTACCGTCTCGCCCGGTTCTACGGATGTTTTATCCGCATTCATGGACACGTCGATCCCCGCCGCAGTGCCCGCAAAAGCCTGGACCGGGATGCTTGTCGACAACATCATAATTATCGTAATCATAACTGCCAATAGCCTTCGTTTCATCATTTTCCCTCCTTATAAAAATAGTGAATCCAGGTGTGCCCTACAAAACGCCTTTTTTGGTGACCCCGCGGAAACAGACCGGGCTAACGATTCCGGGATAAGCGGGAACATACGCAGCGAACTTGAAAACACCCTTCCTTCCTGTGAAAATGATGACTGGCCCGGTGCGTATAAAGTAACACATTCTATTGGTGGTATATATGGCATTTCATTGCCTTTCGTTTACTTTTTATAGCTTTACGGAAATATAGCCGGAAATCACACTGACAAGCACGAACGATCAAAAAAAAAATGCGGCGACCGCTCTTCGGTTGAATACCGAAACTCGATCGCCGCATAATGAAATAACTATTTTCACTTGTCCGTTGTTCGTCCGTTGTCACCGCGCATCCAATCCGGCGATTCTCGACTTCACGTCCGCGAGCTCGGGCAGATTGGAAGCCGGGCTGTCCAGGTAGAAATACGCGCAGCTCGACCAATCGTCCTCCCGCTCGAAATTGCCGTAATCCGGAATGCTCTCCGGCGCGTCTGCAGCAAAGTCGATGATCCGCTCGCCTTCGCGAGCCGCCATCGCTCGTACGCCAGACTCCTTGAACTTGTCGCGCGTCTGCGGATCCCAATAGCCGATCTGCTGCATCGTTACCTTAATATCGCGCTGGAAGTAGACCGGGTCGGGCACGTGATAGCGGTAAAAGCAGAATGCCATGCTCATCCTGTCAGCTACATGGCAGCCTTGATACAGGTTGTTGAACGTCCCCTGCTCCCAGCCGGTGCCGATGTAATCTTCCGTTCCTGTGCTGCAAAGGCTCGGGTAGTCATCGTCTCCATCCAGGTAGATTTTGCATTCGCCTTCGCCCCACCAGGATAGGCCATACCGGGATGTATCGGGCTTAACGCCGATGTTCGTGCCGAGGAAGCGGCCGCGGCCCTGCAGCTTCGGCAGAATCTCATAATCCCGCCGCTGCTTCGTCGGATATTCCCTCCGAAAGTGCGCGTGGAAGTACATAACGTCCGCCGCATGGCGGTCTCCCACCGTATAATCGACATCGTAGAAAAACATCCTCAGCGTCTCGTCGCCATCATTGGTCACCGCGATTTTCATCCCGGTACGGAACGGCATCGGAACGGCACAGTTAAAACTCCTGCCTTCCGGACTGCTGAACAAAGCCGATTGGAACGGTGTGACGAGACCAAGACCGGTGCCGAAAAAATCGCCGAGAGGGGCGCTAACCGCAGACTTCACTGAACCGTCCCAATACATGTCGAGTCGGAGCGAACGCAGCATGCGCGGGCTTCTGTCGTTTAGCGTGATCCAGATGCGCCGGACGATACCGCTGACCCCTTGCTCCTCGGCCAGTACGACTGTCTCTCCGGGAGCGATCGGCAGGAACGGCGAGCCTTTGCGACCGCTTCCGGCGCGGGCTGCGGAACCTTTGGCACCCGTCCGGTTCTCAGGGCACGCCCAGCGCGTCTCCACCCCTTCTGGCATCGCGTAAAGCGCATTCTCTCCAAGCGCACCGATTTCCGTTCCCATCCTATTTTGTATCATCCGACGTCTTCTCCTTTCGTTCATTGCCCCACAGACGCGTGCCGGCCCCTAGCGCTTGCCGCCATTCGTGACGCCAGAGATGGACGTCCGGAATCGTAATTTCCGGCATATTCTGGCGCTTATCCTTTGCCGGGAACGCCGGGAAAGGTTTATGCGGCTCCACCTGGTACCAGTACGAAACTGTGCTCAAATCGAGCGTCAGGTTGTTGTCGTGTCCGTGCTCGATGCTCGCGCGCAGCGACTTTTCGAAGTAGACCGGTTCCTCCAGCATGAACCGGTAACAGTGCGTCCTGCCCATCCAGCCCAGCTTATCTGGCACGCGGGCATAGCCGAAATACGGATGCAAATAAACTTCGTTCGGGCACCAGGAGCTGTTGAAGAAATCTTCCGTCCCCGTACCGTGCAGCGAGCCCGGCCAGTCTTCGCCGTCGACGAGCCACATGTCATCGCCTTCGCCGTACCACATCGGGCCTGGATTTTCCACGAAATAGTTGACCCCGACGAAATGGCCTTTGCCTTCGATATCGGCGAACAAATAATTGCTCGCGTCGCTCGGATTTTTGCCTTCCGGCGCGACGATGCTCCATTCCGTCTCCCCGGCTTCCGGATGCACCTCAGTCAGCTCGCGGTTCCACCAAGTGTGGAAACGGCCCATCGAAGCCGGCATCTCGCGGTGCTCCTCATAGTCAATGTAGTAATAGAACGACCGGATCGGTTCGTCGGATTCGTTCTGCAGGGTAATCCGCGCGCCGCTGCCAAAAGGCATCGGGAAATAGCAGTTCAGCGCTTTTCCCTTGGCAGGTGCGGCCGCCAGCGGCAGAGAGATGAAATTGTACTCTTCGCCCCAGCCTTGGCCGAAGAAGTCGCCGAGAGGCGCCTCCACGCTCGGCTCCGTTTCTCCGTCCCAATACATGCGCAATACGGCATTGCGGCGGATCATCTTATCAAGCGTGTTGACCGTAATCCAAATATGCTTGATGATGCCCGCGCCGGGAATGTCCGCCAGCACGGCCGTCTCGCCCGCCGGAATCGTTACGTAATCCTGGTTGCCCCCTGTGCGGTCGTAGCTCGATACCCGTTTGGTGCGAATGCCGTCCTTGATCTTGTAGATATCGTTAAGTAGGCTCATCCTATATCGCTCTCCCTTTACCTCGTTATTGTGTCCGTCAGCAAGGTGCCCGGCGCTAGCCGCGCTCGACTCCGACTCGGTCCAGGAACGCCTCTCCGTAATGGGCGACAAGCCTCATAAAGCTTTCCGCCGCGGCGCCGTTCCCCCAATCATAAATCGTGAATTCGCCCATGTAATCGTCGGAGGCGCTCGTCCGGCCTCCGTGACCGTAATTTTCCATCATGAATCCGTAGTCCGCTTCTCCGAAAAAAGGCCATGCGTGCTCCCAGCGTGCCTTCGCTGCCGGATTCTCCGGACAGTACATCAGCGCGAACGAGACGCGGAGTGCCGCGATTCCCCGCTCGACATACTCCTCGGCTCCCAGCTCCAGACCGTAGCGGATGATCGTCTCGGAGAACAGGCTTTGGCGAGCGTCATTCCACTCTCCGTCTGCATTCATGACGCCGAAGCCGCCGACCGCCGGAACGAAAATATAGGGCGGCTGCCACGAAGCCTGCGTCATCAGCAGCTCGTCAAGGCAGCGACGGCCGAGTTGCAAATACGCGGGATCGCCGCTCGTTCCGTAGCTGCCCAGCAGCGCCTCCGCCGTCCAGAACATCGAGAAGTTGCACTGCTTATACATGTTGTTGCGCGCAACCTTCCGGCCGATCAATTCGTCACGTCCGAACGGGCAGCAGGAATAATAGGTTTCGAAATCCTCCCAGCGCCCAACGGGCACCACGTGCACAGCGACCGCGTCCATCGCCTGCAGCGCAGCAGCGCGATACGATTCATTGGCTGTCATTCGGTATAAATTCAGTAGGAATGTAACGGACATCGACGTCTCCGGGCTGTCATCGAGCACACCGTAAGGCTCGTGCGTCTTCTCGTCGATCCAGCCAGGGAAGAAGCCGCGCTCGTCCTGCAGTCGCAGCAGCGCGTCGCCGTACCGGACAGCGTATTCGAGCAATCGCCGGTCAGGCTCCAGCTCTTCATGCCAGCGAAGCATCTGCAGGGCGGTCCAGCTCATATCGAGCACGTGCAGAGGCGCGTCCTTAACGACGCCGGTAAACGGATTGCGATTCGAATTGCCCCAGTAATGAGTGTGCCAGCCTTTGGATCGATTGATCTTCCTGCCGTTCTCTTCCACAAACTCCATCTCCGCGGCGAGGACCGATGGGAAGAAGCCGCCGTTCTGCGGAGCAGCAAGCGCCAGCTCCTTCGTTTGCCGCGCGCGCTCGACGTAGTCCTTGTTGCCAGTACGCTGGCCGAAGCGGAATAGCCCTTGCGCCGAGCGCAGCGAGCTGAACCATGCCTGGTTCCAGACGGAGCGGAGCTCCCGTTCGCTCGCCTCCCCCGGATAGTTCGGACTTTGCGTTACGTTAACGATGAAGGCCGGCGCTCCTACTTTGCGATCGCCGAGGTCGATGCTTTGCCAAATGGCGTCTTGCCAGCCGCGGAATGCCCACTCATACGCGTATTTGGCGTACGGCTCGAGAGAGCCTCGCAGCGGTTCGCCGGAGCGATACAATTTGCCGCCCCAGCCTTCCCATAGGAACGCCAGCGCTTGTCGCCACGGGTTCGCGAGATCATCGGCTTCGGTCGACACATTCACATAGAAGCCGAATTCGAGCTCGCCCGCCGGGAATACGGCGCCCGGCCGCCGAACGTACAGCACGTGCTCCCGCACGGCGGTGGCGGACAGACCAAGCGTCAGCTCATTGCGGGGAGCATCCAGATCCATGTACCAGCGCGGCGACTCGGCGGCGCCGGACGCCAAAGTCTCCGGCATCACCAGCATCGCGTCCAGGTCAGGGACGATCGTCAGCAGCCGTTCGCGGTCGCCCGCGATCAACGCCGGTGATCGGAACGAATGCTGATCAACTACGTGATCACCCGTCGGCGTCAGATGCGGCGACCAATGAAACGTCGGCGCGAACGCCGGGCGGATCGTCACGCGCCAATCGTCCTGCCGGATATCCTCGGTCAGACGGAAGCTCAGGCGGATCTTCGCCCGCCCCGGCTCTATATAGACGATGGACGTCCGGGGAAGCTCTCCCCCGAGCTCACCATATTCAATCGAACCAATAAAAGGGGCGTATTCCGGGGCGAGCATAAGACTAACTGACGCGTGCGATGCACCATCGCCTTGCGATCGGTCGGATAAGTTCGACATCAAGTTTTCCTCCTGTTAAGCGCGATCGGATCAGCCCCGATCAAGCGTAACGGCGATCATTCTCTCGCCGCCAGCGATCGGCTGCCGTTCCTCCAATACGATGCGGTACATACGGTCGCCCCAGTTTCTTCGCAGGCGGCTTTCCATGTTATCGATCTTCTCGAATCGCGCGCGAAGAAACTCGGCGTCGTAGCGGACGACCGCCTGCTTGCCTGGCGCATAAGTCAGCCGGATCTCGCCGCTGTCTTCGCCGTGAGCCGCAGGTTCGCATGGCGTGATTAACGAATGGAAAATCTCCGCCGGAGCGCCGTCCTTCATGACGAATACGTCTCTGACCGTCACTGCCGCGACGCCGTCCCGATCCAGCCGAACCGTGCGCTCCCAGGTTGCGATGCCGGCCTCTTCCGGATACGCTTCGGCGATGTCCATTCGCAGCTCGGAGCAGCTGCCTTGCAGCGAATATTCCGCATTTCGCGCCTTGTACCGCTCGCCGCTCTGCTGCAGCACCCCTCGCACCGTCGGCAGGTTATGGTACTGCGATTGCAAGTACCACAGTTCGTAGCGCAGCGCGCTGAACGTCTGCGCCTTATATTCCTCCGTGCCAAGATCGATGAGCAGCGGATAACCGTCGGCGAAGACGAGGAAGCTGCCGACGTCGTTATGATTGTGGGCTTCCCCGTTATTGCCGCCTTTGGCCGCGACGTACAAGCCTTGCTCGGTGCCTTCCCGCTGCCTTGCGGTCATCACTTCGGTAACGTTGAACCAGGCATCGCGAAGATAGGGAGCATTGGCTCTCTGCGCGAGCCGCTCTTTCTCGACGAACAAATCCCGCGTATAGCCATACAAGTTAAACCAAATTCGCGTGCTTGGATCGCCGCTTGGCGGCAGGCTGGCGCCAAGACGAACGAGCGAATCATCTCCCGCGCTGAGGCCGTAGCGATACACGCCCCCGCCTCCCGGACTCGCTTTTACATCGCAATCAGCGAAGGCGACATAATATTCTCCATGAATGTGAACTTTGGGCATATAAGCGCCAATATCCTTAACGATCTGCTCCCCGAAAATGTCGAAACGTCCTTGTGACGCCAGCCACAGCATCTCCAGACATTCATACAAACCTCCCGCCGCCGCGCTCCAATAAGACGGTCCTTCGTCGCAGCAGCCGTCGGCCGGATAAGAGGCGATGAATGCGTCGAGGCTTTTGAGCACCTTGGCAATTCCCGCTCTTCTGACGTCCGGGTCCTCCTCGATAAGCAGAAACCCCGCAAGCACCGGGCCATTACACCATGGATTCCAGTTGTTGACCCGCTCGCCCGGGGTGAAGCCTTGCCACCAGTAATCGTCGTGCTCGAGGTAAGGCTTCAGCATCCGATCCTTCGTCTCCGAAACGATGCGCTCGTTGATTCGCGAGCTGATTGCGTCAAATTTGCTTCCTAGCAAATAGCGGGTCCATAGCAGCAGCCGAGCCGTTTCCACAGAGGACAGCTCGACTCCGTATTCTGTACGACTAGGAAGGCTCTCTTGCTTATCGAATTCCTTCCAGTGGCTCCGATGGCCCGGGAACACCCAGGTCGTCTCCTCGCAGATGGCGAAGATCCCGTTCATGATTTGATCAAGGTACTTGCCTTCACCTTCCATGCATTCGGCGATCACGAGAATGCCAAGCACACTTCTCCGTTCGAAATAGGCGAGACTGAGGCGCGACAGGTCGCCGCTTGTCCAATAGGCACGATAGTCCGACACTTTAAGAACCGGCCAACCGTAATTTGCATAGCCGTCCGCAAGTCGAAGCCAATTCTCTCTCTTCTCGCGCGAGATTGACCCCCAGGCTTCACGGTCTTCCTCTTTCGGAAACGGCGCGTAGGGGGCCTGGCCGAAGCCAAGCTCCTCAAGCCGTGCTGAGCCGTAACGTTCATATAACACCCTTCTTTCGCCTCCCCATCTCTGTTAGAAAACCGTCCTGTTCTGATGAACAGGACGGCTTATCGGCTATTCCTTGACGCTTCCGAGCGTCATGCCGCTCATGAAGTACCGCTGCAGGAACGGATATACGCACAGCACCGGCACCATGCCGAGGAAAATTTGAGCCGCGCGCACCGATCGATCATTTAACTGCGACAACAATAGCAGCATGGAAGGATCGGATATGGTAGACATATCCATACGGACGATAATCGTCTGCAAGTAGCTGGCAAGCGGATAGTGGATCGGATCGTCCATATAGATCAGTCCATTGAACCATTCGTTCCAGTGCGAAACGATCGCAAACAGCGTTACCGTAGCAATCGAAGGCATTGAGAGCGGAATGATGATCCGCCAGAGCGTCTGCCAATGTCCGGCGCCGTCGATGAACGCCGACTCCGACAACTCCTTCGGCAACCCTCTGAAGAAGTTGAGCATCAGAATGACGTTAAAGATAGGCAGCGCACCCGGCAGCACAAGCGCCCAGATACTGTCGAGCAGGTGCAAATTACGCACGATCATATAGGACGGAATCAATCCGCCTGAGAACAGCATCGTGAAGACGAAGAACCAGGCATATCCCGTTCGGAACTTCAGACTCGCTGCTTCCTTGGACAGCGGATAGGCCGTAAGCACCGTTAGCAGCATGTTAATGCTGACGCCTAACAACACGCGCTGTACGGAGACGCCCGTCGAGACAAGGAACTCATGCTTCTCCGCAACGAACTTGTAAGCCTTCCAAGAGAAGTCGACCGGCCATAGCGTAACTTTGCCCGCTTCAATTGCGGCGGCCGAGCTTAAGGAGACAGAGAAAAGGTTCAATAAAGGCAGAATGCTGATAAGAGACAAAACGGCAAGGAAGGTATAGTTGAAAACAACGAACAGCTTGCGACTCCATGAGTAGGGTTGAACCATGACAATCCTCCTTGCAGCTGGTCAGAAAATGCGATAATTTGCGAAACGATAAGCCAGGAAATAGGACAACGCAATGAGGACGAGCGAGATCACTGACTTAAATAGTCCGACGGCGGTCGCCACTCCATATTGAGCGCTGGCCAGGCCGATCCGGTAGACGTAAGTATCGAGAATGTCGCCGGTCGAATAGACAGATGGGTTATAGAGATTGAAGACTTGGTCGAAGCCGGCATTCAGCACGTTCCCGAGCGCGAGCGTCGTAAGCAATATCGTAATCGGAATGATCGCGGGAATCGTCACGTGAAGCGTTTGTTTCCAGCGGTTCGCGCCGTCCAGGACGGCTGCTTCGTACAAAGACGGATTTACGGCAGTGATTGCAGCCAAATAGACAACCGTTCCGAAACCAAATTCCTTCAACACGTCGGTCAAAGCCAGCACGTAAGGAAACCACTTATCATCGCCAAGGAAGAACACTTTATCGAATCCGAGCCACCCGATGAATTGATTGACGATCCCGGAAGTTGGAGAGAGCACGTCAATCAAGATGCCGGCCATAATGACCCAGGACATAAAGTGCGGCATATAGATAATCGTTTGGACGCTGCGCTTATAGTACTTCTTCCTGATCTCATTCAGTAGAAGCGCGGTGACAAGCGGCGCGAAGAGTCCACCGATAATTTTCATGAAAGCAATAAATACCGTATTCCGTAGCACTCCTCTTGTCTCGGACAAGTTATAGATATATCGGAAATGATCCAATCCGACCCACTCGGAGTGAAAAATCCCTTTAACTGGGATAAAGTTCTCAAAGGCGATGACGATGCCGACCATCGGGCCGTAGCTGAATAACAGCACGATAATAATACCCGGCACCAGCATAAGGTGCAGCGGCAATTCCAATCTCCAGTTTCTGCGGCTCAATAGATTTCCCTCCTGCCTGGTTACAAAGAGGGGATAGCGGCTAGCGGCTAGCCCCTATCCCCTTGTTGCGTATTATTGAACCATGCCACTGGCGTTGACTTCGTCGAGAATACTTTGACCGCCGGAAGCAAGCCAATTCGCTGCCCACTCATCGAAGTAATCAAGCGGCTTGGAACCCATGATAATTGAAGTCAACATCTTGACTTCTTCGTCGCGAAGCGAAGGACCTTTCGCGATCATCGTCGGAGTCGGGTTGCCCACATACGCCGATGTGAACACTTGCTTGTTGTCTACGTATTGGCCGAGGAGGCTGAATACGCCGCCTTCCGCCCACAATTTGTTCGCGGCCCACATTGTTACGTCGCCCGCCTCGAATTTAGCTACTTGATCGTAGTAATTCTTCTGTTCGTCATTCAGCGCCGATGTATCGCCGGATTTCTTCGCTGCTTGAACCGCGGCAGCCGCCCTCGGATTGTTGCCCGGCAAGCCCCCGTTGATCGGCGCAAGTCCGAATTCGCCGTAGTCTTTGCCATCCACGGTAACCGTATGGTAATTCTTATCGAAATGTCCGTAAATTTTCTCAATATACGTATTGAGCAACAAGAACGGAGCTTCCGGATGTTTAGACTTCTTGCTAACGACAAAGTAGTGCGAAGGCAATCCGCCCATGCTTTGCGAGAGCGCCGGCTGATCGTCGGACGACACGAGCGGATAGATGCCCCAATCCGCGCCTGGAACGTCCTTGTACATATTGTTGATCGGCCATGTCGGCACCCAGAATGCGCCAAACGTTATTCCGACTTTTCCAGACGTAACGAGTTCTGCTGACTTATTGCCGTCGATGACGCTGAATTCCGGATAGATTGCGCCTTGCTTGAACAAGTCGGCCAGCTTGCCGAGAGCGGTCTTCACTTCCGGTTGAACGTCGGCCCACTGCACCTTGCCGTCCGCGCCTTTGATGAAGTTCAGACTCGTGCCCGTACCCTTGGTCGGATTAAACGGATATGCGTGGTAACCGTTGAAGAAGCCGTCAAGACCGGACCAGCCGTTGAACAAGTTGTTGTCGAGGCTTAATCCGTACGTATCGTTCTTGCCGTTCTTGTCCGGGTCGTTCTTCGTGAATGCCATGGCGATATTGATGACATCGTCCATCGTCTTCGGCGGCTGAAGCCCCAGATTGTTAAGCCAGTCTTTGCGAATATAGATGAGCTGGGTATCGGCGGCTTCTCCGCCGTCTGCCGGAATCCCCATGATTTTGCCGTCCACCGTCGCCGCTTTGAGACGCAGGCTATTGCTTCCTTCGAACGAACTCTTCGTCAGACCGGAAGCGTACTTCGCGTACACATCGGTCAGATCCGCGATCGTGCCGGCTTGTACGAGGATCTGGAACTGCTGAGCGTCGACATTCATGAAGTCAGGCATATCGCCTGAAGCCATCGTTACTGCGATCTTGTTCTGATATTGCTCAGCATTTACTTTCCAGGTATTCTTCACCTTAATGCCGAGATCGCTTTCGAACGTTTTGGTCCAAATGTTCTCGTCGTACGTTTCACCAGGCGCAAGTTCAGCTGCCTGATTGAGGGAGCGTACCGTCGTTACTTCGATCGGAGGATCGTACTTGCCCTCCGGGCCGCTCGGAACGGAATTTCCAGGCGTTGCCGCCGGGCTTTCTCCCGTGCTCGTCGATGCGCTTGGCGAGTTGCCGGCGTTGGAGACTGCGTTGCTGTTATCGCTGTTAGTGCAAGCTGTTACAGTTGTCATAAGAAGCAGCAATGAGAGCATTGCCGAGCCCTTCACTTTCGCTTTCACTTTCGCTTTCTTCAACACCATCTGTATGCCCCCCTGTTTCCTGGGTTAAATGTGGTACGCTTTCAGTATGAGGCAGATCCGACACAGCGAATATAATAAACCGTTTACATTCCTTATCCTTTCATATCTACTTGAGCGAATCGCGGTATTCCTGAGGCGTCAACGATGTCGTTTTTTTGAAAAACCGGGTGAAATAGGATGCAGAATCGTACCCAATCCGCATGCCGATCTCATGAATTTTAAGGTTGCTCTCGCCAAGCATCCGCTTCGCTATTTCGATTCTCCTCCTCGTGATATAGTCGCTGATGGTATGGCCCGTCTTCTGCTTATACAATCTGGAGAGGTAAAAAGGCGTCAAATAGACGTGCTCAGCCAGGCGGTTCAGCGACAGATCCCCTTCGATTTGCTCCTCCACATATTGATGAAGCTGCTCGACGACTTCACTCGTCTCCTGCTCATTGCCGCCTTCCATGCGTTCGAACAGCAATTCCGCCAGCTCGCGGAAAAAGCCGGAAGCCTCCCTCCACGAACGATGCTCGCGGATAGAGAACAGCTTGCCCGGGATGGCGTGGCCTCGGACGTCACCGAGCGCTTCGAACCGATTCAGATGCGGGATGAAGATCGCGGACAGCTCATAGAACACCTCGAGCGGCAAGCCCGCCGCAAGCGTCGCCGGCTCCCCGACGGCTTCCGTAATCTCGTCGAACAGCTGCTCGAATTTCGCCCGTTCCTTCTGCACCAAGTATTGGTCGAGCATCCGGATGCGCTTGACCTTGCTTCGCGCCTTCTCGTCCCCGCTTTCCTTCGCCCGGTCGTCCGACAGCAGCATCTGGCTGCCGAGTCCAAGTCCGCGGCCGAACAGCTGCGACAGCCGTTCGTATTTGGACGAGAGCATGTCCCACTCGAACGGCTCGCTCGAGACGACGAACGAACACGCGAGCTTCAAATAGCGGCTGCAAGCGTCTTGCACCGATTCGAGCATCCCAAGCAAGTAAGCGTGCAGGCCGGCTTCGGGATCGACTTCCGCGGACGTGCGCAGCGCCGAATTGCCGACGATCGCCTGGCGGTACCCCGACTCCGCCTTTGGCTGCAGCAGCCAGATCAGCCGCTCGTGATTGCCTCTGAAGGACGTCAGGTGGAATTCCAGCGCTACGAATTCTTCGAAGATGTTGTTGATCGAATAAGCGAACAACACCTTATCGCCTACCGTCCTATCCTCCCGCCAGCGGTCGATCCGGGCGACGGCCATGACGACCGGCAAGTCCGGATCGAGCGGCACTTCAAACTGCGCGAACCGCTCTCTCCGCGCGGCGGACGACGAAGCTTCCCCTTCCAGCAGCCCGGTCAAATACTCCTTGCGCAGCGCCGGCAGCGCCAGCTTTAGGGAGGAGCGAGCGCTTTCAATCAGGCCTTCGTAGGTCACTTCCTCGGCAATGACGCGAATCGCCTTCTTGACAGAGGCGACGATCGAATCGTCTCCTTCCGTCTTCAGCACGTAATCGATCGCTCCTCCGCGAATAGACGACTGGATATAGCCAAACTCGTTATAGCCGGTCAGGAAAATCGACTTGCAGCGCGGCCAAAGGCGCAGCACCTCCTTCTGCAGCTCGATGCCGTTCATCTCCGGCATTTCGATATCCGTCAGCAGAATGTCGATGCGCAGCTTCCGCGCGACCGCCAGCGCTTCCAGTCCGTCAAACGCTTGATAGACCTCCAATGGATAGTCGGACTGCGAGAATAGCTCGCTTAAGCCTTCGACGATAATCGGTTCATCATCTACGATCAACAACCGGTACATGGCTTTTTAATCTCCTTTCGCGTCTAAAGTATCTGAAGGTTCCACAGGTTTGCCCGAGAACTGAGGCATCGGCAGCCTCAATGTCGCTTTCATGCCGCCCATTTCGCTGCGGGCGACGGACACGCCATACTCGGCGCCGAACCGGATCTGCAGCCGGCGGTGAACGTTCAGCATGCCGGTATATTCCATACCCGCGCGCTGTTTCTCTAAATTCGCTTCGAGCTGCTGAAGGTCGGCGTTCGTCAGCTGCTCGCCGTTATCCTCGACCGAAATGAGCAATTGTCCATCCCGCTCAGTCATCTTCACGGCGATTCTGCCATCCCTGCGCTTAGTCTCGAGCCCGTACTGGTACGCGTTCTCGATGAACGGCTGCAGGATGAGCCTCGGTACCCGCATATCCCCGCAACCTTCGGGCAGTTCGCTGAAATCAACGGTAATGCGGCTCTTGGCGAAGCGGATGCTCTGAATTTCTACATACGAACGGGAGTGCTTAATCTCCGCTTCGAGCGGCACATCATCGGAGCCGTTGCGGGTTATGTATTGGAAATACTCCCCAAGATGCTGACTGAACCGAATTACGCTGTCATTATCGTGCATCTTCGCCAAGCGGTATAGGATAAAGTAGGTATTATACAGAAAGTGCGGATTGATCTGCGACTGCAGCTGCTTCAGCTCCGACGTCTGGGCGCGCAGCTTCTGTTCGTAAACTTCCTGGATGAGCACCTTCAAATTGTTCGTCATCATATTGAATCGTTGGAACAGGTATTGGAACTCATCGCGAGACTTGGGGAGCGGAATCGGCTCCATCATTCCCGCCTCTACCTTCCGGAATCCGGTAATCATTCGATGCAGCGGCTTCCGGATGAGCTGATAGAGCCAGTAAGAGTAGGCGACGATAAAAACGAGCGAGACAAACGACAGCAGCCACAGCAGTATCCGGTATTTGTAGATCGGACCGAGCATTTCGACCGATGGCACGTAGGCGATCAAGTAGTAACCAAACGTAGGCGAACGCTTATAGGCGACGAAATATCCCGCTGAAATTTGCTTATAGCCTTCATCTGCGCTGTCCTCTGGACGGTTTTTCAAGTAGTTCAAAAGCTCTTTCGTAATTCCTTCGTCTGTTTGGTTGCCGAGGCTCCAGCCGTTCTCCGGATTGACCAGCATCGCTCCCGCGTTCTGGTAGTCGGAGAAGTTCTGCAGCGACTGCTTCATCGCCTCCTGGTTGATCTCGATCGAAAGCGCGAACGTTTCCTCCATGTTCGGCAGATCGGAACCGGGATAGGCTACCGCCATGAACAGCCGGTCTTTCCAGTAATAATTGCCTACGCCCCGGAGTTTAGCTACGGAGGCAACAGCCTCATAATCGGGATTGATCGTGTCGCTGATCGTTTCGTTGCTCGATATCGTGCGCTTCAGTGTCAGAATGTGAGCACTTACGTTTTTGATGTAGAGGCTCGAGTACTTGATCTGCTGGAGCTTGTCCTGGATGCGCTGCACCGTCTCCGTCCATGCTCCGATCGACATCGTATTGCTGATAAATGCGGCGTGTTGGATGTCTTTGTCTATAGCATATTGCTGCAGCAGCCCACTCATCTGCTCATTTCCTGCCTCAAGCGAGCTCAGGTAGAAATCGACCCGCGACTGGAGCGATTTCGACAGCTCCTCGCGGACGCTCTTCTCGCCTAGCTGATTCATCCAAAGACCGATTCCGTAGATCGGAGCGACCACAAGCAGAAAGGCTATGATCAGCTTCGGAAATATCGTCATTCTCCACTGTTGTTTTCGAAAAATCTTCATTTCGAGCCGCCCCTTGCGTATAAAATTCGGCATCTTATCTGTGGAACAAGCATAAAAGCTTCCTCTGCGAGAAACTTCGATCAATTAAGCTTTGTCCGAATCGCGGATCTCGCCGTTCGGCAGCACGATCAGCGTAGGTACGCCGGCCCGTATGGCTCCATCCGTTACTTTTGGCAGGGCCGCCCGATACCCAGAACCCGTTCATAGACAGCCGATATCGGCTGTCGCCGTCACATCTACTGTAAGCCAGGATTTGCCCGAATCCGAGATGCGGAACGTTCTGCGCAAATATGTTCGCTCTTGCCTCGTGCCGGACGCCGCGTTCTTATCCAGCCATATCCATTTGGCATGCCATTCGCGATTCTCCTCCATCCCCTGTCACCCCTCTCAAAAGTCCAGTATTTGTGATTGTATACAGATCGTACCACCCTATTATAAAGCGCTTTCAAAAAGATTACGACCCATCCAAGTGTGCGAAGTTCCAAAAAATCAATGATAGGATTTTGTTGATAGACATGACGAAAGGGCTGCCCGCCTGGACAGCCCCTGCCGTTTTTTATTGTCGTACGAACATAAATCCGACGATCTCATTAAGTTCATTACCGCTTATGCTTACGGTCACGTTTCCGTTATGATCGGAAGTCGAAGCCATACTCGTTTCACGCTCTTCTTGATGACGGAATTCAATAACAGCTTCGAAGGCTCCCTCAATGGTAAGAGCACCGGGAGAAAACGGGATACAGGCGAGCTTGGAGCATTGCCAGATGTCCTCATTGTCTTGAGCGATAAGCGCCCACTCCCCCGTGAAACGAATACCTGACACTTGTGGAAAAGCCGTCTCATCGCCTGACGTATGCCGTAATGCGAGAGCCGTTATCCTGTCACCGCCCTGATGGGTTTCCACCCGTCCCCATGACCGGATGACCGGCTCGCGGCTCACATCTCCGAAATCGGCGTCAAGCCATAACGGAGACCAGCCGCTGCTGGGCCTGCGCCACCTGTCCAGCGCAAGCCAGCGGAGCCGCTGTGAATCGGTCATCGCCTTACCGGTACGATCGATAGCTCCGAGCGTTAAGCCATTGGTGCCGACAACGGCGGTGTTGAGTAAAATCTGCTCCAACGTCTCCCAGTAATAGCCTGTCGATGTATTGATCAACATGCCATGGCGCGCCGCAAGTGCCGACCACATGCAGCGCTGATTGTGCCCAAGAGCCTCATATTCCGCACTATCTCCAGCGTCGCCTAGATCATCGATATTGATCACGTCGAAGTGATAATGCAGCAGCGGATGCAGCCCGTAATAGATTATCGCGATATCCGGCTTTGCCTCCTTTGCCGCGTCCGTAATGATCTTGAGCAGCTCCGAGCAAAGCCGTTCTCCCCGCAATTCCGGACAACGCGGCACGCTTACGTCCGGCCCGGGCAAGCCATAGCCGAAATCCAGCTTCAGAGCTGCAGGCTTCAGCCGGTTGATGACGGTCCTGGTACGTTCGGTTAGAAACGATCTGGTCCGCTCCGAGCTGGGATCCAGGCAGTAATGATAGGACTCGCCGTATATCGGATCGCCCGACCATCGCCAGAGCCTCGGCTTCCCGTCCATTCCGCATAACAGATCCCAATCGGTCAGGCCAAACGCCTCAGGCTGGTCAATCCAGCCGATTGACTGCCATACCGCAATTTCGAAGCCTTCTGCCCGCATATGCGCAATGTCCCTGTCAAACTCCGGAAACCGGTTATAGTCCGGAATTCCGCTGCTGTCGCAGGTCTCCCAATATTCGTCGAGCACGATCATATCGGCAGGGGCCGATCGCGAAACCCGTTCCGTAATGGCCTTTAGATCAAACTGACCTTCCTTGAAATCGCCCCATGTACATACAAACGATTTTGCTTGAAGGGGCGATTTAGGACCACTTACCGGAAAGGTTTGATACAGCCGGTCATAGGCATCGTATCCATTCATCCCCCAGGCAAGTCTGAGCGGTTCACTCCATCTTCGATTCAGCAGGTCAGGCGCTTCCCACAAATCCTCCCTGTATAAATACTGCATACAAGCAGTGGCGGATTTTAACTGCAACGATAGCGCCGCATCCGGGATTGCTCCAGGTCCAAACGACAGCCATCCGTCACCGCCACCCATCGCCGCAGCATAAAGCGGCCTCGGATAAGCAGCCGCATAAGACGTTCCCATCGCATCGCCAAAGCTTCCGAGAGGCAGCAGCGAATCGCCCATATCAAAAAAACGCCAAAAGCTGCGCGTCGGATTCGTGCCTGCGCACGGCAGGCAGTACCCTTCCGCTTTCCAGTTCGGCCAAAAGGGCTTGGCAAGCGATGGTGCGCACCGGCGTTGTATGTCCGTCATTTCCTTCGTTCCAAAATAGAGCGCTATGATAGAGGTCGGCTGATGCCATACGACTTCCAGACTGGAAAATCGGATTCCCCATGCTTCGGTGTTCACCTGAAGGGAGCCTCTTCCTAATTCACCGAATTCAAGCGCGATCTCAGAGCGAGAATTCGAAAGCGTTGACACATTCGAGATAATCGCATCCGTATAAAGAGTCTGTCCGTTTTCATCCGAGAGCTCAAACGAAGGCAGCAGACTTCCTTGCCACACGATGCGGCCATCCCGTTCAAGTACGGCCTGGTCGTTATCCGTATTCCAACAAAACAACATTTGTTGCGCAGCGATCTTAAAGTCCGGCAATAGGTTCACCTTATCCTCCCATTTCATCTCACGCATATGTATATTGCTCTACCTTGACGGACGCGTATGCGATGGAATCGCTGGTTGTTATCGGCTGGAGCAAGCCTATTCATGCTTGTCACAAGGCAACATCCAACTCGCTGAAGATAGCCCTGGTGCCGAAGCTTCAATGGCAATCGCTCCCGGATCCCGTCCCGCTTGCACGATGGCGGCAGCGATTCCGCGGTAGGCGCGGCAGCCCGAAGAACGGTAGCTCTCGCTGCTCGTCACGTCCGCCGAGTAAACGCCGAGCAGGCTTCCGCTGCCTTGTACCGTGACGGAAATCAAATGCGCAGCGTCAGGCACAAGGTGGCCATCCTTGTCGACAACAACAATTCGCAGCTCCGCGAAGTCCCGTCCGTCCGCGGACAACCCTTCACTGTCGCAGCTCAGTTCCAGCCGCGCCGCGCCTCCTGCAGTGACCAGTGTGTCCTCGCATATTCGCTGCCCTTCGTTCAGGCCCACGGCAGTGAGCGTTCCGGGAATATAATCGACGTCCAGCTCGATCGCGCGGTAACTCTCCGTATCCTTCGCCAATACTCCGAGCGAACGCCCGTTCAGGAACAGCTCCGCCACATCGCAGTTGGTGAAGACATATACAGTCTTACGCTCGCCTTCGTTCCAGTTCCAGTGAAACTGTGAATTCATGTAAGCGTACGTTTCGCCGGCAACGGGAACGGGTTGCTTGACGGCGAGGCGAACGAACGGCTCATCGTCCCAGATGCTTCTACGGAAGTAGTACTCTCCTCGCGGTGTGCCGACCGAATCGATGAGCCCGAACCCCCAACCGCGGCGCCCTCCCGCAAGCGCGGAGATATCGAACGTATAGCCCAGTGCGGAGTCCTCGCCGAGCACGTCGGCGCCTTCTCCCAAATAATCGATGCCGACCCACAGGAATTGGCCAATGACGTAGGGATTCTGCATAATGCGCTTCCAATGCTCTGGCTCGAACTCAGTCTCTGAGCCGAGCAGAGCCAGATTCGGACGCTCGGCATGTAAATGTTCGTAGTACGCGTCGCCTTCCCGGCTGGCGACATAGTTATATCCCGGCACGTCCACCAGATCCATGATGCCTTCCCGCAAGCGCAGCAGGTGATTGCCTTCCGCGCATACGGTCACGGGCCGGGTGTCGTCCTCCTCCTTGCAAATCTCAACCATCCTGCGCAAGATTGGGATTCCTTCGTCAAAATAGAGATCCGGAATTTCGTTGCCCACGCTCCACATGATGACGCTCGGATGGTTGCGATCCCTCCGCAGCATCGCCCGAAGATCTGTCTCGTACCATTGGTCGAAGTAAAGATAATATCCGTAGGCGTTCTTGCCATATGGCGAGTCCGAATAACCACGGTCCCAGCCTAATCGCCATTCATCAAATGCTTCGTCCATGACCATCATCCCCAGGTAATCGCACACATGATAAAATTCCGTCGGAAAAGGGTGATGCGACGTGCGGACCGCATTGCAGCCGGCTTCCTTCAGCATGGCCAGCCTGTTCGCCCATGTAGGCGTCTGAACTGCCCCGCCGAAAATCGCCGCGTCCTGGTGCAGGCAGACGCCTTTGATTTTCGTCTCGACTCCGTTCAGCTCGAAGCCGTTCCCGGCAGTAAACGATAACGTGCGAATGCCAAGCGGGGTCAGCGCATCGTCAGCCGGCTCGTTCTCGACGAACAGAACGGAGTGGACCCGGTACAGATTCGGCTGATCCGGACTCCAAAGAGCGGGTTTGGGCACACGCATCCGCTGCTCGAACCGATGTTTGCCGAACTGCGGCACGATCATCTCCGACTCGGCTACGGCCACCTCGCGGTCTTCCGGATCGAGGATCGCCGTTCTTAATCGGCAGCTCTTGCTAATCTCGTTATTGTCCGCCATTCCATTCCCTTGCCAGACAAAAGCGTTCCACTTCGTCTCGGGATAACGGCCCACGGAGATGTTCGTTGCGACCGATATCGCGGCGCCCTCGGAGTCGATGGACTCCGTTCTGGCGACCACGCCCCATACATCAATGTGCAAGGGGGCCGTGACAATCAACTGCACGCGGCGAAACAGCCCGTTTCCTTGATAGGATCGGCCAAATGGCTGCAGAGAAGCGTCCACCTTGACCGCAAGGACGTTCTCCTCCCCGGCGGGACGAAGATAAGGCGTAAGATCATACCAGAATGGCGTAAATGCGTAGGGATGCGTCCCCAGACAGCGGCCGTTCACCCACACCTCGGCGTTCATCGCGGCTCCATCGAACATCAGGTAACGTTTGCCGCCGACATGCCGCTGCGGAGAAGCGAACGACGTTCGGTACCACAAAACGCCCGAGCGAACGTACCCGTTCGTCGGATAGGCGGCATTGAAATCCGACTCCGCCGAATCATCGTGCGGAAGCTGTACGATCCGCCATGCCGAGTCGTCATAGAAGGCAGCTTGCGCGCCTGGAGCGTCTCCCGCATGGCAGCGCCAATTTTCCATTAAAGATGTAATGCTGCGGTAATCGGTGCCGTCAAGCATCCGCTCCACGTACGAGATGGTCGGTTCTATTCTTCTATGTGTCATGTTCCACAAGACTCCTTCGCAAGGTCTCTCTCGTAATCCGCTTCTTTTTCTTCGTTATTCCATATCGGCGATCCGCACGAGATCCCGCTTCTGCGCGGAACGCTTCGCACCGGGAATGCAGGAGTAAGCGCTGATCGTATTTTCACCCATACCTCCGCAGCCCGCCTCGGTAATCTGCAGTTGTCGTAATTCGCCTATCGTTAATCTCCTATGCCCGTTCCGCCAGTGAATGGGTCAAGCGTCTACCGCACTTTTTTCCAGCCTACTCCACATTCGCCAGGAAGCGATCTGCTCCATCCGCCAGCCAGATGTCCCCCGTCTGCCTGCCCGCTCCCGTATCGCGGATAAGATTGTCCTTCAGCTCATTGTCGACGGACCCAGCGTTCACGATGAATCCGAATCCGTCGTTATTCTCGATCACGTTGCGAAGCCACTTGTTGCGGTTCGCACCGTTGGATGCTTTCTCCGTGCGGTAATAAACGCCGCCATTCCCATTGCAGCGTATGACGTTATCGGCGAACCAATTGTCAGAGTCCCTATGTCCGATCGAGATGCCAGACACGGCGTTATGCTCCAGCACGTTGCGCTCGAACTCGCCGAACTGGACCCGCCAGCAGACGAACAGCCCCGTCGTGCCGTTGCCGCTGCACGTATTGTCCTTGACGCGAGAGGAGTGCGAGCCGGCACCGGGATGCAGCCCCGATCCTTTGCAGCCTCGAACGTCGCAGTGAAGCACCGAGATATTCTCGGTAATCTGCCAACTGATACCATCACCGTTGAAGTCGTGCACGAAGACGCGCTCGATCATGCAATCGCGTGCCTTCTTCAAATAGATCCCGCCCGCTCGGCAGCCGCCAATCGGCTCGTTGGCTGCCTTGTTACCGTCGATTGCAAGGTCGCGCACGCGAACCTGCTCGACGTCCACCGCCTCGATAATCGAGCAGGCATTCGTTGCCATGCCACCGTCGTCCGATCGGTAATCGCGCTCCAGGTGCCGGTCAAAGCGCAGCACATGGCCGTCCACCGCCGTAATGACCGCCGTGCTTTCATCCCAACCCCATTTTTGCGACTCGTCGAAAATTTGTAGGCCCATCCCGACGTGGAAGCCGCTCGGGTCCGCCACTTCTACGCGCAGCTCGCCGTAGTCGGCGTCGACGATAAACGGGCTCTTGAAGCCGTCCGTCTTACGCAGTACCGTCTCCGGTCCGGCGCCGGCCAACGTGACCCGATCCGTCAACCGAATCGGTCCGTACACGTCATACACTCCTGGGTCCAGCCGCACGATGCCGCCGCCATGCCGGGTCGCTTCATCTACCGCCGATTGAACGGCCATAGACGTGAAACCCGGATAGTTGCTTTGCGAACCTCCCGCAGTCACTTCAATCGTACGATTGCGCAGCATCGGATCTCTCATCCCCTACATCCTCTCGTTATGAAAATATCAATTGCAGCTCCGCAGGCTCAAGGAGCCCCTGATCGAGCAAGTCGTAAGCTTCCGCCGCAGGCTGCCCTAGCATCGGCGCCCTTTTATCTCCGATTTCTTCGTTTACCAGAATAGCTCCTTGCGTCCCCGCAGCTTCGCGAGCGCTTCAACGAAGAAATAATCACCATAGATCAGCGATTCGTCTACATACACGCCTCGTGAGTAATAACCTGTCGCATGCAGCAGAAGGCCTTCATGCTCGTCGCCCCATTCCGCATAGAGGTCGCACAGCGACCGGACGATCCGCTCGGCTGATATCCGGCACCAAGCGGCGTCTTCGACTCCCGCTCCTTCGCCTGCTTTCAACAACTCGGCCAGCTCCAGCAGACCGGACGCCGCGATCGCCGCGGCGGACGAATCTCTCGGCATCGACTCCCGGCCAGCTTCCGGCAGGAAGAAGTCCCAGTAAGGGACGGCGTCTTCCGGCAACCGTGCGACGAAGAACCGAGCGACCCGCAGCGCGGCTTCGCAATACCGCGCCTCGCCCGTGTACCGATAGCTGAGCGCGAAGCCGTACAGTGCCCAGGAAGCTCCGCGCGCCCAAGCGGAATCCGCCGCGTAGCCTTGCCCGGCCAGCGCCTCAATCGGCTCTCCTGTCTCCGGATCATAGCGGAAAATATGGCAGACCGAACCGTCTGGGCGAAGAAAATCGCGCAGGACGGAGTCGGCGTGCCGGATCGCGATATGCTTGTACCGCGGATCCTTGATCTCGCGACCGGCCCAATGCAGCAGCGGCAAATTCATCAGACAATCAATGATCGCCCAGCCAGTATGATCCTCTTCGTCCCAATTCGGCCAGGCACGGATGAACTCGCCTTGCGGATTGTACCTTCCGGCAAGGAGGTTGGCCGCGATGAGTGCATGCCGCTTCGCGTCCGCATCTCCCCCGCGCCCTGACGCTTCGGCCAGACGATGCTGGGCAACGCTGCTCAAGCTGAACATGAAGCCGACGTCGTGATGCAGCAGGTCGTAGGTCTGCAGCGTATCCGCTAGCTGCCGTTCGCACGCTTGGGCGACTCGTCGGAGTTCCTCATCACCGTTCTCGCGGTACGCAAGCCACAACAGTCCCGGCCAAAAGCCGGCGACCCAGTCATGCTCAGGTCCCCTGACATAACGTCCGTCTTTCGTCCCGTTCGGAAAGGCGACTCCGATCGTCCGGGCGCTCCGGCTGATTTTCACTTCCGCCCTGCTCCAAGCCTCTTCCGCCCAGACCAAATCCAATTCCACGCCAGGGTACAACTTCTGCTCTGACATGCTTCCATCCCTCCCGCAGCTTCCCTGCCTTCCAGCGAGAAGCGCAACTTTAATTCTCCTTCCACCATCTGAGACACTAGCTTCAGCACGATCCGGTGAACTTCCGGCCCCAATTGTCCCGGAGATACCCGTGAATATCGCCAGCGCGTTTCGAATCCATTCAACGATCCATGCGCAGCATCGGCCAATTGAAGTCCTGGTTCCCCGCAGCAAGCGATGTCCATCTTGCCTTCAATTCGGGAGCAAGTTTCTCCCAGGCTGCCCGATCCGCTGCCGGCGGGAACGGCCGAATGGACTCCGTGCCAAGCAGCGCTTGATCTTCCTTGCCTAACTGCGATGATTATCTTAATTTCTCTGGCTTTGCCGTATTCGTACTTATTATAAAATCGCTGAACTGCCGTACCTATAGTAATCTTTATTGAATCGCTGTCTTTTCATATCCTTTTAACGGACTTTGAAACAAACGCGGGCTTGCGTATTGGCAGGAGATAACCTCCCGATAATCGCAAGCCCGCGTTCGTTTTTTTAGTGAATCTTATCCTTTACAGCCTGATCGAACAAAGCCCCTTCGTTGAACAATGCCGACGGGAACCCTTGCTCCAGCTTCACAACCACCAGCCGTTGTCTTTCTCCTCCAACGTTTCCCCTGTAACCTGGTTCCAAGCGAATGTCGTCTCTTCTCCGTTCAGCAGCCAGCGGCTCGGGCATGTCGTGTGCAGCCAATCGAGCGGTTCCGCCGCCGGCCGTTCGACTGCCGCCAGCTCGAATGCCCGCCGAAGCTCGGTCTCCTGCTCCTTCGTCAAGACGGACGGATCCGCCGAGACGAACAACGGCGTGCCGCTGCCAGCCAGCAAGCGAAGCCACTCGCGATTCAGCTCCCATGGCACGTCGGCCGTGAGACCGACGCAATCCGCGTCATGGCTGAAAAACGTTCCGTGCTGCGGCATTCGGAAGCCGAGCGTATTGACGCCCATATAGCGCGTCCTCTCCCACCACTTGCCGCTCGTATCGTCACCGGTCCGCTGAATCGAGAACAAGCCCGCTGCCAGATGGCCGAGCGTATTGCAGCCGATCACGTCGGCCTCTCCAGCCGCTTCCGCAATCGTCCGGTATAGCTCCAACGTGATCTCCGCGGTCGTCCTCGATCGGTCACGGAACGGGTACGGCAGCGTGTTCGGCCTGGAACGCATCGTGAATCCCCATTGGCCAAGCAGGTCGTACGTCGTAAAATCGTGCTTCAACAGTTCGAAGCCCCATCCAACCATCGTGCGGACCGCCTCACGGATCGATTCGAGCGCTCCGGTAACGGTCGGATCGAGCACATGGCCACCACTCGACGAATAGCGAATCCATTCTGCCGGCACCTCCTCCGCTGTCAGTAGCGGCCTGCACCAAAGTCCAGGCTTGACGCCAATCTCCTTCATCTCCCGTGCCAACCGCTCCATATCCGGGAACTTGCTGTTACCCGTCCAAGGCCCGCCATTGCAGGCTCCCCCTCCACTTTTCGACTGCCAGCCGTCGTCGATGACCATATAGGGTCGATTGACGACGTTCGCCGACAGAGAGGATATGAATCGCGAATCCTCGAGAATATCCCGGTGCGAGCTGTTGCCATAGGCGTAGTACCAGTTGTTTCCGCCATAGACCGGCTGCTTCGGCATTCGGGGACGGTCGCACAAAAGCGAGCAAAACCGTCGCGCCGCCACAATGGGCCGTTCTCCTTCCGTTCCCGGATCCGTGACGATCTCGGCGATTGGCAGTATGCGATTGCCTAAGCGGATGCCTTCGCTGCCGCAGGAGACGTCGGCAGTCAACGTCAGACCATCGGGATCAAGCTGCCAGAAGCAGAACGCTCCCGCTCCCGTTTTCACCCCACAGCCTGCCGTCCGGACACCGTCATGAGCTAGAAAATACCAAGGCAGGACCCTCTCGGGCACCAGCCCGCGCCATTCCAAATCGCCGTATGCCCGCTCCCAATGATCCCCCAAAACGAGCCAATTCCCTTCGACTCGCTCGTCCCACCGGAGCTTGACGGCTCTCGGCGCAGCCGCTGGCGCCTCCAAAGTCACTGCTATGAGGCCATCATCGTTCGTTAGACGAACCGTAACCCCTTCGGACTCCCATGTTCCAGGCTGAACCTGCGTCAGCGCCCGCCATCCGCCGTCCAGACGAACGAACGCGGCGGAAGGGCTCTCCATTCTTTTAAACATCTTCACGGCTTCGACCTCCTTCAAATGTTGCGCAACTGCTCGCAAAAGCGAATAATAGTAACGTATCCCAAAAGTATAAACGGCTTTGGTAACAGTCGTTAGGACGAAAAGGGTCCGATCGGGGAGCAAGGTTAACCAACTGGGACATGATTCGGTTCGAAGGAGATATTGCAATGGCAGATCACCATTGGGAGGACTATGTGCCTTTTCCAAACAGCAAATCGGAAGCGTACCTATATGGAGCCCACTCCGCCGCCGTCCCTGCGGGCTGGACCTGCGGGAGGCACCTGCATCACCTAATGTTCGAGCTCAACCTCGTTCTCGAAGGGACACAACTGGCCGAAATCAGCGGAATCCCCTACCGCCAGGAAGCGGGAGACCTCCTTCTCGTGCCCCCGATGCGACTACACTCGTTCCGATCCGAAGCACCGCTCCGCTATTTCGTCCTTCATGTGCAGATCGACGACCCTGCCTTCCTGCAACGGTTGGCCGAATCAGGCCTGCTGCTCATTGATCGCGGCCACCCGTTGAACCGCAAGCTGGTCGCAGCCGTGCAGGCCCTCCGGGAGCGCATGACGCAGGGGGCCTCCCGAATCCGCCTCTATCGATCGCTGTACGAGATGCTCGATCTGCTAGAGAGCGAGCTCAACCGCATCTTGCCGGTACCTGGCGCTTCGAAGGAAAACCTTTCCCTTCCCGCTCGAATCGCGAGGGAGATCGAAGCGTTCGTCGCCGTCCAAGGGGACGAGGACCGGGAGAAAGAAGAGAATTGGATGGAATCCATCGCGCGCCGGCTCGGCTATAGCCGCAGGCATTGCTACCGGTCATTCATGGGCACGTTCCGTATGTCCCCGCGCGATTACTTGTTCGTACTGCGACAGCAAGAAGCGATGCACCTTCTGCTCAGCGGAGGGGATTCTCTGGAGCGAATCGCCCTCCGTATCGGTTACGATAATGTTCAGAGCTTCATCCGGCAGTTCTCCAAGTGGACGGGGACGACTCCCGGCCAGTTCCGCAAACAGAAGCAGGATGAGCTTGTCTATTTGACGCGTTTGGAAGTTCGTTAACATTCCTGAAGCCAGCTCCGAGAGAGCATTCCTTTTCTAAGAGAGATTGATATAGCTCGGAGACCCGTTGCGAGATGTGATGCCATCCATGAACGGCATCCGGACGTCCTTCAGGAACAGGTCGGTATGAACCATTTTATGTACTATGTCATTCGCGAAAAAGGCGAAGTCTATAACGCCCTGAAGTCCTTCTTCCGCAAGCCGGAAGGCGTTGTGGGGTAAAAGGAAACCGGTCGTCCTGGGGACGACCGGTTTTTAGTTTAGATAAAAATATCAAGAATTTCTGCTCCAACAAGGGGAATTCCAATTAACAAAAAGAAAGCACCAAATATTCGATGAAGGAGAATGACAAACTTGTTAGGTTCTGAAGTAGCAAAAACAAATTTACCATCTTTCATTCTTAACATGAATTCACTAATATACCATACTTTCTTCGGCCAAAATACATTCACTGCGCCCACAGTTGCAATAATTAATCCGATCATGAAGTTTTCCTTTTCTAATCATGTTCATTCAACTCTTTTATTTCAGTTGAAGTATAATTAAGATCCCCATCCCGACGATTAAAAAAATAACACTACTGATCCGAACTATTTTCAAACGATGCTTTTTCGCCATGGATTGAAGTGATCTAATATCTTCCCAGCCATTACTCCCGTCATTAATCATATTGGATGTCCCGAATCTCCAGATCAATTTAGGAAAGATTAAAAGTATAATCGCAATAAGTAAGAGAACGATGGCTGTAACCATCTCTTGAGCCCACCTCTTTTATACATCTCGAATTTTCCTCTCTTTTTCTTTCCAATTCATGCTGCCAAATATAAGTCCCATAGCGATTCCAGCGACATAATCATAATAATCCCAAGGTCTATGAAAAATTTGCTTCGCAATGAGCATGAAGATGATGTAGAAAATCTGGCCTACTATTGCTTTTCGAAAAAGATACTTATATTTCTCACGCCTCAAGTCACTAGCCCCCAATACTAGCCTCCTCCTAACCTCTTATTACTACATTACTGAGTTCTAAAATCATATTTCTCATACGGTAAATTTAATTCATGCCCGTTAATTTCTACCGTATCATTATCAATCCAGACCATTTTTGCGGATTGCTCATGGTAATTCCAATAAATATTTTTAACTCTATGTGCATTTGTATTAGTAACCAACTCTGCTCTTACCGCAAAATCGGTCGTCGCCCCACCATTAGACAAATAAGCTTTAATTGTATAGTGTCCGTCCGGCGAGCTCGATTGCGAGATAAACTCACCTTTCGGCAGTCTATTTATATCCCAAAATGTCCAATAGATCCCATATCCAATGAAACATATGACTAGAAAAACAATAGAAAACAGCACTACATGCACTTTTCGTTTGTTTCGTTGCATTTCAAGCTTTGCAGCTTCATCATCAAAATAATCCATGTTTCCTCCGGATTTCTATATAGGATCATAGGCAATTATTCGGCTGCACAATCGTCATAGCATAAGAGGCGGATTCAAATAATGTGATACCACCACATAGTTCATAAAATCTACGAAGGTCAGCTGGTAGGATATGATTATACTTGAAAAGTATCGGCTGATTTGATGGAGGTAATACTTTACAATCTTCTATACGCTTTATATCCTCAATTAGTTCATTAATCAATAATGTCACATCCTTTATCTGTAATTCAGTTTACAGTAACTAACTACACTAGGGACAAAAAAAAAGACGGCACCAATTCATTCTGGCACCATCTTAAAAGTAAAAGTTTATCAATAGAAAATCACCCTGTTCAATCAAAGCGATTATTCAAACACCGTAATCATCCCCGTCATCCCAGGAGAATGATCTTTGAATCCAAACTGTTCATAAAACTTATCATTGCCATGGGAAGCAAATAATCCAACGAAGGCAAGCCCATCCTTATGGCGGCGTTCCTTTATATAATCTAGCAAGCGCTCTACAATTAGCTTTCCTAAACCATTCTTCTGATGCTCAGGTGCAATCGCCACGTCCTGGATATAGAAGTACATGGCTCCGTCACCAACAATCCGTCCCATGCCAACAATCTCTTCCTTACACACGACAACGACGGCGTAAAGAGAATTGTCAATTGATTGCTTAGACATTTCTATATTAATGTTTCCCCACCCGACAGCTTCCCATAAAGTCTTGTGTTCGAGTACAGTAGGGAAACGCTCAATGATTTCATATTTGTTTTTAGTCATATTTACCACCCTCATCAAATGAATTGGTGGCTGTCCTAAACAACCACCTGTTATGGTTGGATCCCGCGGTTATACTCCATGTTTTTCATCTCCCATCCATATTCCTATATGACACTTTACTTTAATATTAAGTAGAAAGAAACCCTTTTAGGTATTATAGAGCAATATTCTATAGTCCAACTCCGCGCTCTTTTTTACGGTTGTAAGCAATCCCCAAGCGCCTATCTTGTATCCAGCTGAACACCTGATAAGCCCCATAGCTCTGCAACAAAATGAGTACTGGTATAAAATCCAGCCGATAACGTGGTTGATTTTCCACTAACAAATGTGCGCCTATGTAGAAAAGCAATAAACCCAAATACAACAATGCCCCGTTCCCCTTACCTGTTCGCCATAAAGCCATCATGCTAATAACACCAAATGCGCACATCAACACATACATAGGGCCTTCCCATCGTTGCAGTTTTTGTTCCAGCTCCCAGTTGTCCAATCCCCGCAAGCTCCAATAGGCGGCTGAATCCGAAGAACCCCACATGATGGAAAGCTTTCTGCCGAGGAGTGCCGCGACTTCTGACTTATCTTCCAGACGCTCTTTAATCTTAATAAGTTCCGCTTGATAGCGCTCTTCCCCATATGGATATTGATTTACATAATTCGCATCCTCTTTATTCCAACTGCCGTTCGTTTCAGCATTTAAACCAACCATAAACTTCCAATATTTTTCTCCTTCAAATAAGGAATGCTGGGTGACACCAGAGGAGATCAGCGATGCGCTGGCAAGCAACTGCACCAAATAATAAACAATGATTAAACTGCCAAGCCTGCCCGCCATCATACCTGCCTGCCTCTTAGCGGAACGACGCCATAGCTGCCATAACATCGGCAAGACAAATAAAGCAGCCCCCGCCAAGTAGACAATTCCTATTGGCCGCATGAGATTCCCAAGTCCGATAGCTAACCCCGCAAGCAACCAATGGATGAACGACTCCCTGCCTCTAAGCAGTAAGAGACATCCTAGCATAAACAGAAACACCGATATATGCTGATTCGTCAATACCGAGCACATAAGTATATTCGGTATATAAAAGAGATAAATAAGTGCAGCAACTCTACCGTAATTCTCGTTATTAAATACCTTTTTAGCCGAATAATAGAGAATGGCAGCTGTCCCAATGCTGAACAGAACGTTAAACAACTTGAGTACAATCAGGTGATTGCCAAACAGTTTAATAACCGCAGCCTCATACATCGTAAATCCATGCTGGTAAGGAAAGCTGATATAGTAGGGCGAATCGCTATAGGCAAAGTTCCCCGAAGCCGCCTCTTGAGCCGCATTGTACATGAAAAGAAAATCTGATTCCGGTAAGGCTGGATTCCATAGGATCCAAGCTACGCGGCAGGCCAAACCAAGCGTTAGAAAAACAATAAGGAACATTTTTCTGCTCAAATGTTGGGTTGCCCAATAAATCACGAATACAACGACAATAAAAGTTACAGCTAGTGCCGCGAGCATCTTCCATACGGAATCATAGATACTCCGTGTATTTGCAAATGATGAGACCAGAATGGTCAGAAAAAATACTCCGCCTGCTGCAGAAAGGATACGTGTGCGAAAAGTCATAATTACCCCTTATCTCATTTATGATTATCCGAGTATGTTACCATATTTTGCTTCTCGTGAGTATGATTGTAACGAACTACTTTCATTAGGATGCCGGAGAGGCGTCCATGCATTAGCGTGATTTTTTAAACGTTTGCGTTACTTTTGCCTATACCATCCGCTAATCTCCCTCATACGCTATACGGTACCTGCCTAATCTCAAATTATCGTCATTTACTTATAGGGAGATGGACACGTGAAATCAAAGACGGGGCTTACCGGGCGAGTGATTTTTAAAGGAGATCCAGGTTATAATGCGGCGCGTAAAAACTGGGATCCTCATACAGACAGATTTCCGAAGGTATTTGTTTTTGCACAAAGAACACAAGACGTAGCAAACGCGATCAAATGGGCTCGTAAGAACAATGTCCCTATTCGTCCAAGAAGCGGCAGACATGCTCTGGAGACCAATCTTTCGCAGGTTAACGGAGGCATTGTCATCGATGTCAGCGAAATGAAGAAAATTACGTTGAATAAAAAATGTAGAACTGCTGTGGTAGAGTCAGGTAATCAAGTAGGCAGAATTGTTGATACCCTTGCGCGGCAAGGCTTTATAGCTCCCTTTGGCGACAGTCCGTCTGTCGGGATCGGCGGCATCACAACTGGCGGGGGTATCGGTCCGTTGCAACGGACGACTGGTCTGATCTGCGATAATCTTATTGCAGTGGAAATGGTTGATGCGAAGGGCCGAGTGATTCGCGCGAGCAAAAAACGCAACTCCGATCTTCTATGGGCTACCCGCGGGGGAGGCGGCGGCAACTTTGGCGTATATACCAAATATAAATTCAAAGTACTGCGCGCTCCAGCCAAAGCTACCGTATTCAGCGTTACTTGGCCATGGAACCAGTTCGAAGCCGTCGTCAAGAAATGGCAAAGGTGGGCTCCAGGCACCAGCACCAAACTTGGTAGCGAGTTATCCATCGGTCCGAAAAAAGGCGGCAATGTAAGTATGCTTGGGCTGTTCCTGGGATCTAAAACAGAAGCTCTTCGCTTCTTAAAGCCTATCCTAAGCGTTGGAACACCTACGCCAACAATCAAGTATCTTCCTTACCTTGAAGCCACGAAATTTCTACTTGCTCCTGACCCTGTACTTACTCAAAAGTACAGCAACCAATTCTCCAGCGGCTTCGGAAATCATCCATTCCCTGATAAAGCATTTAAACCTATACGTGAGTTCTTAGAGAAGGCTGAGGCAGGAACTCCAGCCGGGTTCTACTTCCTCAACTGGGGTGGAGCTATTCGTAAAATCGCCCCTAGAGCTACCGCCTTCTATTGGCGTAAACCAAAATTCTATGTCGAGTGGAACAGCTCATGGGTGAAGCCATCTCATGCTGCGAGAAATATAGCCCTAACTCGCAATACACGCAAGAAGCTGCAGCCTTATATCGTAGGATCGTATATCAACGTGCCTGACCAAGGCATCAAATGCTCCGGTCCGGTCTACTACGGCAAGAACTATCCTAGACTGCGCAGGGTAAAAGCGAAATACGATCCGCAGAATGTGTTTAACAACCCGCAAAGTATTCCTCCTGCAAAATAACAAAAACAGCGGCTCGACTAGAATTAGTCGGCCGCTGTTTTTTTGTGCTGCGTTAGTTCCATTAATCCGTATTATTCCGGATGATAATGATAACTTTAATTTTTGTTATATTTTTAGCATTCTTAGGCTTTACCTTAATGCTGACTGTCGCTTCTTCTGAAGTCAACTCACCATTACTCACCGTAAAGGTAAAGCTGTCCTGTCCGGTATAACCAGCAGCTGGCTTGTACGTATAAGCTCCAGTAGCGGCATTCACTTTTACCGTGCCATGCTTAGGCTTTGTTGCTATGGCAAAAGTCAGCGTTGTCCCTGGATCCACATCCGTTCCGCTTAATGTACCCTTTAATGCTTTGCCCTTCTTGGTCGAAGCCCTTGCATCATTAGCTATTGGAGCATGGCTATCAGAGTTAACCATAATAGTTACTGTTGCAGGCGATGATATGCTGGAACCATCACTTACCGAGAAAGTGAAGCTGTCCTGTCCGGTAAAGTCAGCTGCAGGTGTATAAGAATATGCCCCTGTTGCCGTATTTATAGTCAAGATGCCGTGTGCTGGATCTGAGACTTTCATGAACGTTAAATCATCTCCATCTGGATCAGTACCGCTCAGTACTCCTTCCAACACAGTATCTGCCTCCACCGTCGCTTCTGCTGGAATCGCTTCGGGTGGATCGCTCAAGGCAGTTACCGTAATTTTGATGGTCACAGGTGCAGAATAAACCACTCCATCATATACCTTAAAAGTAAAGCTATCCGAACCGCTATACCTTGGATTTGGCGTATAGGCATAGTCACCTGTAGAGCTGTTAAGTGATAGAAGCCCATTAACCGGAGCTGTTGCTACCGAATAAGTCAATGTCGTTCCCGCATCCAGATCAAGTCCGACAAGCTTACCAACTATTTTGGTATCTTCAATCGTAGAAACAGATCTGGCAACTCCCCATGGCACATCATTGATGGAGTTTATTGTAATCGAAACAGTCGCTGCAGCCGATAAAGCTGTACCATCCTTAGCTATAAAAGAAAAGCTGTCACTTCCGTAATAATTCGGCAGAGGCAAATAGGAATATGTACCATTAGATTTAAACTCAATGGAGCCGTGAGATGGTCCAACTGCTACTTCAAACGTTAAAGGATCACCATCTGGATCAGAACCATAAACCTGACCTCTCAAAAAAGTATCTTCATCAATGGTTTCACTTGCCGGTGTTGCGGTTGGCGCACTACCCGCAATTGTTTCTTGCACGGTCTCCTCGGCCGCAAAGGCGTACTTGCTCTGCAATGTGAAGCCTCCTGAAAGCAGCAAGGTGCTGAATATGAACAGATAAGCGATGTTTCGGATAGAGCTTTTCATAATCTCTTTCACTCCTCTCTTGACTCACAATTATTCTAGAAGATTATTCCATTTCATTCGTGAGCCATTTGCCGCAATTCAGTGATTCAGCAGACACAAAAAAAGCAGCCTCCCGACTGCTTCGGATGGACTATGTCCACTACTGCATTTATGTGCTTTGTTGGTTAGTTTCGAAAATAACCATCGAGCTTCTTCAATTTAGAGAACTTCTTATCATAGGTACTTCGTTCGAGAAAATTGTAGTATAGCTCTTTTGCCCGATCTTTTTGATTAAGATGCAAATAAGCCATAATGACATGAAGAAGTTCCGAATTATAATAAAATTTTAACGGCAGTGCGATTTCGAATGATTGATCAAAATAATGTACCGCCTTGCTATACTCTTTCTTTCGGTAATATCTCATGCCAATCATTTTAAATAAGCTGGCTTTTTCCTTATCATCTTTCATTAGATCTACTGATTTAATGAGATACGCGAGCGCCTTATCTTTCTGAAACAGCTTATCCCAGGTTAGCGCTCTCATCAAGGCTTGTTCAGCTGCCTTAACCTTTCTGATTCTGAAGTATAGAAAGCAGATTATTGTAAAAACAAAATAAACTTTTAATAGCATTAGACCTATCCCCTCAAATCTGATTTATAGCATGAGATATCTGCAAATTATAGAGGGAAATATATCCACTAAATTAAGTCCAAAATATTTAAAACTCCGCTCCCCGAACCTTCGCAAAAATCATCGTATCCCTGAGCGAGCCGTCATTTGCGCATTTGTCATTTCTCAGGATACCTTCCAGCGTAAAGCCTGCACGTTCGGCTACTTTGGCACTCCGCTGGTTACGGGCATCACAAAGAATCTCGATCCGGTTCGCCTCTAGAACTTGGATAGCGAAATTCGTAATCGCATCTACCGCTTCCGTTATGTAGCCTTGTCCTGCATAGGACGTACGTGCCCAATAACCAATCTCGAATGAACGTGCCTGCCAATCCATCCGGTGAAGACCGCTACTGCCAACAAGCTGTCCTGTTTCTTTATGAATAAGAAGAAGACGTAAATCTGTCCGCGCCAGATATTCCAGCCGTGACTTCCGAATACCAATCTCCGATTCTTGGAGGGTAGGTATGTTTTTCGCCCAAGGCATCCATGGCAACAGCTCTTCCCTGCTTTCAATAACCGCTTCATTAACGGCCTCACCATCTCCGTACAATGGAGCACGGATTACAAGTCTCGCACTTTCAAAGCTTTCAGGTATTGATAGTAAAATTGGATTAACTAGGCTCATCTTATTCCTCTCCTTTATTACTTGGATAAGTGCTATATCCTTGCCATCGATTCTATATTCACACAATTATAGGTCCTGTTATCCGACGTCGCAATAATTCCTTTTTGCACCACTTGCTCCCTATTCCAGCAAACAGTTATGATGGTAGGATTGACTATCACAACTAGAGGGTTCAGGACATCATGAGAATCAAACATTGGGACAAAAATTTAAAAGTCCGCTTAATCGGAGAATCAAGCTTTAACATTATTTTTTGGGTGTTCTTTCCGTTCTTATCCATTTATTTCGCACAGTCGTTTGGCAAGGGCTTAACCGGTCTATTGCTCACTCTGTCACAGGTTTTATCCGTTCTTGTTAATTTGTTTGGAGGCTATTTCGCAGACCGGCTTGGACGTAAAACCGTCATGGTGTTTGCCGCCAGCGGGCAGGCTGTAGGTTACGGTATCTTCGCGTTAACGGCATCTCCTTGGCTGACGATCCCACCGATCGGATTCATAGGATTTACATTTGCTAGCTTATGCGGCACCTTGTACTGGCCTGCCAGCCAAGCGATGGTTGCAGATGTGGTGCCGGAGGAGCATCGCTCCAGTGTGTTTGCCGTCTTTTACACTGCGGTCAATATGGCTGTCGTTGTTGGTCCTTTGGTTGGCGCTGCCTTCTTCCTTAACTCTCCATTCATCATTCTGCTTGCTGCAAGTGCAGTATGTCTGATGGTCGCATTATTGCTGGCCCGGTTCACGCGAGAGACTTTAACGCCAGAAAGTATGCTAGCCAAACGAAGCGGCAGCGAGCCTTGGTATAAAGCTGCTTCCACCCAGCTGCAAGACTATAAGGTTATTGCGTCGGACCGCGTATTCCTGCTCTTCATTATTGCT
This sequence comes from Paenibacillus sp. J22R56, assembly GCF_056269375.1. Classification (NCBI taxonomy): domain Bacteria; kingdom Bacillati; phylum Bacillota; class Bacilli; order Caryophanales; family Paenibacillaceae; genus Paenibacillus; species Paenibacillus sp. J22R56. Next base: position 384,656 of record NZ_JBWDNV010000001.1, read on the forward strand.
GGTGTACTTCTGTCGCAGACGTTCATGCAGCTAGATCTGTTGTTCCCTGTATTTCTTAAGGAGACGATTCACTCCACCACCGTATTTGCATTTGGAGACTGGGACCTGCAATTATCCGGCGAGAAGCTGTTTGGTTTAATCGTCTCGGAAAATGGACTATTCGTCGCGCTGTTTACTGTAGTAGTGACCAAATGGATGATGCAGTTCACGGACCGATTTGTTTTTATCGGGAGCGCTCTCTTGTATGCAGCAGGTATTGCGATGTTTGGCCAAATGTCCACATTCTGGGGCTTAACGGGGGCAATTGTTGTCTTTACTCTTGCCGAGCTTATGACAGCAGGACCTCAGCAGACGTTTGTATCCCGGCTTGCACCTGAGCATATGCGCGGGCAATATTTTGCTGCCTCCAGCCTGCGATTCACAATTGGACGTACACTAGCCCCAATGTCTATTCCACTTAGTGACTGGATAGGTTATGACGACACCTTCGCCTTATTAACTGTACTTGCCGTTGTGTCAGCAGGAATCTACTACTTTATGTTTAAGCAATTTGATAGACAGCACATCTGAAAACACAGCATAAAAAAGGTTGAACCCAAGATGAGGGTCCAACCTTTTACAATTATCTATTAACTTCTAACCTCGAGCCGTCCTTTGAAAAACAACTCCGAAGCTTCGGTATCGTCCAATTCGCCATCCAGAATTCGCTTGACGTCCTCCAGCGTATCGTAGAGCGGCAGCCACTCTCCAGGTTTCTGCGTATACGGCTCGGAGACAAAAAACGGCTGAGCTAGATAGGATTCCAGTCTTTCTCCACGGTTATATAACTGCACATCGGAGTCCGCTATTTTCTCAATTCCATGTACACTCACAAGCGATCTTAATTCCCGATAACGACGAAGCAGCTTTCTTGCACGTTGTTGTATGGTAAGGTGTACAGCATCTAGATAAGAGCCTTCCAAAATGGTTGAGGTAGAAACAATAGGATCAATAGCAGGATAAATACCTCGGCTGATTAAATCTGAATCAAAACGTAAGAACGTATCTAGCGGGCCATATGCGTCTGCTGCTGATCCATCCGCAGCCTCATATGCCATATCGACTAATGCAACTGTGATTGGTCTTGCACCTGCTTCTTTCAAGCTGTCTCTTAAAGTCAATAATTCACCCGATAGAACCGTACTGCGGTCAACGCCAAGCAAAATATCCTTCTCTTCACGAAGGTTTACGATCTGTTTGTACACATCATCTCTTGACGAGAGAACAAATTCAGATTGTTCTTTCACATGGTTAATTCCCGGTGCATCCGTGCCAGGATCCCAGAAAATTGTGGCGTATCCACGTTTGTTCAGTCGATGCATAAACTCCGCAAGTAAGACAAGCTGCCCCATATTTGGCCTTGCTACAAAACCTACCGTTCCGCCGCGCACGACCGGTGCCAATAAATCCAGTGCCTTAATTCCGGTTTCAATCATCCTCATCCCGCTCCCTCTAATAATGAGTTCATCAAGACTTGCGCCTGCTAATGTTGCTAAAGCAACCAACGTTCGAACTTCTGCACGACCAACAGGAATCTTCCCTGTGCAAAGATTAGAAACGGTTGCTGCTCTTAGACCAGCTGCCCGTGCAGCTGAGGTGAGATTGGGAACACGACGACGTAATAGCGGAACGTTAAGCTGTAACTCTTCATCCATTTTTTAACACCCCCTTACTCTATATAGTAATCACAGTTACTCTAAAGCGCAACTATAATTTGTAAAATATTGTGAACATCAGTTGAACATCTTACTCTCAAACTGCCTTTTTTAACAAGCCATTTCCTATCATTTATGCTACGATAGGATTTGAATTGGTAGAGTACATATTCGATCGGAGGCGCTTTCAATGATGAGTCAAGAACAAGTGGCTGAAGGATATTTTGGAGAGTTTGGGGGCAGCTTTGTTCCACCTGAACTGAAGGAAGTACTAGACTATTTAAGCGCGCAGTTCAACAAGTTTAAGGACGACCCGGAATTTAAAGAAGAGCTCGAATACTACCTCAAAGAATATGTTGGCCGCGAGAATCCGCTGACTTACGCGGAGCAATTAACGGACGCTTGGGGCGGGGCGAAAATCTACCTGAAGCGAGAAGACCTGAACCATACCGGTGCTCACAAAATCAACAATGTTGTTGGGCAAATTTTGCTTGCTAAACGGATGGGTGCCAAACGCGTTATTGCCGAGACTGGCGCTGGTCAGCACGGTGTTGCAACGGCAACTGCTTGCGCCATGTTCAACATGGACTGCGTTATCTACATGGGTGCGGAGGATACTCGCCGCCAAGCGCTGAACGTGTTCCGTATGGAGCTGCTTGGAGCAACCGTTATACCTGTAGACAAAGGCCAAGGCCGCTTGAAGGATGCAGTAGACGAAGCGCTGAATGATCTCGTTGAAAACTATAAAAATACATTCTATCTCCTTGGCTCGGCCGTAGGACCACATCCCTTCCCTACGATGGTTAAGCATTTCCAATCGATTATTAGTGAAGAATCGAAGCGTCAGATTTTGGCCAAAGAGGGTCGTCTCCCTGACGCCGTTATCGCCTGCGCAGGCGGCGGAAGCAACGCCATAGGCGCATTTGCTCATTACATAGATGAACCATCCGTACGCCTCATTGGCGTTGAGCCGGATCAAGCTCCAACCTTGACCGAAGGCGTGCCGGGCATTATCCACGGCTTCAAGTGCCTCGTTCTGCTTGATGAAGAAGGTAATCCAAGAAAAACATACTCCATCGCTGCTGGACTCGACTATCCAGGTATTGGACCGGAGCACAGCCATCTAAAAGTTAGCGGACGTGCAGAATACGTAACAATCAGCAATGAAGAAGTACTGGCAGCGTTCCAGGAGCTGTCCCGTACGGAAGGCATTATCCCTGCGCTCGAAAGCGCACATGCGGTTGCTCATGCGAAGAAACTGGCGCCTACGATGAGCAAGGACCAGATCATCATCGTCAACTTGTCCGGCCGCGGCGACAAAGACGTTGAGCAAGTGTTCCACATGCTGAATAAATAAGATGTATCTTATAGCAGCTTCTGCCCATCCGGCAGGGCTGCTTTTTTTTGGCTGCCGTGAAGCGTATACTGTAACTAAGCTTTGGTAATTGAGCTTACGAAGTATGAATCATACGATTGGCCCTAGAAGGCCAATTAGGTATTAATTCATTTGGTCCATGCTTACGAAGCATGAATCATTACGATTGGCCTCTATAAGGCCAATTGGGTAACAATTCATTTCAGGAGGTACATATCGATGAGTTATGAAACGTATTTTAAAGAATTAAGAGAACAGCAGCTGGGGGAGCTTAAAGAGTTTTTAACTATTCCGAGCATTTCAGCACTGTCTGAGCATAAGCAGGACATGATCAAAGCCGCTGAGTGGGTGGCTGGCAAGCTTGAGCAAGCTGGACTCGACAATGTGAAAATTCATCAAACAGCCGGACATCCAATCGTTTATGCCGAGCATCTGCATGCTCCTGGCAAACCAACTGTGTTAATTTACGGCCACTACGATGTGCAGCCGGTTGATCCACTCAACTTGTGGGAGACGCCGCCATTTGAGCCAACGGAACGCAACGGTAAGCTGTATGCACGTGGGGCAACCGACGATAAAGGTCAGATTTTCCTGCATATCAAGGCGATTGAAGCACTGTTGAAACAGGAGCAACAGCTGCCTGTAAACGTGAAGTTCTGTATCGAAGGCGAAGAGGAAATCTCAAGCCCAAGTCTGTTAACGTTCCTGCAGGAGCAGCAAGATAAGCTGTCAACTGATGCTGTACTGATCTCGGATACTTCTCTCATTGAAAAAGGTAAGCCGGCCATCTCCATTGGCCTGCGTGGACTTTGCTCGCTGGAGCTGACCATCAACGCTTCGAATACAGACCTTCATTCTGGCACTTATGGCGGCGGCGTTCCGAATGCTCTTCATGCCATGGTTGAGCTCCTTGCTTCTCTTCATGATAAGCAGGGTCGTATTACAGTTGAAGGCTTCTATGAAGGCGTGCCTGAATTGACGGCTGATATGCATGCAGAATTCGAGAAGCAGAACTTCAATGAAGAACAGCTTAAGCAAACGCTTGGCCTTAGCACCACATATGGTGAAGAAGGCTACTCTTTTGTGGAACGTACTGGTGCCCGTCCAACCCTTGAACTAAACGGCGTATACGGCGGCTTCCAAGGCGAAGGCACAAAGACCGTTATCCCGAAAGAAGCACATGCCAAAATCACCTGCCGCCTGGTTGGCCAGCAGGATCCACAGGTTACTCTTGACCGCATCATTGCTCACCTACATGCGAATGTTCAGCCAGGTGTAACGTTGAAAGTGAAGCCAGGCGAAAAAGCTCGCGCCTTCGATATGGATCCATCAATCCCGCTTCTCCAAACAGCTGCGGACGCGTATGAAGCTGTCTACGGCACTCGTGCACTCTTCACAAAAGACGGCGGCTCGATTCCAATTGTGGAGACGTTCTCCCGTCTTCTGTCTGCACCTGTTATTATGATGGGCTTTGGTCTGCCGGATGAGAACCTCCATGCTCCTAACGAACACTTCAATCTGGAGAACTTTGATAAAGGCCTTCTGACGATTGTGGAGTTTTTGAAAAGAGTTTAATAATGAATAAACAAATGCCGTCCCATTAATTAATGGGACGGCATTTGTTTTAAGGGTAGCAGCTTAGCGTATGCATTTTATTTCAACTTCTTAATCGCTTTCATCTCTGCTTCCGTATAGCTAAAAGATACAAACATGACGTTATGTGCATACAACGCTGTTTCCTTCATCCCATAGGTGATATCTTTGTTCAGTTCCTCCTGGTACTGTTTCAGCCCTTTCTTCCTTTCATCATCAGATGTATATAGGTACACTTTGAGTCCTTCTTCTCGTAAATCATCATCTGTATGCAGAATTACAGCAGGAGCGGTGCCATTATACACAACACTCTTTTTCACCTCAGAGGGGCCAAGTTGTTCCGTGTATTTCACGCCAGCTTTAGTAAAGGATGATTCAATATCGTTTATCGTGAGGTTATGGGATTCTGAACAACCTGACAAGAGAAAGAGCAAACCTATTGCACCATTCGCGTATCTCACCAACAATCATCTCCCAGCCCATTAACATCAGCTTTTTAATTAACAATGACGACTGCTGATTAGAGCTTGTTACATCCTTTACAAAACAAACAAAAATGGCGTACAAATTGATCATCAATTCGTACGCCATTCCATTTATTCAAATGCTGGCAATGCAATATCGCTGTAGTTGTCTTCGAGGAATTTCTTCACTTCTGGACCAGTCATACGTTCAGCAAGCTTCTGGATCGGAGCAGAATCCACATTGTCTTCACGTGCTACCAACGTGATGACGAAGTCGGAGTCTTTACCTTCCGTAATTAGAGCATCATTCTTTGGTGTAAGCCCTAGCGGCTTCGCGTATGCCGGTGTCATGAGGACCATATCGACGTCTTCAATAACACGGGCCAACATGAGCAGATCGACTTCCTGGAACTTATACTTATGCGGATTATCAACAATGTCGGCCTGTGTTGCTTTGATGCCAACGCCTTCTTTCAGCTTAAGCAAGCCGTTGTTCTCCAGCATAACAAGCGAGCGTCCGATATTGGACGGGTCGTTTGCAATCGCGATTGTTGCACCTTCTGGAAGTTCTTCGATTTTTTTATACTTTTTCGAATAGCCGCCGTATACCGCATTATAGATCGCTTTTACCGGCACAAGCGTGCCTTTGTTTGTGGCATTAAAATCATTCATATACGGAACATGCTGGAAGAAGTTCGCGTCTACCTCTTTATGTTGAAGGGCTGTGTTTGGCTGAACGTTATCCGACAGCGTCACAATCTCCAGGTTAATACCGTCTTCTTTCAGTAAAGGCTTCACCAGCTCCAGGATTTCACTCATCGGCGGAATAAGTACCGCTACCTTCAGGTTCACTTCCTGCCCATCTTTTCCTTCGTTTACTGCTTGATTGTTCTGCTTGTCTGCATTATTATTTTGACCGCATCCTGCGATAATCGCCACAAGAAGTGCGAGCATGACGAGCCCTGTTCGTTTCTTTCTCACTTTCCATTCCTCCCGCTTTATCTATCCGGCTAGCTTATTATCTCTCTATGCCAAATTTGGCAGTCAGCAGCCTGTAAAATCATAGTCTAAGCGAGTCCAAATCATAAATCAATCTATAGATTCGCTCGCACTGTTCGCAATTTGGAATATGAAATATAATTGAAGGATTACACAACGGATTGGAGAAGAGTGGCTATGTCATTCACCGAGCAAGAAAAAGAAATATTAAACCGCCAGCTCCCGACTTGGGTCGAGGCGAGCAAAGTACGTTCCGCCTACGGCAAGACGGCCGCTTATATTCCTGAGCTGGCGAAAGCCCCTCAAAACGCGCTTGGTATCCATCTGATCGATACAACTGGCAATACCATTTCGAGCGGTGATTGCAGCCTTTCTTTTACAATGCAGAGTATTTCCAAAGTGTTCACGCTTATCCTCGCATTGATGGACAATGGGGAAAAAGCGGTGTTCGAGAAGGTCGGCATGGAGCCAACTGGTGATAACTTCAATTCAATGCTGAAGCTTGAACTTGTCCGGCCGGGAATCCCGTTCAACCCGTTGATTAACGCCGGCGCTATCGCCATCTCGTCTTTGATTCATGGCCAGAATGCAGCTGAGAAATCTTCACGAATTCTCTCCTTCTTCCAATCACTCGCAGGCAACGATACATTGACCTATGATATGGAGGTTTATAGGTCGGAATCGGATACGGCAAACCTGAACCGATCGATGGCTTATCTACTGAAGGATAATGGGGTTCTGGAAGGGCAAGTCGAAGAGGTGCTGGATGTTTATTTTCATCATTGTTCTATACAAGTGAATTGCAGTGATCTTGCGCGTATGGCCCTTGTGCTGGCGAACAACGGAACAGACCCCATCACAGGAGCCTCCCTTATTCCGCGCCGTTATGTACAGATTGCGAAGACGTTTATGGTTACATGTGGGATGTACAATGCATCAGGCGAATTTGCGATTCAAGTCGGTCTTCCAGCTAAAAGCGGGGTTTCTGGCGGGATCCTCACGATGGTGCCAGGTCGATTTGGTATTGGTGTCATTGGCCCAGCTTTGAACACCAAAGGCAACAGTATTGCAGGCGTCCATCTGCTCGAGACGCTGTCTCGTGAGATGGATTGGAGCTTATTCTAGAACGCAGAACAGGGAATACGGAACGAAGTCAATCCTTCGGTTTCCTTACTCCCTGTTTCTTTTACAGATCACGCATAAATTCCTCAATATCTTTATCTGCTTTTGACTGATTGCAATCATTACACGCGCATACACAATTGTCCGGTGTTGTATGGCCGCCCTTTGCCCTCGGCAGCATATGGTCAATCGTATCGCCGTATTGTCCGCAGAAATGACAGGTGTAACTGTCCCTCGTCAAGATATAGCTTCGGAAATCCTTGTTGCTGAACAAACGCCGGATCGTTGTCCGGTTTACAATGACAGCAGCCCGCTCCTTCACAAGCGTAACAGCTAATTCCAGCTCAATCTCCTGATGCCAGCGCCGCCCTTTATCCGTTTTGCCGCGCATCCAGACCGTTCCTTTACGTGTTGTTCTCAGCAGACTAACATCTGACGGAGAATGGTTCGCCGGCAAAGGACGGGGACGGGGCTTTAAAATATTGGCTGCACCCCTAGGCGAAGTTTTTGACCTCGGACGTCTAGGCGCAGTTGCAGTTGGTGCAGTAGGTGCCGGTGCTGAAACAGCCGTCCCCAAATCGGGTACGGTAAGAGAAGCAGCTTGGCTGACTGCTTTTGCAGCTTCAGCTTCAGATACCAGCGAGTGCTCCATCTGATTATTAGGCGGCAAGGCAGATTCTGCATGCGATATCGTCGCAGCCGGAATTCTGCTAATATGCTTACGGCAGGATCGGCAAGAGCCACGCCGCGAGCCTGTTCCGGAACGTCTGCCCGTTCGGCGTAGGAAATCCGTTACCGGCTTTTGCTCCATACAATGCACGCATTGCTTATATCGGCTTTGTTCGTTATCGGTCATCGGCTGTACCGGTGCTATCACCGGTGTTTCACCCCATTACCTGTTTATAATAATACGGATTCTTACAGTTTCATCCGATAGACTGGCTTGTTCTCCAGTCCACGTATAACAGGGGTCCACGGTTCACTTTCCGGTGTCGTTAGCAGAGCATCCTCTACCATTTGCAGCTTGGCATCCATGGCATCAATATGATGCAGCGCTACCGCCTCGGCCGTCTGCGGCTGAACGGGGCTTCCCCACTCTCCCAGATTATGATGAGACAGCACCATATGTTGCAGCCCGAGCACTTTCTCCGACTGTAAATTTATATCGCAGCGAATCGCTGCCTCCGTAATCCATGTCGAAGCAAGCGAAATATGTCCCATCAGCTTACCCGAAAGGCTGTAGTCGGATACGATGCCAAGCTGCGCGATCATCTCCTCCGGCTTTGCAATATCATGAAGAATAATACCCGCCTTAAGCAGATCAGCATTTAGAAACGGCCGCTGCTTACATAGGAACTCCCCAATCTCCAGCATTCTCGCCATATGATAGGCTAGACCCGCAAAATACGCATGATGATGCGTCTTCGCTGCTGGGTAATGCGTCAGCTTCTCTTCGACCTTAGCTACACAATAGTCCACTATGGTTTTAATCTCAGAATCCTGTATACTGTCTTTCGCTTGATTAATCGTATCAATGAGTTCATTAGAAGCAACGGGTGCCGAGCGGATGAAATCCGTCAACGTAACGCCGTCTTCTGGTGCTGCAGGACGCATCCTTGAAATCTTAATTTGCAGCTTCTCCCGATATAAATGGACATTACCCTGAACTTTAACAAGCCCCATCGGGAAGAAGGTTTCTTTATCCTGCTGTGAGACATCCCAGAACTTTGCCCCCAGCTGCCCGCTGGAATCCCCTAGTACGATATCGAAATAATCCTTAGGTGTCGTTGCATTAGTCTGCTTTACATCCAGTTCCTTCAACAAATAGAAGCCGGTAAAATCATCTTGATTACGAAGATCTTTAATTTGCGTCATTCGTGTTCCTCTCTCCAACTGTTCATGATGCTCCTATTATACTATGAAAGTATGCATTGCGGAGCGGCAAAAGAAAGAGGCTGCCACTAGACCTGAAGTCTAGTGGCAGCCTCTGTTCATATTTATTGTAAAGCTTCCGGAGTTGCTGAAGCTTCTGGTGTATTTGGAGCTTCAGGAGTCTCAGGGTCAACCTGACCGTTATCCTTATGCGTCTCAACAAACTGATGCGCATCGTACAGCATTGCTGCCGCTTCTCCACGATCTACAATCTCCTGCGGATGGAAGTTGCCTTCCTCATCAAGCTTTGCAATCTTATACAGCAACGCACGCTGAATCGTTCCCTGATAATCTACCGTAATATCCTTCTCATCGAGAATGTTAATGTACATCTTAATGAGCGGGTATTGGCCGGTCTTCTCCAGAGCCTGCACCAGATAATGCGTGAACTGCTCACGGGTAAGCGATTTCGACGGATCGATATCAGCAGGAAGATCCAGCCCGTTATAATGAGCGATTACGAAGCTCTCTGCATACCAAGCATCGTTTTTCACGTTTGTGAAGAATCCTTCTGCCGTAGGAGCTTTCTTGAAATCGATAGCAGCAAGACTTAATTGCATGGTCCGAACAATAAGTTCGATCCCTTGCGCACCAGTCAGGCTTTCTTCCGGATGGAATTCCGAATTGGATACCCCTTTCACAATCCCAAGCCCTTGTAGAGCCTCGATCTGTGCCCGGCTGCTCGAGTTCGCAATATCCTTGAAGCCTGAATCAGCGGCAAAAGCTTGACCCGACAAAGACCCGAACAAGACAGCGGCCGAGATTGCCGCAGCGGTTAAACGTTGTTTCATTGTAATTGTCCTCCTTCTGTCTCTAAGCTGAATGTGTAGAGTAGTGTTCAGAGATTTGGACGAAGGTACCTCGGAAAATGTTGCTAAAAACTTATTTCTCGACTTGTCTCTTTTGACGCAGTCATTCTCATATACACATACAGCAGGGCAAAGCCTGCTACACCCACCAGCGCCATGCCCGTACCTGCCCAATAAATAGTCTCCGGACCTTTCTGTTCAAAAAGGTATCCGCCAAGAAAACCAGCAGCAATTCCAGACAAACCACCCCAAGTCAATGCATAGACCGCCTGCCCCGAAGCACGCAGCTCGGCTGGCACAATAAGAGCTGTCAACTGCGTCCCAATGTAATAGAAAGCACCGAAGGTCAAGCAATGCAGCGTCTGGATAAATATAATCTGTACCGCATCGCCCGCTCCCGCCATGAGAAACCAGCGTAATGCATACAACAAGCTTACAAGAATCAGACAGCTAATCATCGTACGTGCATTTTTCGTCAGATAACGGTCCAGCAGCAGAAAAACTGGGATCTCGAAAATCGAGGACAAGAAAGCCGACCATCCAATCAGATCCGTGTGACCACCAAGATCCGCCATATACAGGCCAATGAAGGTTGTGTTCATTGAATTCGGAATCGAAATCAACAGTCCAATAACAAGAAACGCAAGGAATGCCCGGTTCCCCAGCATCCGCCTATAGTTCACTTCAACCGCTGTCTTCGGTGACGCACCTCGCGGTAAGGTAAAAGCGAAGCCTATTGCCACAAGCATCATTAAGCTGTAAACGAGCGACAACCGGTCAATGCCGATCTGCCCGAGGATAGGTCCTGTTATAACGGCTAGTACCGCCCAGCCAAGTGATCCCCAAAGCCGGAAAGCGCCAAACTTATGACGAGTCCCCTCAATACTATTAAGAATTAGGCTGTTGCTTTGCGAGAATAATGGCATTTGGAAAAAGAAAAACGCAATCATACAGCCAAAGATGAGCGTGTAGGAATGAGATAGAAACACAAACTGCATAACCACTAGATTACCGATCAGCATCATAATGAGAATTAACCGTATATTCCGCGTCCGGTCACTCAGGTAACCCCATAATGGATTCGCGATTAAAGAAACAATTGGTCCACCCGCCATCAACGCTCCGATTTTTAAAGGAGTAATGCCAATGGATTGCAAATAAAGCGCAAAAAATGTACTGTATACCGCTATTGTTCCATAACTGAAAAAGTTAAAAGCCTTTATCGAGCGAAAGCTCGTCTTCGCTTCCTTCGTATCGGTATCTCCCTCACTCAAGATGTCCACCGCCATTTTCGTAAAGGTTTATACAGGAATAGCTGTCGAACTGGAACGAGTCGTCACTTCTTCCGCCGTCACTTCACGGCCAAGCTCTTCAGAGAGGTAAATCCCTTCACTGATCAGCATCGTACGCAGAGCAATCGCCGCCGTCGGCAAGAGTGGAACTCGGCCCTGCAGCGCTGCAATCCAGTGATGCTGCGAGGAGTCATAAGCATCTTCATTCTCCCGAATCCGATGCCAGCGCAAATCCATCATGTCGAGATCAATCGTACTGTCCAGATCGATATCGCATACGGTGCTGTGATAGCTGAACGGCTGGCTGGCTTCTCCCGGCAAGCCATTCGGAAAACGTACGCCACCTTCCGAGCCAAGGATACTGCTTCCCTCAAAGCCTCCCATATGAACCGACCAGGCTTCAATCAAATCCAAAGTGAGACCACCCTTGAAACGAATGAGACCAGTAGCCAGCTCTTCTACATTAAAGCCGCTGCGTTCTCTTCGTTCCTCCAGCATCGCCATCTCCTGATAGACCTTACCCGAGATCCGTTCAACCTCTGGATTGCCAAGCAAATAAAGAAGCTGAGCAATATGGTAGACCCCCATATCCAGCAAAGCTCCTCCAGCAGCCGTCTCCTTACGAGTGAAAAATGGTGTGCCATAGCCATCCACATAAGGACGATTTCTGCGGCGGAAGCCCGTAGACCGCGCATGATACAGCCTGCCCAGCTTGCCGGCGTCAATTAATGTTTTGGCTGCTTTCGTATCTTTACCGTACAGCGTAAAGAGCTGAATATGCAGCATTTTACCTGTCTTTTCTGCTGCTTCAACCATTCGTCTGCCGTCCTCGTATGTACCGGCGATTGGTTTCTCGCAATAGACATGTTTGCCGGCTTGGAGCGCAGCAATTGTAACCGGAGCATGGAAGTTATTATGCAAGCATACGTCAACGGCCACGATATCTTCCTGAGCGAGCAGCTGATGGAAGTCTGTATAGCTGTTTGGTATGCCAAATTGCTCTGCCACACGCCTTACTTCTGCTTCATTCACGTCGCAGACCGCAACGATTTCTACACCTGCAAGTAGGCGATACTTCTCAATATGCTGCTTGCCGATCTGTCCAACACCAATAATCCCGACTTTAATCGTCTCCATTACGCACTGCCCCCTCGGTCCGCTTCGTCTGCAAGCAGCTTCTTCACCATGCCCAGCAGTCTCTCTGTCTCCAGATACTGCCGCTTAGGCGCATTGTATTCGATCCCCCAATACCCTTTGTAGCCAGCATCCTTTAAGGTTGTAATCGTATCCAAAGCATTGCCCGAAACGGCAGTTTGCTCATCAAAATGAGTATGGTAAGCCCATGGTGCAACCAGCTTATCGCCTTCTTCTTGATCCGCTCTCCAGCGCCCAAGATGGACGAGAAAGCCAAAGGCCGGATGATCAACCGCTTCGGCGATCCGCTTCATTTCGCGCGGCAGAAGCGAGGCTCCCATATGATTTTCCGGGCCAATAAGAAAACCGTTGTCTGCAGCAAATTGTGCGAATTCCTGATAAGTCCGGACCGTATATTCGAATTGTTCGTCCGTCATTGTTTCTACGTCATGATAGCTGCCGCCTGTATCGATGCGGACAGTCTTCGCGCCAAGAATAACCGATGCGCGGAGATGCACAAGCGCATTCTCATGCAGCTTCTTCCTAACATCGGGATTCGGATCCCATAGATGAGCACCGTCAACTGCAAAATTGACAACCGACATTTCCTTCTCATCCAGCGCTTCACGGATTTTGCGGATATAACTCTCATCTGCAAGCTGATAGATCGGCCCTGTATTTCGATCGATGAAAAACCCGTTCCATAAATCGGCTACGTCCAGCTTATAGCGGTATTTAACCGTTTCCAAATAACCAAATACATCCATCTTGCCTTCCAGGTTCGTGTTGTTAAACGAATAGCCTCCAATTGATACGTTCACGATTCCTCACTCCCGCTGATCAATATGTCCATCCCCTTCCATTATAGTGCTTATAACTGATGGAATAGGGTTACTTTTTTCCACGAAACGGGGGAAATTTCTATTGGTCAGGCCAAATCGTTCTCGAATCAGAATACAACTTTATTAGAATCGACAGCTTTCCACAGGAAAAAGGTGTTGGATATTGGCGATATGAGCATAATAAGAATGAAAAATGCCGCTCGCAGTGCTGAATCAATCTATATTCAAGATAATAATGATACATATTCGTTATTTAAGTTTTGAGGCATGTTTATACTATAATGAATGTATAAGAAAGTTCTATTTTCCGTCCCTTGAACTTCAAAATCCTAGACGGAGGTATCTGTCGATGTCATCTGGCAATTTGCACAAGCAAGACCCTTGGGCTTCCTATTACGGTCCCAATCTTGGATATGTCCAAGAACAATATGAACTTTACAAACAAAACCCTGAATCTGTTATCGCTGAGTATCGTGAGCTGTTCGAACTTCATGGTGAACCGCCTCAATACGCAGGACAAACAGCACCTATCGTTGCAGCACAGTCTTCTGGCGGAGCGGCAATCGATGCGAAAGTTCTTCAAAACCTAGTAGCGGCTGGTAAGCTTGTATGGAACATACGCGCTTTCGGCCATTTAGCTGCGGATATCGATCCACTTGGTATCAGCCCGAAAGTAAGCACCAATATGCTTGAACTTGAAACATACGGCTTAACTCAAGCTGATCTGGCTGCATTGCCTGCTGAGCTTGTTTGGACGAAAGCACCTGCTGATGTTAAGAACGGCTGGGACGCAATCGAAAAACTTCGCAAAGCCTACACAGGTACCATTGCTTACGAGTTCAGCCACGTTCATAACGAAGAAGAACGTGCATGGCTCAAACAGCGTGTAGAAAAAGAAAATCCATCAAACAAGCTGAGCACAGATGAACGCAAGAAGCTGTTGACGAAGCTGTTCGAAGCTGAACAATTCGAAGATTTCCTGCAGCGCACATTTGTCGGCCAAAAGCGTTTCTCGGTGGAAGGTAATGATGTACTCGTTGCCCTTGTCGATGAAATGGTTCACGAGCTGTCCAATGACGGCGTTAAACATATTTTGATGGGCATGGCGCATCGCGGCCGCTTGAACATTCTAGCGCATGTGCTTGGCAAACCTTACAGCAAAATTTTCTCGGAGTTCCATAACGCATCTAACAAAAAGATGAGCCCATCCGAAGGCTCGATCGGCATCAACTACGGTTGGACCGGCGACGTGAAATATCACCTTGGCGCTAACCGTTCGATCGGAACCGGCGAAACAGTTAAGACCCGCATTTCACTTGCGAACAACCCGAGCCATCTGGAGTTCGTCAACCCGGTTGTCGAAGGCTTCACACGTGCAGCACAAGATGACCGTACAGCAGCAGGTTATCCGAAGCAAAACCTGGATGCCGCTGCTTCGATCATTATGCACGGCGACGCTGCATTCCCTGGTGAAGGCATCGTAGCAGAGACATTGAACTTGTCGCAGCTGAACGGTTACTCGCATGGCGGTACGCTTCATATTATCGTCAACAACAAAATCGGCTTTACAACGGAAAGCCATGATTCCCGTTCGACGCATTATGCGAGCGACGTGGCTAAAGGCTATGAGATTCCAATCGTTCACGTAAACGCTGATGACCCGGATGCGGTTATTATGGCGGCTCGTATGGCAAGTGAATACCGTACGAAATTCAAGAAGGACTTCCTGATCGACCTGATCGGCTACCGTAAATACGGACATAACGAAACAGATGATCCGGAAACAACGCAACCGACAATTTATAAAAAAGTAAAAGCTCATCCAACTGTAAGCCGCGTCTTTATCGACAAACTTGTGGCTGAAGGCGCAATTACCGAGCAAGATGCAGAAGGCTTGAAGCAAGAAGTAATCAACCGCCTGAAAGCAGCTTACGAGGAAATGAAGAGCCGCGAAGGCCAAGAGCCTGTCCACCAGACACAAGGTTTGCCAAATGAGCTGTCAACTGGTGAAGCAGTAGCTCCTGTATCGGTTGAAACGCTTCGTGAAATCAACGCAAATCTGTTGAAATGGCCGGAGAAATTCAACGTTTATCCGAAGCTGCAGCGCATCTTGGAACGCCGTGCAACTGCTGTGAACGACGGTGAGAAAATGGATTGGGGCCATGCCGAAACGCTTGCTTTCGCTTCGATTCTGGCAGATGGCAAACCAATTCGTCTCAGCGGTCAAGACGTTGAACGTGCAACATTCGCTCACCGTAACCTTGTGCTGCATGATGCTGAGACTGGCGATACTTTCTGCCCGCTTCATCATCTTCCTGAAGCTAAAGCATCGTTCGCGATTCATAACAGCCCGCTTTCTGAGGCTGCTGTACTTGGCTTCGAATATGGTTACAACGTACACGCTCCAGAAACAATGGTTATCTGGGAAGCACAATACGGTGACTTCACGAACGTAGCGCAAGTTCTGATTGATCAGTTCATCTCCGCTGGCCGTGCAAAATGGCAGCAAAAATCGAGCCTGATCATGATGCTTCCGCATGGTTACGAAGGTCAAGGACCAGAGCACTCCAGCGCTCGTCTGGAACGCTTCCTGCAGTTGTCCGCTGAAGAAAATTGGACGGTTGTGAATCTGTCCAGCGCAGCGAACTACTTCCACCTGCTTCGCCGCCAAGCTTCGATCACAGAGAGCGATGCTGCTCGTCCGTTGATCATCATGGCACCTAAGAGCTTGATTCGTAACCCGCGTGTTGCTTCGGAAATTTCCGAGCTGAGCAATGGTACGTTCAAGACAGTTGTGGAACAAAAAGGTCTCGGCGCTCATCCTGACCGCGTAGAACGCCTCGTTCTCGCTACAGGCAAGATGGCGATTGATATCGATGAAGCGATTGAGAAGAATGGCGATAAAGAGCTGGATTGGCTGCATGTCGTTCGTGTTGAGCAACTGTATCCGTTCCCTGATAAAGAAATCGCAGCAATCCTTGAACGCATGCCAAATCTGAAAGAAATTGTTTGGGTACAAGAAGAGCCGCAAAACATGGGTTCATGGTTCTACATGGAACCACGCCTGCGCAAAGTTGCACCAGCTGGTGCAACAGTAAGCTACATCGGCCGTCCAGAGCGTTCGAGTACAGCAAGCGGCTTCCAACAAGTTCACAGCTTCGAGCAACAGCACATTTTATTGCAAACATTAAAATATAGTCCGTCGTTGACATATAACACTGGGAGGTAAGCTCACGTGCAACAAATTATAGTACCGGCAATGGGTGAATCAATTACAGAGGGCTCGATCTCCAAATGGGTAGTAAAAGTAGGAGACGCTGTTAAACAAGGCGACGTGCTTCTTGAGCTTGAAACAGACAAAGTAAACATCGAAATCAGCGCTGAGCAAGACGGCGTTCTGCAAGAAATTACACGCAACGAAGGCGACACCGTTCAAATCGGTGAAGTTATCGGCACAATCGGAGCTGGCAGCGGCGCTGCTGCTCCGGCACCGGCCGCTCCTGCAGCTGAAGCAGCACCTGCACCAACTGCTGCTCCAGCTACGGCAGTAGCTCCAGCACCTGCGGCTGCACCGGCTACGGCTCCTGCAGCTACTGGCAGCCAATTGAATGTTTCCCCTGCGGCACGCAAGCTTGCAAGAGAAAAAGGCATCGACATTAACGAGGCACAATCGACGCTGGGCCGTGTTGACCTTCGCTCGGCTGCTCCTGCACAAGCAGCAGCAACTGCTCCGACAGCAAAAGCAGCTCAACCTGAGTTCACATCGAACAAGCCTTACGTTCGTACGAAAATGTCCCGTCGCCGTGCGACAATCGCGAATCGCCTTGTTGAAGCGCAACATACAGCAGCAATGCTGACAACCTTCAACGAAGTTGATATGACTGCGATCATGGATGTTCGTAAACGCCGCAAGCAATCGTTCCTGGACAAACACGAAGTTGGTCTTGGCTTCATGTCCTTCTTCACGAAAGCGGTTGTTGGCGCATTGAAAGAGTTCCCTAATTTGAATGCTGAAATCAACAACGGCGATATTATCGCTAAACAATATTACGATATCGGTATCGCGGTATCGGCCAAAGAAGGTCTGGTTGTTCCGGTTGTTCGCGACGCGGACCGCTTGAGCTTCGCGGAGATCGAAAAATCGATCGTATCCCTGGCTAAAAAAGCACGCGACAACTCGCTGGCGCTGGACGAGCTGCAAGGCGGCACATTCACCATCACTAACGGCGGCACGTTTGGATCGCTCTTGTCGACTCCAATCCTGAATGCTCCGCAAGTTGGTATTCTGGGTATGCACAAAATCCAGCTTCGTCCGGTAGCGATTGACGCTGAACGTTCGGAGAACCGTCCGATGATGTACATCGCCCTCACTTACGATCACCGTATCGTTGATGGCTCGGAAGCAGTACGCTTCCTGGTAAAAGTAAAAGAAATGCTTGAAGATCCAGAAACCCTTCTTTTGGAGGGCTAATAGGACAGGCTGTACCCTTGGGTACAGCCTGTTTTTTTGTTTCGTTCATCTCACTACTTGGTCTAATATTCTTACGATCGCTGTGCTTTTCGGATTCCCTGATTCAACTTTTTCAATGTTGGAATCAGAAAACCAAGGCGAGCGCTCCGCTTCTCCAGAACATTAGACCACTCCGTTCGACTAAACCAACCAAAAGGGCTATACCCAAGGCTAAAAGCCCGCGGGTATAGCCCTCTTTGTACAACAGGAATCGTTCCTGGCTGACAGCCCAGGAACGGAAATTAAAAAGAGGACTGCTAGGTTCCAGCAGTCCTCTTTGCTGCCTCCCCTTCCGGGTGAGCAGCTTTGGAGCGAAGTAAGTAAATGTTCTGGAGAAGCGTAGCGCTTGCCTTGGTTTTCGGATTCTGACATACAACCCTAGTTCAAAGAATCCGAAAACCACAGCAATCGTAAGAATATTTACTTACGTAGCGACACGCAGCGACACTAGCTGTAGTGCACCCGGAAAATCATATCCTGATTGTAGTTGCCGAAGCCTTTGCCGAATAACGTTAGGCCGCCGACATGGACGGCGTTGTCTTCGACGGCGAGTCGGAACACCCATTGATTACGGTTAAGCTCGATTTGATCGATACCGATCTCCGAAATTTTTTGACCATCGATGTAGGTGCCGTTCTTCTGGACGCGGATGATCTTGAGCAGACCATATTGATTGACAAAGTCCTGCCACCAAGCAGGCGTATACTTGCCTTTCACATCGCCATAATCCCCGGGACTCGTCCACATTCCGATCCGGACGCCATTCAAGGTAAATACAATATCCGATGGCCAGTTCTCGTTGTAACCTGGTGCCTCCGAGCTGATCTCAAGAACGATCTCTAACTCTTCCGGACGCTGGCCAGGCAATAAGTAATTAGGGATTTTGTACTCCACATACCCTTTGCCAAACCATAGAATTCCGGCATTCATCCGCTCCGGTTCAATAAAATATCGCGGATCGTCGAATTGACCGATGACCTTCTCCGTGGTGGCAATACCGCAGGTCGGATGGACTTCAAACTCGGTATAATGCCCAATGGGAATGCTGATCTCATGCGTTTTCTTCGGAATAAATCCAGTCTGAGGCAGATCAATCTGAATGCGGGAGGCGGAAATCTCGCAAATCTTATGCGTCCCTCCCTGCTTTCTAATCATCTTCGTCTGGATAAGTCCGGCCTGCTCCAGCTTACGAACATGCATCGTCACGATCGCGCTGCTTAATCCAAGCGAGGCTGCGAGCTCCTTCACGTTCATCGGTTCAGGTGCTGCTGCGAGCAGATCCAGAATACTTAATCGTACAGGACTAGCCAAAGCTTCATATAGCGGAAGCCAGGCATGGTCTGTATCGGCTTTGATTAGCATGTTTCACATCCTGCTATTGAAGTTTGATACGAATAACGTTCCAGGAAGCTTTACCAAGCGCTGTCTCAATCGTGCCATTTTGTTCAAGCTTCGCAGTGCCATTCGTATGTGGCTTCACATTGTCTGGATTAGCAGCTGTGTTAACAGCCTGCAAATCATCATTCTCGAGGACAATATGCTCGATCACCCGGAAAGCGCCAAAGCTGCGAAGATCAATCTCGAAGTTATGGGCATTCTCAAGGTCACGGTTTACCGCAAATACAGTTACCTCTCCATGCTCCTCATTATGGACTGCTACCGCTTCCACGTAAGGAACATCTGTATAATCCTTCGAATCATATTTATCCGACTTCAGTAGAGGCACAAGCACGGTACCGCGGCCAAATACACTTGCATGCATGTATGGATAGTAGATCGTCTGCTTCCATGCTGCTCCGCCGTTCTCAGTCATAATTGGTGCAATAACGTTTACGAGCTGAGCAATACATGCCATTTTCACACGGTCAGCACGCTTCAGAAGGCTAATCAGCATACAGCCAACAACAAGCGCATCTTCATGTGTATAAATATCTTCAAGCTGCGGCGGCGCAATGGACCATGGTTCGATTTTGCGATCGCTCTCATTGGAGTGGAACCAGACATTCCATTCATCGAAGCTCAGGTTAATGTTCTTCTTGCTCCGTTTCTTCGCTTTTACAAAATCAGCCGTAGAGATCACTGTCTGAATGAAAGAGTCCATGCCCAACGACTGGGCGAGGAAGTTCGCAGTATCTTTGTCTCTATTGCCATAATACTGATGAAGGGAGATGTAATCAACATTATCGTAAGTCAAATCCAGCACCGTAGCTTCCCAATCTGGGAAGGTTGGCATGCCAAGTCCCGAGCTTCCGCAGGCTACCAGTTCAATCGTTGGGTCTACCCAGCGCATCACTTTCGCAGTTTCATTGGCAATGCGGCCATATTCCACAGCTGTCTTCGCACCAATCTGCCAAGGACCGTCCATTTCGTTGCCAAGGCACCAGGTTTTCACGTTATGAGGATCTTTATAGCCATGTTTAATACGCAGATCCGACCAATAAGAGCCGGAGTCATGATTGGAATATTCAATTAGATTGCGGGCGTCTTCAACGCCACGTGTTCCGAGGTTGACGGCCATCATCGCATCTGTATTTGCTTTTTTACACCAGTCTACGAATTCATTAAAGCCTACCAGATTCGGCTCAATCGTACGCCATGCCAGTTCCAGGCGTCTTGGGCGATCCGCTATCGGACCAACTCCATCCTCCCAGTTGTAACCGGATACAAAGTTGCCTCCAGGGTAACGAACGATCGGAACATTTAATCCTTTAACAAGCTCAAGTACATCGGAACGGAAACCTTGCTCGTCTGCTGATGGATGCTCTGGTTCATAAATACCACCGTAAACAGCACGGCCCAAATGCTCAATAAAAGAGCCATAAATTCGTTTATCTACTTCACCAACAATAAAATCTTTGTCCACGATCATTTTTGCTTTATTCGCCATAAAAAATCACCTCATAAAGGATTGGATGTAAGAAACAATATCCTTATTAAACACCAGCTCTTGCAATAATTCAATAGCGAATTCATATATAGTTGAATTAATATATTTATTAATTATGGAACGAAAACGTTCCTTTTCATTCCTTAAATACCCATTATTAAGAAGTTCTTTGTTGAGTCCCTCGCGTATTTCGACTAAACTGGAATCAGAAGGTAATTTTTCGAATGCTTCACCATTTATTGCAGGAGATGAAATACGTATGCCCAGCAAAATTCGATCATTGGATGATGCAGCCGGACATGTCATACAGCTATTGGCCCGATTTCTTCCGATCGATACTCTCTTCATCGCGATCCAAGAAGGCTCAGCACATCGGATTGTACAAGCCTATAACCGCAGAGATTCACTCGTACAGACCGGAATGACCTTCCGATCAGATGTCAGCACGATCATTGGACAACGTTCCTATCTTGCCATCCCCATCTCTACAAGCGAGTGTGTCGTTCATGGCGGTATTTACTTGGTTGACAGGGATACCTTGTCCTTAAGTGACGACGAACTTTCGATTTTGAATTCAATGACTGCGCTTCTTAGTTATACCATTGATCTGGAATATGCGACGGTTACCGATAGTCTGACAGGTTTATATAACCGAAGATTTCTAGATGAATTATTCGAGCGTAATAACGATGCTCCACTTGGCGTCATGTTCATCGATCTTAATGATTTTAAGCGGATAAATGATAATTACGGTCATGAATTTGGAGATTTGCTGCTCATCGAAATTGCCAAACGGCTCAAACAGCAAATCCGTCAGAGCGATCGAATTGTCCGCTATGGCGGCGATGAATTTATTATCTGCTTCCAGAACTTAAGCGAGGACAACGGCGTTCGAGCCGTGCAGGAGAAGATTAATGCTTCTTTCCTAGATCCTTTTGTTATTAACGGGCAACATGTCCATATATCTGCCAGCATTGGAGTCAGCTCTAATCAAGGAAGATACGCCAGCCTTAAGCAGCTTATTATGGATGCCGATCAAGCGATGTACCACATGAAAAACACAAGAAAAAACCTTGAAGCCAACAATGCCTCAATTTAGGCGCTGTAACTTCAAGGTTTTTTTGTTTATCCGATAATACCGTTAATAGCCGTCCAGATCCCTGTAACCAATATGAGCCATAACGCAATCGTTTTGAACAGCCGCTCATTGAGCCTTCCAACTGCTTTGATCCCAATCAGGACACCAATAATCAGTGCTGGAACAGCCCATCCGATCGTTTGCATAGACGTCTCATTAAGCAGTCCTTCGTACACGTAAGTCCCCACCGTGATGATATTCAGAATGAGGGCATATGCCGTAATATTGGCCCGGAATGTCATCTTATCAGCACCCTGGTTGGTCAAAAAGAGAGCCACCGGTGGTCCACTCATTGAGATACTTCCATTCAGAAAACCACTTACTGCACCAATAGGCGCATACGCCATACGGCCAAGCGGAAAAGTTTTGCCACTCAGCATGAGCATGGATACGACTGCAACCAGCAGGCCCGCTCCAAGCTTTAACGTACTAGCGGGAACATATAGCAGAGCATAAGTTCCAAACGGTGCCGCAATTAGACTTGCGATCAGAAGCGGCCAAATCTGCTTCATTCGGACATGCTGCCGGCAGCTATAGAGCACAGCAATGTTTGTCATCAGACTTAATACAACGACAACTGGAACAGCCTCCTGCATTGGGATCAGCTTCACGAGCAGCGGCACTGAGATTAGCGCGAAACCGAAGCTCGTGAGCCCTTGTACAAAACCTGCAAGAAGGACAATCATAAATACAAATACAATTTGATCAACATCCATAATACCGGTAAAACTCCTTTGCCTATTTCAGCAAGCGATACACCACTTCTGCTGCTTCTGCACGAGTCATCGATGCAGCCGGTGCAAACCGATCACCACTGCGGCCCTTCAGCAGCCCTTGCTCGTATGCCCATTGTACAGAAGGCAATGCCCATGTTGCAATGAACGTTTTATCAGAGAAAGGAAGCTCTCCACCAACTGCAGTTCCAGTACCGTTATGGGCAATCGCATAGGCTTTTGCCAGAATTACAGCCATCTCTTGACGAGTAATTGGTGCATACGGCGCGAACATCTCCGAAGTGCGGCCTTGTATAAGTCCCTCTTCATGTGCAGCAGACACAGCCTCTGCATACCACGCCGAAGCCGGTACATCGCTGAAGTGAAGCGAATGATCAGCGCTGCTTGTAAGCTTCAATGCACGAACAAGGATAGCGGTAAATTCCGCACGGGTGATTTCTCGTTCCGGTTCAAAGTTAGTATCCGAAATACCATTTACAATCTGCTTGGCAGAAAGAGAAGTGATAGATGCAGCTGCCCAGTGGTTCTCCGGCACATCCCTATAAGACTTGCTTACTTCGAGCAGTCCATAGCTGCTGAAATGGTCGACAGAAGCTTCCCAGACACCATTGACCAATTGTCCTCCAACGTAATGAATGGTGCCGTCTTCAGCAATATAATAAATGCCTGTCAGATCAGCATTGCTGGTTTGTGCTTGCTTCAGCTCAAGTGTTAACGGGGTTGAGAAAGCAGAAAGCTTCTCCACACTGCCAGTTGCATCAGTAACAAACAGCTCAAAGTTATAAATAGTGCCAAGTGCACGAACAGCTCCGTCAACGCTGTTCATTAATTTATCCGCAGCCTCCCCCGATACCGGGACAAAGCTTACCGTAAGCTTGCTGCCTGCTTCTGTCTTTAATTTACCTAGCAGCTCGGCTATTACTTCGGAAGGAATCGTGAGAGACAAATCACCTGCAGCAAGTGTGATTGGAGCCTTCTTCAAAGAATCAAAAGCATCAGAAGAAAGAACCACTGTTGTTGTGCCTGTCGGCAAGGTAACGGTGTATCCACCCTTCCCATCCGATGTCAATTGCGTTCGGCTAATAGCAGCTATACCGTTATTGCTTGCAGCCCCGTTGTTGCCATTGCTGCTATTACCGTTACCATTGCCATTGCCATTGCCATTTCCATCACCATCGAAAGGCAGATCGCCTACTCTTACAAGGGAGACATCATCCATGTAGCCCCATGCTCCAGCAGGAGCATCTACATCAAATCCGATGGTCACTTTGCCATCTCTTACTTCAATATTGCCGACCGTATACGAATGCCAATCATTCCAGCCTGTATTCACCATATCAGTGCTAATCGTCTTCTCACCGGACTTCGCGAACAGTGCGATCTTCTGCGTATCATATACACCACCGGAAGCCGATGCACTCAGCTCATAAATACCATTTTCGAGATCTTCGATCGTTTGTGCAATCGTATAAGTAAATGCTGTGCCAAACCAATAATTAAGTGCATAATCACCAGATTTGGCATTCGCGGCGTTATTCTCAGCCTTTGCCGCTCCCTTCTCTCCTGAAACCTCCCAAGGCGTAAGAGCACCGCTCTCAAAGCCCGGGTTTTGCACGACATTAACTGCCGCTGCCTCCACCTTCACCAGCTCAATTTTGTCGAAATACCCCCACGCATTAGCTGGTCCATTCACATTAATACCTACCTTGACCTGACCATCAGTAACTTGAATATCTCCAACCGTATACTGCTTCCAAACATTATAGCCAGCATTCGTAATAGGGGTACTGTATGTCTGACCACCATATTCTGCGGATAGTGTAATGACCTGCTCATCATATACACCACCGGAAGCATACGCCCTCAGCTCATATTTTCCGTTCTCAAGGCCTGTAACCGTCTGCGATACTTGATAAGCAAAAGCCGAGCCCGACCAATAATTTAAGGAATATTCGCCAGCCTTAGCATTGCCTGCATTTTGGTCAATCTTCACAGCTCCAACATCACCTGTTACTGACCAATTGTCCAAAGTACCACTCTCAAAGCTGCCGTCATGGATCAGATTTGGATTACCTGTAACCGTGATTTCAATTGAGGTACGAAGATCTGTGCCTGCAACATCACCTTGAACAGTAAACGTCCCCGGCGTATTTAGCAGCTCAGCGTTATAGGAATCCCATTCAACTGTTTTTGCTAAAATTGTACCTTCGTTATAGAGCACCTTCGTATCTGCCGGCAGTACCAATGAGTCTCCTGCTGCTAGTGTCACCGGTGTTGCCGAATAGACGAGAATTGGATCTACGCTAATGATGCTGCCAGGCTCATATTGGAAAGCATCCAGCGATGCCAGAGCATTGCCATCATAATCAAACATCGTCTGATTCTCCCAAGCGTTGCCTTCACCTTGTTTCCAGCCTACGCCAGGCAGCCAAGCTGGTTCCCAGTAAAATACACCAAGACCAAGGCCACCCTGCACATGAGCAACCGTGTTAAGCACTGTCTCGGTTACAAGCTTTTGATTCTCGACCGACGCGTCGAAACCGACCAGCTTGGTCTCATTCTCTCCAACCGTATTCGGGTGATCGTCACCGTTCTCAAGTGTATTCGGATAAGAAGTTTCCGCGACGACAATTTGCTTGCCGTATCTTGCTGCTACATCATCCATATTGGATTTAAGCTGCTGGAAAGAGCCATGCCAGAATGGATAATACGACATGCCGATCACATCATAATCTACTCCACGTGTTGTCATCGCATCAAAGAAACTGCGGAACTTACTGTTATTGCCGCCTTCCGCCAAGTGAAGCATAATTTGAGTCGTTTGGCCGTCCGGTGTTGTATCCCGTACCGCTTTGGCGCCCTCTTTAATCAGCTCAGCCAGATTATCCATATTAGAGGTTGAACCATCTGGCAGCAGCATGCCGCTGTTAATCTCGTTGCCGATCTGCACCATATCCGGATAAGCATCCGCAGCAGCCAGATCGCTCATAACATCTTCCGTATAGTCATACACTGCTGTCTTCAAATCTGCAAAGCTGAGATCCTTCCATGCTGCAGGCTTCACCTGCTGACCAGGGTCTGCCCAGAAGTCGGAATAATGGAAGTCAAGAAGCAGCTTCATGCCCGCATCCTTCACCCGTTCAGCCATCGCCAGCACATGTGCCTTATCGTTGTAGCCATCGGCTTGCTCCGGATCATTCCAAAGACGCAGCCGAACATAGTTGACGCCATGATTTTTCATAATCATCAGCAGATCCTGTTCGATCCCTTTATCGTAAAACTTCACATGCTGATCTTCGAGCGCCTGCAGCGTCGAAATATCCACACCCTTAATAAAGGTATCCGGATCAGATAAAGTCTCCGTAGCCGCCGCTGCTTGCTTGACTGATCCAATCGCCAACAAAGATGTAAGCGCTAACGTAAATGTGAAAAAGAGTATAAATCCTTTTCTCGCAATGCGTTTCATAATATTTCCTCCCTTTTTGGTTTTAAAAAGGAGGAGACTTTTGTCTCCTCCTTAGCTGTGAAAATTGTTAATGATTAGAGAATGATTTTACGTAAGAAGAAGGGGTATCCACTGAGGAGCGTGAGCGTCCGCCTTTGTCTGCGGGAAAAACATCTAAATGTTATTCAAATTTCCTGCAGACAACAGCGGCCGAAGGGGATACCCCGTTCCGTCGTAAAACTCATTTCTCTTAATGAATCATTTTCTTGCAAGGAGAGACAATCGTCTCCCCTTATTGTGCAGCCAAAAACGCATCGATTTGGCTCTGCAACTCCGTCTGCACTTTCTCAATACCTGCAGCTTTCAGCTGTGCAATCAGATCTGCTTGGCCTTTGTCGATATCTTTGATCAGGCCGTATTCGAGCGGAATCGCATAACGGAGCATAACATTGCCTACGTTAGCTACTTCGTTTTTCACGTTTGCATCGTTAAATACGAACGTCTCAAGCTTGAAGTGGAATACCTTTTGCTCCCAAGCTGTTGCAATAGCATCTGCTTCAGCTGGATACGATGCATCCATACGGTTCAGCGGGGAGTTCGAGCCCCAGTTAGAAAAACCAGTGTAGTTAGGTGTACCTGGCAGAGCGTTAAATTTGTCATCGCCTACTGGCTCATAATTTGTACCAGCAATACCATACATGAACAGGTCATGAATTTCTTTATCATTTTGCAGCAGATCAAGCACCATCAGCGAACGCTCTGCTTTCTTCGAAGTAGCATGGATCGCGAAACCGTTTTGTGTTGAGATTGCCGCGATTTTCTTGCTGTTAGGCGTCAGATCCGCAATCGCCAGCTCAACTTCCGGCTGTTCACGTTTCAGTTCTGCAAGGTTCATCGCTACTGTACCCAAGTTTTGAGCGTAAGAAGCAGTTTTGCCAGCTTTCATGTCCTGCCATACGTCATTTTTGTTACTTACAATGTTCTTGGACCAAGCACCATTGTCAGCCAAATCTTTGTAGTAAGTAAGAAGGGATTTGAATTCAGGTGTATCATAAATGTTGAATACTTTACCTGTAGCATCATCCAGCTTGTAAGCAAGCGGCATGCTGTAATCAACTAAGTTGAAGTCATTCGCCTGCTCAAGCAGGATTTGGTCAAGCTCATGCCATTTCCAGCCGTCAGCGCCTTTTGCATTAAAAGCGTTGACGCCTTTTTCGTTAGCAGCAATTGCCTTCAGATAGGCCGCATAAGTTTCTGGGCTGTTAACCGGCTCCAGGTTATATTTTTTGCGAAGATCTTCACGGATCAGAACCGCTTTGTCTGTTACTTCAGGGTTATTGTTTGGTACCAGGTATTGCTTGCCGCCAACCTTGGACTGTTCCCAAGCTACTGCTGGCATTGCTTTCATCGAAAGCGGCATAAACTTATTCAGCATGTCGTCGGTCAGCTCCATGAAGCCGCCTTTGAGTGCCTGGTCATTATAGAACGCCCAGTTAGCTGTGTATGCAATATCGAAATCTTCATTCGCTGCGAATTTCAAAGGATATTTCTGAGTCCAATCCGCCCAGTCAAGGAATTCAGCCTCAACGGTAGCGTTTACTTTTTCTTTCAGCTTTTTGTTTAATTCACCGAATACAGCGTCATAATCAACCGGTTTGCCGCCAACCATCAGCATTTTAATTTTTAGTTCTTCTGATGTATCAACTGCACCTGCATCAGCAGAGGCCGATGGAGCTGCGGATTCAGCAGCAGGTGATTGTGAAGCGTCTGCCGAGTTCGTATTGTTATTACCATTGTTGTTGCTGCCGCATGCGCCTAGAACTGTAGCAGATAAAGCAAAAGTTGCTGCTAGCATCATGACCGATTTTTTGTTTGGCATGTTTATCCCCCTAATAATGGTAGTAATGTATGATAACCAGGTTACCCTGAGGTCATCCTTTCACTGCGCCAAGCGTAAGACCTTGCACGAAATAACGTTGAATGAATGGATAAGCGAGCAGGATTGGCCCTGTTGCAACAATCGTCATCGCCATCTTGAGGCTTTCTGTAGGGATGTTCGTTGTTACGACAGCTCCGGATGCGATCATTGCTTTACGCATGCCATCCATATTGCCAAGCATTTTGTACAAATAATATTGCAGCGGCATCAGCTTCTCATCACTGACAAACAGAAGCGCATTGTACCAGTCATTCCAATAAGCCAAAGCGATAAAAAGGCCGATGGTGGCAAGTACAGGTTTGGACAGCGGCAGAATCAGCTGGACGAAAATGCGGAAGTCGCCTGCTCCGTCGATTTTGGCCGATTCGGTAATCGCTTCGGGAATGCTGCTCATAAATGTCTTCATCACGATAATATAGAACACATTCAGCAGCATCGGGAGAATAAGAACGATTAATTTGTCTTTCAAATCCAAATACGTAACGATCAGCATATACCAGGGTACCAGGCCTCCACTGAACAGTGTCGTAAAGAAGAAGAAGAAAGCAAATTGGTTACGCCATCTGAAATCTTTCCGCTGCAGGACATAAGCTGTCATGGCGGTTATAAACAAACCAACCAGTGTACCGATTGCTGTCACGGCAAGCGTGACCCCATACGCCCGAAGCATCTGCTCCGGATATTTAAACAGCATGCTATAAGCCTCGGTAGACCAAGCCGCTGGTATGAGCTGATAACCTTTCTCCACAATGGAGCTTTCCTGCGATAATGAGGATGATACCACGAGCAGGAAAGGAATAAAGCAAATAATGGCGAGCAGGCCAATAAACACATACCCGATAATCTTCAGCAGGATGATATCCAACTGTGGTTTGATAACATTTTTTGCCGTAGGGGCAATTGCACTCATCGTAAACCCTCCTAAAAAGAATTGTCACACAAATAGCTTTCTATCAGCTATTTGTGATAATTCTTACTTCGTAAGCATGTTCTTTTAGAACAAAGCATGATCTTTGTCGTATTTGCGTACCGCATAGTTTGCCAGCAAGATCGTTGCAAAGCCAAGCACGGACTGATAGAAGCCTGCAGCAGCCGATAAGCCGATTTCGTTCGAGGTCGTGAGCGACCGGAATACGAAGGTATCAATGACATCGGTCGAGGAGAACAACAACCCGTTGTTGCCGACCATATTGTAGAACATCCCGAAATCGCCTCTGAATATATTGCCCACTGCAAGCAGCACCAGAATAATTACGGTAGGGAACAGATTAGGCAAAGTAATATGCAAGATGCGTTGGAACACGTTTGCTCCGTCAATCTCAGCGGCTTCGTACATTTCGTTGTCAATTCCCGTTATTGCCGCCAGATACATAACTGAGCCGTAACCAAGCGTTTTCCAAGCGGATACAAGCACCAGAATAACCGGCCAGTACGAAGGCGTGTTGTAAATATCAACTGGTTCAAGTCCAAGTCCCTTCAGCATCACGTTCAGCGTACCAACATCGTAGTTGAACAGGTTATATGCAATCGCTCCTACGACAACCCATGAAATAAAGTAGGGCAGGAACAGCATCGTTTGTGTAAACTTGCGGAACCATTTGCCCACTGCTTCGAACAGCAGAATCGCAGCCGCAATCTGAAGTAAGTTATTCACGATAATAAACGCGATATTATACAGCGCTGTATTTCTCGTTACCATCCAGGCATTGCCTGACTCGAAGAAAAAGCGGAAGTTACTGATCCCGTTCCACGGACTTCCGAAGATGCCTCCCGTGTTGTTGTATTGTTTGAATGCGAGCACAATGCCGGCCATTGGGATGTAAGCGAACAGTATAAAAAAGATTACTGCTGGCGCGAGCATGAGCAGCAGCGTTCTGTTCTGGAGGGCGTAGCCCCAAAATCCGCGTTGCTTCATTCGAATTCTCCTCCTGTGTGATCTCTCTCTCGTATAAGTTAATTATATAAATCACACAGGCACTCCAAAATTAAGCCAAACTACAAAAAGTAATACTTAATCTACGATTCGTTTAAGAAAGTTTAGTTTATTGAAGACAAAAAGAAAAACCTGCAGGCTCGAAAAAAAAGAGACCGCAGGCTTTTGATTTAAGATCAAACGGACTAAATTTTATGCTTCTTCCGGTATTCTCCTGGTGTCATTCCTGTAAATTGCTTAAACTGCCGATTGAAATAAATGATGTTCTTGTAGCCAACACGCTCTGCAATCTCATACACCTTCAGGCAAGGATCAGCGAGCAGCTCCCGGACTCGGTCCATCCGCCGCTCATTCAGCCAATCGCTGAACAAGATGCCAATCTCCTCTTTGAACAGGGTGCTTAAGTAATTGGGTGTAAAATCAAAATGAGCTGCCACTTCCTTAAGTGTAATCTTCTGCTCTAACCGTTCATCAACAAAGGTCATAATATTATCGAATAACTTGCGCTTTTGTTTCTGCCGTTTGACATATAAGAGCTCCGACAGCTCGAAAAATCTTCTTCTCAGCCATGATAAAATATCATCAATCGTCTCGAACTGGAAAAGAACCTGCGCATCCCATTTGAGCAGCTCATACAAATTCTCATTCTGCTGCAACAAATCTGCATGCAGCTTTGAGGTAATACGAATGATCAGATTGTAGGCATATTGTTTTTGGTTTACAATCTCATTCTTATCAAACAGCTGGAGAAGCCTGTCATCAATGGCAACAAGATCATATTCTAAAATAGCCGTAAGCATCTGCTCAACATTAGCTTCAATATTGGGCTCCAGCTTATCCTCTCTTGCTGTTCCTGACACATCCTTAATCAATCGGTTCTTGCCTACCAGCCATTTCGCACTAAGTGCGGCCTGCGCCTGGCGATATGATTCACGAAGCTCCTCGATATCCCGGGCAGAGCTGCCTGCTCCAACAGTTATCGTAACCGGGAAGTTCTGCCGAACATCCTCTACAAGCTCCTCCAGCATCGCGGTAAACCGTTCATCGGAGATCGGAGACAGGATAACAATCCGTTGATCGTGACTTGCAAGCACCGTCCCGCCATTATTATCGAGAGCAAAATGTTCAACAAAGGAGGAGATGCTGCGGATCTGGCTGCGCCGCTCCTGCTCAGGAATTTTCCATTCCACATCATCGATTTCAATAACAGCCGCGGCTGCTCCATATTGCAGCAAAGTGGTCAAGAAAGGTGCAATATGCTCGCGTTCATGTTCCTCCGAGGCATCCGCGAGCCAGCGAAGCAGAAGCTCCCGGTTCACTAGTGATAAAGCTTCCGATACAATGGTATGCCGCTTGCGTTCCTTTTCAACCTGCGAACACACGGTTTCCAGCATGTCCTGCAGCTCTTGATCTTTAACAGGCTTGAGCAAATAGCCAGAAGCATTCATCTGAATCGCTTCCTTTGCGTAACCGAAATCCTCATGACCACTAATAAAGACAATCTGAACGTGTGGGTTCAGCTCTTTCGCCTTCCGCGCAAACTCCATTCCCGACATAATCGGCATCCGAATATCCGATAAAATAACATCAATACGTTCATCTTCCATCAGCTTTAAGGCGTTAAAACCACTGCTAGCCGTCCCCACGACCTGCAAAGGCAGCGGACTGCCAACCACTCTGCGCCGCAGCCATTCCAAATCAACTGCTTCATCATCCACTAATAATACCGTTATCATGCCAGATGCCTCCTCTGCTCTTCCTCATATGCTGTACCTTGCTTATCGATTGGGAGCAGGATCCGGACCGTTGTTCCTCCGCCAAATACACTTCCGATCTCAATTCCATATTCATCACCGTATCTCAGCTTAATACGATCATCCACGTTACGAATACCATACCCTCCCGTTTGGCCAGGCTGGGCAAGCACAGCCTTTAACACATCCGGTTTCATGCCGATACCGGTATCGATTACCTTCAGCTCTACTTTATTACCAACCACTCTGCCGCTAATACGAATAGCGATATGCTCACCAAACCAAGCATGCTTAAATATATTTTCCACAAAAGGCTGCAGGATCAGCTTAATGACCTTACAGTCTTCAAGCTCCCGCTCCATATCAACATGCACATCAAATTTCCCTGCATATTTAATACGCTGGATGTCCAGATACGACTCTACCTGCTCGAGTTCCTTAGACAGCGGGATAAAGACATGTCCATCATTAAGTGTCAGCCGATAAAACTTCGCCAGTCCTTCAACCATCCCCGTGACCTTCTCCGTCTCGGACAGATTCGCAAGACTGCCAATGGTCGATAAGGTATTGTATAAGAAATGGGGATTAATCTGCGCCTGAAGCGCCTCAAGCTCCGCTTGTTTTTTCTGAATGCCTTCGACATACACCTTCTTGATCAAATCTTGAATGTTCTCTGCCATATCATTAAAAGCTCCGGCAATATGAACAAATTCGTCATTCCCGCTAAAACGGAGACGTTTCTGGAAGCTTCCTTGCTGGAAGGAACGGAGGAACGTAACGATCCGACGCATTTTCCGGCCTGATAACCTAGCTACCAGGAATCCGATGAGTGACATGACAAGAAAGCTGATGAAGCATACCGAGAAGATAACGCCACGCAGCTTGACCGCATCCTTGCTCAGATAAGTACGTGGCACCAGCGTCTCGATGACGAGACTGGTGTTAGGAATCTTATTTTCCAGAACGAGATAAGTCGCATCATCCTCTGTCAATCTGGAACCCTCTGCTGCATCTTTCTCCTGCCCATTGTCGCCTCGCTGGAACATAACCGTGTTCGAGCTTGTATCCATCAGCCGCAGGATGAGGCCTTCTTCGGTTGGAAACGCTTTAAAATCACCTAATAAATCATCCAGCCTTGTCGTGATACGGACATAGCCAATAATCGTCTTATAGTCGTTGTAAGATACGAGCTTCCGGAAATGCGAAATATTGTTGAGGCTTTGATCCGTATCGACCTGCAGCCATATATTATCTCGGTCCGAATCCTCGATAGCGTTAAACCATGACTTATTCGTAATTTCGCTGTATGGCAAAATATAATAGTCACTGTCCTTAATCTCCTCGTACATGCTGTCCCCGTCAACCTCGTTCAGATATCCGTTTGTCGTGTAGACAAGGAGCCGAATATGATTGCCGTACAAATGCAGCGGTGCCTGAATCTGCGGAACAATCTCATCGAGCATCGTCAGATAAGTTTGGAACGGATCGCCTTTCTTCTGCAAAGCTCGTTGAAAAGAGAGACTTCCAAACAACGTATCCGACATCCGCTGAATCTCATCCAGCTGGTAGCTGAGGTTATTTTCCGTCTGCTGCATCGCCGTCTTTATATTCGTCTCTGCCATTTCCGTACGGGACTGCACAAGCATCGTATACGAGAAATAGCCAATCACGGCATCTGTAATTAAGACAAGCAGCAGGTAGGAAATCATCATTTTGTACGTAAAAGGCATAAACGTTCTCATCCGCTTGTCCATGGTGCGACGGCCCTCCTGGTCTTATCGTCAATTATTAGGCAAATCATAAACGAATTCTTTGAATAAATAAATAGGAGATTACTTGAACCGGGAGGGCATATCCACTAGTGGCATAGGCATACAAATGGTATGAACGGTATTTATTAAGTACGGGGGGATAGCGGAATGAATCAGGATGAGATCCGTGCACTAGAACGAGCTATTGATGAAATCACAGAAATCGCGCAAGGTTTTGGGCTCGATTTTTACCCTATGCGTTATGAGATTTGTCCGGCGGACATCATTTACACGTTTGGCGCTTACGGTATGCCGACACGCTTCAGTCACTGGAGCTTTGGGAAAACGTTCAATAAAATGAAAATGCAATACGACTTCGGTCTAAGCAAAATATACGAGCTGGTTATTAACTCGAACCCTTGTTACGCCTTCCTTCTCCAGGGTAACTCGCTTATTCAGAACAAGCTGATCGTCGCTCACGTTCTTGCCCACTGTGATTTTTTCAAGAATAATGCCCGTTTCAGCGCAACAAACCGCAATATGGTCGAAAGTATGTCTGCTACAGCCGATCGCATCTCCCAATACGAGATGGATTACGGTACGGAGGCCGTCGAGAAATTCATTGATGCCGTTCTTGCTATTCAAGAGCATGTTGATCCTACCATTATTAAGCCATACCAACTCGATAAGTCCCGCTATATTGAATTGCTGACCAAGGAGAAATCACGTTCTTCTAAGCTGTCCGCCAAATCGGATTACGAAGATCTCTGGTCCCTTGAAGCGGCCGAGGATTCCGACGGCGCATCAGGTCCCGCTCTCACCCAATTCCCGCCAGAGCCTGAGAAGGATCTGATCTGGTTCATTGAGGAATTCTCGCCAAAGCTTGAGCCTTGGCAGCGCGATATCATGTCCATGCTGCGCGACGAGATGCTATACTTCTGGCCGCAGATTGAGACGAAGATTATGAACGAAGGCTGGGCTTCGTATTGGCATCAGCGTATTATCCGCGAATTGCCGCTTACGAGCGATGAGACCATTGAGTTCGCCAAGCTGAACTCCTCAGTTGTAGTCCCTTCAAAACATAGCCTTAATCCCTATTATCTAGGTCTGAAGATCTTTGAGGACATCGAGAAACGTTGGGATAATCCTACTAAAGAGGAACAAGCACGCTTCGGTCGTGTACCAGGCAAAGGCCGTGAGAAAATATTCGAAGTTCGTGAATTTGATTCGGATATCTCCTTCCTCCGCAACTACTTGACGAAGAACCTGGTGGATGAGCTTGATCTTTATATTTTCGAAAAGAAAGGTCCTGAGTGGAAAATCACCGATAAATCCTGGGAAAACATCCGTGAGCAGCTCGTTTATTCTAAGGTAAACGGCGGCTTTCCAAGCCTCGTTGTAACGGACGGCGACTTCAACCGGGTTGGCGAGCTTTATATGAAGCATAACTATGAGGGAACGGAGCTTGACCTCAAGTATGTTGAGCGCACCCTCCCTTATGTGGTTCAGCTCTGGGGCAAGAATGTCCATCTGGAAACGGTTGTCGAGGACAAAAAGATTGTGTTCAGCTGCGACGGGAAAAAGACGAGTCGGAAGTTTGTGTAAAGGGCAATTGTAGGCATGCAAAAGACCGGAAAGAGCAGCTTGGCTGCTTCTTCCCGGTCTTTTTTACAACAAGATATGGTTATGACAGATTGTCCAATTACAATCAGAATCAGAATCAGAATCAGAATCAGATTTCCAAGTTAAACAGCTTGCCAAGTGATATCTGAAAATCCTTGAACACATTCGACCGCACGCTATCCTGTTCCGTATATAAATCCCGCACCTGATATACACCATCCTGCAGCGCATATACATGAACCGTGCGATTACCGGGGTCAACGATCCAATATTCCTGAACGCCATATTTCTGATAAAGATTAAACTTCTCATTGAAATCCTTAAGCGCCGTTGATGGCGACAACACTTCGATAATCATCGTCGGGGCGCCATGACAGCCGTTCTTGGAAATCTGATTCTTGGAGCAGACCACCGATAGGTCCGGCTGCGTCACATGATCAGGTCTATCATATTGTTCGCTCTCGCTGAAGAACACATCGAACGGAGCGACAAACACATAGCAGCTCTGATTCTGCAGGTGTGTTCGTAGCGCGAAATGCAGCTCTCCTACAATAAACTGGTGAAGGGCTGTAGGCGCCGGCGACATGTTATATGCCTTGCCGTTAATTAATTCCCATACTCCGTCCCATGACAACCAGTCTTGATACGTGTGCAGCTTCTTCTCATCCGGATTCGACACTTGGATCTACCTCCTTCGGATTTATTACCTGTTACCACTTATCTATAACTCACTTTTATTTAATCTGTTTGATGATTTCGTCTGTTGTTACACACCACAACATCTTTCAATGTATTGTGAAAATCTGGTCGCGTGTACTTAAATTATAACACATATTGCTACGAAATCTGAGTACGCAGTTCTTACATTCACTAACGAATGGGGGAATTCATTATGTGTAAGGGATAGTGTAGGCATGCAAAAGACCGGAAAGAGCAGCTTTGGCTGCTTCTTCCCGGTCTTTTGCGCGTCGAGCTAATTACGTATCCTTCCTACCGTAACTCTTCGCGAACTCTTTCATCTTCTTAAAGGCCTTTGGATCAAGCCATTTTATCGGATAAAACTGCGGATGATTCGAGTTCACTTCGATGACCCATAACTTTTGATTACGATCGTAAGCAAAATCGATTCCCATCTCATGCATCCCCTCGCGTTTGCCGCTGAGATGCTCGGCGATCTTAAGGGACATCGATTTCAAATCGTACAGCCGCTTTGAGGTCGTTGCCGCTGATTTCCCTTGTTGTTTCCCTAGCTTCTCCATTGTGTACAATTTGCCGCCCTGATAATAGTTGGTCACTATCTTCTTTAGTGCACCTACTTTAACGGAGTAACAATTCACCGTCCATGGTCCGTCCGGCTTACGCTGCACCATCACCCGGATATCATAAGCTCTGCCATTCACCCTGTCCAACTTGATGCCTTTTTGGATAATAAGCTTTTTTTCCGACTTCTTGTTTATATAATCGTAGACCGCTGATGCCGTATCCAAATGATGGCTTAATTGCTTCTTCTTCACGATATGCTTGACCGTATAGCCGGAGCTTTCCGACTTCTTCACTTTAAAAATCCCCATCCCTTGCGAGCCGGAATCCGGCTTTACATAGATGGAAGAGTGGCCTGCTAGCATCGATTCCATATGTTCGCGGCTGAACGAAACGGTATGAGGAACGAGCTTTTCTAACATTTTATGCGCATTCAAATACCGGCACACCTTAAGCTTCCCATATATACTGCGACTGTTATATTTTTTATCGTACATTGCATTCACCCTCCAATGCAGTGTATGAGACGCCGCCTTTTACTACTTGTGCTGATGTGGATAGGCCTGCACACATCTGCATCAAAAAAAGGTTCACTCACTGGAGAAACGACTCGTATTAGTAAATTAATGTAGTAATTCTTAATAAAAATAGCGTTGCAGGGAGCTATCCCTGCAACGCTATTTTGAGTTTGTCTTTTGAGGAACTCACCCCTTCATGAACATTATCCTCGTTGTCCAAGCAGCCCTTCCCAAAGCACCAGGTTACACGTGGTCATGTCATTCAGTAGTGAGTCCCATTCTGTTCCAACTCTACTCCGTTATTGTCTTCGTATAAGTACTGCTAGTTGTGATGTAAGCGGTTTGTCCGTTTACTTTCACTTGGTACCAGTAGCTGTTTGCCTTCTTGACCAGCTCAGCTTTTTGGCCAAGCTCGAGGCGGCCAACGGTCGACGAGCTGGAGCTCGCAGACGATTTCAGGCTTACCCAGCCTTTTACCGTTACCACATATGTAGTGTTTGAATCCGACGGTGTTGACGGATTTGTAGGTTTCGGATCTGGGGTTACCGTACCCGAATTACCGTTTGAAGTATTAGGACCTGTCCATGCCGGTACCTTCTTCTGCGGCGGCAGTACATACGAGCTTGGAATAGTAGGCGCCTGAATTGTTTTCCCTGCCATACCACTAAATCCAGCTGTTGGAACTACGCGGCGGGCTTCCTTGAAATTCTCGCCCCACCAATATTCCCAGCCGTCCACCGTACCAAGTGCTGTTGGATTTCCATCTGAACGTGTGCCGATAACTACCGGCTGTCCATCACGATTCGTTCCCATATAAATAGCTACGTGCATAATATGATCTGTTTCCTGCCAAGTCAGAATATCACCAATCCGCAGATTTTCGATACCTGTCAGCTTCCATTTGCCGTTAACCTTTTGCTTGCTTACACCGGCAACTTTCGTACCAACTGTGTTATAGTTTGCAGATGTGCCTGTTATATTGAATCCAAAATCACCAAACACAAAACGTACAAAGCCCGAGCAATCCTCGTAGCCATATTTACCGTAAGCATCAGAACCGCTGCCGTATACCATATACCCATTTTCCATATACCAGATCGCCCGATCGACAATTTGGTAAGCAAGAGTGTTCGACTGACTGCCATACTTTGAGTGGAAATCAGCCACATTATAGAGCTCGTCCTTCACATAGCTATCGGCGTTTATGTATTGATTGTACTTGTTTACTGCGCTTGACGTAGTCCATGTCGTGCTGGCATTTGCGATACCGGCTGTACCAAGTAAAGATCCAATAATAGCGAGGCTAAGTATTTGCTTTTTCATGTTTTCACATCCCTCCCACTCCTATTAAATGATAATTCCAACACTCTCCGCAATGACCAAAAACTACCACTATTGATAGACTAAGCCAAAATAATAACCTTCTCATATAGCTATTTTTACCATCAGTTTACAGCTGGGACCCACTACAGAAGTACCACCAAACACAGTCTCAGACTGCTTTAGCCCCTCTTTTTAACGATGTATTTATCGAAAAATGGAAGGATATTTCTTCCTCCATAGCTTCCAGACCTTGCTGGGAATTATGAGAAAAAATTTAGGAAAAAGTGCCCAAGAAAGCATGATAACGGCTTATAGCAATTCCTCTCTATCTTCACTATAATTTTTATAGTACTTACAATCGAGGAATAAGACATCCGAGGTGATACCGTTGTCCAAAGATAAGTTCGTAGGTTATAGGGTGATGTTTAATGTGGGGTCTAGGTTTATGGTTCATGTCTATATGAAAGAGGATTATTATGAGCAGTGGCGATATACAAGAGATCAGCAGATAACGGATGTTGTTATTGAAGAGGTTGAAGTAGAGCTGCGGTATTTCCTCGGTTAACGTATAAAAGGCTGCTTGCAACGGTTCATCCCTAAAGGAACCTTTGCAAGCAGCCTTTTATTTTCGCTTTACGCTTCAACTTTACGGACATCAACGGTTACCTTCAGCTTCTGTTCGCCGCTGCCGCGGTAAACACCTTTCACCGGTACAATATCCTTGTAATCACGGCCATGGCCCAGCTTCACGTAACGCTCGCCGACTGGCTCTACATTCGTAGGATCAAAGCTGCACCAGCCAAGTTGAGGTACATAGGCTTCCACCCAAGCATGAGAAGCTTGCTCGAAGTCAGCAGTGCCGCCTTGCAGATCACCTACAAAGTGATAGCCGCTTACGTAACGGGCCGGTATATTATACACCCGGCAGCATGCGGTCATGAGATGGGCAAAATCCTGACAAACCCCTCGCTTGCGTTCGATCATATCACTTGCTTTTGTTGTGACAGTCGTCGCTTCAGGGTCATAGATGAATTCTGAGCGTATCTTGCTGGACAACGCAATTAACCAGCCTAACACGCTTATATCATCGTTATCCACGACGTTACTCGCAAATTGCCGAACTTCATCCGTTATGTTGGTGTAGCTAGTAGGCATCAGAAACTCTATAAAGCGGTTAGCCGCTTCTTCCGTCTCCAGCCAAGCCCATGCCTCCCTTGCCAGCTTTCCATTTAAGAGTGCGGCCTGCTCCTCAGGACTTGGCGCATGTCTGGTTACTACGGTCATCTGTGTTCGGATCGTCAGCCGCTTATGAGGCGGATTCACAGAGAAGGAATGCACTCGGTTGCCAAAAAAGTCTTCATAGCTGAAAAGGGATGCGTTCGGCTCGATAAAGATAGCCTGCTGATAGCAGGATTGGCGTTCATTCGTGCTTGGCGTCAGCCGAATTTCATTGACACTGTCCATCGCTGACCCCTCGTAATCGTATTGCGTCACGTGAGAGATATTTAGCTTCATGCGCTTGCCTCCCCCATACGAAAAAAGGTTTTTGCAAAAGAGTGCCCAAGCATCTGGCACGAATCCAGTAAATGTCCAACAATCGAACCATTACGATCAATAATCATATCGTCATGCTCCAGGCAAGCAAGATCCGCTTTCACCTTCGCCACTTGGCGAATGACACGGTCATGAGCGGTCCGGAGTTGTTTATCTGTAAGCTCGATTTGCTTCATATGCTCGTCGAGAGCATGGAAGGAGAATTGAACCGATCGCGGAAACGATGGATTCAGAATGACAAACTCCATGATGGACTCAACCGACATGCCATCGGCGTATGAGCGGCGGAACGATTGATAACCACTGAGTGATTTCAAGACAGCCTGTAAATAAGGGTAAGCCCCTGTATTGTTCCAGCCGTCTCCGGCAGCCGCATTGCCTACTGCTTTAACAATCCGAAGGGTATTCTCCGACCGCTCCAGGAAGCGTCCGCATTCGATGAAATGCCATTCATTCTCACGAGGCATTACCGATTGGCAGAGCCCTTGGAACAAAGCAGCCCACTCCTTGATCCGTCCATAGAACAGGTGAGGAGATTCTTTCAGGAAATCCTCCGGCTGTTTCTCACGCAGCCATAAATAAAAGGAATTGATTGTATCCCACAGCTCGCTTGGAACCTTCTCACGCAGCGTACGAAGGTTTCCCCGCGCATGACTGACACAAGAAACGAGCGAATTGGCATTATCCCGATCGAGCGTGATGTAATGTAGAACGTCCTGCTCCGTGTAACTCCCATATTGCTGCTCATAAGAGCCTCTGCTGCCTAGAGCATCAACAATACGAGTCCACTTGCAAGGCACCTCATTATCTTCGCCGTCTCGACCGCAAGCTTCAACGCCTAATTCATCTTCTGCCTGCAGGTGATAGTGGACATCAATTAATCTCGCATGGTTCTCCGCCCGTTCCATATAGCGGCCAATCCAAAACAACGCTTCAGCGTTTCGGTTAAGCACAGCGATACCTCCATTCTTTATCTTGACTATTTTTAACGATTTAACACCCATGTATCTTTAACTCCTCCGCCTTGCGATGAGTTGACCACAAGTGAGCCCTCTCTTAACGCAACACGAGTTAAACCGCCTGGAATAACATGCGTTGACTCTTCACCCATCAGAGCAAATGCCCGCAAATCAATATGGCGCGGCGCCATTACGCCATCCACCATAACCGGCGCACGTGACAGCTTCATAGTCGTCTGTGCAATATAGCGGCTAGGGTCTTTTTTGATTTCCTCGGCAAACTCTTTAATTTCCTTTGGTGTAGCAGCAGGACCAATCAGCATACCGTATCCGCCGGAGAGAGAGGTCTCTTTCACCACAAGCTGATCCAGGTGATCCAGAACGTAGTCACGCTCATCCTTCCGGGATAACAGATACGTAGGCACGTTATGCAGAATTGGCTCTTCTCCAAGATAATAACGAATCATATCCGGAACGTAAGCATACACTGCCTTATCGTCAGCAACACCGGTACCCGGCGCATTCGCGATCGCGATATTGCCTGCCCGGTAAGCATTCATCAGACCTGGAACGCCTAACAGCGTATCTGGCTGGAAAGCAAGCGGGTCAAGAAAATCGTCGTCAATCCGGCGATAAATGACGTCAACTTGGCGTAGTCCCCTCATATCGCGCAAATAAATTTTGTGATCCTTATAGACGAGATCACGGCCTTCCACCAAATGAATGCCGAGCTGCTGCGCGAGGAAGGTATGCTCATAATAAGCCGAGTTGTATGCGCCGGGAGTAAGCAGTGCAATTAACGGGTCCTTCTTGCCGTTTGGTGCAAGTGATCGAAGTGAGCTCAGGAAATAGTTCAAGCTGCGTTCAATACTTTGGACGGAAGAGGACAAGTATAGATCATGAAACAGCTCACTCATCATAGTACGGCCTTTGAATAAGTAAGAGAAACCAGAAGGCGAGCGGAGATTATCCTCGAGGACAAAATAACGGCCTTTCTCGTCTCTAATTAAATCTATGCCGGAGGACGTAATATAAACGCCTCCTGGAACGTCTAACCCCATCATTTCTGGACGAAAATATATGTTGGATACAATCATTCGTCTTGGGATGACTCCGTCGGATACAATGCGCTGGTTATGATAAATATCGTGGATGAACATATTGAGCGCTTTGGTCCGTTGACGGACGCCGCGGTCAACGGCTTCCCATTCATGCTTGGGGATAACGCGAGGAATATAATCAAATGGTATTGTTCTTTCTAGGGGCTCGCTTTGGTTTGGACTATAAAGCGTGAAGGTGATACCTTCTTCCATCATGCGTTGATTAAGGGCATGTTGTCTCATCGTGAGCTCCGACGGCTTCATTCTCGTGAACAGCCGGTGGATATTCTCATAGTGG
The DNA here is from genome assembly GCF_056269375.1 of Paenibacillus sp. J22R56. Classification (NCBI taxonomy): domain Bacteria; kingdom Bacillati; phylum Bacillota; class Bacilli; order Caryophanales; family Paenibacillaceae; genus Paenibacillus; species Paenibacillus sp. J22R56. Next base: position 426,638 of record NZ_JBWDNV010000001.1, read on the forward strand.
GGACGAACCGAAAAGTCTTTCTCGAACATTTCATCGTAAAATGATTGCGAATCGTAATAATGCGATTGCGACTGTTTGGCCGTCGACATGCCAACCGCCTCCTCCATGATGGTGCAGCACCTTCTTGATGCCTGCGATGATGACTACCAAAGTTGGCTTGCCACCTAATTGTTAAGTTTTATTACATCAAAATACTTAATATCCTTAAATAAAGTCATTTTTTGTTAGATTTATCATACAAGATTTGGATTTTCATGTCAACTTATATAGCACGAAAGCAGGGCTTCTGCGCTGGCGAAGAAACCCTGCTTTATATCATATGCCTATTCTCTTGTTATGTATTCAATTGCCGTAAATCTTTTGTAACAGAATCGACGGTTTGTACAAATACCGCCAGCTCCTGTGACCTTGCAGCCTGATTACGTGCTTCCACTGATGTCTTCTCGGATTCCAATTGAACCAAATGAACCTTCTTCTGAATCTCGTCCAAGTTCGTTTGAATCGTCTCTAGGGCAGAACGTGAGGAAGCTGCCAGCTTTCTAACCTCGTTCGCAACAACCTCGAATCCTCGGCCCATCTCCCCTGCACGTGCCGCTTCAATCGCAGCATTAAGCCCAAGAAGATGTGTCTGGTCTGCGATCCCACGGATTAAGAGACCCATCTCTGTTATGCCGGCAAGCTCTTCTTCGAGATCACCAAGCAGCTCATGCGACCGATCCTGCGATTGAGAAGTGGATACAGCCGCTTCAGCAATCGATTGTGCACCTTGATCAAGCTCGGTCATTAAACTTGCCAACTGCTGAACCGATTCCGTGATTGTCGTCAGCATAACTGATTTTTGATCAGCCAAATCTTGGATAAGAGCCTGCTCTGCACGGTTATAAGCTTCAAGCACAAGCTGCGAATCAAGGTTAAACATCTTGGACAGGGAATGTACAATGACCGTCCATTTGTCCGGAATCGTGCGCTGCAGAACTACTGTAGCAATGTCGAGATATGTCATATAAGTTCCCAAATACCAATCGGTCGTAAGTCCAATTCGAGAATGGACAAGACCTACCGTAATGCGGTTCTCAATGTAAGCTTGGTCAATGACACCTGACGCCAGCGACAGCCAATAGCCGCGTTGGGTCTGTTTAAGCCGCTCAATATTGCTTACGTTTGAAATAATTTGCATGAGATGCGGCTGCTCACCGATACTATCATAGAAACGCTCAACGACTTCTTCAACCACCTGCTCGAAGATTGGACGGCAATCCGCGAGCCGCTTCAAATCCTCTTCCGTAATACGGGTATACGCAAGCTGTTTTAGACGTTCTTCTGAGACTTGAATCATGGGCCTTAACTCCTTTCATCTTATATAGATTATATCGGAAAATATGGAATCCACCTGAATGCAATCTTGTATTCTTCATGACAAGAAAAGCCTGTGGACTTAAGGTCCACAGGCTTTCAATCCGGGCTTGTTATTTTAACGATTCAAAAGACTTCCGACATACCGCAGCAGCTCATTGGCACATACCGGGCAATAACCATGCTCATCAATCAATCGTTTCGTCACTTCATTAATACGCTTCAATTGGCTTTCATCAGGTGTTTTGGTCGATGTCGTAATCTTCACAATATCCTTCAGGTCGGTGAACAGTTTCTTTTCAACCGCCTCACGCAGCCTTTCGTGACTTGTGAAATCGAACTTTTTGCCTTTCCGCGAATAGGAAGAGATACGGATTAATATTTCCTCGCGGAATGCCTTTTTCGCATTTTCAGATACACCGATCTGCTCCTCGATGGATCTCATCAGACGCTCATCTGGATCCATCTCTTCACCAGTGAGAGGATCTTTAATTTTGGACCAGTTGCAATAGGACTCGATATTGTCGAGATAATTCTCGAACAACGTACGGGCAGATTCCTCGAAGGAATAAACGAAAGCCTTCTGAATTTCCTTCTTCGCCAGTCCATCGTATTCTTTACGCGCTACCGAGATAAAGTTCAGATACCTCTCCCGCTCCTCCTTCGTAATAGAAGGATGCTGGTCAAGTCCGTCCTTCAGAGCGCGCAGCACGTCGAGTGCATTGATACAAGACATATCCTGCTTAATGAGTGCGCTGGAGATCCGGTTAATAACATAACGCGGGTCAATGCCAGACATGCCTTCCTCAATGTACTCATTTTGCATTTCCTTCAGATCGGCCTCTTTAAATCCTTCAACCTCTTCTCCATCATACATGCGCATTTTCTTCACAAGATCCATGCCTTGCTTCTTCGTTTCTTTCAAACGGGTAAGTATGGAGAAGATTGCTGCTGACTTCAGGGAATGCGGTGAAATATGAATATGCTTCATATCACTTTGGCCGATTAATTTCGTATAAATCTTCTCTTCCTCAGATACTTTGAGGTTGTATGGAATTGGCATAACAATCATACGGGATTGCAGCGCCTCGTTCTTCTTGTTGCTGATAAACGATTTGTACTCGGATTCATTCGTATGGGCAATGATGAGCTCATCGGCCGATATTAATGCGAACCGCCCTGCTTTGAAGTTCCCCTCTTGCGTCAGCGATAACAGGTTCCATAGGAACTTCTCATCGCATTTCAGCATTTCCTGGAACTCCATTAAGCCCCGGTTTGCTTTATTAAGCTCGCCGTCGAACCGGTAAGCCCGAGGATCGGATTCCGATCCAAATTCGGTAATCGTCGAGAAATCGATGCTGCCGGTAAGGTCAGCTATATCCTGTGATTTCGGATCGGATGGGCTGAATGTACCGATACCTACCCGATTCTCCTCCGATATAAGCACCCTTTCAACAAGCACATTCTCAATATCGCTATCGTATTCCACGCGAAGCCTCATCTGACAGGACGGGCATAAATTACCTTCAATCCTTACACCAAGCTCCTTCTCAATCTCAGGACGAAGCTCATGCGGGATCAAATGAAGTGGATCTTCATGCATCGGGCAGCCCTTAATCGCATAAGTAGCTCCCCTCTCCGTTCTGGAGAAACGCTCCAGCCCTTTCTTGAGCATCGTAACAATTGTTGATTTACCACCACTGACGGGGCCCATCAAAAGTAGAATCCGTTTACGAACGTCGAGCCTTCTGGCTGCAGAATGGAAATACTCCTCCACTAGCTTCTCCACTGCACGATCAAGACCAAAGATCTCCTGTTCGAAAAATTTGTAGCGTTTACCTCCACTATTTTCCTCCACACCAAATGATTCAATCATTTCATAGACGCGCGCATGCGCAGTCATGGCCGGGGAAGGGTCCTCTCTTAACAACTCAATGTATTCTCTAAAAGATCCAGTCCAAGCAAGCTTTTCACTCTCTGTCTGATATTCCGATATCCGCTTGAAAATGTCCATGCCGTGCCTCCTCCCATCGCTTCCGCAATCCGCAATTTTCATTCCGCCCGGGATTATCTCTACATCATTGATCGAGTGGACCAACTTTTTTAGTGAAGTATTACATTCCTATGCTTAGTTATGTAGGAAATTGACCACTATTTTAGTCGGCAATCCAGCATTTTGCGACAAGCATGAACAATCCTTTGTTATAATAATGGGAGAAAGAGGGGATTAACATGGCTGTTAATAAGGAAGAGGAGCTGTACAGCCCCATCAAGAGGCACTACGAAAAGCTTGGTTTTACGGTAAAGAGCGAGGTTCTTCACTGCGATCTTGTCGCGATAAAGCCAGATGGCAGCGAGGCGGTTGTTGTCGAAATGAAAAAAACGTTCAATCTTGCACTTTTGCTGCAAGGGATTGAACGTTTACGTATAAATGATCATGTTGTACTGGCTATTGAGCGCAATAGGAAGAAGAGCGGTGCGCATAATCAGCGCTTCAGTGATATTACCGAGCTATGCCGGATGCTTGGTCTCGGCCTCATGACCGTTACCTTCTTCAAGACGAAAGCACCGGTCATTGAGATGCTCTGCGAGCCAGGTGAGATGCCCAAGCGGGGCATTCGAAGAACTCGTCAGGCGCGCCTGCTTAAGGAATTCCGCGAACGCAGCGGCGATTACAATGTTGGCGGCAGCACGGGGCGCAAGCTGGTAACCGCTTATCGAGAGAAAGCTCTGCGCAGCGCTTACGCCCTGCAGCAAGCCGGGATCTTGTCACCAAGCCAGCTCACTGCGCTGACCAGCAATCCACAAAGTCCATCTATGCTTCGCAGCAATTATTACGGCTGGTTCGAGAAGGTCGGGCGCGGACAATATCAACTTACCCCTAGCGGCGCCGCAGCATTAACTGAATATGCCGAAGTTATTGCCGAGTGGACCGAGACGTTTGCGCTTCCGCCAGAACCTGAACCCAAAGCTGCAAAAGCTGTTAAAACGCCAAAAGAACCAAAAACAAAAAGTTCAAAACGGACCAAAACTATAAAAGTGTTATTACCAGAGAATTAGCTCCTCACCGTAAACTCGCGAATCGCATCCGCCAAACGCTCGACACCCTGCACAGTCTTTATTCCTTTATTATGTGTAAAATTGAGTCTGGCGGAGTTCCGCTTCGGATCGTAGGCATAGAAAGCACTTCCTGGTACGAAGGCAACGCCCTTCGACACCGCTACCTTCAGCAGAGCTTCCGCATCAAGCCCTTCCGGGAGCTCTACCCAAAGGAACATGCCGCCTTTTGGTTCAATCCACTTAAGGCCAGCAATCTTTTGCGCTCTCAGCAGGTTCTGCATTTCACGCATTCGCTCTCCATACGATTCCGAGATGACCCGAATATGATCATCAAGCGGGAAATGAGCCAGCAGCTGACTCAAAATTTGCTGGTCCATCGTACTCGACTGCAAGTCAGCCGCCTGCTTCGCTTTTGCCAGCATTTTAATGACACTAGTATCACCAATCGCCCAACCTGTACGAAGCGCAGGAGCTACCGTCTTCGAGAAGGTGCTAGTATATATAACCGCACCACTGCCCAGCTCCTGATCCAAAGCAAAGAGCGTCGGATAGGCCGCATCCTTATCATATTTCAGTTCACCATATGGATCATCCTCAATAATAGGAACTTGATGACTTACACAAATTTGAAGCAGCTTTTGTCTTCTTTCGAGGCTCCATACATTACCTGTTGGATTACCGAAAGTGGGTACAGCGTACATAAATTTCGGCTTATGTAGACGAACTAGCCGCTCAACATCCTCCGGAATCATGCCGTGCTCATCGCTTTCTGCAGCAACAACCTTCAGTCCATGCAGTTCAAATACTTGCAGGCAGGCCAAATAAGTTGGTCGCTCAACAAGCACCGTATCACCCGGCTCTGTCAGTATTTGTACGAGGAGGCTGATGGCTTGCTGAGATCCAGTTGTAATGATCATCTCCTCAGGCTGCACATTCATCCCCTTCTGAGCCATACGAACGCAGAGCTGCTCCCTTAGAGGCAAGTAGCCTTCCGTCAGACCATATTGCAGCGCACTTGTACCCGCAGAGATCGCACGGTCTGCTGCTTCCCGTACCGCCTGTACTGGAAAGAGCTCCTCAGCCGGCAATCCACCGGCGAAAGAAACGATATTGGATCCTTGCGTCAGCTTCAAAATATCCCTGACAACCGATGATTTCACCTGAGTCATTCTTGATGCAAAACGAAATTCCATTTTTCCGTCCCCTCCCGTAATAAAAGCCATGATTTATCATGACTTTATTGTCGCATAATAAAAAGACTACATGCAATAAAACTAACTTTACACGTTTTCTTTTTCCTAAACCTTGGGTATAATGAAACTAGCTTATCGGAGGTGTCAACATAATGTCTACAACTTTCGTTATTGTCATGACAGTCTTTATTTTGTTCCTGACTGCGATCTTGACGTCTTCCTACAACGACGACAAGACCAACGGCCTCTAAGCAGGCAAAAAAAAGAAGCTTCTCCTAATACATATTAGGAAAAGCTTCTTTTTTTTGTTCCGAATAATGGTTATGTGCGGTTTACTAATAGCGCTATGGATAATTGCTGATTAACGGTTGTGAAGCTGTCCCATCTCACTCATGCATTGTTCGCATAGATAACGGTCCTTGAAATCTTTCACTTGTTCCATCGATCCGCAGAATACACATCTTGGACGGTAACGTTCCAAAATAATATGGTCGCCTTGCACTAAGATCTCTACAGGATCCCCCTCATTCATTTGATACCGTTTACGCAGTGATTTAGGAAGGACAATACGTCCGAGTTGGTCCACCTTTCTAACCACACCTGCTGGTTTCATCATTTTCACCTCTTTATGTCTAGTTTTGCAAGCTATCCCTGTGAAACCTTTGCACAATAGACTTTCGATGGGTGAACCTGAATTCCTTCCCATTGAGGGATAATCCTTAATATCATGCTAATTCAGTCCATTCCTGGGAACTGATTCTGACGCAAAGCCTCATACACAATAATCGCTGCCGAGTTGGACAGATTTAATGATCTGACGTCACCTGTCATCGGCATACGCATACAAGTATCAAGATTAGCCTCAATCAACTCTTGGGGCAGCCCTTTCGTTTCCTTGCCAAATACGAAGAAGTCACCATCCTGGAATTCAAACTCCGTATATACTTTATGTGCTCTAGTGCTGGCATAAAAGAATCGTCCATTCGGATTTGCATCCAGCAGCTCTTGGAATGAATCATGATACTCCACATGTACGGCATGCCAATAATCCAGTCCTGCCCGCTTCAGCGTGCGGTCATCGGTCTGGAATCCAAGAGGACGGACAAGATGAAGATGCGCGCCTGTAGCTGCGCAGGTCCGTGCAATATTACCCGTGTTTGCAGGAATTTCAGGTTCAACCAATACGATATGAAAAGTCATAACTGTGCTTACCTCACATTCTATGTCATTATACACGATTGTTTAAGTTCCCGCACGAATGCGGCAATTTTTACATACGCTTAACGTACCCTTAATCTCCTCATAAATGTCGCCGCTCATAATGGAGATATCATGTAGGAGGCAAAAGGAGAATAGATACGATGAAAAAGAAAATTTTGGTCGTCGATGACGAGCCTTCCATCTCCATGCTTATCGAATTTAATTTGAAACTCGCCGGCTATGATGTCCGGTGTGTAAGCGATGGTGAGGCAGTATTTGAGATGCTCAAGCCGTTCCGCCCTGACCTGATCGTACTTGACTTAATGCTTCCGAAGATGGATGGCATTCAAGTATGCCGTGAGCTGCGCAAGCAAAGCAACGCTGTACCTATAGTAATGTTAACAGCCTTACAGGATGTCACAGACAAAATCGCCGGACTAGATAACGGTGCCGACGATTACATGACGAAGCCGTTTAGCCCGCAAGAACTTATTTCACGTATCCAGGCAATTTTCCGCCGAATTCAAGCTCTTCCGAGTCAAGCCGAATCGACGACTTTCGACATTGGAAGATTAACGGTTCGTGCCGAACAACGCGAAGTACTCATTGATGGCAAGACGATTGAACTTACACCCAAAGAATTCGAGCTTCTTCTCTTCTTATGTAAGCATAGAGGTAAAGTATTAAGTCGACAGCAATTGCTGCATGGCGTCTGGGATTATCATTTCTTAGGCGATACTCGGATCGTTGATGTTCATATTAGTCATCTTCGAGACAAAATCGAGCAAAATGCACGAACACCGGAATATATTATGACGGTCCGGAATGTCGGTTACAAGCTGCATGCCCCTAATATGGCCGATTCTTCCCTTGCATAACCTTGTATGAAAGATGAAGACCGCCTTCCCTCTTCGGGAATGGCGGTCTTTGTATTCTTAACCGTTGCGACGCTGGAAATCAGCCATAAATTCAGCAAGCGCCTTGCAGCTTTCGTGTGGAACCGCATTGTACGTCGAAGCACGCAGGCCGCCAACATCGCGATGGCCCTTCAAGCCAACAAAGCCATTTTGTTCCGATTCTTTTACGAATTGCTTCTCGAGCTCTTCGCTTTGGATACGGAAGGTGATGTTCATCAGCGAGCGGCTGTCCGAATGCGCACATCCGATATAGAAGCCATTGCTTTGATCGATTGCATCGTAGATCAGCTTCGTTTTGTCACGATTGAGCTGCTCCATTGCAGCAACTCCGCCGTTCGATTTGATCCATTTCAGAACCAGATTAACCATATATACCGAGAAGGATGGTGGTGTATTATAGAGCGAGCTGTTCTTCGCATGTGTATCGTAACGGAAGATAGCTGGAATGTCTTTCGGGCTGTCTTGAACCAGATCATCGCGAACGATAACTACGGTTACACCCGATGGACCCAGGTTTTTTTGTGCGCCGGCATAAATAAGACCAAACTTGTTAATATCAATTGGACGGCTCAAAATGTCACTCGACATATCGGCTACAAGCGGCACATTGCCAAGGTTCGTTGGGAACTCTTGGAACTGAACGCCTCCGATTGTTTCATTGGAAGTCATATGAAGATAAGCGGCATTGTCAGGAACGATAAAATCATTCACGCTTGGCATCCGCATATATTTGTCGTTTTCTGACGAAGCTGCAATAACAGTCTCGCCAATGAATTTCGCTTCCTTCAGTGCTTTATCAGCCCAAGCGCCAGTCTTGACATAAGCACCAGCTTGACCCGGACGAAGCAGGTTTATAGGAATCATTGCAAACTGTTGGCTTGCTCCGCCTTGAAGGAATAATACATGATAGTTATCCGGAATCCCGAACAATTCGCGCATGAGTGCTTGTGATTCATTATTCACTTGCTCATACAGTGCGCTGCGGTGCGACATTTCCATAATGGACATACCTGCGCCCTGATATTCGACAAATTGCTCCTGTGCCTGCTGCAGCACTTCAAGCGGTAAAGCGGCCGGTCCTGCATTGAAATTATAGGCTCGATTCATTTTCCGTTACCCACCTTTAGTTTTTATGATCTCACATGATACTGATTATGATAGCAAGTTTAGGAGCTGTCTTCAAGTACATTTACAACATGTTAGTGACAAAAAGTCGAACGGAGATTATTCATATGGCAGATAATATTCGGATTTTCACCGCAATATCCATCCCAGCAAACATTACCGGGCAAATCGTTAGCCATTTACCTGAGTGGAAGACTGAGCTGAAATTTCAGCGATGGGTAGATCCCCGCGATCTGCACATTACGCTTCATTTTATTGGTGACACTTCTATTTCTACAATTCCCGACATTAAGCAAGCAATGACTGAGGCCGTTTCTCGGTCCTCTGTATCCCCTCTTGAATTGTCGAATTTAGACATATTTGGCCGCAAGGATCAGCCGTCAGTCCTATGGCTTGGTCTAAAAGAAATACCCGAATCACTACTGCAGCTGCATGATACGCTTGGACAATCGCTTCATTCCGCCATCGGCTTCACTTCTGAAACCCGTCCCTATCGTCCTCATGTCACGTTAGCGAGGAAATATGCAGCCAATGAGACTTTTACACCTGAGATGCTCCAAAGCCTCTCCAGCCCCTTTCTACAGCATCAGACAACTTTCGACGTCAATCGCATTATTCTCTATCGTACCCGGTTGGGCGAAAGACCTATGTATGAGCCGCTTGTTGAGCTCGAATTAAATAAATAAAAAGCGGACTCCCGATTGGGAGCCCGCTTGGATAAGTGCATTTCGAATTAACAGCCGAAGTAAAGGCTGTACTCGTGTGGATGGATACGGATTGCTACCGCTTTAGCTTCGTTACGTTTAACGGCAACATAGTTAGCGATGAACTCTTCCGTGAATACGCCTGTTTCAGTCAAGAATTCGGAATCCGCTTCAAGAGCGTCAAGCGCTTCGTCGAGTGTACCAGGTACGCTGCGGATTTCTTTTTTCTCTTCTTCTGGCAGTTCGTAAATGTTTTTGTCGAAAGGACCATAGCCCAGAGCGACAGGATCCAGTTTACGTTTGATGCCGTCCAGACCAGCAAGCAGCATAGCTGCAAAGCACAGGTAAGGGTTAGCTGTGGAGTCCGGAGTACGGAACTCGATACGGCAGCCTTTTGGTGTTACCGATGCAATTGGAATACGTACTGCAGCGGAACGGTTACCTTTCGAGAATACAAGGTTAACCGGTGCTTCGTAACCAGGAACCAGACGTTTGAACGAGTTTGTCGAAGGGTTCGTCAAAGCGATCAATGCTGGAGCATGGTACAATACGCCGCCGATGTAGTTCATAGCGAGTGGGCTCAGGTTGCCGTAAGCGCCTTTTTCGAAGAACATTGGAGCGTCGCCATCGAAGATGGACATATGCACGTGCATACCGGAACCGTTGTCGCCGAACAGTGGTTTAGGCATGAAAGTAGCCACTTTACCGTATTGGCGAGCTGTGTTATGAACGATATATTTGTACAGCATGAGGTTGTCAGCTGTTTTCGTCAGTGTATCAAAGCGGAAGTTGATTTCTGCTTGACCAGCAGTTGCAACTTCGTGGTGATGACGCTCAACGCGAAGGCCAACTTCTTGCATAAGACGAACCATTTCGCTGCGGATGTCTTGTTGTTGGTCAACAGGAGCTACCGGAACGTAACCGCCTTTTACAGGAACTTTAAAGCCAAGGTTGCCGCCTTCTTCTTTGCGGTTTGTATTCCAGCCTGCTTCTTCGGAATCTACGTAGAAGGAAGAAGAGTTCATCGAGCTTTCATAGCGAACTTCGTCGAATATGAAGAACTCGGATTCAGGAGCGAAGAATGCTGTAGTACCGATGCCTGTAGTTTGCAGGTACTCTTCCGCTTTTTGAGCGATGCTGCGCGGGTCGCGCTCATAACGTTCGCCATCAGGCGTATGAATGTTACACATAATGTTCAGTGTAGGATGATCTGTGAAAGGATCAACGAATACTGCTTCAGTATCCGGCATCATTACCATGTCAGATTCTTCGATACCACGGAAACCTGGGATCGAGGAGCCGTCAAAAGCTACACCATTTACGAAAGTATCGGCGTCAACTTCTGTCGAAGGAAGTGTAATGTGGTGCGCGCGACCAGCGAGGTCGACGAAACGGAAATCTACAAACTGAATGCTGTTTTCTTTAATATTGTCCAAAACTTTTTGAACTGACATCAGATATTTCCTCCATTTCCGAACATTTGCTTAGTGTTGAACAGTTATTGTTCAATTTTCGTTCCAAACTATGAGGTAATTATAAAACTACGGTTTGGCATCGTCAATACTTATGTAAGGTATTTTTTAAACGTATGTGAGGTATACTTACAAGTTTAAACATTTGTTCACATTTAAGGCTTTACATTCGATCACAAAAGCCGAGATACCTTGTGTATCAAGGCTTCTCGGCTTTTTCGATTTACATATTGATTATATTTTCCACTCTGCGAAGGCCGCTGCAGGCTCCTTCGAAGTATTAAATTGCTTGCCTACTAGCGGTGCTAGTTTCTCTAAATCCTTTAACAAATTAGCGAATTGATCCGGGAATAAGGACTGTACGCCATCACCTGTCATCGAATTATCCGGATCGGTGTGCATTTCTACGATTAATCCGTTAGCTCCGGCTGCAACAGATGCTTTCGACATCGGTTCTACCAATTCGCGGCGGCCTGTACCGTGGCTAGGATCCGAGATTACAGGCAGATGGCTAAGCCCTTGCAGGACTGGGATCGCCGATAAGTCGAGTGTGTTTCTTGTGTAAGTCTCGAACGTTCGGATTCCGCGCTCACATAACATAACATTCGGATTTCCACCAGCAAGGATGTATTCTGCTGCATTAAGGAATTCGTCATAAGTTGAGCTAAAACCACGTTTGAGCAATACCGGTGTCTTAATCGTCCCAAGCTTGCGAAGCAGATCGAAGTTTTGCATATTGCGAGTACCCACTTGAAGAATATCCGCATATTCCGCACATATATCAACGTACTCTGGCGTCATAACCTCAGTGATTGTCAGCAGGCCATGTCTTTTGCCCGCTTCCGCCATCATAATCAAGCCTTCAACACCTACACCTTGGAAGCTGTATGGACCCGTACGAGGCTTAAACGCACCACCGCGCAGCACCTGTCCGCCTGCCGCTTTCACAAGACGAGCAATTTCATCAATTTGTTCCGGTGATTCAACCGCGCAAGGACCGCCCATAATGACCAGGTTATCTCCGCCGATCTTAACGCCTTTAATATCAATGATTGTATCGTCCGGGTGGAAGTCACGGCTCGCAAGTTTGTAGGACTTCGAAATTTTGATAACGTTCTCTACGCCTTTCATCTGACGCAAGTGCTCAGCAAGTGTTGGTTCTGCTTTACCGATAATACCGATTACTGTACGATCTGTACCTCTTGACACATGGGCTTGCACGCCGGATCTTTCAATATAATTGACAATCTCCTGAATACGTTCTTCGGATATGTTTTGATTAGTAATTGCGATCATGTTCATCTCTCCTCTTTTTCACTTCAACGCTTATACGCTTCTTAGCTTTTATGCTTTGTGGCTTTTATGCTTTTACTCGTTAAAGTAAATATACACGAGGAGTACCCTTTTCGTCAACAAGAAATTTGCTTCGAAAGCATGCAACTACGTAAGTGAATATTCTTACGATCGCTGTGCTGGTCGGATTCCTTGAACAAGTATCCCGAAGGTTGGAATCCGACCACCAAGGCGAACGCTCCGCTTCTCCAGAACATTCACTTACTCCGTTGCACTCTGTGCAATTAGCCTTTGAAACTTCAAAGGGCACTTAAAAACAAACAAAAGGGCACAACCATAGGACATCTCCCATTAGTTGTACCCTAACTGTTTATTAAGCCTCTGCTGGGCTTGCGACCGTTTTAGTACGAATCGTAGGAAGCAGTTTGTTTTTGTTAACCGTACGTTTGATCTCCCACGTGTCTGGGTTCGCATTGTCATACTGCTCCAGGTAGGCGATTACTTCTTTTGTAATCGGTGTAGGAGTAGATGCACCTGACGTTACAGCAACGCGCTCGATACCAACAAGCCACTCCTGCTTGATCTCCGAGACGTCGGCTACACGATAAGCAGTTACGCCGGCAATCTCCTCGGATACTTGTGCGAGACGGTTAGAGTTATTACTGCGCGGGTCGCCTACAACAATACACAGCTGTGCTGCGCCTGCTTGTTCTGCGACAGCTTCTTGTCGTACTTGAGTTGCTAGGCAGATCTCATTATGGATCTCAGCCTTTGGATACGTCTCAATAAGCTTGCTAATGATCAGGCGGATATCCCATTGCGACATCGTCGTCTGGTTCGTAATAATAATGCGGCCCTCGGGCACATTAAGCTTCGCAATATCCTCAACGCGTTCAATCAGGTGAACACGGTCCGGTGCTACGCCAATTGCTCCTTCCGGCTCGGGATGACCCTTCTTGCCGATATAAATAATATGATAGTCCTCGGCCACTTTCTCCCGAATCAAATCATGCGTCTTTGTCACGTCCGGACAAGTCGCATCTACGACCGTAAGACCCTTCTCACGGGCACGGTTCCGTACTTCCGGAGATACACCATGGGCGGTAAAAATAACAGTCCCTTGCTCAATCTGCTCCAAAATTTCAAGACGATTTTCGCCGTCAAGCGTAATAACGCCTTCCTGCTCGAATGCATCGGTAACATGCGCATTATGAACAATCATGCCGAGAATATAAATGGGACGCGGGAGGTCCAAGTTTTTTGCTGTTTGCAAAGCAAGCACCATTGCATCTACGACGCCATAGCAATAACCTCGCGGCGATATTTTAACAATTTCCATCTATTGCACCTGCTTTCTCTATAACGAACGTTAGGCTTCGTTTTGATCCGTTCCTTCCATTATAATCGAAGCAGGCTGGGGGGAAAAGTCTATTGGCAGCCAAATAATAAACGTGGACCCTTCTTCCTCCCTCGTTGTGACCTCAATAGAGCCTCGATGCTCGTCAATAATCCATTTAGCTATGGACAAACCAAGCCCTGTTCCTACGGTCTTTCCGCGTGATTCATCCGCTCGATAGAAGCGGTCGAAGATATGTGGAACTTCCTCTGGATTCATGCCAATACCTGTATCCCGAATAATGATACCAAGCTGGTTTTCTTTGGTGATTGCCGTCATCTCAATCCAGCCATGTGGTGTATATTTGAAGGCATTCTCAATAAAGATGAACAACAGCTGCTGTAAATAGTCCGCATTACCGTGTACCTGATAACCGTCCAATGCCGACAGATCACCAATCCGCCATTCTGCACTACGGGGAAGTAAGCCCGCTCTACGTCCAACCTCTTCTACGAGAGGCATCATCTGTACGTTCGTCTTCTCCATTTCATAACCCGCATCCGCTCTTGCTAAAGCAAGCAGATCATTAACAAGGGTGGACATGCGTCTGGCCTCTGATGAAATGTCCTGCATGGCCTCGTTAGAAAGCTCCCATCTCTGAGAATCAAGCGCAAGGACAATATCTCCCGCTTCACCATCCTCAAGCTTCTTCGACCACATACGCTGCAGCAGTTCAATGTTCCCTCTAATGGTTGTGAGTGGAGTTCGAAGCTCATGAGAAGCATCCGAGACGAAACGCCGCTGGGCTTTGTACGATTCATCAAGACCGTTATAAGCGATTTCAATACGAGACAACATAATGTTCAAGGTATACACAAGTCGGCCTATCTCATCCTTAGGTCCTTCTATTGGAATTCGAACGCTAAGATCAGAGCCAACTTGAATTTGCTCAGTCGTGCGGATAACACGTTCAATCGGCTGCAAGGCCTTTCTTGCCAGGAATAACCCTATTGTGAAGGCCAAAATCAAACAAATGAGCGAAGACATAATAAGAATGAATCGGAGTCCTGTCAGATACTTCTCTTCGCTGACGATAACGGTGCCAATCTGAAGCAGACCAATCAGTTCTTGGTCTTTTGTATTATTATATATCGGCCTCTGATAAATCAGGAAAGGAACTTCCCCTTCATTGGTTTTGAGATAAGTTTTTACATAGCCATAACCAGGATTGGTCTTTGCTTCTGGAATTGGATATTTAATACCGCTGCTTTGTAATGCTCCAGAGGCTTTAATGACACCTTCCTTATAATTTACTAACTGCAAATAAAAATCTTTATCTACAAATATTGATTTTTTTTCAATATTAAGATCCATCTGATTCAAGCCGTACTCATACTTTAAAACATTATAATCGAGCGCCTGTTCACGCAGCTGATCCTTCATATCGTTGTACGTATTCATATTAATAAAAAAATAAATAGCGACACATAACACGATCAATGCTGCCGCAAGGATGCCGGAAAACCATAAAGTTAGACGAAGCCGGATCGTCATGCGTTAATCAACCCTCTCCCCGCAATACATAGCCGGTACCACGAACGGTCTGAATAATACGTTTGGCTCCGCCTTCCTCCAGCTTCTGACGGAGCATAGCAATGTACACTTCAAGCACGTTTGACTCACCGCTAAAGTCGTAACCCCAAATTTTCTCCATAATGGCATCTCTCGTCAGTACACGGCGTGGATTTTGCATAAACAACAGCAGCAGGTCGTACTCCTTCGCTGTTAGTTCAATTCTTCTGCCGGAACGGATAGCTTCACGGGAATCCAGATCCAGTGCCAAGTCATCAAATACAATCTTGTTGCTGTTTGCTTCATCAATTTTATCCGGTTTACGGCGCAGCAAAGCACGGACCCGGGCAAGCAGTTCCTCCAGAGCGAATGGTTTGATCAAATAATCATCTGCGCCAGCATCCAGTCCTTTTACCCGGTCTGAGATATCGTCCTTCGCCGTCAGCATAAGGATAGGCACCGTGCTGCCGCCTTCCCTTACACGCCGGCATACTTCCCAGCCGTCAACTTGAGGCATCATCACATCAAGAATAAGCATGTCCGGGTCCGCAGTTAAGAGCATCTTCAATCCTTCCATGCCATTGCTTGCAGTCGTAACTTCATAACCTTCAAACGCCAAACTTCTTCTTAATAAAGAAGTAATCTTATCATCGTCATCTACAACCATTATGTGATGTCTCATTTTCAATTCTCCCTTTGTATAACTTATCTGCTAAAAAAGAAGCGCAGAGTCTATCTTACTCTGCGCTTACTTTATTACTTACTCCGCGTTAAATTCGTTGCGGTTGCCAATCTCGACTGTCAGATCCATCTTTTCACCTTTACGAACAATGTTCAATACAGCTTTGTCTCCAACCTTACGCTTTTGGATCTCAGCAATTAGTGCCTGTGTATTGCTATATGTCTTACCATCGATGCCCAAGATAACGTCAAATTGTTTCAGGTCCGCAAGATAAGCCGGAGAATTGTAGTATACGTTGCTTACGATCGAGCCTTGAGCTTTATCCATGCCAAGCTGCTTCGCAATCGCATCTGTTACATCACCAAGCTCTGCTCCAATGAACGGAACCGGCTCTTTTGGCACTTCTTTATTGTTCTTCAGCGTATCAAGAACTTCTTGAATCGTACTTGTCGGAATCGCAAAGCCGATACCTTGTGCCTGCGAGCTAACCGCTGTATTAATACCAACAACTTCACCCTTAGTGTTCAGGAGAGGACCGCCGGAATTACCTGGATTAATGGAAGCATCTGTCTGCAGCAAATGTTTATACTCGCGAGTGCCATCTGTGTCTTGAATATCGATTGGACGTTCCTTTGAACTCAATACGCCAACTGTTACTGTATGGTCAAAGCCGTACGGGTTACCAATTGCAACAACCCAATCACCGATGTTGATATCATCCGAGCTTCCTAATGGAAGGGTAGGAAAGGCTTTATCGCCTGTAACTTTCAGTACTGCAAGATCAAGGTCAAAGCTAGAACCAAGCAGCTCTGCTGTAAACGGCTTATCATAACCTTGAACGGTTACTTCGATTTTATCGGAATCAGCAACTACGTGCTGGTTCGTCAAAATATAACCATCTGATTCAAAGAAGAAGCCAGTACCGATACCTGCAGCTTGCAGGTTGCTGTCATCGCCTTTGTTGTCTTCCGGTTGAGTCGCTTCCGGTGCATCTTCACCGAAGAATTGACGGAAGAATGGGTCATCCAAGATGCCGCCGCTGCCGCTGCTGTTGCGGGAAGCAGGCTTCACATAGGTTTCGATCTTAACGACCGCCGGACTTGCTGTCTCGAACAGCTTGCCGAAGTTATCTGGTCTTGCTGCTGCTACAGAAGCGCCGCCATTACTTGTTGTTCCGGCTGTTGTTCCCGATCCGGCATTCGAACCATTACTTGCATTCTCGGAGGAGAACACCGAATTGCTAGTAAACCAGTTATTCGTATCAGATGCATACATTAATCCGCCCATCAAACCGCCAACTACTACAACTCCAGCGAGGAAAGCCACGAATAACCCTTTAATTGGGCTTTTCTTACGTGGTTCACGTGCCTGCCATCCACTCTTCCCGGATTGCTGGCTATAAGTAAAAGGCCTCATTGGTACAGGTGGCGTTACTTCTACATTCGGCTGCTGGTCAAACTCAGGCTCATCACCTGGTTGTGCCGAATAAGGAGCTTCGTATGTCCGCTCTTCTTGTGGAGAGTTAGAAGATCTGGAAGGAACCGAAGCTCCATTATCTTCTTGAGCCGAAGATTTGAAAGGCCCATATGAATAATAGTAGGAAGTTTTACTTGGCGTTTCCGATCCTTCTGCCGATACATTATCATCTTCTTCGCGTGGATCGTTCTCTTCACCATTTGCCCGATTTTGAAAGAAATCGTCGTATTTTTTGTTCTGATCGTCCATATCCGTTCTCCTCCTTGATCTATTCCATAAAGCAGCCGAATCTTTCATTCATCGGCGCTCTCTAAATCCTGTATCCCTATCATGCACATTCTACCTTAAAACAAACTTAAAATGAATTAAAACGAACATAAAAAAAACGTCTTTCGACGTTATTTCTATGCACTTTTCGTGTTACTCTACCAAACTCCCCTTCTTCAATAGAGAGCTTGGCGTGCCATATTTTATTGGGGGAAAAGCTTCTCAACCTCTGCCAATACCTGCTGTGCCTTATCAATCCATCGCGGATCAATATGTGCATCAGGATTGGAAGGAGCTTGAAATTGATCAAATAGAGCACCTACCACCCGGGCGCTCGCTTCAGGATCATTGCCCTCCTGGTACTCATGCCTCAGGACATACGGCGTTCCTAGTGTAATAATCGCATTTGTATCCGCGGTCACATCAACCACGTTGCCATTCGTCACTTGAAAAGGCAGGCGAAGCCATACTTTATTCTCGTTGTCCAATGCCCGGTCGAAGGATCCGTTGGTATAGTCCCAGTTACCGCCGAGCGAGAATTGATGCTGCTCAAGCCAATCTCTGGAATCGGTGAATGCTTGCTGACGGGCTTCCAATGTTGATGAAAGTGGAATCATGACAGTTCAGCTCTCCTTTGGCATAACTTGCTTTGAATAACTGCTAAAGGATAATATGTCCCGTCATCCTGCCGTTTATGTGTTCTTTACCCAGCCTTTACGATGAGCAAGAACCGCAAGCTGCGTCCGGTCATCCAGTTCGCATTTCATTAGAAGATTGCTGACATGGGTTTTGACGGTTTTGATACTAATATGAAGCTCCTCACCAATTTCCTTATTCGAGCGGCCTTCGGCAATCAAGAGCAGTACTTCCTTCTCCCGCTCTGTTAAATCCTCATCACCGGATTGGGCGGTGCGCTGGCGAAGTCCTCTCGTGAGTGCCTGAGAGACGTCCGCTGTCATGACAGGCATACCTTTAACCGCACCGTGCAGCGCATAAATCAGTTCCTCTGCTGACACTGTCTTTAAGACGTAACTGACCGCTCCGGCTTCAATCGCCCCATATACTTTATCATCCTCGAGGAAGCTGGTTAGCATAACGATCTTCAAATCAGGATACTTTGCAATGATTTGGCGTGTCGTCTCTATACCATCCATTCCCGGCATCATCAAATCCATGAGGATAAGATCCGGAATACCTGCAGGAATACCCGCTTCCAGCATAGAAATAGCAGCCTGGCCGCTCCCAGCTTCAGCAACGACTTCAAATTTCGGCTCCAGCATCAAATACGTGCGAAGACCAATTCTCACCATATCATGGTCATCCACAATCATTACTTTTAACGTATTAGTCCCGTTCATCGTTACCATTCCCCCGCCATATTTTTGGTATCGTTACCTTCACTCGCGTGCCGCTTCCCGGCTTGCTTAGAATCTCAGCTAACCCGCCTAACTGCTGGGCCCGTTCCTGCATCGTTGATAGACCATAAGAGCCGCGTCTTACTTGATCAGCCCGGAAACCTGCCCCGTCATCCTGCAGACTTAGTACAACTTGGCGTTCATTCTCCGTCAAAGTCAATGAGCAGCTTTGTGCTCCAGAATGCTTCACAACGTTCGCCATCGCTTCCTGGACAATAAGGAATAACTGATGCTCCTTCGCTTCAGTTAACGCATCTGTCAGACGCCAATCAAAGACACCCTGAAACCCATTCTGCCGGCAATAATCAGGAAACCACTTATCCAGTGCTTCATGCAGCGTACGTCCTTCGAGTTCCATCGGTCTAAGCTGTGCAATAAAGATTCGCATTTGCTTTTGCGCAAGCGTTGACATCTGGATCAACTGATCGAGCACCGAAGCCGCACGTTCCTGATCAATTTCTTGAAGCTTCGGCAGCGAAGAAGCACACATATGCATCGCGAATAGCTGCTGACTGACGGTATCATGCAAATCTCTTGCGAGACGTTTCCGTTCCTCCTGCACAGCAGCTTCATTCGAAGCAGTCTGGGTCATGACTTGCTCTTCCCCTGTCATCTGGAGCCGCTTCATCCGCTCTTCCATCAAACTCGCAAGCTCATTAAACTCACGATACAGCTCTGAAAAAGAAAAGTCTCCTGATTCCGTAATCCGAACCTCAAAGTTTCCGTTCACCGTCTGCTTAAGAGCTAGCTGAAGCGTGTCAATTCGTCGTTGTATAACTCTGCCGGTCCAATAACCGAAGGCTGCACTGACAAGCAGAAAGACGGAGGCAGCGCCGTAGCGCACTTCCGTCTGTACTTCGCCACCGTTAGATAATCCTGTCCATACGACAATCGCACACAGCAGCGCCGTTACCGAAGAGGCAACAAACATGGTGAGCAGCTGCCATTTGCCGCCGCGGAACAATCGAACCATCATAATAATTAACCCACCTTCGTAACGCGAACATCGCCGATAAATGTGCTTACGACGAGTTTGATTTTTTTATCGGTTTCCGAGTAATGAGGAGAATGGATGTTAATGCTCTTGAACATTCCGCCTTCCTTCTGACCCAGAATCTTTACATCCCCTGCAAACGCACTTGATATGACTTGTATGCCTACCTCATAATCGTTCGGGACATAAACCTTCACATCGCCTATAAAAGAAGAGATACAAATCTTCGTCTCGCCAAACGGAATTTGGGCTTTCGTCAGATCAACAATGGTATCGCCGATAAAATGCGATATATTAAGCGGCTTCAGCTCCCAATAATCCTGGCCGATATGAATATCCCCGATAAATCCAGACCTCGACTGTGCATTAGGATCATTATTCCAATATTCAAAGGATCCGTGCTTGGAATGATGCTGCTTGCGCCATTGATCCTTCATCTGCTGCTTATGAGCTCTAATATGGTGCTTCTGTGCATTCAATTGCTGACGCAGCTCATGCTTGAAGTTGTGGCTCCGCCTTACATGATGATAAGGTCCTCTTCTGAGATCAGGCTCGGGCGTATCACTCTCATTAGGATCCGTAAAGGCCTTTCTCGGGTTATCCGAGTTATTCGGAGTTTCTTCTTCATCTACCTTCGTTGGATCCGGATGAAGAGGCGGCGCGGAAGGAATATCACCTTTATAATCCGTATAAGAATTGTAAGATTTCCATTCGTCATCATATTGAGGTGGTTCTTGATGACGATGACGCGGTCGGCGTAAAAAGTTGAGTCCAATCAAAATGATAATAATTGGCCACGCGTAGGAAACGATGTCACCAAACGACCAGGAAAACCATTCCAGGTTATGACCAAGAAAAACAAATCCGATAAGAATCATCATCCCTGACCACCAGCCTGAGCCGGAACCGTGACGTCCTGCAACAAGTCCATGCAGACCAATCCAGAGCAGAACGACAGGCCAATAATTAGAGATAATCTCGCCAATACTAATATCGAATTGAATTACGTCCAATTGTCTTAATAGGAAGATCACGCCTATTGAGATAATGACGAGACCCGACAATAACCGGTTTAAAAAGCTCCCATTCAATTTATTCAACTCCCTGCCAGTGCTTCAGAATGTCTTATTGTTACTAAGTATATCTAATGAAAGATAGCTTATAAAGGGACGGCCGATTGAACTTTGCATCGGTCTCGAGACTGAGAACAAGGGTTTTACAAAAAAATAGCTGACATACGTCATAAAACATCACGCAAACACGTTGACATTACTCACTTCGCCTATTTATAATGGTGAGCGGATTCATAGAGACAGAGAAACCTTACATCATTTCATACTATGAACAACAGGAGTTGAATCAATGGATGTAGCAGAACTGTCGAGAGGGCTGGACACCGTCTGGGTTGTCTTGACAGCAGCAATGATTTTGCTGATGGAAGGCGGATTTGCCTTGCTCGAAGCCGGATTTGTCCGGCAGAAGAATGCTGTCAGCATTATTATGAAAGTCTTCGTCGACATTGTTTTTGGCGCACTTGTTTTTTACTTCTTCGGCTTTGCTATCATGCACGGCAAGGACATTGGTGGTTTGTTTGGTTCAACGGGATTCATGCTTAATGGTGATTTATCTCACATCAATCTCAATATTTCCCATGAAACCTACTGGTTTTTCCAATGCGCCTTCGTTATCGCGGTAATCTCTATCGTCTCCGGTGCCGTTGCTGAAAGAATTCATTTCCGGGCTTATATTCTGTTGACCATTGCAATGACGGGCATTATATATCCACTTGCCGGCCATTGGGTATGGGCAATCGACGGCTGGTTAAGCAAGCTAGGGATGATTGATTTTGCCGGTTCAGCAGTTATCCATGCTCTTGGCGGTTTTGCTGCACTTGCAGCTACCTTATTCATCGGTCCTCGGATCGGTAAATTTTCGCCAGACGGTAAAGTGAACATTGTATCACCTTCCAATCTTCCTCTTGCCTCAGTTGGAGCATTTATTCTATGGTTCGGCTGGTTTGGCTTTAATGCAGGCAGTACGTTAAGTGCGACAAATGCTGCAATCGGCCACATCGCGATTACAACTATGCTGTCCGCTTCTGCGGGCGGCGCAACTTGTATCTTGTTCACCATGTTCCGTTATCGGAAAGCCGACCCGCCAATGGTCATTAACGGTTCGTTAGCTGGTCTTGTCGGGATTACTGCTGGCTGTGCTTATGTATCAGAAGGAGCAGCGATTTGGATTGGAGCCATTTGCGGCATTGCGATGGTGCTCGTCACTGAATTCATGGAGCGCAAACAAATCGACGATCCGGTTGGAGCTTTTGCCGTACACGGAATCAGCGGTAGTATAGGTACACTGGCAGTTGGTCTTTGTGCGATTCCAGCGCTTACAAAAGACTCAGGCCAAGGCTACTATGGCCTTCTATACGGAGGCGGCTGGAAGCTCCTTGGCGCTCAGGCGCTTGGTCTTGTTGTTATTGCCATTTGGGGATTCGTCTTAACCTGGGGAGTACTCTGGCTGATCCGCCGTATTATGCCAGTACGCGTATCCAAGGATGAAGAGCTTATCGGCCTTGATGTAGGGATACATGGTGTACCAGCCTACAGTCAGGAAAGCGACTTTATCGATGTTGATCACATTACAAGAAGCTAAACCAATCATAAAAGGCGTTCTCCACGTGGAGAACGCCTTTTATGTATAAGTAGAATTATTTTAATTATTTATATAGTTCATTAACCAAATCCACGGAAACAGACACAATGTCAGTTGGTGACGATACCTGGATCGAACGGGCATGCTCGATTTCTTGGCGGAGCGCACGTACTTGCTCCATTGGTTTTTTCACAAAATGAATGTACTCAACAGCCAAATGATGATCCGGCTTACGGCCGGACAAAATCCGCCGCAATGTCGACATGGACTGATAAGCCCGCTCTTCCTTCAGACGCCGCTTCTCATATCGTTCAACCATTTGCTCGATTTCCGCGATTTCCTGCTCTTTCTTCGTCACATAAGCATCGATGAAGGGCAGTACCTCCGCAGCTTTGCGATGATGGGACGCAGAATGATTCATATGAATAATTGGATCAGTCATGATAGCTCACCTGTCTTCATTGCGTTATTATTTCTCACATAACTAATAATACAATAAAGATCCGCTCTTGAAAACTCAAAATTATGTGACATCAGCAAATTTAACAAAAAGGAGGAACCATAAGGCTCCTCCTGTTGATTGGTTAAGTTGTTACTTCTGAGCTTTTTGAGTAGCTTGGTTCGACGCTTTGCCAGTTGCAGCATTTTGATTGAACTCTTCAGCGAATTCTGCGTTATGTTGGTTGTTTTGTGCTTTGTTGTTTTTGTTCTTAGCCATTGTAGTTATTCACCTCCCCGTCCATCCCTTAGTATGGCATAGCAAAGGCTTATTATTCAGATCTGAATTACGATTCCAGATAGGTTTGTGGGATCGGTTTTCCCGCTTCTACCGCACGATTAATCTGGTTAAGCCATGCCTGGGACAGCTTGCCGTTGCCTTTGCGAAGCACCTGAACGGCTACGGTACGCTTCCCCCACTGCTTATATACATCCTTTATCGTCTCAAAATATAAGTCGAGCCGGCGACCTTTAATGGCTGACCCGGTATCCGCTACTACACCGTACCCGTAACCAGGAATGTAGAGCAGCGTACCGATCGGGAACAGCTTCGTATCGGCGGCTATCGTCGATACTTGCCCCCGTCTGACTTTTACCCCTGAATAAGTAATCCCGTACTGCGGATGTCCCGGACGTTTGCCGGTTGACTCATAGCCTGCCGTATAACCGGTTGCCACGACCTGTACAGTCGACAGAGTCTGCTCGGCGATGGCTTCCACCGCTACGGGGTCTTTTTTGTCTGCTGGCGCAGCTGCGAGGCTTGGTGCCACACTTGACAGCATTGCCGCTATCGCTAGGCTTGAAATTATTTTTTTGCAAGTAAAAAAGCTTGTGACCATTTGGGCAGCTTCCTCCTCAGAAGAATATTTCCCAAACGGTCCAAGCTTTATTCATAACAATTAGATTGCTTTAGTTGCGATCTCTTGAGTAAGCAGCTCAATCAGCTCAGCTACCGGCTTCGCACCGATATCGCCTTCGCCGCGCTTACGCACCGACACAGCACCTGCCTGTGCTTCGTTCTCGCCTACAACCAGCATGTAAGGAGCCTTCTCAAGCTGTGCTTCACGAATCTTGTAGCCAAGCTTCTCGTTACGCAGATCGCTCTCAACTCGAATGCCTGCTTCTCTCAGCTTCTCTTCCACTTCACGTGCATACGCTTCGTACGCAGTTGATACAGGAATAACCTTAGCCTGTACAGGGGACAGCCACAGCGGCAATGCACCTGCGAAGTTCTCGATCAGGAAGGCAGTCATCCGTTCCATTGTACTGATGATACCACGGTGGATAACGACCGGACGATGCTTCTTACCGTCTTCGCCGATATATTCCAACTCAAAGCGGTCAGGCAGCAGGAAGTCGAGCTGTGCAGTCGACAGTGTCTCTTCCTTACCAAGCGCTGTCTTGATCTGAACGTCAAGCTTCGGACCGTAGAATGCCGCTTCGCCTTCTGCTTCAAAGAACGGCAGGCCAAGCTCTTCTACTACTTCACGAAGCATACGCTGGGACATTTCCCACATTTCGTCATTTTGGAAGTACTTCTCTGTATCTTGCGGATCCCGGTAAGACAAGCGGAAGCGGTACTCTTTAATGCCGAAGTCCTCATAGACCTTGCGGATCAGGTTCACAACGCGAGCGAACTCTTCCTTTATTTGGTCTGGACGGCAGAAAATATGAGCATCGTTTAATGTCATCGCACGAACGCGGTGCAGACCAGTTAATGCACCAGACATTTCATAACGGTGCATCGTACCCATCTCTGCAATACGAACCGGCAGATCACGGTAGCTTCTCATATCGCTCTTATATACCATCATATGATGCGGGCAGTTCATTGGACGAAGAACAAGTTCCTCGTTATCAAGCGCCATAGGCGGGAACATGTCCTCGCTGTAGTGCTCCCAGTGACCGGAGATTTTGTACAGCTCAACGTTAGCCAGAACCGGTGTGTAAACATGCTCGTAACCAAGACGCTCTTCAAGGTCAACGATGTAACGCTCAAGCGTACGGCGTACCTTAGCGCCGTTTGGCAGCCATAGCGGTAAGCCTTGGCCAACTTCGCGGGAGAACGTGAACATCTTCAGCTCTTTGCCGAGCTTACGGTGGTCGCGTTTCTTCGCTTCTTCCAAGAAGTGCAGATGCTCATCCAGCTCCGCTTTCTTCGCAAAGGCAGTTCCGTAAATACGCTGAAGCATCTTGTTCTTCGAATCGCCGCGCCAGTAAGCGCCTGCTACGCTAAGAAGCTTGAAGGCTTTAATACGGCCAGTGGATGGCAAATGTGGTCCACGGCAAAGATCGAAGAACTCGCCTTGGTCATACATAGTAATAACCGAATCCTCAGGCAGATCACGAATCAGCTCAAGTTTCAGGTTATCATCCAGCTCTGTAAAGATAGCAAGCGCTTCTTCACGGCTAACTTCACGGCGGCGAATGTTGAGGTTCTCGTTAATGATGCGCTGCATTTCTT
This sequence comes from Paenibacillus sp. J22R56, assembly GCF_056269375.1. Lineage (NCBI taxonomy): Bacteria > Bacillati > Bacillota > Bacilli > Caryophanales > Paenibacillaceae > Paenibacillus > Paenibacillus sp. J22R56. The sequence goes on from NZ_JBWDNV010000001.1 coordinate 452,314, forward strand.
TCTCGATCTTAGTCAGATCTTCCGGAGTAAGCGATTGATCCATATCGATATCGTAATAGAAGCCGTCCTCGATAACCGGACCGATGCCCAGCTTCACATTAGCGTTGCCATATAAACGTTTGATAGCTTGCGCCATCAAATGGGCTGTACTGTGACGATAGACCTCAAGGCCGTCTGCAGACTCGATCATAACGATCTCAATTGCGGAATCAGACTCGATTGGTGCGTACACGTCAACCACTTTACCATTGATTTTACCAGCGATAGCATTCTTGCGAAGTCCCGGGCTAATCGAGCCTGCTACTTCTTCAATTGTTGTTCCAGCTTCGTACTCCCGAATGGCGCCGTCTGGAAAAGTAACTTTAATAGACATTGAATTTCCCTCCTGAATGTTGGCATAGCATGCGGAATGAACGCAAAAAAGCACCCATCCCGCAAAGGGACGAGTGCTTGTATACTCGTGGTTCCACCCTACTTCGATTGCTGCCTCGATGTAATCTACAACGTTAAGCAATCCTTGTATTGATCTGATAACGGAGACATCCGGTGCAGCTTAGTAATGGTACACAATAATCGACCATGTTCAACTGCACAGCTACAAAGGGGTATATTCGCTAATGTTATGAAGGAAATTACAGCCGAGTTTCCTCTCTCTGGACCAACATTTGAAGCTAATACATGTCTTTGTCATTGCTGTTCGCATAGTTATGAGCATTATTATAGCCGCTCGACCCCCTAATCGTCAATAGATGCGGCTGTCAGGCTGGACGGATCCATTGCCTTCAAAGACAGGACTACAGGCTGGACATTGTGTACAGACGGATACCCGGTTATCAAATATCGTCTCGATTGTCCTTATTACCTGCATATCATCTTGTCTGGTATGAATCATAATATGCTTCGGAGATACGGCAATGAGCGAGCTGATCACCATATCTTCAATATTCATTTCGGTCTCCAGCATTTCAGCAACTAACTTGTCCGAGTGGGGCTTCGGTTCAAAAGGCTGAAACTTTTCATTGAACAGGACAAAATCATGGCTGCCTTTGTGTACAAGGTGAACGATAGGCACCTTCGATTCCTGCAAGCCTACAAAATATTTGAGCAGCGAAATAAACTCCTGGTATTGTTTATCAAGCACGTATTCATCCAAGGCATAATCAACAATCTCAGCTAATTCCGTCCGATAAGGCTGCAGTCTAAATGAAGTTAATCCGGTCAAGTTCAAAGCCGAATTCTCCTGCAGGTATCGGTCAATCTCATCGGCTACCTTCGTTTTGCGGCGCTGCCTGTCAGCATCAAGAAATCTCGTTCCAAGGCCATCCCATTCTGTACCGTGAAGCAGCTCGTGGCAGTATTTTTCGATAACAGGTGCGTCAATGGCGTGGTTATTCCTGTATTTTCTCCGAATGATGGCTGCCAGGATATGCGGCTCCATATCGGTTACGATGAATTCGGCTAGTGCCTTAGAAGCAGCTTGGTATACCGAATGGCTATGGTCAGCCAGATGAAAATAAGGCAGGATCGCTTGGCAGCTAATCTCCTTTTCTGATAGCAGCGTGTATTGTATGGCTTCTCCTTCGATGTGTGCGATATGTAGATCAGTTGTTGTGTACTCCGCCATCAACGCCGCTAATTGGGCAGCCGATTGCTCCATGTTCGAAGGCAGCGTTACGGTAAACAGCTCCATGAGCTCACCCCTTTCATTCCCCTTATCAGTATATGGCTGGGGGGTTGGGTATATACGAAAGGAGTGGTGGGAGTGATTGGAGATGGCTTGCATTTGTTTGCTGGTGGAGACCGCTGCGCAAGAATAACGTCCTTCCGATCGCCGTTGTTCCCGGATTTCTTCGATTCAAGCCGCTCAGCGGTTGAAATCCGGAGAACAAATGCGAACGCTCCGCTTCTCCAGTACGTTTTTCTCGCTCCGCCCCTCACCAGCTTGATGCGCCAAAACATCACTCCCCACTCTGGTTGGGGGGGAACAATGTTATTGCTATCCGTTTTCTTTCGGGCAGTTTCTTTCGGGCAGTAATAACTTTTTACTCTTGTCTTTCACCATGATGACTACGCTTAGTTCAATTGTTAGTCCAGTTGCTTCAACTCCCCGGCCCCACCCTGCAATACGAGAGGAGGTTATTCCGTTGGTTGATGGAGATAACTGTTTTTGTGGGTCAAGAGTTTGGGGCTTACGTCGTAGCAAAGCTTGATCTCAGGATGATCTAGGATGGAAAGATTTTTGACTGCAATCATATTGAAGCCGTGAGGCGGGCCTTCTAAGAAGACCCTGTCTGGTGGGATAATCTCGACAGGTTTGCCGGACATATCGACATTGGAGTTGTAGTCGCGCAAGGCGAAGATGTGGTAACCAAAGGACTGCAAATATTGGACGATGTCGCTCTGATCAAGACCGTTGCTCCAATCGACATAGCTGCGGTGAACCTCGAAGATAATGTTAGGAGCTTCTTCAGCCGGCAAATCGAGCTGGCTGCTGGCGCCTTGAAGAACGGTATACTCCAAACCTTCAATATCGAGCAGGATGAGATCGAGATGGCTGATTCCCTGCTCTTTTACATAAGTATCTATCGAAATCGTTCCGAAAACAGTGTTATCCTCCTGCCCCTTCATATCCGTCACCAGCTCTGCATGGGCAAAAGAATCGTCTCCGATCAGCTTTAGTTTTCCTTTTTCATTTTCCCACAAGCCTAGGCGCCATGCCTTAACGTTATCGATTTCATTTACTGCAGCGTTATGTCTCAGCATTTGATATTGATCTTTGTTTGGTTCAAAAGCATGAACCGTTCCGCCTCGCCCAGCAATCTCGCTCGCCACAATTAAGGCTTGATCACCAAAATAAGCTCCGCCAATTAAAACTTCCTTAGCTTGTTTTGAGAAAATAGACAGCAATTTGGTCGTCTGCGGTTCCCATACATGGTCGGGACAGACCGGTATTGAAAGCAAAAAATCACGAGCAATTTTAGTTCGATAATAGAAATCAAACTTTAATCCGTTCGCTATCTCTTTTCTCAAAATTGTATTCTCATTGTATATCGCATCAAGTATTGGAGCCGTTATTTCTTCCCTCACATTGATAGCCTGTTGGTGAAGCCGCTCTTCCATATGCTTAATTGCTGCAATTAATTTCTGCTGATTCATCCTTTCACAGCCTCCTTTATGTATGCTTGATCAAAAAAGAATATGTGAGGAACTGCCTGTTTAGTAGCTTCACAGACCAGCTGGCATAAAAAAAAGCATCCGAGCCCTGTTAACCAGGGGTCGAATGCCTTGTTTATAAATGAATTAGTTCTGCATGATGAAGTCTTTCGCAGCATGCTCATGATCATCGTACATTTTGATCGTATTGTATTTCGTGTCACGCTGTGCCGGGATTTTGCCCGATTCGCGAATAAGCTGAAGAATAGATTCAATGTTCACTTTATGAGTCGTGCCTGCAGCCGATACAACATTCTCTTCAATCATCGTACTGCCGAAGTCATTACAGCCATACGAGAGTGATTGCTTACCGATGTCAGGACCCATCGTCACCCAAGACGATTGGAAGTTATCGATATTGTCGAGCATAATGCGGCTGACTGCAACCATCTTCAAGTACTCTTCCGGTTTCGACTTCTCAACACGTTTCATGTTCGTGTTATCCGGCTGGAACGGCCAGCAGATGAAAGCGAGGAAGCCTTTCGAATCATAGCCGTTAGCGATACATTCATCCTGCGCATCACGGATGCGGAGCAAATGGAGTGCACGCTCCTCAGCTGTTTCACCAAAGCCGTATACCATAGTAGCCGTTGTGTTCATGCCATGACGATGTGCGGATTTCATAACATCCATCCAGTCTGTCCAAGAGCCCTTCAGACGGCTGATTTTACGGCGGGTACGGTCATCCAAAATTTCTGCACCGCCGCCAGGCAGCGAGTCTAGACCAGCTTCATGCAGCTGGCGGATAACCTCATCCAGCGATAAACCTTCGGAAACATCTTTCATTTTCTGAATCTCGGCTGGCGAGAAGGAATGCATGGTAATGTCCGGGAAATGCTGCTTAATCTCACGAAGCAGATCCGTATAGTACGAGAATGGCAGATTCGGGTTAGTTCCACCCTGCATCAGAATCTCAGTACCGCCTACATCAACAGTTTCTTGGATTTTATTAAGTATCGTTTCATTCGAAAGGACATAGCCCTCGTTCGAACCCGGCGCGCGGTAGAACGCACAGAACCGGCAGTACACATCACAAATATTTGTATAGTTGACGTTCCGGCCTACGACAAAGGTCGTGATCGGTTCAGGATGGCGTTTCAGCATAAGCTGATTCGCAACCTCGCCCATTTTTTCAATCTCATCGGATTCAAGCAGCGTTACACATTCGTCAAACGAAATACGTTCTCCAAGACGTGCTTTATCCAAAATCTGGTCCAACGTAGACATATCGTAAGACCTCCTTATCTTTTTCCGTTCTTAATAGCTATCAATTCATCCTATCATATCTCGTTCTTGTCCGTCATCTTTCGTATGTTACGGAAAAGCGAAAAAATACGGCCTGTCATGTACGACAGCCGCAATTTTCGCTTAATTTGAATCATTATCCTTTTAAAGCGGAATCCAGATCTGCAATCAGATCGTCGATATCTTCTAGACCTACCGAGTAACGGACCAGACCGTCCGTAATACCACGCTGGTAACGCACTTCTTTCGGCATTGCCGCATGCGACATCTTCGCAGGGTAGGATAAAATACTTTCTACCGCTCCAAGACTTACCGCTACAAGCGGCAGTTGTACTCGGCTCAGCAAGCTTGCAGCACGCTCGCCGCTGCCTACATCGAAGGATACAACAGCACCATAGCCCTTCGATTGCTTCTCGTGAATTTCACGTCCCGGATGGTCTTCAAGCCCTGGGTAATACACTTGCGTAACCTCCGGATGATTCGACAGCCATTCTGCCAGCTTACGAGCACTGCGCTCACTATGCTCCATACGAGCTTGCAGGGTCTTCATACCGCGCATTAAAAGCCAGCTCTCATGAGCACTTAGAACAGCGCCAAGGCCATTCTGCAGCTGATACAAGCGGCGTCCGAGTGCTTCGTCATTCGTTACAGCGAGGCCAGCCAGCACGTCGCTATGGCCGCTCAGGAACTTCGTAGCGCTATGCAGTACAATATCGACACCAAGCTCGAATGGACGCTGATGGTAAGGGGTCATGAAGGTGTTATCAAGCATCGTCAGAAGACCCTTTTCTTTCGCCCAGCCAGCTACTAACGAGATATCGGTAATTTTGAGCGTAGGATTGGAAGGCGTCTCCATGAAGACTGCTTTCGTGTTAGGCTTCAGCGCCTCTTGTACTTGCTCGAAATCCGTCATATCTACAAAGGTTGTCTCAATATTGAACCGCGTTAATACCGCCGTCAACAAACGATAAGTACCACCGTACACATCTTCCGTTACGATAACATGATCACCAGCAGACAGCAGCATAAAGGTTGTCGAGATTGCTGCCATGCCCGATGCAAAAGCAAAACCACGTGTACCACCCTCAAGCAGAGCGATATAATTCTCCAGCGCTTCACGAGTCGGGTTGCCGGAACGGCTGTAATCGTGATGCGGCGGATCCATAATATCAGCTTGATGGAAAGTGGATGCTTGGAAAATCGGAGTACTTGAAGCACCCGTTTGTTCATCAATTTCAGCGCCGAAATGAAGCAGCTTTGTCGCAAAGCTGCGGCCGGCGATTTTTTCAAGATTATGTCGGTCTGTCATATTCGATTACGCCTCCTGGATTTCACTTTTTGCCGCAGCGAGTGCCTGCTCGAGGTCTGCGATCAAATCATCTGCATGTTCAATCCCCACGGAGAAGCGCAGAAGCCGGTCATCTACACCAATTTGTTGACGGATTTCTAACGGAATGTCCGCATGTGTCTGTACAGCAGGATAAGTCATAAGCGATTCAACACCGCCAAGGCTTTCTGCAAAGGCAATCAGCTTAATGTGGCGGAGAATCGGCTCTACATAACGGGCATCCTTCAAGCGGAAGGAGAAAATACCCGTGTTGCCTGATGACTGTTTATTTTGAATCTCATGGCCAGGATGATGCGGGAGTGCAGGATAATAAACATCCTCAATCGCTTCATGCTCCATTAAGTAATTCGCAATCGCTGTTGCATTATATTGATGGCGTTCCATACGAAGCGCCAGTGTCTTCATACCGCGCATTAACAGCCAGGAATCCTGTGGTCCAAGAACGGCACCAAGTGAATTATGCAGGAAGCCCATTTGCTGGGACAACTCGGCTCCCTTAGTTACAATTAAACCTGCAAGCACGTCGTTATGGCCGCCTAAATATTTGGTTGCGCTGTGTACGACGATATCTGCTCCAAGCTCAATTGGACGTTGGAAGAACGGTGTAAGTAAAGTATTATCAACGATGGTAAGGAGACCTTTGGACTTCGCCCAAGCGGATACCCGCTCCAGGTCAGTGATCATCATCAACGGATTCGTTGGCGTCTCGATCACGATCGCCTTCGTGTTCGGCTGAAGCAGCTCAGATATGCCGTCTAGATCATTCGTATCGACATAAGAAGCCGTAACGCCGTATCTCGACATGATTTTTTCAAGCAAACGGTATGTGCCGCCGTACAAATCCAGCGATACGATCAGATGATCGCCTTGACCAAACAAAGCGAAGATCGTTGTCAAAGCGGCCATACCGGAACTACAGGCAAACCCTGCATCACCGGATTCGAGCTGAGCTGCAGCTTCTTCAAGAACAGAACGTGTCGGGCTTTTCGTACGGGCATAATCAAACCCCGTACTTTGGCCAAGCTGAGGATGACGGAATGCCGTCGACTGATAGACCGGGAAGCTGATCGCACCCGTAACTGGCTCCTTTTGAGAACCGATTTGCGCAAGATGACTTTCAATTTTCATAAAATTCGTCCGTCTCCTTTATCGTCGTTTGTCTAAGTTATATATTTAGATACCTCCGCCCAAATCATAGGGCGTTTGTTGGTATACGTAATAGTTCAACCAGTTCGAGAACAGCAAGTTAGCATGGGAGCGCCATGTCGAATAAGGGAGTTTTTCCGGATTATCTCCCGGGAAATAGTTCACTGGAAGGTCAACTTCCATTCCTTTTGCTTTATCACGGTCATATTCATACTTCAGCGTAAGTGGATCGTATTCGGAATGCCCGCTGACAAAGATTTGTCTGCCGTCTTTCGAAGCTACAATATATACGCCAGAATCCTCAGACTCCGACAAAATCTCCAAGTCGCCGATGTTCTCAATATCCTCGCGGCGAACCTCTGTATGACGGGATTGTGGAACGAAGAACATTTCATCAAAACCACGCAGCAGATTGACGTTTTGCTTCTCTGTCGTGTGCGGAAATACACCAAAAATCTTCTTATCCAAATCATACTTCGGTACACCGTAATGATGGTACAAGCCTGCCTGCGAGGCCCAACAAATATGGAAGGTCGACGTTACTTGACGTCTGCTCCAATCCATAATGTCCTTCAGCTCTTCCCAATAATTCACGTCTTCGAATGACAGATGTTCCACCGGAGCGCCAGTAATAACAAGGCCGTCATAGTACTGGTCCTTAATATCATCAAACGTTTTGTAGAAGGATTCAAGATGCTCATGCGAAGTATTTTTCGATGTATGCGTCTTTGGATGCAGCAGCACAATTTCCAACTGCAGCGGGGTATTCCCGATCAGACGGAGAAGCTGTGTTTCCGTTGTTTCCTTCGTCGGCATCAAGTTCAGTATGGCAATCCGCAGTGGACGGATATCTTGATGGAAAGCTGTACTTTCATCCATAACGAAAATATTCTCATTGTTCAAAATCTCTTTAGCTGGTAAAAAATCAGGTACTTTAATCGGCATTGCGATCACTCCTTTGCTTCGATATCGGCCTTCTAGACGCAAAAAAGACCCTTTCTGCCGTGAGAAAAGGTCGTGCGCTCATCAAAAAGAGCCTTCGCCTCCCTCATCTCTCAGAAACTAAAGTTTCCGCAAGAATTAGCACCGTGCTTACGCCGGTTGCCGGGCTTCATCGGGCTAGTCCCTCCGCCTGCTCTTGATAAGAAAGTAGATCTATTCGGTTGTCGAATTCCAATTCTATTCTTAACTTTAATGGATTCTGTCATTCGCGTCAAGGTCGATGTTGACATATACTACAGGAGGCTGATGGGTATCCCGCTGCCGCCTATTTTTCCGCTTGTATGTAAAGGATATGCGGGAGTATACTAGACAAGGATTAAAAGCCATTTTTTCATGAAGAATAAAGGGATAAAGGAGTGCTAAAGGACATGGAAGGCGACCGACCTAAGCCTGACAACAATCGAATACGGCTGCTGCCGGATAAACAGTTGCTCAAGCGGGCGTTAGCTTTTTAACTCCGTTCTCTTGCACTTGTGTTCATCCGGCAGTCTCCGTTACATGAGAGGAGAAGCTCGGATGAAAATTCGTCATGTAAACAACGGGTTATTTACCCTTATTGAAGACATTAATGAAACCCTTGTTCCTGCCAGGGAAGGATTCTATTGGATTGATGCCGATATTGAGGATCTTGCCATTTTGCAGCCATTATTCGGCATGCATGATCTTGCTGTGGAGGACTGCTTAAGCGAAGAGGAACAACGACCTAAGCTCGAAATTTATGAAGGCCAATATTTTATTGTAATTAACAGTATTCGTTTTGATGATGAGGAAATTTTCCTGCGTGCACTTAACATTTTTCTAGGCCGTCATTATATTATTACAATTACTAAGCAAAAGCTGAACGAACTTCGCAGTTTGAAGCCCATCTTGTGGGAGCAGGAAGTTAATCGGCCAGACTATTTCCTATACCATCTCGTCGACATTGTTGTCGATAATTACTTCCAAGTTGGCGACCGAATTGATAATCGGATCGAAATGCTGGAAGAAGATATATTAATGAATACAAAAAAATCGCATCTGAACGAAATCATCGGTTTACGCGGCGAGATCTTGTGGCTCAAGAAAGTGCTGGGTCCGCAAAAAGACCTCATCGCTACGCTCAACAAGCGTGACTTAAAGCTGATCGATGATCAGTTGCAAAAATATTTCAGCGATATTTATGAGAACGCCGTAAAAATCGCCGAGTCCTTCGATACGTATCGAGAGCTCATGGGCAACTTACGAGAAGCTTATCAGTCGAGTATCTCCGCCAGAGCGAATGAAATCATGCGCGTGTTCACCGCCATGACGACAATCTTCATGCCACTGACCTTTATTACCGGGATCTACGGGATGAACTTTGACTTCATACCAGGCATGCATGTGCACGGCGGATCGATTATCTTACTTGGTATTATGCTTGCACTCGGAGCAGGTATGTTGGTTGTGTTTAGGAAGAAAAAATGGTTGTAAGTGGGGAGCCCCCGTGGTTGGGGCGGCTTTTTTTGTGCGCTGATATGCTGGTGCGGGTGCGGGTCGGTATGCTCCGGGGACGGGAGAGATCTCCTTTCAGCCGCTGTTGTCTACACTTTGCCTGAACAATATCCACAGGTTGCAAAGTGTAGACAAAGGCGGGCGTTACACTCTTCCATGGAGATCTCCCCCTTACCCCTGCGCCCCTCCCCAACCTCCCTGCCCTCCGCGCAGCAGCCAGCGGCCGAATCCCTTCGGGCGGCTGCGGGTGCGGGGCAAAAGGGAACAGGCTCAGGTGCTATCGCACGAGCCTGGGCACATAGTGCCCTTCTTTGGCCTGTGGCCAAACTAGCGCAGATCAAAGAAAAAAAAGGCCCTACAGTAGGGCCCTAGAAGGTCCCTTGCGCGGAAGTAGCACCGGAAGAACTAACTAGTTACTTGAATAACGATAGAGCTCATACGATCGAGAATGTGATAAGTTAGTCTTGACTCCACGCCACAATTAGACCGCATTCAGAGAGAGCTACCTCTTCACCCCATTACTCACCTCACAGCCTTGTAAGATGCACCAATCCTCACTATTAGTGAGGACAAACTCACTAATTCATCCCCGAATGTCGGATATTTTCGAATTAGTGAGGCTTTACGCCTTATTGCTACGTTAAGCCTCACTAACAGTGAGGCTAAGCTCATTGTTGGGCCAAAGAGCCCCCATGAGATCACATTTAGCGCGAACAGCCTCATTATTTAGTGAGGTTCCATCGCTAATCACGCTATGTTGAGATTTTCTGCTTATCCACTAACACCTACTGCCTAATTTCTCACCTAACAGCCGTATAAGCTGCACCAATCCTCACTCTTAGTGAGGCAATACGTACTAATTCAGCACCGAATGACGGCTATTTTCGAATTAGCGAGGTTTGGCACCTTATTGCTACGTTCAGCCTCACAAACAGTGAGGCTAGGCTCATTGTTGGGCCAAAGAGCCCCCATAAGATCGCATTTAGCGCGAACAGCCTCATTATTTAGTGAGGTTCCATCACTAATTCGCCTCACAAAGTCGAACAAAAACAACCATCGCATAAGCGATGGCTGTTTTCTCTAGTTAATTATGCTTCGTCGTACAGATTCGCCGACAGGTAACGTTCCCCTGTGTCGGGGAGAAGGACGATGATGTTTTTGCCTTTGTTTTCTGCCCGGCTAGCCAGTTCGGTGGCTGCGAATGCTGCGGCGCCGGAGGAGATACCGACCAGCAAGCCTTCGCTGCGTGCCAATTGGCGGGAGGTGCGGTAGGCGTCTTCATTTTTGACCTTGATGATCTCGTCAACGACTTCAGCGTTATAGTTATCCGGAACAAAGCCAGCGCCGATGCCTTGAATCAGATGGACGCCTCTTTCACCGCCCGATAATACAGGCGAGTTAAAGGGCTCTACTGCAACAATCTTGACGTTTGGATTTAGCTCCTTCAATCTCTCGCCTACGCCTGAGATTGTACCGCCTGTACCTACACCAGCTACAAAAATATCGACTTTCCCATCCGTATCTCGCCAAATTTCTTCCGCCGTTGTCCGTTTATGAACTTCCGGATTCGCCGGATTGCTGAATTGCATCGGTATGTAGGCGTTTGGAATTTTAGCTGCCAGCTCATCTGCTTTCCGGATCGCTCCTGACATTCCTTCGGATGCAGGGGTTAGAACAAGCTCAGCGCCAAGCGCTTCAAGCAGCTTCCGGCGTTCAATACTGAACGACTCCGGCAAAATAATGATTAAGCGGTAACCTAAGGCTGCTGCAGCAAAAGCCAGTGCAATACCGGTATTGCCACTCGTTGGCTCGATAATAACAGAGCCTTCCACGAGCTTCCCTTTTTCCTCGGCATCCTTAATCATCGCAAGTCCAATCCGGTCTTTGACGCTGCCGGCCGGATTGAAATACTCCAGCTTCGCAATAACTTTCGCAAGTGACTCATGACGCTTATTGTAATGAGTAAGCTCGAGCAATGGTGTATTGCCGATCAACTCCGTCAAATTGCTATAAATGTTTGGCATAACTTTTCGCACCTTTCTTCCTGGATCTCCATTTCATTATATCATTTACGAGATCAAACTGAAGCATGCTCAAGCTGTTAGATCCTCTTCCGCTTCACGCGCACCCTTTTCCAGGTTGACCTTCCACAATAGAGCAATTCCGATAAGGAAAAAGGCCACTAAAGATAAAATGGCTACCCGGCTGGAGCCGGTAATTGTGCCAACAACTGAAAACACAAGTGGTCCTGCGAAGGAAGAAAACTTGCTCGAAAGGGACAAAAATCCGAAAAACTCACCTGATCGCGTCGGCGGCACTAGATCAGCATAGATGGAACGGGCCACCGATTGGCTTCCGCCCTGGACAAATCCCACCATAATGGCAAGCGCATAGAAATGTAGAGCACTCGTCATAAAGAAGCCAAGCCCCACAATTACGACATAGATCATCAACGCGTAATATAACATCTTCTTGGAGCCAAAGCGTCCGGCAAGCTTGCCGAACAAGATCGTACAAGGCCAACCAACAAACTGAGTAATGAGCAAAGCAATAATCAAATCACTTGTCTCAATTCCAATACCTGCACCATAAATGGTCGCCATGACAATAACCGTATTAATTCCATCATTAAAAAACCAGAACGCTAACATATATTTGAGCAGCTCCGGGTACTTCTTCAGCATCGAGAAGGTCTGTCTGATCCGGACAAAGCCTGCACGAACGACTTCTCCTGGCCCGCTCTGCCCATGGTCCTTCCTTGACTCCTTCACCCAGCGGAGAATCGGAATGGAGAAAAGCAACCACCAAATCCCTACCGTAATAAAGACCATTTGGGTGGCGAATGTTTTGCTCGGAAATCCTAACATTTCCCATTTTTCAATCATGATGACGTTTACAAGCAGCAGCAGTCCTCCGCCTGCATAACCATAAGCATAGCCTTGAGCGCTCACCCGATCCCTTTGTCCTTGTGGCACGCCGTCCGCCAGCATCGAATCATAGAACGTATTGCCCCCGGAGTAACCAATAGAGCCAATCACCATGAGAATCGAGGCCAGCAGCCAATCCCCATCTCCAGCAAACGCCATAAATACGCAGGATAAGACGCCTGTCATCATAAATATTGATAAAAACCTCAGCTTGGAACCCGTGTAATCGGCAATTGCGCCAAGAATCGGCGATAAAATGGCAACCAGAAGCATCGCTATGCTTTGGGTATAACCCCAATACGTTTCCGCTCTGTTGCCCGCAAGGTGGATCGCCGCTACATCGGAATAATACACGGGCAACACCGCTGCCATCATCGTTGTAGCGAAGGCTGAATTCGCCCAATCATACATTTTCCATCCGCGTAATGCTTTCTGATCCAGCACAAACGCCTCCCATATGGTAATGGCTATACTTCAGCAATAGTTCGACGGTACCCTGTTTATTCCTCTTTTAAGAATTTTTGAAGCTTGGCTGCTTTTTTGCTGTAATCCTCCATTTGCTTTATAATATTAAGTGATCATGTTCGAGGGGGAATTGAATTGAATATTAGCCAGCTTGAAACGCTCCTCACCATATCGAAAACGATGAGCTTCCGAAAAGCCGGCGAACTGCTGAATTTAACTCAGCCTGCCGTCTCAGCTCAAATTAAGACGCTCGAGGAAGAATTCAAGACGGTTCTAATCGATCGCAACCAGCCAGTCACCCTGACCGACCATGGAAAAGTTTTCCTGGAGCATGCAGAGCGGATTTTATCGGTTGTCGAGGAATTGAAGCAGAAACTGTCAGACTTGAATGCGACACCTCAGGGCCATATTATATTAGGAACAACCTCATCGATGGCCATTCAGATTTTGCCCCGGGTGTTGTCCTATTTCCAAGATCAGTACCCGCTGATCAAAACAACAATTCATACGATGCCTTCCTCTCAGGTTATGGCTAGTGTGGAGAACGGCTCGGTAGACATTGGCATTTCGTACATAGCTGAAAAGAATCCAAATGTGAACTCCTCTATTCTTTATTACGATTCGTTTGTCCTCGTTGCTTCTCCGGCTCATCCTTTGAGCCAAGTAACGCATACTACCATAGATATGCTGAAGGATATGCCTTTCATCATGCTTGCTCCTGATACGTTAGGCCGCAGATTCCTGGATCAGATCTTCAAGAAAAATAACATCCAGCCGAATATTATTATGGAACTGTCCAGCAGTGAGGAAGTCAAACGGATGGTTGAGATTAACCTCGGCGTTGCCGTCGTATCCAAGCTATCCATTGCAAACGAATTAAAGTTAGGCTCACTTAAAATCATCAAAGTCGCAGAGCTTGAACCTTATCATCCGGTCGCGGTTGTCTACAAATCCGGCAGATACTTAAATATTGCGATGCAGCAATTTTTAAGTGACTTGAAGGGTATGCCGGAGCAATCATTTCTTGGCAGCGAGTAAGATGCAATGCTTACGAAGTAAGAATCACTATAAATGGCCAATATCCTGGCCATTTGGGCAGCAATTCTTTAAGCTCATGCTTACGAAGTAAGAATCACTACAAATGGCCAATATCCTGGCCATTTGGGCAGCAATTCTTTTGAGGAGGAACTCATTATGAAATTCGATTTGCACACCCATCATGAACGTTGCGGTCACGCGAACGGTACGATCGAAGATTATATTATTGCTGCGCTTGATGCCGACCTTCAAGTCATTGGCATCTCAGACCATTCGCCTTATTTCGGAAGCGAGCAAGACCAGCCTTTTCCCGGCATTGCCATGGCTCGCAGCGATTTCTCCAGCTATGTTGATGAAGTCCTTCGATTGAAGGAAAAGTATAAAGGCCGTATTGAAGTACTGCTTGGGATGGAATCGGATTTCTTCCCGAAGCATGCAGAAACTTACCGTTCGGCTTACCAGGGTGTACCTTTCGATTATTTGATTGGTTCAGTCCATCAGGTAAGCGGTGTCAGCATTTTTAACCGTAACCGCTGGAAGGGCTTATCCGAGGAAAAGACAATTGCGGAGAAAGTATCGTATTATGATCTCATTCAGCAGTCTGCCCGCAGTGGAATGTTCGATATCTTAGGACATATTGATGCAATGAAGGGCTACTTCCCTGCTTTCTCTGATATTCCTGCTGATGAAGCGATTGATGATACTTTACGTGTAATTGCGAAGCATGATATCGCTATTGAGATCAATACATCAGGCAGCACCAAAGATGTAGGTGGATGGTATCCTTCCGATGCAATTTTGGAGAGAGCTCTTCATTTTGGGGTTAACGTCACTTTTGGATCGGATGCCCACAAACCAAGCCGAGTTGGCGATGAATTCGAGCTTGTACGCAAACGTCTAAAGGAAATTGGCTTCTCCCAGTGGGTCTTCTACCGCAAACGCCAGCAAATTATTGTTCCACTATAAAATAAAAGAGTAAAAATAAATAAAAAGGCTTCGCCTTGAGCGCAATGTCATTAAGTTAAGCTAACTTAATGACATTGCGCTTGAGCGAAGCTTTTTTTATTATACAGACAAAAAAAGTGGACCTGTGCGATCACAGGTCCAAAATTGATATATTAAAAGGGGGTCTTGTTTATTATAATAGCCTAATAATATGTTTGTACCGTAACAGAACTATTTCATTTGTGTAACAAATTCGGGCAGGAGATGACATCAATGTGGCTTGCAACTGCAGTCGGCAGCGCCGTGCTGTTTGGACTGGCAGGCTGGTGGATGAAAGTAAGCCAAATGCGCCGGGGACATGTATCGGTTATGCTGTTCGGGCTTTATGTGTCCGGTACAGCTGGTTTTGGCATCCATGCAGCAATTGAAGGAACTATCGATCAATTAAGTGATTATCGGGTATGGATCGCGGGGATTATCATTGGAGCAGGCTCTGCCCTAGGCAACGCTTTGTTCATGAAGGCTTTGGACTATGGCCCAGCGAGCTTAACTTCCCCTTTAACGAATATGAATATTGTGCTTGTTGTAGCACTAGGCACCCTTTATTACGGAGAATCTTTACGGGCAACAGAATCGCTGGGCATTTTACTGTTACTGGTTGCCGTTGTCTTAATCTCCTACAAAAAACAATCACAATCTACAGCCATACAGTCCCGCTGGTACCTATATGTAATTGCAGCTGTTCTCTTCTTCACCTTCCGTAATGGAGGATTAAAGATCACAGAGGAGCTCGGCTTATCCAGTGCACCAATTCTTTTTATCGGATATGCCCTATCCCTTATATGGTTCGCCTTTCCAGTTAGAAAAGCTACAGACCGCGCAGCATTCCGGACCGGCTTAAAGCTTGGCTTGCTCGCAGGCTTGTTCTCTTATGGCGGACTCCAGCTGTATGCGGTCGCGTTAGCAACTGGCCCCGCTAACCTGGCTGCACCCATCTTTGCGACGAACAGCCTTGTTGTTGCAGCAGGTTCTATACTTATCTACAAAGAGAGGCTCAACCGCGCCCAATGGGCGGCATTCCTCCTGACCATTGCCGGACTAATCATCATTCGGATCTAATTGTATCAAAGCACAAAAGCACCGCCAGAGTCTGCTGATTGCAGAACCTAGCGGTGCTTTTCACTTATCGATTATTTCAGTAAAGCATCAATTGAGATATCACCTGCGCCAACAAAGGCTACTCCAAGGGCAACCGCGATCAATACCAGATTGTATTCATAACCATTCTGTGTAACCCAGAGACCGTTCGCGCCATGAACCTTCACAATCGCCATAATCATTGGGATGATCAGTAAAGCAGCGCCAACTTCGATCCACAATCCAGCTCCGAACAACAAGCCGCCAACAACCTCTGTCAGACCTGCACCTGCTGCCATCAGGACACCTGGTTTAAGCCCTAAAGATTCCATCCATCCTCCGGTACCTTTGAGTCCATACCCGCCAAACCAGCCAAACAGCTTCTGTGCACCATGACCTATCATCAATAAACCAATAGCTACCCGTATAATCAATAATCCTGTATCTAACATTTTAACTCTCTCCCTTTATCTATTCTTCTCTTTTAGTGAGCGGCCGCTCTTGATGCACTCATCATAATGTATGTTACTTACTTTAGTCAAGTGAATATAAATAAAATAGTTAATATCCAAATTTGGCTATTTCAACGAACTTACTTTTCCATAGAACATATGCTACAATGAAGGTAGAAAAAGGGGTGATCGCGTTGGATTATTCAACTATGTGCCCAAAGTATGAAGCTGCGGCCGACATTTTAGGTAAGAAATGGACAGGGCTTATTATTCGGGTCATGCTTGGCGGACCTAAACGGTTCAAGGAAATTAAAGAGCAGATTCCCGAGATGAGTGACAAGATGTTAACGGATCGGATGAAGGAATTAGAAAGTCAGAATATCATCAAACGAACGGTCTATCCTGAAATGCCTGTTCGAATCGAATATGAACTAACGCCGAAGGGCCGCGAGCTCCAGCCTGTTATCGAATCGATACAAAACTGGGGCGAGCATTGGATGTAAGGATTTTACTCAAAAAAAGCTGTGCCAGACAGGATTATCACTCCCCTGTCTGGCACAGCTTTTTTGCTTTGGTTGACATTCCTCGGCAACTATTTTACTATATTGATAATAGTTATCATTATCAAATATAGGATAAGAAAAAGCCCCCCGCTATTCGGAGGGCATTGTTCTTATCCAAGCCATTTTTTGAACAGATGTTTGGTTGTATCACGGTTGATTGCTGCGATCGAAGTTGTAAGTGGAATACCTTTCGGGCAAGAGCGCACGCAGTTTTGCGAGTTACCGCAGCCTTCGATACCACCGTCTTCCATCAGCGTCTCCAGACGTTCAGCCTTGTTCATTTCACCAGTAGGGTGAACGTTGAACAAGCGCACTTGGGAGATCGCTTGCGGGCCGATAAAGCTGTTCCGATCATTAACGTTCGGGCAAGCTTCCATACAAACGCCGCAAGTCATACATTTGGACAATTCGTAAGCCCATTGACGTTTCGACTCGGCGAGACGTGGTCCAGGACCCAGATCATACGTACCGTCGATTGGAATCCATGCTTTAACCCGTTTGAGCGCGTTGAACATGCGCTCGCGGTTAATAACAAGGTCACGTACGACAGGGAATGTACGCATAGGCTCAAGGCGTACTGGCTGTTCGAGCTGATCGATCAGCGCGCTGCACGCTTGGCGAGGCTTGCCGTTGATAACCATCGAGCAGGCACCACATACTTCCTCAAGACAGTTCGATTCCCAACATACAGGAGCCGTGTTGCCGCCGTCCGATTTTCTCGGATTACGTTGAATCTCCATCAGGCCGCTGATAACGTTCATGTTAGCGCGGTAAGGGATCTCAAACTCTTCTGTATACGGCTGGGAGTCTGGTCCATCTTGACGGGTAATAACGAACTTTACGGTTTTTGTTGCTGTCGTTTGAGCCATTGTTATTCTCCTTTCTTCTTGTTGGCTGTATAGTCGCGTTTACGCGGTTTGATAAGTGAAGTATCAACTTCTTCGTACGAAATTTGTGGACCTTCTGGCGTCCAGGTTGCTTTCGTTGTTTTCAGGAAGTCTTCGTCATTACGATCCGGGAAGTCTGGCTTGTAATGCGCGCCGCGGCTTTCGTCACGGAGCAAAGCACCAAGTGTCATCGCTTCGGACAGTTCAAGCATGTTCCACAGCTGACGTGTGAAGGCAACGCTTGAGTTGTTCCATTGCGCCGTATCGTTAATGTTAATGTTCTGGTAACGCTGCTTCAGCTCTTTGATCTTGTCGATCGTTAGCTTCAGCTTATCATTGAAACGAACTACGGTCATGTTGTTCGTCATCCATTCGCCAAGCTCTTTGTGAAGGACATAAGCATTTTCCGTACCGTTCATGCTTAGGATCTTGTTGTATTTATCAGTTTGACGTTTTTTCTCACTATCAAATACCGAAGAGGCAACATCCTCAGAAGACTTCTTAAGGCCATTAATGTACTCGACTGCTTTTGGTCCTGCAACCATACCGCCAAAGATAGCAGACAAGAGCGAGTTCGCACCAAGACGGTTCGCACCATGGTAATTGTAATCACATTCGCCAGCTGCGAAGAGACCTGGGATGTTCGTCATTTGGTTGTAGTCAACCCACATGCCGCCCATCGAATAGTGAACTGCAGGGAAGATCTTCATCGGAATTTTACGCGGGTCGTCGCCCATAAATTTCTCGTAAATTTCGATGATACCGCCGAGCTTAACATCAAGCTCCTTCGGATCTTTATGCGACAGGTCAAGGTATACCATGTTCTCGCCGTTGATACCAAGCTTGTCATCAACGCAGACGCTGAAGATCTCACGTGTTGCGATATCACGCGGAACAAGGTTGCCGTAAGCAGGATATTTCTCTTCAAGGAAGTACCAAGGCTTACCGTCTTTATAAGTCCAGATCCGGCCGCCTTCACCACGAGCAGATTCAGACATCAGACGAAGTTTATCGTCGCCTGGAATTGCCGTTGGATGAATTTGAATAAATTCGCCGTTAGCGTAATGTACGCCTTGCTGGTAAGCCGCACTTGCTGCAGTACCAGTATTAATAACGGAGTTTGTTGTTTTACCAAAGATGATACCAGGACCGCCGGATGCGAGAATAACTGCGTCGCCAACGAAAGTATGTACTTCCATCGAGCGCAGGCTTTGCGCTGAAACACCACGACAGATGCCTTCATCATCCAATACAGCGCCAAGGAATTCCCAGTGCTCGTATTTCGTTACGAGACCAGCTGCTTCCCAGCGGCGAACTTGCTCGTCCAGTGCGTACAGCAGCTGTTGGCCAGTTGTTGCACCTGCAAAGGCTGTACGGTGATATTGCGTACCGCCGAAACGACGGAAGTCAAGCAGACCCTCTGGTGTACGGCTGAACATTACGCCCATACGGTCCATCAAGTGAATAATGCCAGGTGCAGCTTCACACATTGCTTTTACCGGAGGCTGGTTCGCGAGGAAGTCGCCGCCGTAGACGGTATCGTCAAAGTGCTCCCAAGGGGAGTCGCCTTCACCTTTTGTATTAACAGCGCCGTTAATGCCGCCTTGCGCGCAAACGGAATGGGAACGTTTAACCGGCACGACGGAGAATAAATCCACATGCACGCCCGCTTCCGCCGCTTTTACGGTTGCCATAAGGCCGGCAAGTCCGCCACCAACGACGATAATTTTATTTTTAGCCATAACGTTTCGCTCCTTGTCTAAATACTACTAACCGATATTGGTCAATGCCAATGCGGCACTTGCTGCTTCTTTGAACTCGTCACCTGTGAAAGCGATAAGGGACAGAATGAACAGCGCAGATACCAGTACAAAGATGACCATGCAAATGTTCGCCGAAACTTTTTGTGCCTTCGGCGATACTGTAATCCCCCAGCTAACAAGGAATGCCCAAAGGCCATTGCTGAAGTGGAATACCGCAGCCAGAATACCAATGAGATACAAGATAAACAAAGCAGGGCTTGTTGCGATATCATGCATCGTCGAGCCAAGCTCTTCATGTGTCACATTGCCCAGTGCGACTTGCACACGAGT
Organism: Paenibacillus sp. J22R56; assembly: GCF_056269375.1. Lineage (NCBI taxonomy): Bacteria > Bacillati > Bacillota > Bacilli > Caryophanales > Paenibacillaceae > Paenibacillus > Paenibacillus sp. J22R56. Next base: position 472,248 of record NZ_JBWDNV010000001.1, read on the forward strand.
TTCAAACACATGCCAGAAGATAAAGATGAAGGTAATAACCCCCGTAATACGCTGCATCGTGAACGCCCAGTTGCGGCCGTATTGGAACCGTCCCGAGTTGAGGTTCGACTGATAAGCCATGTATAGGCCATAAATACCGTGGAACAAGATCGGCAGGTAAATACCGAAAATTTCGAGCAGCGTTACAATAGGCAGATCATTAATGAAGCTTACTGCCTTAGTGAAGCCTTCCGGCCCACGTTCATACGCCTGAAAATTGGCGAGCGCATGCACGATGATAAACCCACCGAGCGGAATCACCCCTAGAAGAGAGTGCAGCTTGCGCCAGTAGTACGAATTTCCGTTCATTAATACTTCTCCTTTCCAGTACTCCATCACATTTTACTGTTGACAAACCATTCTACATTTTACCCCCGGTACTTACGTCCGTCAACAAAAGTCGACACCAGGTGTGAAAAGATTCACTCCACGTCATTGTGAAGACTTTCCTCTAAAGCTACCCCTTTAATCCTACTCCTTTTGGACTTATAATGGAATTGCATATTTATTATAATTTATTATAACAATTTCGCATAAGCGACCGGAGTGACGATAATGATCGAAGAATTCAATATGTTCGCAGCAATTGTTGAACATTCCAGCATGAATAAAGCGGCAGCCCTTCTAAATTTGTCTCAGCCAGCCCTATCTCGCAAAATTGCCAAACTGGAGGAGGAGATTGGAGCCAAGCTGTTCGAGCGGGTTGGTAAACGGCTTGAACTGACACGAGTTGGTCAGTTGACGTACGAATATGCAGTGAACCTGCGCAGGCTGCATCGCCGTTATATGGATTCCGTTTCCGAATATACGGCTGCAGGGCGGACTTCCATTACTATTGGGGCCAGTCTTACAACCCTTCAGACTACATTACCCGATTTCATTAAGACGCTAAACGCCAGTCATCCGGAATTTGACATCAAAGCGGTAACCGGCAAAACACATGAGATCGTTAGTCTAGTCCGGGACAATAAAGCAGATATCGCGATCATCGCTTCGATGATTGAGGATTCCCAGCTTCATTGTGTTCCACTATTCGATGATCACTTGCTGCTCGTCATTCCAACTAGTGTTTCCATTACCAGTCAGGAGCTTACAATTGAAGATTTGAACGGACTACCCATGATTCTATTCTCCAAAGGAACGTGGTACCGCAGGCTGACAGACGAAGTATTCGCCAAATACCATCTTCAGCCTGATGTCCGTATGGAGATTGACTCCTTCGAAGCAATTGTCCGTCTTCTTCATACTTGCCGCGCGGCTACTCTGCTCCCGCAATCTTATATGCGCAAGCAACTGCTAGCCGACAACGAACTCATCGTCGTCCCTATCCGTGAGCTAGAAGAAACCAAGCGAACAACTTGCCTGATCCACAACGACCCTTCCGATCTCCACCCTGCTGTCCGCAGGTGGATTGCTGAGCTCGGCCAGTAATCTGGTTTTGCTTCTTTGTCTTGTCCTTCTCTCTTCCCCGCAGGGGAGGACAGTGTTGTCCGCGCTTTTTAGCGCGCCCTTCACTGTCCTTCTTTACATTCCCGCGCAGGGGGGATGGAGGGACGGGGCATGGTTGGGTGCGGGGCTCGGTGGGTAAGGGGTATCTCTGAAGGAGCGGAGCGTTCGCCTTTGTCCTTCCTTTGCTACACCTATGTAAACCAATTCAGAGCAAAGGAAGGACAACAGCGGCCGTAAGAGATCCCCCGTCCCACCAGAGCCATCCCGCCCCATTCATCCCCGTCCATCCCATCCCCAGCGACCAGCGACAGTCGGAATAAAAAAGGACAGAGAACGCTAACTGCGCCCACTATCCTTATCATCACCTGATAATCGTTTCTTCAAACTGTTCAATCTGCTCGTTTGTCCCGATGACAACCATCACGTCTTTTTCAGTCACAACATCCGTCGCTGTAGGAGCTATTATAATACCGGTAGGCTTATTAATCGCAACGATGCTGCAGCCGAATCTGGCACGCAGATTCAAATCATTCAGAGATTTGTTATTCAGGCAATTCGGAACCGAAAGCTCAGCAATTGTATATTCCTTCGACAGCTCGATATAATCAAGCAGATTTGGACTTACAAGCTGATGAGCCACCCGGATACCCATGTCCCGCTCCGGATAAACGACGCGGTCGACTCCGATTTTCTCGAGTACACGTCCATGCAGCTCACTCATCGCTTTGGCGACAACCCGCTTCACGCCAAGATCCTTCAGTAAAATAGTCGTCAGAATACTGGCCTGAATATCATCGCCAATCGCGACAACCCCGCAGTCAAAATTACGAACGCCTAATGATCGTAAAGTTTCCTCATCCGTGCAATCCGCAGACACCGTATAAGTCAGCACATTGCTCATTTCTTGGACAGCTTCCTCATCCCGGTCGATTCCGAGCACCTCATAGCCTAATTTGATAAGCTCTCTTCCGAGACTGGAGCCAAATCGCCCAAGCCCTACGATCACAAACTGATTGTTTTTCATTCTTTCTTTCTATTCCCCTATCCAATCGTAATTTTGCCTTCCGGATACCTGTACAGCTCTTTCTCTGATTTTGGTCCAAGCGCATACGCAAGCGTAAGCGGTCCAAGCCTGCCTGCGAACATAGTTAACGCGATAACTATCTTGCCGAAATCCGTCAGCTCCGGAGTAATGCCGACCGTTAAGCCGACCGTACCAAAGGCTGATGTTGTCTCAAATAAAATTTTTAGAAACTGCTGATCTTCTGTTGTCGACAGCAGCATCGTAACAAAGATAACCAGCGTGAGCGACAGCATTGTAATCGTCAGTGCCTTAAAGATCCGGTCCTTACCAAGCCGATAATGGAACAAAACAATATCTTCCCGGCCTCGGATCATAGCAATAACCGCACCAATCATCGTCGTAAAGGTAGTCGTCTTAATCCCGCCCCCGGTTGATCCAGGAGAGGCACCGATAAACATCAGAATAATGGTGAAGAAAACTGTAGCCTGCCGCAGCTGTGTATAGTCTAAAGTATTAGCCCCTGCCGTTCTTGGCGTAACCGATTGAAAGAAGGAAGCCAGTATTTTACCTCCCCAATCCAATGAACCAAGCGTCTTGCTATTCGAAAATTCAAAGATAAAGATAACGATAGCGCCAACAGCAATTAGAGTCCCGGTCATGGATAGAACAACTTTACTATGAAGGGAGAGCCGCTTGTTTTTACGGTACTCCAGTAAATCTGCCATAACGACAAAACCAAGTCCGCCCAAAATAATAAGCAGCATCGACACCAGATTAACGAGCGGATCACTTGCGTACATCGTCAAACTGCGGAAGTTGCCGAATATATCAAAGCCTGCATTGTTAAAGAATGAGATCGCATGGAAAAAGCCAAACCAAACGGCTTTGCCAAACGGCATATCGAAGGCAAAGCGAATCGCGAACAGGATGGCGCCAACAAGCTCAATTGTAAGAGAATAAATAATGACCCTGCGGATTAATCTAACAATGCCTTCCATACTTGTCTGATTCATCGCTTCCTGCAAAATCAACCGTTCCTTGAGTGAAATCCGCTTGCGCAGTACAAGTGCAATAAGCGTGGCCATTGTCATAAAACCAAGACCGCCGATCTGAATTAAGGAAAGTATAATTACTTTGCCGATGGTAGAGAAGTATGTACCTGTATCTACCACTATTAAGCCGGTTACACATGTCGCCGAGGTTGCTGTGAATAGTGCATCAATAAAAGGAAGTCTCGAACCGTCACTTGAGGCAAACGGCATCGTGAGCAGAAAGGCACCTATCACAATAATGGCGGCAAAGCCAAATACAAGAATTCGCGGCGGCGGCCATTTCAATATATTGAAATAATGGGACATGTGTCACTCCTTTATATCGGACATTTCCAAAATTGGGCATAAAAAAAAGCACGGGAACCCCAATGCTATATGAGTCCTGTTCCACCCAGCCTACGAGGTTAGCTGACGGATTCGGGCCTGGAAAGGCAGCCCTATTCAAGCAAAATGCTCAAAATTCACCCCATGCTGACGGATTGCTCCGGCCAGCGTTTTGGTTCCCCCGTTTTCATGACGAAATTCGGCTGTTGCTATTCAATTAATATGACGTTATCGATTATACGCCCAAATGACAGATGCGATCAAAATGGGCTTAGGCGATAATTAAGCGGTATTCGTTCAAAAACGGTCAATCACATGGAGCAAATGGTCACTTGCTGGCTGCAAGTCCTTATTTCACAGCTTACCGTTAGCATCCTCTCCTTTCGCCTCTATTGGATAATTCAGGCTAATAATGATAAGGTTACATTAGATAAGTATCGTCTGAATTCGAAATGGAGGTTATGTATGATCCCTACCATCGCTCCCCATGAATGGAGACGTTTCCTGTGGGCTGCTGTTGCAGGTGCAATTATTTTTATCTTTACACAAATTGGCCCAATTGCTGGCGACCAGCTATTCTCCAACTCAACAACCCCAAAGGTCATTTCTAAAAGTGAAGCAGCCCAGACAGCAGAAGCCTTCGTCAATAAGCAATTTCATGAAGCTGCTGTATCGTCCCATACGATTTATCAAACCGATAGTTTGGCAAACGGTTATTTTTCTAAAGAAGACTTACTTAAGACGTATGAGGACCATTATGACACCAAGTTCCCGACGGATACCTTCCAGGTTAATCTTGATCTTGAAGACGGCAGCAACGCCATTGTATACGTTCATATGACAAGCGGCAGTGTTACAGGTTGGCATTGGCTTGGTGCCTCTCCAACTGATAATGGAAAGATTCTGCAGACAGCTGCGAAAGCTTTTGCCATTACCAAAGGCTTCCGTTCAGAAGAACTAAAGAGCTTGTACATCAATGATGACGGCGATGTTGTCCTGCATCCAACAGGATATAAGCTTGGAGATGCAACGCTCGAGCTTATTATCGGTGTAGGCTTGATTGATGATAAAGCGGTTATTACAAGATATAAGCCAGCTTTCCAGGCTCCTGCTAACTACATAACGTATGTAGATGGTCAGAAAGACATTGGCAGTATTTTATCCATCGTCAGTCTGGCCTATATGTGCTTTATATCACTGGTTCTTTCTATTATTTATGCGATTCTGTACCGCCGGCACACTACATTTAAAAGAGGCGTTTTTATCAGCTTTGTGTTCATCGTGTTCTATATTTATAACAATTTGAACGTGCTGGACGGCATTATGGCTTCCTTGGGAGAACAGATCCGCTCAGACGCAGAGATGAATGCGACTATCATCATTACTGTCGTCCTGCTTATTCCAGTAGGACTAGCCGTTTATTTCGCACTCGTTGCCGGTGACGGAATGTGGCGGTCGCAAAAACGTCCATTATGGCCAGGCTTCCGCGAGCGGGGTTATGGGGACCATGTATGGCGCAGCGTAGGACTATCCTATCTCTTTGCGTCTGTCATATTGGGTTGTCAGGCTATTATTATGATTGCAATGGAGTTTCTTGCCGGATCATGGGCGACCAGCGATGCTACTCAATCGCCATTTAATACGAATATGCTGTGGCTCATGCCAATGATGGCTTGGTGTGCGGCGATCTCCGAAGAAGCGATATTCCGGTTGTTCGGGATTGCCTTATTTAAGAAGTGGTTCAAAAACACATTTGTGGCCACCCTTATTCCTACAACCATGTGGGCGCTTGGTCATGTCGGCTACCCGATCTTCCCGTTCTATACTCGGATCGTAGAGCTCGTTATTCTAGGAACGGTATTTTGCTTGATCTTCCTCAAATATGGCTTTATTACAGCCGTTTTCACTCATGCTATACTGGACAGCTTGCTTATGAGCTTCGAGCTCATTGGTGTAGGAGGAGCTGTAAATATTACAGCTGCTTTGATCTATATGGTTCTTCCGGTCATTGTCGCCTGGACTATAAGGTTCTGGCATAACCGTAGACACATACGAGCCTGACCTCGTAAAGAAGCTAAAAAGGGATGTATCCTTCAACGATACATCCCTTTTGCTGTCCGAAAAGCCTATTTAATAGAAAGGGTAACGTTTGTCCAAGAGCAATTCTATTCACATTAATATACTCTATTAAAACCATTATGGAGGTGATAGGATTGTCAACAAAAATCAGCGGTTACAGCGGTAATAAACAAAGCTCGAGTCAGAAATGCAATGACAATGGCAAAAAATCGAGCGGCAGTAAACACAAATCATCTGGTAAAAAGAAATCAAGCGGTAACAAGCACAAATCTTCCGGCAAGAAGAATTGCTGCTTTGAACACAAATCCTCAAACAAATGTTGTGAACACAAATCGAATAGCTGCAAGTGTGGTCACAAATCATCCGGCTGCTCTGATAATTCAGCGATTCCAAGCAACCGAGGAGACAAATCAAGCGGAAAGAGCAACTCTGAGCATGCGCACAGTATCCTTTGCAAGCTGTCGCTCGGACAAGTTATTCATCGTGTGACACTGGATAACGGTAAGGATCTTGACAGGGTAAAATGGGCAGGCTTCCAAAACGGAAATGCTACATTCTCTGCAGTGAGCTACAAAACGCCTTATATTGTCTATGTTCCACTTAACAAAATTACAAGCATCGCTCTGTAATGAGATGGTCAAGGGACTATTTCATCCGTTTGTCCACTCCTGTACAAGAGTAACTCTAGCAACCTTCATATACTCTAGTATTACGTTCATGAGGAGTGATAGAATTGCCTAATAACCAAAGCTCAGGTGGTAATCAAAGCCCTGGTGGCAACCAAAGTCCTGGCAACCAAAGTCCTGGAAACCAAAGCCCTGGTAATCAAAGCCCTGGCAACCAAAGCCCTGGCAACCAAAGCCCTGGCAACCAAAGCCCTGGCAACCAAAGCCCTGGTAACCAAAGCCCTGGTAACCAAAGCCCTGGTAACCAAAGCCCTGGCGGTAATCAAAGTCCTGGCGGTAGAAGTGCAGGCGCTAACAAAGCTGCAGCTAAGAAAGCAGGAGGCGACAAAGGCGGTAAAGGCAAATCTGGGGGCAATAAAGCTGGAGCAGATAAAGCTGCAGGCGGTAAATCCGGAGGCGACAAGGGCGGTAAAGGCAAATCTGGGGGCAATAAAGCTGGAGCGGATAAGGCTGAAGGCGGTAAATCCGGAGGCGACAAAGGCGGTAAAGGCAAATCTGGGGGCAATAAAGCTGGAGCAGATAAAGCTGCAGGCGGTAAATCCGGAGGCGACAAAGGCGGTAAAGGCAAGTCCGGGGGCAATAAAGCTGGAGCGGATAAAGCTGCAGGCGGTAAATCCGGAGGCGACAAAGGCGGTAAAGGCAAGTCCGGGGGCAATAAAGCTGGAGCGGATAAAGCTGAAGGTAGTAAATCTGTTGGCGGTAAAGGCGGTAACAGTAAATCCGGTGGCAAAGGCAATAAAAACGGCAAAGGTAAATAAGTAAAAAAGAAAAGGAAATGTAGGGTACCCTACATTTCCTTTTCTGCTAATATCGCAAAAGAATTGAGGTTACCCTACATTTCTTTTCCTGCTAATATGAAAAAGAAATGAGGTTACCCTACATTTCCTTTTCTTTTTCGCTCTCATTTAAAGCTTCGAGTATTTGTGAAGCCAGCTTTTCGCCGATCGATAGCGGTTTGAAGTCTTCAATCGTGGCTTCCTTAATTTTTTTGATTGAACCAAAATGCTTAAGCAGAAGCTTACGCCGTTTCTCTCCAATACCTGGAATCGAATCCAGTTTGGAAGCGATCATCGATTTTCCACGTTGTTCACGGTGGAAGGAGATCGCGAATCGGTGAACCTCATCTTGAATCCGCTGGAGCAGATAAAACTCCTGGCTGTCCCGCGGCAAAGGCACCACTTCTGGCGGATCGCCGGTCATCAGCTGAGCTGTCTTATGCTTCGCATCCTTAACTAGACCACATACCGGAATATCTAGTCCGAGCTCATTTTGCAAGATATCAAGAGCCGCTGATATTTGCCCCTTCCCTCCGTCGACTACAATCAAATCTGGAGGCGTCAATTGATCTTTAAGTACTCGCTCATACCGACGACGGACAACTTCACGCATAGTCTCGTAATCGTCTGCCCCAACAACAGTCTTCACTTTATATTTACGGTATTCCTTCTTATCCGGCTTGCCGTCAGTAAAGACGACCATCGCCGAGACCGGATTTGTACCTTGAATATTCGAGTTATCGAAAGCTTCAATTCGCCGTACATCAGACAGGCCAAGCCACTCTGCCAGTTTTTCTGATGCCCGAATGCTTCTCTCCTCATCCCGCTCAATAAGGCGGAATTTATCAGCAAGTGCAATCTTCGCATTGTCGATGGCCATGGTAACGGCTTCGCTTTTCCGCCCTCGCTGCGGCAGTAATACCTTCACCTTCAGCCAGTTATGCAGCATTGTTGCGAACTCGTCCGGAACATTGGCGGATTCATCTGTACTTTCCTCATCCCCAAGCGGCAAGGGCAGCAAGATCTGCTTCGGCAGCGCCGGGTTATCGCTGTAATACTGTGTGACAAACGTCATGAAGTCATCATATTCTTCCCCATAATACGGGAAGGATGTACCGCGGCGTTCAATCATTTTTCCTTGTCGCATATACAGAATTTGAACACACATCCAGCCTTTCTCCACCGCATAGCCAAATATATCGCGATCGAGAGCATCATTCATCGTAATCTTCTGCTTCTCAATCACGGCATCGATACTTATAATCTGATCTCGGTATTCCTTAGCCCGCTCGAAGTCCAGCTCTTCCGCCGCAGCTTCCATTTTGCGCTGAAGATCAGCCTTTACCACATCATGACCGCCATTAAGGAATTTTGTAATCTCCTGAACCATCGAGTCATATTGCCCTTGCTCCACTTCGAATTCACATGGGGCAATGCATTGGCCGATATGATAATACAAGCACACTTTATCCGGCAAGGTACCACATTTGCGCAGCGGATACAGCCGGTCAAGAAGCTTCTTCGTTTGTTGAGCAGCAAAGGCATTTGGATACGGACCAAAGTACTTCCCCTTGTCCTTCACAACACGGCGAGTCACTTCAAGACGCGGATGAGTCTCATTCGTGATCTTAATATATGGAAAAGTCTTATCGTCCTTAAGAAGCACATTATACCGCGGATGATATTGCTTTATCAGGTTACACTCCAAGATTAGTGCTTCCATATTACTTGAGGTAATAATATAGTCAAAGTCCCGAATTTCGGATACGAGGCGTTGTGTCTTGCCATTATGACTGCCATTGAAGTAGGATCGAACACGATTCTTCAGCACCTTTGCTTTACCTACATAGATAATGGTGCCTTCCCCATTCTTCATTAAATAACAGCCTGGTTGATCTGGAAGCAGCGCTAATTTGTTGCGGATTAGCTCTTCGGCTTCTTCCCGGCTGATGGCTGTATTCTGTTGTTGCTGATCCATATTGTTCCTCCTAAAAGAATTGCCACACAGATGGCCGAACTCTGGCCAGTTCGTGGTGATTCTTACTTCGAAAGCATAAGAAAAGAATGAATGGCCGAACTCTGGCTAGTTTGTGGTGATTCTTACTTCGAAAACATAAGCTTGGGGCTGCTTTTGCATTCTTTTATTTTAACATATCGAACGCATGTTTCGCCTTATATTTGTCAATCAATTGCTTTACAATTATTCGTAAAGTTGGGTATACTATTAAAAGCTGAATGGTCTTCAAGGGAGGCGTAATCATATGGAAAATGTACGTGATCCGCGCGAACATGTGAACGAAGAACCGCGCCACGACTTGATGGACGTTATGATGGGCTTTGGCGGTATGCTCGGTTTTATGACCGTACTATTCGCTGTAGCTGTCATCGTGAAATTCATCATCTCTTAACACAAAAAAAGCTCCGTATCGGATTCCCGATACGGAGCTTTTTTTGTGTTATTATTGAGCAACTGCACGCAGCTGATCGCCATTTGCTACCTTTTGCTCTGTTGAAGCTTGTTTATGCGGCGGTTGATCATAACGCGTACGCTCCGTACGATCAATTTGAACAATGCGTCCATCATGTACGGTAATATTGACAGAACCATATTGCAATCCGTTCACTTGTTCAAGAATACGATCCAACCACACTTGATCTACTTCCAAAGGTTTTGCCATTATTAACCCCTCCATAATCAACCGATTTACTCGGTATTAATATTAAAAAAAATTAGTCCAGTATTTCATGTGATGATCTTTGATTTGTTTTCCATTCGAACAAGGCCTTGACGATCAATGTCAGAACCGCCAGCATAACGAGCAAGGATGCCACCGCAAAGGATGCAGAAAACTGATATTCGTTATAGAGAATCTCAATATGAAGAGGCAGCGTATTCGTCTCTCCCCGGATATGACCGGATACGACGGATACAGCACCAAACTCCCCCATCGCGCGGGCGTTACTTAAGATTATGCCGTACAGCAAACCCCATTTGATATTCGGCAGCGTAATGCGCCAGAAGATTTGCCACCCTTTTGCTCCTAGGCTTGCAGCCGCTTCTTCCTCCTGCACTCCTTGTGCCTGCATAAGAGGAATCAATTCGCGTGCAACAAATGGAACAGTCACGAAGACCGTTGCTAGAACAATACCTGGTAATGCAAATACGATTTGAATATCATGCTTGTCGAGCCATGGACCAAAGAAGCCTTGTGCACCAAACAACAAAATATAAATCATCCCTGAAATAACAGGCGATACAGCAAATGGCAGATCGATTAAAGTGATTAGAAGGTTCTTCCCTTTGAAACGGAATTTGCTGATTGCCCATGCTGCTGCGATGCCAAACACGGCATTAAGAGGTACCGCAATAAGAGCAACAAACAAGGTCAAGCGCAAGGCAGATAAAGCATCCGGGTCGGTAATCGCCGCCCTGTATACGTCAAAGCCCTTCTTGAAAGCTTCAATAAATACGGACACTAGTGGCATCACAACCGCAAGCCCGAGAAATACAAGGGCAATACTAATTAATAACCATTTTACGCCAGCCGATTCTGTAATATGTTTTGGCCTTTTGGATGCTTCCTGAGACAAGTGCGCGGTAACTGCTCCAGCCATCTCTAATCCTCCCCTATTCCGCTGCTGTACGGCGGCTAATGCGCCATTGCATGAAATTGATAAGCAGTAACAGCAAGAAGGATATTATGAGCATCACCAAAGCAATTGCTGTAGCGCCTTTGTAATCAAATTGCTCAAGCTTCGACATGATCAGGAGCGGGGCAATTTCCGTTCTCATCGGCATATTGCCGGAGATGAAGACAACTGAACCATATTCCCCGATTCCCCGGGCGAAGGCCAACGTGAACCCGGTTAACAACGCTGGCAGCAACTCCGGAAAAATCACTTTCCAAAAAGTACGCCACCGATAAGCACCTAACATCACTGCCGCTTCTTCCGTATCTTTCTCGAAGTCTTGCAGGACAGGCTGTACGGTCCGTACGACAAACGGTATACCAATAAAAATTAAAGCAATCGTAATGCCAAGCTGCGTGTAAGCGACCTTCAGTCCAAGCGGCTCAAGGATCGAGCCAACCCAACCATTAGGTGCGTAGATCGCTGTCAGCGCGATACCTGCTACCGCCGTCGGGAGAGCAAACGGCAAATCGACGAGGCTGTCGATTAACTTTTTCCCGGGGAAACGATAACGAACAAGCACCCACGCAACAAGCAGCCCGAAGACGAGATTCGTTATCGCAGCGAAAAAGGAAGTCGTAAAACTGATTCGATAGGCTGCGATTACCCGAGGGTTCGTAATGACTGCCCAGAACTCGCTCCAGCTCAGGCCGGTTGTTTTCACAAACACACCGGCGAGAGGGATAAGAACGATCAAGCTCAGGTAAGCAATGGTGAAGCCCATCGACAGGCCAAAGCCTGGCAAAACATTTTTAGACTTTTTTGCTTTGGAACCTTTCATGTGAAGTCAGCTCCGTTCATCAGTGGTCATCTTCATTAATCTTACGAGCCTGGCGTGTAAATTTTGTCGAAAATACCGCCATCATTAAAGTGCTTCTCTTGAGCAGTTTTCCAGCCGCCAAAGTCGTCGATCGTAATCAGTTCAAGGTCTTTGAATTGATCTTTGTATTTCGCAGCGATTGTTTCGTTAATTGGACGGTAGTAGTTTTGTGCAGCAATCTCTTGCCCTTCATCCGAGTACAAATATTTCAGGTAACCTTCTGCTACTTCTCTTGTACCACGGTCATCAGCTACTTTATCAACAACTGCAACTGGAGGCTCTGCCAGGATGCTGAGCGAAGGATACACGATGTCGAATTTGTCTGGACCAAGTTCTTTAACAGACAAGTAGGCTTCATTTTCCCAAGCAAGCAGAACGTCGCCGATTCCTTTTTCTACGAATGTCGTTGTAGCGCCGCGAGCTCCGGAATCAAGAACAGGTACATGCTTATACAGCTCTTTTACGAAATCTTGTGCTTTTGCTTCGTCATTGCCGTTTTGTTTCAGAGCATAACCCCAAGCTGCGAGATAGTTCCAACGCGCGCCGCCAGAGGTTTTTGGATTTGGTGTAATGACTTCAACACCGTCTTTTACAAGGTCGCTCCAATCGTTAATGCCTTTTGGATTGCCTTTACGAACGAGGAAAACGATTGTTGAGGTATATGGAGCACTGTTATGTTCGAATTTCGTCTGCCAATCGGCATTAATAAGTCCTGGTTCTACAAGAGCATCAATATCATAACCAAGTGCCAAAGTAACAACGTCTGCTTTCAGACCGTCGATTACCGCACGCGCTTGTGCACCGGAACCGGCATGAGATTGCTTAATAGTAACTTCTTGGCCAGTTGTATCTTTCCAATATTTTGCGAACGCTTTGTTGTAGTTCTCATATAATTCACGAGTTGGGTCATACGAAACGTTAAGTAATTCCACTGGTGGTTTTGGTTTATCTGTAGGAGCTTCAGAAGCTGTACCGGCATTGTTTGTTGCGGCTGCTTCTTTATTTCCATTGTTATTTGAGTTGGAATTGGAGTTAGAGTTGGCGCCGCATGCTGCAAGCACCAGGGTAAACGTAAGGATAAGTACAAGCGAACGGACAATAGCTAATCTCTTCATAGTCAACACACCCCTATTTTTATTGACAGAAGAATAATGTTAGCATCCGGTGGTCCGGGTAGTCTGTATTATTCCTACCTGTTTAGTTGGTTATGGATGAATCTTACCAGCCGCCCAATTATCTGTCAATAGAAATTGGAAAATATTTATTGATTGTATAAGCTAAGCTTATGCTCCGTTCAAAATAAAAAGGCCGGGCGTTAGCCCAGCCTTCCATCGTTAACGATTTAAGTTGCACTCAGCGGAAAATGACAGGCAATCTGTCTCCCGCCATTAATTTCGCGAAGTAATGGCTCCTCTACACTACACTTCGCTTGTGCTGCAGGACAACGCGGATGGAAACGGCAGCCCGAGGGCGGATTAGCCGGTGAAGGCACATCCCCTTGCAGCACAATTCTCTCCCGCCTGCGTGCTGGATCCGGCCGCGGTATCGCGGATAATAATGCTGCCGTATACGGATGAAGCGGCTCGGCGAACAGCTCTTCTGTAGGCGCAACCTCAACGATTTTCCCTAGGTACATCACACCAACCCGGTCGGAAATATGTCTTACTACATTAAGACCATGCGCGATAAATAGGAAGGTCAATCCCAGTTCTCGCTGCAGCTTCATCAGCAGGTTTATGACCTGTGACTGAACGGATACGTCAAGGGCAGATACCGCTTCATCTGCTACGATGAACTCGGGATTTAAGGCAATAGCTCTTGCAATTCCGATCCGCTGACGTTGCCCGCCGGAGAACTCTTGCGGATAGCGGTTTCTGCGTGTCGCATCTAGCCCAACCAGCTCCATCAGCTCCACGACACGGCTGTCGATCTCCCTCTCCGTCATCCGCTCATGCAGTCGCAGCGGCTCTCCAATGATATCCTTTACAAGAAAGCGCGGATTAAGTGAACCAAACGGATCCTGGAAAATAATCTGCATCTGCTTGCGCAGTCGGCGCAGCTCTTGCCCGCTCAGCTTTTGTACATCAGTGCCGTTGAAGTTGACCTCACCTTCCGTTGCCTGATGAAGATTAAGTACAACCCGGCCAAGCGTTGATTTGCCGCAGCCCGACTCGCCAACGAGCCCAAACGTCTCCCCCCTACGGATCGACAGGGTTATATCATCTACCGCTTTAACCTGGCCAACGACCCGGTTCAGAAGCCCCGATCGAATCGGAAAATATTTTTTTACTCCACGAAGCTCAAGTAGATATTCCGCTTTCATTTCGACTCACCTCTGCTCCGATTCATTTTGCCATGCTGCTGCCCCGCCATCCTCCATATACATCCAGCATGAAGCTTGATGCTCTTCACCTACCGTGAATGATGGAGGTGATTTCTCCCGGCAAATAACCTTCGCGTAGGGGCAGCGTGGATGGAAGCGGCAGCCTACTGGAAGCTGACTAAGCCCCGGAATATTGCCGCGTATCGTATACAATTCATCACCACGTGATCCCTCAAGACCTGGAACCGACTTCAGAAGACCTACCGTATAAGGGTGGCTGGGGCGTGAGAATATTTCACTTACGCTGCCTTCTTCTACAATAATACCGGCATACATGACCGCAATACGGTCAGCCATCTCGGCCGCAACACCCATATCATGGGTAATGAGCAGAATGGACATGCCAATCTCCTTCTGCAAGCTGCGAAGCAGATCAAGAATTTGGGCCTGCACCGTTACATCAAGCGCAGTTGTAGGTTCATCTGCAATGAGCAGTACTGGATCGCAGGCTAAAGCAATCGCAATGACCACACGCTGGCACATCCCGCCGGACAACTCATGCGGGTACTGTCTGGCGCGAATCTCAGGAGCCGGAATACCAACAAGCCGCAGCATATCTACAGCCATTTTGCGTGCTTCCTTCTTACTCTTCTTCTGATGAAGAACGATACTTTCTGCGATTTGATCTCCAACGGTATAGACTGGATTTAAAGATGACATCGGATCTTGGAAAATCATCGCGATCTTATTCCCGCGAATGCGGATCATATCATCCTGGCTTCGTTTCGCCAAATCTTCGCCTTGAAACTTGATACTGCCTTCCAGGATTGCACCACCGTTATAATCAATCAGGCGCATGATCGCGAGGGAAGTTACGCTTTTACCGCTCCCTGACTCCCCTACCAGGCAAACGGTCTGCCCTTTGTCGAGTGAGAGCGACACATGCTCGGTAGCCTTTACCGTTCCGCCTACCGTCAGAAAGCCGGCTGTTAGATTTTCGATTTCAAGAAGCTTTTCCGCCATCTGTCGATCCTCCTCTCGGACATTTTCTGCCGCGGGTTCAATGAATCCTGAATGCCGTCACCAATAAAATTCACGGCAAGCACAACTAGAAGGATGCAGACACCTGGATAAACGGATTGCATGGGATCAATCAGCATAAATTCACGTGCATTCGTCAGCATAAGTCCCCAGCTTGTATCTGGGGCTTTTATCCCTAAACCCAGATAAGACAATGCTGATTCGCTGAGAATAGCGGCTCCTACCATTAGCGTAGCGTTTACGATAATAGGAAAGCTGGCGTTACGGAGCAAGTGCCTAAATATAATGCCAAAGTTCGAAACCCCAATCGCTCTTGCCGCCTCCACATACTGCATCTCTCGAAGCTGCAGGAAGGTGCCTCGCACAAGTCGGGCCACACTCATCCAACTCGTTAGAATAAGAACGCTAATCATATAACGGAACTCTGTACCAAAGATAGCGAGCACAAGAATATTCAGGAACAATAATGGAATCGAATTCATCACGTCTACAAGCCGCATGAAACAGGTATCAATAAATCCTCCAAAATATCCGGATATGGACCCTATCAAGGTTCCAATGATAACTGATCCGGCCGCAACGGAAAATCCGACGGTCAAGGAGATTCGTGCGCTGTACAGCAGTCTTGCAAATATGTCACGGCCTACTTCGTCTGTCCCGAGTAGATGTCCATCGGTACCTGCTTTCAAATTGGCGAACATCAAATCAATTTTTGCCGGATCATATTTGGTAAGCCACGGAGCGAACGCCCCACAGAAGACAAAAACCAGTAGAACGACAAGACCACTCATTGCGTATGGATTACGGCGGAACTTGGACCATGCTGTACGCCAAGGCCCTGGGGGACGTTTGAGCGGCTTGACCGCCTGCACGTCAACCGGCGGGATAATGGCAGAGGTTTGCATATTGGCTTCGCTCATGCCGATCTCCCCCCTCTCTTACCAAGCTGTACACGTGGATCAACAACCGCATAGAGCAGATCGGCGATCAGATTGCCAACAATAACAATAACAGCTGTTAAAAGAGTAATAGCCATAAGAACGGAATACTCGCGTGCAACCGCCATCTGAACGAATAAACGTCCCATTCCCGGCCAATTGAATACACTTTCGGTTAATGCCGCACCCGCAACAAGCAGCGGCAGGTCAAGCGCAACTATCGTAATGACAGGAATTAGAGCGTTACGGAGAGCATGCTTGTAGATAACTTTACCTTCCCGCACCCCTTTTGCCCGAGCGGTACGGATATAATCCTTATCAAGCACTTCCATCATGCTGGAGCGCGAATATTTCACATATGCTGCCAGGAAACTTAGCGTTAACACAGAGACGGGTAAGATAAGATGCATCATCAAGTCGCCAAGCTGACCTTCTTGATCCATCGTGTACATATCAGCGAGTGGCAGCCAATCCAGCTTTATCGAGAAGATCTGCTGTAGGATGATCCCGAACCAGAAGGTTGGCATCGCAAATCCAATATACGAAATAAAAGAGGCCGTCTGATCGGAGAGGCTATACTCCTTCGTGCTGTTGTAGATACCCCATGGAATAGCAATGATGAGGGTCAACAGCCATGCTACACCCATCAGAACAAATGTGTTTTCTACGGTTGGCCAAATCACCTGGCCGATCGGTAAATGATTCTTGAACGTATATCCCAAATCACCTTGCAGCAAATTGCCTAACCAATGTAAATATTGCATAGGAAGCGGCTGATCCAGCCCCATATTATGTGCTTGTACCTTCAGGGCCTCCGGCGATAAGCCCGGCGCCAGCATCATTTGAAAAGGTCCTCCCGGAGCAGCATGGATAAGTCCGAAGGTAACGAGCGTAATCAGGAACAGCACCAAGACGGACTGAAGCGTTCGGCGAATAAAAAACTCGGTCATATCCCATCCTCCTAAAAAGAATTGTCACTGCTTTTTGTGGCAATTCTTACTTCGAAAGCATCAACCTAAGAATTGTCACTGCTTTTTGTGGCAATTCTTACTTCGTTAGCCTCAACTTAAAGGTTTACAAGGAAGAAGAGGGCCATGCCCTCTTCTCTTGTAAACGATCGATTGTACGCTGCTTATTCGGCCAGCCACCATTTGATCATGTGGTAGAAGTATCCTGTTTGATGAGTTGGCTCTGGAGCATCTTCTGGAGCATACTTCACTTTTGGTCCGATACCTTGCGGATTACCGTATTGATAGAGGAATACATAAGGCAGATCTGTGGAAATCTCAGTTGCGATTTGACCGTAAATCTCTTTACGAGCGGCTTGATCTACAACGGAGTATCCGTCCACCCATAGCTTGTCGAGTTTTTCGTTCTTATACCATCCGCTGTTTTGACCTGCTGGCGGGAAGTATTTCGATGAGAAGATGCTTTCGCCGTCAGGATCCGGATTGCTAAGCGACCAACCAAGGAGAATGGCAGGGTATTTACCCGGCGTAATATTCTGATCAATCCAGGTTGCGAAGTCAATCGCTGTTGGCTTCACTTCAATACCAACGTCTTTCAGGTTTTGCTGAATAATTTGGGATACGGCTTCACGGCGGCTGTTACCGGCGTTGTATTGCAGCTCGAAGGAGAAGCGGTGGCCATCTTTTTCGAGAATGCCGTCTTTGCCCGGTACCCATCCATCTTCGGCAAGCAAGGCTTTCGCTTTCTCGGCGTCATATGCGTAGTTAACTGCTTTGTCGCCTGGGTCTGACCAGGAGCCTGGCAGGAATGGCGCGTTCATCAGGGCACCTGTACCTTTCAGGACATTATCGACCATGCCTTGGCGGTTCAGTGCATAAGCGATAGCTTGACGGCTCTTTTGCGTATTGAATGGAATGAATTTATCAGGGAAGTTGTTTGCATCAAAGTTGAAGCTGATATATTCGTAAGTTGAAGTTGCCCCTTTGATCACATTAATCTTGTCATTTTTCTCTACCGCTTCAAGCTGTGTAATCGGAATCGCAAGCGATGTATCAACATCTCCCTTGATCAGCGCTTGAACCTCGGTATTTTGATCCGCGTAAATTTTGTACACGACTTTTTGAATGTTAGGCTTCACTTCACCCCAGTAATTCGGATCCGCTTCGAGGCTTACGTATTGGCCTGTCTTCCATTCCGACCATTTCCAAGGACCACTTGTAACGGTCTTGGCAGGATCCTTACCATATGGATTTGCCTGCAAATCTTCAGGCTTAACATCCTTCAAGATATGGCTAGGAACTGGATTCAACATCAGGGAATATTGGAATGGCGCATACACTTGCTTCAGTGTAATTTTGACCGAGTAATCATCGATTTTCTCTACACTGCCAACCTTATCATAAAGGCTGATACCTGGTGCACCTGTTTTTGGGTTAATAACTGTATTAAGGGTAAAGACCAAATCTTCTGCAGTGATTGGCTGACCGTCACTCCATTTGGCCGTATTTTTCATTTTCACTGTGTACGTTTTGCCGTCTTCCGAAACTTCTGGAAGCTCAGCAGCGAGTGACCATGGTTGTACAACCAGGTTGCCGTCGCGGTCCAGGTCATACAGCTGGGCGAATAACAAATACTGCATATCGCCGGATGCCGTATCATTTACGAAAATAGGATTGACCGATACGATGTCGGAGAATGTACTTACTGTTAATGTACCGCCTACTTTAGGCGTATTTGGATCTTCAGATGGTTCTGCAGAAGGGGATGCTGACTCGTCTGCTGTTGTCGCTGTTGGTGATGGAGAATTGGTACTGTTACCATTGTTATTACTAGAACAGCCTGCGATTACGATAGCCAAAATACTTAATAGAAATAAAAACTTCATGGGTTTCTTTCGAGTAATCATCCTATCTCCTCCTCTAATTAGCACGTGATTTTATCAGTCCGTTTGGTGCCTGAATGATCCGTTGCTTTTCTATTTGTTCAAATCTTTTAATTTTTCTGAATATTTGTAATATAAGTATTGCTTTCCATTTACATAGCGTTCATAATCTCAAATGACAGCATTATTCTGTATTCCTATAAACTGATTCTATCTTCCACCGTTGCATATCTTTAGCTTTATATTTCCAATTATGTAACATTTTCTCACCTCCCCTAAGGAGAGTATACTACAAGTTATTAACGCGGTAAATAGTTAAAGTTTTTTCACAAAAAGAGGCTGCACATGTGAACAAATGTGCAGCCTCTTTCTCTTATTTACGGCCTCGCTTATTCTCACCCGTTACCATAACGACCTCGACATAAGGCTTGATCCGATTCATTAAACGCTCACCTTTATACTGTTCATCTCCATCTTTGCTTGTAAAACTAAAGTGTTTCTCCAGTGCATCAAGCTCATAATTGGAGGTGTATAGCGTTGGCTTACGGTTCATCCGGTAATTGAGTATAGATCCAAGCACATGATCTCGAACCCATGGATTCAAGTTCTCTGCACCAATATCATCAAATATAAGAAGATCGGTTTCCTTCATAATCTCTACCGTCTCCCGCAGTTTCCCAGGCTCATGCATCATAGACTTCAAGTCTTCTACGAATTCCGGCATATAGACAATCGCTCCGGAGTAACCTGCCTTAGCAAGCTCATGCAGGAGGTAGCACATCAAGAACGTCTTGCCTGTACCGAATTTGCCAGCAAGATACAAGCCTTCCTTCTGCAGTCCTTCTTCCTTCGTCTTATCAATATAAGCTAATATTTGATAGGCCGCTTCCGTCCGTTTGGCATCTTTAAACAAAATTTCATCCGCCGAATAACCGTTGTTAAGTGCCACTTCATCCACATAGAAGCTGCGGATCCGATTCTTGATCTGATCTTCGCTGCGCCTCGCCATAAACTTCTTGCAAGACACCTTCCGGTCTATCAATTGGACTTGATCACTTACAGTCTCGCAGGATAACAGCGTATAATGTCCTTCGAAATCATTCGGGCAATTGTCCAGACCCGGACAGTTCGAGCAGCTGCGATATTCCTTCACATATTGATAGACGCGATTCATATTCATACGAACCGCTCTCTCATCCAGCTCAGGGTGCTTGATGAACAGACGCTCAACAAGAGGGTCCGCCATTAGCTCCCCAAGCCTTTGATCTGCTTGATCGTTTAACGACTTTCCGCCAGGCCATGATTTCAACATTTCACCAAGCGATTCCATTCTCATTCACCCCGCCTTTTGTTTGTTTTATCCCTTGCCATCCAGCTTTCTTGCCAGCCTGCGCATCTGCTCCAGCTTCTCTGGCGAAATAGCTGCATCATCCTTGCCTTCGTCCTGCACAATCGGAATAGACGGCTTGCGCGAGATTCCTCCGCGTGCACCATTACGGGTATTGCCTTTTGCTCCAGTCTGCCCAGATGCTGCTCTGGCACTCCGGCGCTCCTTGTCCGCTTCAACTTCAGCTTGCTCCCTCACGTAGAGCACAGCTTTCTCGAAAGTATCCACCTGTTTAACGAGCATATTGGACACAACGGCTTCCACGAAAGTTTTTGTTACACGCTGCGCGTCGTTCATACCAATAACATAATGAATAAGAACATTAATGACAGGTGCCGGAAGCTTGTAATTGAGGTCAATCCGCTCAAAGGATCTTTCTATCCAATCAGGTACCGCTCCTGGGAAAAACCGCTGTAAGAACCGAGTATGAGGCTCATTCCGCATAAGCATATTGTATTGCTGCACATCACATCTACCAGCTAACTGGCTTGGTACAAGTAAATAATATTCTTCCTGCACGCCAAACTCAACGAGTTCTTCCTCAGACTCATTAGCTTGTTCCGTTGCTGCCTGAACACGGGCGAGGGTACGCTGACGATCGCCTTCACGTTTCTTGTCCTGACGATACAGCTGATTCGCACGAAGCTGTATCTCATCTACAATCAGCTCACCGTTTGAAGCGAAGATTCCGTCCTCATCCAATAAACGGCATATGTCCGCTACGGATAGATTGTATTTATATGCGACATAATTGACTTGGGCAAGCTGCTCGTTATTGCCGCGCATACGTTCTACGAAACTCCGGTTCGCAGAGTTACGAGGGAATCTTAGAATAATCTCACCATAAGGAATACCTGCTGTCTCAAGCTGGGCTCTTGGCGCCGCCTGACGTGTAGGCGCAACCTCAGTCAGTGCCTGCTCAAGCTCTTGGTCAATCGAATGCGTATTAAGCTGGAACAGCTCATAGAACGGAACGGAAATGTTTTCTTTCGACAGCTGACTGTTCACGAGCTCATCCGGCTCTTGCGCACCAAATGACTCACGAAGCGAAATAACCGCGTATTTGCCGATCTTGTCCCGAAGCAGCAGCGTCAAATGCTGGTTGCGAAAAAATTCACTCGGCGACATAGGCTGTGATAGTTCATACTCATACATAATATCTGCCTGATCCGGCACGCCGACCCGCGATGTCTGCAAGAGGCCAACCGCCTCAAGCCGCGAAGCCTGGTCAATCAAGTATTTTCTGCTTTTTTCATTCATCTCAAGTCCAAGTCCAAGGAACAGCTTACGTTGTGTCTCAATGGTAGAATAGCCCGAGGTGCCTTCTGCAATCCCGTGGTAAAGCTGTTGGTACAAAGCAATAGAAAAAGCGCCTATCATCGGCTGATAAATAAGCGACAACATTTTATAGTCCAAGCTGCTTAGCGAAAAATCTCGGAAAATGTAATAACGATGATTTTCTGTATATTGCAGTAGATTACCGATGCGCAATTGCATCTCTCCATCTCATAACGTACTTTCTATCATTTTAACATAAAAAGAAGAGGTGGGGACGAATACAAAAATAGAAATATGAGGGGTTCCCACCAAATAAAAAACGGCCTCGTGCCCTTTACAGGGATAACGATAACCGTTTGTGAAATTTAAAACATCTTATATCCGCCGCGACGCAGCGCGCGAATCGCCCATCCGCTGACATACGCCCCTGCCAAAGCACCAAGAACAGGAATTACGTCGACATATGTAAACTCCGTGAAATTATCGACAAACGAAACAGTATCATCCCAAGTCTGCCAAATATAAACCGGCAGCAGTACAATGATAAACGCATAAATGGGAAACCAGGTTGTTTTGAGAAGCATGTTAAGTATAAAGCCGATGCCGAACATCATAACTAGGAACAGCACCGTAGCTACAATTAATTGAAGCATGTCCTCTTCTCCTTTGGAAAGTCTCGCTCTTCAGTTTAAATAATGGAAATAAGGAAGTCAATTAGAAGCAGCTATTTGTCACAAGTCCGACATTTGCTCTAGCGGAATTGTTTACGATACAATGTTAAAAGCAATGCGACGAGAGGAGATTTTAACCATGAGTGAAGTAGCCATTACATTAGAAGGCTGGTATGCCCTGCATGATTTCCGTTCGATGGACTGGGCGGCATGGCGGCTTGCAAGCGATAAAGAACGGAGCCAAGCACTGGACGAGCTCCAATCCTTCCTGACGGAATGGAACAGTGTGGACGAAAACAAACAAGGAAGTACTGCGGTGTATTCGATCGTTGGCCAAAAAGCTGACTTCGTCTTCATGCACCTTCGCGAAACGCTTGAAGAGCTGAATGAAATCGAAACAGCATTCAACAAAACACTATTCGCTGAATTCACACAACCTGCCCATTCCTATGTGAGTGTTGTTGAGCTAAGCAACTACGTGAATTCGCCAGGCAGCGATCCATTGCAAAATCCGGAGATTGTTGCGCGCCTGAAGCCATCCCTTCCGAAAGCAAGACATATTTGCTTCTACCCAATGAACAAACGCCGTTCTGGCAATGATAACTGGTACATGCTCAGCATGGATGACCGCCGCACGATGATGCGCAGTCATGGCATGATTGGACGCAAGTATGCAGGCAAAGTAAAACAAATCATCACCGGTTCCGTTGGTTTCGACGACTGGGAATGGGGCGTTACACTGTTTGCTGATGATGCGCTTCAGTTCAAGAAGCTGGTATACGAAATGCGCTTTGATGAAGTTAGTGCGCGTTTTGGTGACTTCGGTGATTTCTTCGTTGGTAATTTGCTTGACTCGGAGAAGTTTGTTGCAATGCTGAAGCTGTAGGTTAAACGGGAGGACTGCGCATTTGAATGTTCTTCCGATCGCTGTTGTTCTCAAAGTTATCCGAATTAAATTAGATAAGGTTAAACTTTGAGAACAAAGGCGAGCACTACGTTTCTCCAGAATCATTCAACCTGCTCCATCCTCGTTTAACCTGTTTTATAGACAAGTGACGCCACAGGGTAACTCCTGTGGCGTTTTTTTTAGGTGTAGACATCATAAGACATGTACTTTGTCTTAGTATTTATCAAGTTAGCTGATTTATGTAGTCCAGGATGAGTGCCTGCAGAACGGATGAATTCCTTCGTCAGGTCAATGACTTCTGGATCAAGCAAAGCTTGAGACAAACTTACAAAGCGTGTATTGGATATTTCATTTTGATCGAATGGCTTCAGTTCTCCTGATAGAACTTCCATTTCAAACACAATGTAAATCCCGGTCTCAACTGTATCACCTACTTGTCTGACTCCGTTACGGATACCTATAATTTTTGTCGGGACAGCCGTTAAACCGGTCTCCTCCTGCACTTCTCGAATAACCGTCTCCTCCAAGGATTCGCCCGCTTCCACGAACCCGCCTGGAATCATCCATAACCCTTTGTTAGCTCCATAATTCACTTGGACCAGTAATACCTCTCCGTCTTTGCATACGAGTCCCCCAGCAGAAATAGAAAAGGAATGAGTCAAGACAACAACCCCCATGTGACCATTATTTGTTAATAGACTAATTCAGCAGCAATTATAAGTGAAATATATGAAATGAATAATCTTTATCACTTTAAACAATAACACCTATCGCCCTTCATATGCGGAGGCTCTTGCTAGCAATACAACAAGTGTGCGGCTAACGATCTCTAATACGCTTGTTCGATTCTAACGAACCTACATCACGCTATTCACTCGAAATGGAGGGGTTTGTAATTTTAACGAATCCTAGTAACGTTATTCCCTGCTTTCACGCCTCATTTTGCAAGCAACTAGCCAAATAGCGTTACCAGGATTCGTTAGATTAGAAAAGAGGTCATTTTTCGATAAATAAGGTTACTACGATTCGTTAGCTGAATTACGGAGTAAGTTCAGCTAGGGAGCGGAAGAAAGAATCGGGGGGATTATTCAATAAAAAAAGGCATTCGCCGTAGCGAAAGCCTTTTGCTTATTAGTCGTCGTCCTCGTCCAACAGGCCGAGACGTTTCTGTTCCAGATAAAGCTCTGTCGCGCGGTCGCGCTCGCGACCTTTTTCCTTCAGCCGTTCAATCGCTGGCTGGATGAGAAGGTCTACTTCTTTTTGTACCGTATACGATAAATCATGACGCATCTGCGATTCGAGGAACGAGCCGACTTCCATCAAAGCATTGTAGCGGTCGAGTTCGTCCCGTGTTAATAATCCGCGGACTTGAACGCTGCAGTGACGCATTATAGGAATTTCCCTTTGCGCAGCACAAGCGGAATACCGCCGATAATAAACAGGTAACGCAGATCGATCAGTTTTTTCAGCCAAGCAGCCGTACGGCCTTTGTACTTCTTGCCGAATGCGAGACCAATTGCCTCACCTTTACCAAGCGATGCAACCGTACCTTTGTTGCTGAACGTGAAGCTCTTCAGCGGTTGGTTACGGATAGACGCGATCAGGTTGTGTGCACAAACAACACCTTGCTGCATCGCAATTTGTGCTGTTGGAGGGTAAGGACGGCCTTCTGGATTAAACATCAAGGAATTGTCGCCAACCACATAAATGTTCTCATGTCCAGGAGCACGCAGATTCTCATCTACTTTCACACGTCCACGCATCGTTTCAAAACCAGCATCTTCAATCAAACGATTGCCGCGGATACCACCGGTCCAAATAACCGTCTGCGATTTGATCTCTTCGCCTTCACCCACAACGACGCCATCTGGCGTGCATTCTTTAATTGCTGTTCCAATACGGAACGTTACGCCCTTCTTCGTCAATATGTCCATCGCGTATTCGACGAGTTCAGGGTCAAAGCCTGGCAGAGCGGTTGGTGCTGCTTCAATATTATAAATTTTCACGAGTGCTGGATCGACATCAAACTGCTTGCACAGTTCTGGAATACGATCAGACAATTCGCCAACAAATTCGATACCAGTAAAGCCTGCACCGCCAACAATGAAAGTAAGGTAGTCGGTACGATGCGGTTCACGTTTGAAGCGTGCAAATTGATATTCAATATGCTCACGGATCAAACGAACAGAGTTGATACTACGAATATTCATCGCGTACTCGCCAAGACCAGGAATACCAAACGTTTCCGGCTCGCCGCCAAGACCGATGACCAAATAATCATACGATAATGTTCCATCCTCAAGGATAACCTTTTTATCCTGCGGGCGAATTTGTACGACTGTTGATTTCACGAAGTCGATCTTGAATTCGTCAATCAGCTTCGAAATGCTGACACGCGCATTCTCAGGATTATCCGTACCAGCAGCTGGCATATGCAAATGTGTTGTAATATAGTGGTAATCGTGCTTATTCACTAGTGTGACGTCAGCCTCGTTATAATTAAGTTCTTTTTGCAACCGCAGCGCAGTAAGCACACCGCCGTAGCCAGCTCCTAAGATGACAATTTTGGGTATGTTGCTCATCGTATGATCCCATCCATTCCTTAGCTTGTTTATGTGTCTTTGTTTGTGAAAAATTACACAATCCGTGCTGGATCTATATTTTTCAACCAGCGAATTGTGTCATTTATTGGTCCGATTATCGCTCCGACATCTCTTTAGCCAGCTTTTTCTTCTATATCGACTGGTCCAAATTCGGCGCCATACATACAATACATCAGAAATATTACATAGTTTTCACTTAAACTTCAAGAGCAAAATATACGAAAAACTTTAGAGCAGCATACAAATTAATATTTCCTTCTTTGAAATAGCAGGCATATAATAGGAAGCAGATCATCAAAACTTTGGAGGTGCTTTCCATGTCATCCTTTGAATCGCCCGAAAACCTTGTAGATATTATCATTATTGGTGGTGGACCTGCCGGACTATTCGCGGCCTTTTATGGCGGTATGCGCCAGGCTTCTGTGAAAATCATTGAAAGTATGCCTCAGCTTGGTGGACAGCTGGCTGCTCTTTATCCCGAGAAGTACATATATGACGTAGCTGGATTTCCAAAAGTTACAGCCCAAGAGCTAGTTGATCGATTAATTGAGCAGGTTGGTTTATTTCAGCCTGAAGTATTATTAGAGGAGAAAGTTGTATCTGTAAATAAAAAGAACGAACGTTTATTTGAAGTCATAACCAATAAAGCTGTACATTATGCAAAAGCTGTTATTATTACCGCTGGTGTTGGTGCTTTTGAGCCCCGCAAACTGGAACTGCCTGATGCTGTACAATACGAGAAGAGCAACCTGCACTACTTCGTTGGTGATCTTAGCAGATTCAAAGGACAAAAGGTGCTGCTCACAGGAGGCGGGGATTCTGCCGTTGACTGGGCACTGATGCTTGAGCCTATTGCTGAGAGTGTGACGCTCGTACATCGCCGGGATAAATTCCGCGCGCATGAGCATAGTGTAGAAAACCTGATGAACTCAAAAGTTAATGTGGTGACACCTAAAGAAATTACAGCACTCCATGGCGATGGCCGCATTAATAGTGTGACTATTACCGATGTTAAGTCCAAGGAACAAATCGAGATCGAAGTGGACTCCGTCATCGTAAACTACGGCTTTGTCTCCTCCCTTGGTCCAATTGCAGAATGGGGCATTGAAATTCAAGGCGGCTCCATTGTTGTAGATACACGAATGGAGACAAGTGTCAGCGGGATTTTCGCTGCTGGAGATATTACGACGTACCCTGGCAAGCTCAAGCTGATTGCCGTTGGCTTCGGTGAAGCTCCTACCGCTATAAATAACGCAAAAGTATATATCGACCCAGAAGCGAAGCTGTCACCTGGGCATAGCAGTAATATGAAGCTGTAAAAGTAAATCCATTGTGGTAAAACAAAAATAACAAGGGTATCCTAACGTTGGCGTTTCATTCAAGTGCAAGCAGTTGCACGAAGCCAAGGAGGATACCCTTATGTTTTGTCCTGTATGCAATGGCATGCAGCCGCTGGAGGCAGCCTGCGCCAATTGTGGTCAAGCGATGGAAGATTGGGGCCGAATGACGGATTGGATTGGTCCTTACGCACCTTATGTGCCACTAGAGACGGAAACGGAATGGATAAGTCAATCGGCCGAAGAAATAAACTGCATGCATGTTACGTACTGCCCGTCCTGTTCACAGACAATAGAGGCAGCTGTCACCGAATGGTGAACAATCTCATTAGTTGAAGTTTGATGCGCCAGTCTTGGTTAATTGTCTGCGTTTCATCTCGAGCAGCAGCATTCGAATAAAGTCATCTTCTAGATTGTACTGAATGGCGGCAAGGTAGGTGTCTTCCAGCAGCTCGTCTGAGAGCAGCTCCATATATGGACACTTCCTTTCTTCCTATAGTTTCCTAAATCTGTACACATCGTATCATGCTCTTTTCCCTTCAACAATGACCCTGCTTATACACATCCCCTTGTGGACAGGCTGTGCATGATATGTGAATACGCGTCGAAAAATGAGGGTTTAGCACAGTGGATGATGTGGATACTTTTATACACAGCCTTTTTTTTCCAAACTTTGATAAAAAACTTTAATCGAAAATCGTTACCCCATAAATGGAATATATTGATAATAGATGACATAGGATTGTAGATTCAAAGCCTATTGTGGCCTTGTATTTACCTCGAAAATCCAGATCTTGCCGTTCACATCAATGCCATAATCGAAACCAAGCTGAGCAATACCCGGGAACCGCTCCTCCAGCATACTGGTCGACAGGACTGTCAGGTCACGCATCTGCTGCTTCTTGACTTCGACCAGCGATGCTGACAAGGATCTGCGAATACCTGCCGCTGCCGTCACCATCGTTCCTCCTTGGCATAAATTCGTAACAAATAAGCCTGGTTTAGCAATTCTCCCAACCATCGATCGATATTCCCACCCGGCTTCTGTCTTCACATACTTCACACGATAATCAATCGGACGGCCGCCGACCTTGGCCAGACGAATCCCCTTCTGAATCAGATAAGGACGCCCTTTCCGTTTTTTGTCGAGCCCCGATTTTAGAGCATCGAAATTTGTAAAATGACTGGTTGTCGATGAGGAAGTAAAACTGAAGCCTCCGCTTGTCTTCGTCACTTTAATCACACCATGTCCGCCAGTGCCTACGAGCGGCTTAATAACGACCATTTGATGCTTGTTAAGCATGCTTCGCAAATTGCTGGCACTATACCTCTTTGTCGGAGGGATATGCGGAGCAATCGACGGATTAGCAAGCAGCGCTGCTTGCTTGGCCCATTTGTCTGGAACCGGTCTGCCAAGTTGATCCTCCATGCTATCAATCTCCTTTCGATATTAATAGCATATGAAAGATTGAAGGTTGTCTCTTGGGTGGATAACCAAGACTTGCGGCTTTGCGACAAAAAAAGAGCCCAGTTCCGCAGAACTGTGCTCCCTCAAATTAGTCTTCAGTTTGCTTATTCATAGCTGCCTTCAGTGCATCCGCAAGACTATTCGATAACGATACGTTATCGCTGTACTGATCAATCATCTTCTTCTGCTGATGTTTATTAACTCGTCCGCCTTGCTTATCACCTAGCATCTCGATGACATTACAAGGCCTGCACTGCGCGTATTTGCCTGCCTTGCCGTTATGGATCTCCATCTTCTTATGGCATTGCGGACAACGCTTATTCGAGAGCGCTGGCTCCGCCTGACGACGATAGCTGCATTCCCGGTCCGAGCAGACAAACGATTTGCCGCGTTTGCCCTTCACTTCCATAAGAAGCTTCCCACATTCCGGACAACGAGAATGGGTCAGATTATGAGGCTTATATTCCTTCGTTTCATTTTTCACGGCGTTAACCCATTTATTGGCCTGCTCACGAATACCCGCCATAAACTTAGCGGCCTCCCCTTTGCCAAGTGCGATCCGCTCAAGCTCCCGCTCCCATTCAGCCGTTAGATCTGGGCTTCGCAGCTCGTCCACAACGAGTTCGATTAACTGCTTGCCTTTACCTGTTGGAATGAGACGGTTTTGCGTTCGCTCGATCGTCTCTGTAGACAGAAGCTTCTCAATAATATCTGCGCGAGTGGCTGGCGTGCCTAGTCCATGCTTCTCCATCTTCGAGAGCAGTGATGCTTCGGTGTACCGGGCAGGAGGCATCGTTCGCAGCTCCTTCAAGCGGCTCTGCTTGACCGGAACAGCTTGCCCCTGTACAAGCGCAGGCAGCAACTGCTCTGGCGTTCTCTTGTCCTCACTGCGCTCATCCTCATCTTCATCATCCGATGCGAATCGCGAATCATTGACTGCGTAAAGCTCCTTCCAGCCGATGTCCTTCTGGATCTTCCCTTTCGCATACAACTTATCTGCACCAACGGTTAACGTTACACTTGTTTCATCGTATTTATACGGCGGGTAGAACAAGGAAATAAATCGGCGGACGATGAGATCGTAAAGCTTCCTCTCATCATTGCTTAATGCCGACAGATTCACATATTCATCCGTTGGAATAATGGCGTGATGGTCACTCACTTTACTGTCATCAACAAACCGTTTCGTAACGGCCAGCTGTCCGCGCAGCAGCTTCCGGGCAAGAGGCGCATATGGTCCAACCGCAACGCTTTCAAGCCGTCCTTTTAAGGTTGGAACGATGTCGCTCGACAAATAACGAGAATCGGTACGTGGATAAGTCACGAGCTTATGCTGCTCGTACAGCTTCTGCAAGACATTAGATGTCATTTTCGCCGAAAAACCAAGACGCTTATTCGCTTCCCGCTGCAGCTCGGTTAGATCAAATGCTTGCGGATGTGGCTCTAATTTCTCAACGGTGCGCAGCTTGTCTACTTTCGCCTTCTGTCCTTGCAGGCGCGCAACAATTGCATCCGCTTCCTCGCGGCTCCACAATCTGCCGTCATCGGAATCATTCTGACGCCATGCTGCCTGAAAGTCTCCAAACTCAGCTGAAACCGTCCAGAAAGGCTGCGATTGGAACTGGTTAATCTCCTTCTCCCGATCCATCAGAGCGCCAAGCGTTGGCGTCTGAACACGTCCTGCAGCCAGCTGGGCATTATATTTCACGGTAAGTGCCCGTGTAACATTCAGACCGATCAGCCAATCCGCTTCCGCGCGGCACACAGCCGAGGCATACAGGTTATTGTAGTGTTGCCCCGGCTTCAAGGCCTTGAAGCCGTCTTTAATGGCTTTGTCCGTCTGGGACGAGATCCAGAGCCGCTTAAATGGCTTGCGCCAATGAACAAGCTCCATAATCCATCTCGCAACAAGCTCCCCTTCCCGTCCAGCATCGGTAGCAATAATTAGCTCACCGATATCAGAACGCTTGCAGAGCTGAGCAACCGCCTTATATTGATGCGATGTCTCGCGCATCACCTTCAGGTTCATCTTATTTGGCAAGAGCGGCAAATCCTCGAGGTTCCATGTCTTGTATTTCGGATCATAATCCTCCGGCTCTGCTAAGGTTACCAGATGTCCTAATGCCCAGGTCACCACATATGATGGACCTTCCATATAGCTTTTATGTTTGCTGCTGCAGCCAAGAACACGTGCAATTTCCTTCGCTACGCTTGGCTTTTCTGCAAGCACTAATGATTTCATTTCCTTATCCCTCTCTCCATTACATCCCGTGTCAATAAACCAAAGTATACTAGAAAAACGATGGAGAGACCATTGCCCGCCGCTTACAGCGCCTTATTTTACCCGGCAATTACCGGTATGATATAGTAGTTTCACAATCCATCATCTTAATGAATGGTAACAAGGAGTGTGCCCTCGTGAAAGCTCGTTTTATTCCTATTATTACTGTTGTCCTCCTCCTGCTCTTCCTCGTCAACTGGTATATTGGCTGGAACGTTTGGGAGTATCTGTCCACCATTACGGGACTGGATAACGCCCTTCCATTTGGTATCATTGTCGGCATTATCTCCATCTCATATATTATCGGCAGGTTTGGACAGCACCTGTCATCACCTTTCCGTCAAATCGCTTATGGGTTTAAGTATATCGGCTCTTATTGGTTCGCCGTTATGCAGTACAGCTTATTGATTCTTCCAGTGGCAGATCTTATTATATGGCTGCTTACCTTAATGTCTGTAGATTACGATACAGCCTTTGTAACCGTTGGAACAGCTGCCTTTGTCTTACTCGCAGCCATCCTGATCCGCGGCACTTGGAATGCCTGGACGCCTATCATTCGCCCTTACCGCCTGACTATCCCTAAAAAAGCCGGTTCCTTCGATAAACTTCGTATCGGAGTAGCCTCTGATATTCATCTTGGAACCGTAGTTGGCAATCGGCATTTGGAACGACTGGTTCGTCATATGGAAGAAATGAAGCCGGATCTCATTCTGCTGCCTGGAGATGTCATTGACGACAGTATTCATCCGTTCATCCATCGAAATATGGCCGCTACGATGGGCAAGCTGAAAGCCCCTCTTGGCATTTATGCCGTGCTTGGCAATCATGAATACATTGGAGGCCATATTAAACAGTTTGTCGCTGAGATGAATAGCATCGGCATTCAAGTCCTCCAAGACGAAACGATTCTTATTCAAGACAGCTTCTACGTCATTGGACGGAAAGATTTATCGGCTAAACACAGCGATCCAGAAGGACGTTTGCCTATCAGTGAGCTGATTACAAACCTAGATACTGATAAGCCGCTTATCCTGATGGATCATCAGCCATCTGATCTGGAGCAAGCGTCGTTAAACGGGATCGACCTTTCATTATCCGGTCATACCCACCGCGGGCAGATGGCTCCTAATCATCTTATTACACGCCGCATTTTTGAACTGGATTGGGGCTACAAGCTAAAAGGCAGCCTGCATGCGATTGTCTCTTCGGGCTTCGGCTTATGGGGACCACCAATCCGATTGGGAAGCCGTTCCGAGATTATTCAAATCGACCTTGTGTTCGAAACCAAATAAAGATCACTAGCGTATACAAGTGCATCTGATTAACCGCTAGGAGGTACGTATGGCAGATTCCCTGTTCGACCGTTTAACCGATGCCAAGGAACGTAAATATGAACTTGAGAAAGCGCAGCGCAGGCAGCAGCAATACCGTTCCAGATTAAATGAGCTGGAGCGGCAGATCATTCGGCTTGAGCTTGATCTTGAAACGGAGCAGGCGGATGTAGATAAGCTTACTCGGATGTCCTTGACGAACTTATTTCATACGATTCTACGCAGCAAAGACGAACAGCTTGAATTAGAGCGGCAGCAGGCGCTTGCAGCTGCCCTCAAGCTTCAGGAAGCACAGCAGGAACGCGATAAGCTGAAGGAAGAGATCTTTCAAGCCGGAGTTATCATTACGGATAATATCCAAGCCGAGCAGGATTATAAGAAGCTGATGAATGAACAGGAACTTGCTTTGAAGAACCAGCCCGAAACTGCTGCTGTGCTGACCGTTATGGAGAATGAAATTGCGGAGCAGACCGTTGTTGTACGAGAATTGAACGAAGCATTTACGGCGGGCAGGCGGGTACTTGCATCACTGGAGCCCGCCATCGAAAGTCTTGATAAAGCAATTAACTGGGGCAATTGGGATTTATGGGCCAATGGCGGCATGGTTAGCACTCACATTAAGCATGGTCATATCGATGATGCCAAGCAATCCATTGCAACGGCCAACCATCAATTGAAATCCTTCAAGGATGAGCTGGCTGACTTGAAGCAAAACCTAAATATTCATATAGATATCAGCAGCCTGCTGAAGTTCGGAGATTATTGGTTCGACGGCCTCATAACCGATTGGATCGTCCAGAAACGAATTAATGAAGCGCAAGACAGAACCAGTGAAGCAACTCGTCAAGTAAGAACTGTCGTGAAGACATTGCAGGCGGAATACACATCAGCAGAATCAATCCTAAATGGTATGAAGACCAAACGTACCGCATGGCTTGAACAACAGCAAACAATATAATAACAGAGAACAGCCAGCGCATTAAGCGCTGGCTGTTCCTCTATTTAATCCTTTGGAATAACTCATGCTGGCGAGCAGGAAGTAGATCGTCTGCATCACCACGAAGATCCCGATGATGACCAGGGAATACAGCCATACACTTGAACCCATCAGTCCATCCAACGCCTTCATAGCAAATAATGCATGGATGGTTCCAATGAGACAAGGAAGGTAGAAGATAATAGCGATCTGTGTCACTGTTATTTTCCGTATCTCCTGTCTAGTCATTCCGATTCGTTTCAACGCGTTAAACTGCGCTTGATCCTCCTGCAATTCCGTGAACATCTTAAAGTAAATCAAACTGCCTGATGCAATAAAGAACAGCAAACTGATAAACAAGCCAATAAACAGAGTCAGTGAGCTTGTATCTTTCATATTTGCATAGTTGTCAGGTCGGGACCGATTGATTTGATCGATAAAATCATCAGATACTTCGAGCTTATTAAGCGCTGGACCTGCATGTTCCCAATTTTTCAACTCATAGCCGTACCATACGAGCTGATTATCCTCCGGTACACCAGCGGTAATCCGATCATAATCAGCATCCCCCAAAATGACCGTCATATAATTCAAATTGGTCTGGTTCATAATACTTTCCGAAGGTTCAGCAGCTGCAGCATAATCAATGGGTTGCCCCTGAACACTGCCCGTAATCCTTTCAATTGGCGGCGAAAAAGAACCTGGCATAGCTGCTGTCCCCGGCTTTAAATGAAGCTGCTTTTTCCCTTTATCCTTCGCCAAACGGTTATAGTCAGACTCAGAAATAATCATTGTCGCAGGACTATACTCCATATCATTACCGTTGCTGCGTGTCAGTTTAATATTAGTTGCCGCGATACCGGTGACAATCTTCTCATCCGTAACCGGGAAGCCCTCGGCACGCAGTTGCTCTTTCATCGCATCCAAATTAATAACGTCATGACTATGAATTCCTTTCTCCATTACAGCTACTGTGTAGGGATAGAAATCATAAATCTGCTGTTTGGAGCTGATCTGCAACAAATAAAATGTACCTGATGCTGTTAAGATAACAGCACTCATAATCGAGACCATAAACAAGATCCGCGCATTATCCTTTAGCTTATACCCTAGCTGGGCAAGCACAATCATATTCGTTCGATTGTAGAAGAAGGAATGTCGTTTCTGTAAGAAACGGATAAGCAGCACGCTGAACTGCGTAAACAGAAAGTAACTCCCAATTGTAACTGTAACGAGAATAAGCAATGCCATATAGAAGAAGTTAAACGAATCTAACATAAGCGCCATCGTATAGCCCGAGCCAAGCGACACAAGTGCCAGTGCCACAAGCCATGGGGAAAAGATAAGCTGGCCCTTAGGCTTACGGCCTGCCTTAAATAGATCGATCAACTCTGATCTGCCAATTCGCAGCGACGTAAGTATGGCAATTGCCAAAAATAAGATAAAGAAACCAAAGCCCGTAATCCCAATTGCCTTCAGCGGTACAGCAAACGGAATAGGATCTGTTACTTTCAGGAAGACCGACAACGCCATAAAGAACAACTTACTAAACAACATGCCAAGCCCGATGCCTGCACCAATCGACAAAAGAGCAATAGCGATGCTTTCATAGATAACCAGCTTGCGAAGCTGAGCCTTTGTCATACCGAATAACGACAACAGGCCAAACTCTTGCTTACGCGTTTTCAGAAAGGCCGAATTGGAATACAACACAAACAGGAAAGAGAAGATACCAATAATGTAAAGGCAGAACATCATCCCTCTTCTTATTTTCGAAGCCTGCAAAATATGTCCGCTAACGACATCAGGGTGATAAATAAATGCCGAATACATATAGAAGATGAGTACAGAGAAGACACAGCTTAGGAAAAAGGCGCTGTAGGAACGCCAATTCCCCTTCATGTTGCTAAGCGCGAGCGAACGGAACGTCATCAAAATTACCTCCCAATACACTCAAAGCATCAAGAATCTGTTGGAAAAAGGCCTGACGGTTTGTACCTCTGCGAATTTCGGAGAACAGCTTGCCGTCTTTAATGAAGACGATTCTCTCGCAATAGCTTGCAGAGAACGGATCATGCGTTACCATAAGAACCGTTGCGCCTAGTCTCTCATTCATATCCTTCAGTGCATCCATAACATCCTTTGCTGCTTTCGAATCCAGGTTACCTGTCAGTTCGTCTGCCAATACTAGTGCAGGCTGATGAATGATTGCCCGGGCAATAGCAGCACGCTGCTTCTGTCCGCCCGATACTTCATAAGTCCGCTTATCCAGTATGCTGTCAATGTTCAACATGATCGCAAGCGGCTTCAGCTTTTCCTCGATTTTTCGAGGTGACACACCTTCCAGTACTAATGGTAAAATAATATTTTCTTTAATGGTCATCGTATCAAGAAGGTTAAAATCTTGAAACACGAATCCAAGCTCTCTACGCCGGAAAAGAGCCAGCTTCTTGTCGCTCAGCTTGGCAGGCTGTACCCCGTTAATCTCAAGCTCACCTGATGTCGGCCGATCAATGGTTGCCAGCAAATTCAGAAGTGTGGTCTTGCCGCTGCCGGAAGGTCCCATTACCCCAACAAATTCTCCCGCTTTTATATTCAGATCAATATCCTCAAGCGCCCGGTAGGACAGATTCCCCTTTGAATGATAGATCTTTCCAATCCCTTTTGTTTGCAATACGCTCATCGTAATAATCCTCCTCAAATGAATGGCCACACAAAAGATAGGGCATCTACCGTTTGTGGTGATTCATGCTTCGAAAGCATGGGCTCAAAACTCGTAAATGTTCGATTTATTTGATTATGGACTCAGTATAGCGCCCAAACCGGCTATGTACCCATCGATTTACCTTTCATTGGAGGCGTCAAACCTTACGATTTTGTCATGTTTCGTCATTTAATGAATCCGGTGGATACCTTCGGGACGGAAAATAACCATCGCCGTTGTACCCGCTCCGACCTCTGATTCAACAAACAGTTCATGGCCAAGGAGGCCGCATACCTGCTTCGTCAAATATAAGCCCATACCTGTTGATTCTTCGACGGATCGGCCATTCTCCCCCGTAAAGAAAGGATCAAAGATGCGTGGCAAATCATGTTCCGCTATTCCAATTCCTTCATCTATGACAGACAGCTTAGTGGCTTTGTCATCCAATATCGGCTCGATCCGGATGATCAGCTTTTTCGAGCCTTGTTTTCGCTTTGAATATTTAATTGCATTGCCAATCAGTTGATTCAAAATAAACGTCAGCCATTTCTCATCCGTCTCGACCATAGCTTCCCCCTCAATCCGAGGAAAGATGGTATGTCTAATACATAGCTGCTTATGTGCATTAATGACGCTTCGCGCCGCTTCATGCAGCGGGATCAAACGGAGATGCAAATCAAATTCGATCTTATCGAGCCTTGCCGTATGCAGCATCATATCAAGTCCTCTTGTCATTCTCCCTGTTTCCTCACGAATGCTTTGGAACCGCTCTACATCTTCGTCTTCCTTATTACGCTCCTGCAGCGTTTCCTGTACCAGCAAGTCAATAACCGATACCGGTGTCTTCATATGATGCACCCATTGCAGGACAAAATGATTATGCTGCTCCTGCTGCCTTCGGTAATGACTGAGTTCCGTCAAATAAGCACCATATTGCGCTTCAAGCAGCCGCTGAACTGCGAGCTGTTCCCTCGTCACGCCTGCTTTTACAACCATGGAGGCTTTGAGCTCTGTTGATCGGTCAATCGCATCATGCAGTTGTTTATAATAGGTACGCTGCCTCAGAAAGTCGATCGTTAAGCCTACAATTAGCAAGAAGATGGTAAGTTCAGCAAAATAATAGACCAAACCGGAATCCGCCTTGTCTTCATACCGCAATTTATCGAGAAGGAACATCGCACAACCAAGACCAGTACCTAATAAATAAGTAACAATTAATACTTTTCGATCCCAAAGGTAAGATCGGATCATACCCTTGCCTCCCGAAGTGCTTCCCCATTCAGCCGATAGCCTTGTCCACGGACAGTCTCTATCGCTTTCATAATTCCGATCTCCTCCAGCTTCTTGCGAAGTCTTGTTACGTTAACGGTTAACGTATTGTCATCCACAAACTGAACATCATCCCATAACGCTTCAAGCAGATGCTCCCTCGTCACAATCTCATCCGGTCTTTTCATAAATGCTTCAGCCAGCAGACGTTCGTTCTTCGTGAGTTCCGTACGAAGTCCACCCCATTCGAGCTCATTACGGCTTAAATTCAAGCGAAGGCTGTACAAGTCCAGCTCCCCGCCACTCGCTGAAGAAGCAGTCGCTGCCGCATATTCTCCATAGGCACGACGAAGTGCTCCTTTCACCTTTGCAAGAAGCAGATCCAAATGAATGGGCTTCGGCAGATAATCATCTCCACCATTTTCGATAGCCATTACCTGATCCATCTCCCCTTCTCGGGCTGAGATGAATAGAATCGGAACATTAGATCTTGTCCGAATTTGTCTGCACCAGTAAAAGCCGTCGAAATACGGCAAATTGATATCGAGCAAAACAAGATGGGGCTCATAGGCAGTAAACTCCCCCAGTAAATCTTTAAAGTTAACGGCTCTAGCTGCCTCAAACCCGTACTTTTCCATCGTAGATTTGAGAATCATGCCGATTTTGTCGTCATCCTCGATAATAAATATCCGATACATCTATTAATCCTCCTCTAATACATAAGGCACTTTCCATACTGGATACATCTATAAAATACAATCATGTCATTTTAGAATAGCAATTTCATCTTTTTCAATCAACTTAACAAAATCATTACAATTTCTAAATAATGGGATAATAAACCGCTGTTACACTAACTTAGGAAATCGAAATAGTTCCGACGCGGCTTGCGGGGGAAAAATCAAGGGCCTATCATACATACCGGCGAAGGGCCGTCGGACCTATGAACTTATTCGAAAATAAGAAAGGTGACGAACAACAAATGAAAAAAGCAGTAGTCATTTCCGTGCTCGCAACAGCACTTGGAGCAGCAGCTGTTACTCCTGTAATGGCACAATCGGCAACACAATCGGTACAAGCTGTACAAATCGGTTCGACAACAATCTCCATCAACGGCACAGCCGTAGCGATCCGCACGATTGATGCTTCTGGTGTAACGCTCGCCTCCGTACGCGACCTGGCAAAGGCTCTTGAGGCTTCGCTGAATGTAGCTGGCAGCACAATTACCGTTCAACTCAACCACAATGTTGTTTCACTCAATGACGCGGTTACTGTTAACGGAACAGCTTTTGTTGAACCAGTAAGCTTCTTGAGCACACTGGGCGTTGGCTACTCGCAGGGCAATATCACAACGATCAAACTCCTTCAGGATGTGGATCAAGTGACTTGGGTGAATGCTTCCAAGCTGATCGTATCGAAATCTGGCGATACAGGCCGCGAGGATTACCTGGTTGATGCTGCGACTGGTAAAAATGAATTACTGCTTACTTCGTCTGACACGTCCGAACTGATTGTTTCCCCCGACGGTTCGAAAGCCGCTTATTCCGAAGAGGATGGCACCGTTAATATCATTGATCTGAGCACAAAGCAATCGACTAAAGTAAGCACTGATACATCCATTAAGAACGAAATGCAATTCTCAGCTGACGGAAGCTCGATCTTCTTCTTCCAAGGCGACAAAAACACCGTTATCTGCAAGTTAAGCCTGGCTGACGGCAGCGTAACAAAAATTTTGGAAGACAAAGTCGACTACAAAGCTAACCTGTCTGTATCTGCTGACGGAACAAAAGTCGCTTACTTCCAAATCAAACAGCCAGTTGTAAAAAATGACGCTACAGATGTAAGCAAGGACGATGTAACCATCGATCCAACAGGTACAGAAACGCAAGCTTACTTCTATGACTCCGCAAAAGCGGACAATAAACCGGTTCAACTGACAACTGACAAGAACGACAAAGCATTCCTGGAGCTGTCCGCTGATGGTTCGAAAGCTTACTTCGTAAGCATCAACGACGATACTGTAGGAAGCGTCGCTTCGGTAAATACAGCTTCTGTTGAAGCAGCTAGCGTCTACAGTGCTGAAGATGTATATCAACTGAATCAAGCTGGCGGCAAGCTGGTCCTGCTGACAGCAAAAGGCGATGCAAACAGCATCAGCGCTCTTGATCCTGCAACAGGTACTGCAAGCAAGCTGTACAGCGTGTCGGATGGCGTATCCGAGCTTATCGTTTCTGGTAACGGTGATATCGCAGCAATCAGCAACGGTCAAGTGGCTGTTCCTGTAAACGGCAAATTCACAACAATTACTCGCTAATACACAAATCATAAACGGATGCTTACGAAGCATGAATCATCAAAAAAGGCCAGAATTAGGCCATTTGTGTGACAATTCATTAGTACATGCTTACGAAGCATGAATCATCAAAAAGGCCAGAATTAGGCCATTTGTGTGACAATTCATTTTAGGAGGATTACAAAATAATGAAACTGAACTGGTTAAAAGTGGCTACCGTAGCCGCACTTATCGCAACAATTGGTCTT
Source organism: Paenibacillus sp. J22R56 (assembly GCF_056269375.1). Lineage (NCBI taxonomy): Bacteria > Bacillati > Bacillota > Bacilli > Caryophanales > Paenibacillaceae > Paenibacillus > Paenibacillus sp. J22R56. Next base: position 512,093 of record NZ_JBWDNV010000001.1, read on the forward strand.
GGATCCGTCCAAGCTCCTACCAAAACAGAAGCAGCTAGCAAGCTGTCCGGCAAAATCGTAATTAATGGCTCTTCCGCCCTTCTTCCGCTTACTCTTCAAGCGTCCAACGAATTCAAAAAACTGAATCCGAAGGTTAAAATCTCCGCATCAGGAGCAGGCTCCATTACTGGTCCTCAATCGGTACGCAAAGGTATCGCTGATATTGGTGCGGTTGACTGGGATGCTACAAAAGCAGTACCTGGCTTCGAAGCATTCACAGGTCAAGTAGCTAACAAAGTAGCAGTTACTCCTTTCGCTGCAGTAGTAAACAAAAGCGTTACTGCAACAAGCCTGACAACAAAGCAGCTGCAAGACATCTTCTCCGGTAAAGTAACGAACTGGAAAGAGGTTGGCGGCAAAGATGCTGACATTATCGTTGTTAACCGTGCTTTCGGCTCCGGTACTCGCGTTAACTTCCAACAAAAAGCGCTGAACGGTACAGACTTTATGACCAAAGGCAGCAACTACAAAGAAGTTAAAACAAGCGGCGATATGAAAACAGCAGTTGAATCAACTCCTGGCGCTATCGGATACCTCGACTTCGCTTACATCACTACGAAAATGACTGGCGTAAGCATTAATGGTGTTGCTCCAACTGTAGACAACGTAATCAACGGCAAATACAAAGTTTGGGGCTACGGCTACTACATGACTAAAGGCCAACCTACAGGCGTTGTTAAAGAATTCATCAAATATGTACAAAGCGCTAAGTTCCAAAACGGTTCGCTTAAAAAGCTTAAGTTCATCCCGCTTTCCGCAATGAAATAATCCAAGTTAATCGAATATAGGTAACAGCGGCCGTCTTTCGCGAAGCGACAGGCGGCTGCTTGCTACCGAAGGAGCCGATTGTAATTATGATAGATACCTCATCTACTGCGGGCCAGATCGATCTGGGCGGCAGTCTTTTGACGGGAAGCGGCAAGCCGTTTGACCGCAAGAAGCGGCTGTTTGTAATGAACCGCCTGTTCCGTTATGTTTGTATTGCTGCAGCTGCTTTTGTGTGTCTGATTCTATTCCTCATCCTGCTGCTCATGTTCCGCACAGGCGTGCTGACATTTGGTGAGGTATCCTTCTCCGAATTTTTCCTTTCTACGGAATGGAGTCCGGAAACCGAGCAGTATGGTGGGCTGTTATTCATTTTTGGTACATTTGCCCTTACTTTATTAACCTTGATCATCTCAGTCCCGCTCTCGCTCATGATCGCGGTCTTTCTGTCGACCTTCGTTCCGAATTGGCTGAAAAATATGCTGCGTCCAGTCATGGACCTGCTTGTCGGCATTCCGTCCGTCGTTTACGGTTACTTGGGTTTGACTGTCCTTATCCCCCTGATTCGAGATGTTACCGGTACAGGTATGGGTGACGGCCTGCTCGCAGCGTCCCTTGTACTGACCATCATGGTTCTGCCAACAATCAGCCGGATCAGTGATGACTCGATCACAGCAGTACCAAAAAAATATAGCGATGCGTCCTACGCCCTTGGCGCTACCCGTTTCCAAACCGTGTGGAAGGTGCTTGTCCCTTCTGCTCGCAGCGGTATTATGTATGCCGTTATTCTGGGGATGGCACGTGCGATTGGCGAAACAATGGCGGTTGTTATGGTTATCGGCAACACTCCGCAAATCGCAGACAGCCTGCTTAAACCTACCTCCGTTTTGACCAGCAACATTGTCATGCAAATCGCGAATGTTCCTTTTGATTCCACCTGGAACTACGCACTTTATCTGATGGGCTTCCTGCTGCTTGCTATCTCTCTCTTGATGATCGTTGGCGTACGTTGGCTGCAAGGGAAAGGAGTACAGCAATGAGTAATGTAAATACAGCTGCGAACGCTAATCCGTTCCGTGGCAAACGAGGAATAAACAGCTTCAACAACCGTGTATTTACCATAGCGGTATGGACCCTTGGAATTGTTGTCATCTTATTTATCCTTGGGCTTCTCTTCTTAATTCTAAAAGATGGCTTGCCAAAGCTCTCCTGGAGCTTCCTGTTTGGACTGCCTAGTGAAATTGACGAGGGCGGCGGTATTGGGCCTGCATTGCTGAACTCTTTCTATATCCTGTTCCTATCTCTGCTCATCTCTATTCCGCTTGGTATGGCTGCCGGCATTTATCTCGCCGAGTTCGCGCCGGTCAATAAGCTGATTTCCTTCGTCCGAATATGCGTAGAAGGATTAGCTTCGGTTCCATCCATTATCTTCGGCTTGTTTGGGATTGCACTCTTCGTTGAGACATTCCAGCTAGGCCTGACGATTCTAGGCGGTGCAGTCAGCCTAGCCTTTCTGAACCTGCCTGTTCTGACCCGTGTCACCGAGGAATCCATCCGTGCTGTGCCGAAGGAACTGAAGAACGCTTCCTTTGCGCTTGGGGCTACACACTTACAGACGATTGTTCGGGTGCTTATCCCTGCAGCAATGAACGGGATTATTACGGGCATCTGTCTCGTAGCCGGCCGCGCCTTTGGTGAAAGTGCCGTTATTATTCTGACAGCCGGCGTGACAACCTCCGGAGAAATGTGGGACTTCAGCTTGTTCTCGTCGGGTGAGACACTTGCTGTCCATCTCTGGTATGTACAGTCCGAAGCTATTGTTCCGGATGCCCAGGAAATCGCCCAGAAGTCGGCGGCGGTACTCGTGTTCTTCGTTCTGTTGATCAACTTGGTGTTCCGTATTCCTCTTTGGTTAAATTCTCGTAAAATGCAGAGGTCGTAGGAAGTTGGTTTCCTTCACTGCGCAAGTAAATGCTCTTTCGACCGCTGTTGTATTCGGATTACTTGGAACAATTTATTAAGGTTATTATCCGAATACAAAGGCGGGCGCTTCGCTTCTCAAGAGCATTCACTTACTCCGTTCCGCAGCCGACTTCTTTATTAAAACAAAAACCGGCGTCCATTAAATGGGACGCCGGTTAGAATTGTTTATAGACAGGTTGTATTTGCAACCTGTCTAACCTATGTCGCAAAAGGCTGGCTGAGCCAGCCTTTTGCGAATGCCTTTTGTTTGACTTCACCATGCGGGCGGAGCAAGGGAATGTTCTGGAGAAACGGAGTGCTCGCTTTTGTTACCGGAATCGTACCTTGTACGATAAATTCACTGATTCCGGTAACAACGGCGATTGGAACCCTTGCGCAGTCTGCATACTGGCGAAAAAAGAAAAAGCTGAGCACAGGCGCGCTCAGCAGTCACTATCCGGCTTACCAGCCGCAGCAGCGGTACGGAAGCTCGAGCCGCAGCCGCAAGTTGCTGTTGCGTTCGGGTTCTCGATTGTGAAGCCGCCGCCCATTGCCGACTCTTTCCAGTCGATAACAAGACCGAACAGGTATTTCAAGCTGTCATCGTCAACAACAACTTTGAGGTCTGCGACCTCCAATGACTTATCGTTCTCATGCTCTTCATCGTCGAAGCCCATGCCGTAGGAGAAGCCTGTGCAGCCGCCTTCCTTCACGCCGATGCGCAGGAACAACCCAGGAGTTCCTTCCTCCTCGAGCATTTCTTTTATTTTGTCAGATGCCGATTCACTAATAGTGATCATGCTTCGTACCTCCTCTATATAAATGTAATAAATGTATCGTTGTAGTTACAGTATACTCTTCTTCCCCTGGTTCCTCAAGAGACCAATGCCTGCCGCTCTTGATGAATATTCAAGACTTTAGGTGTTGCCCCATGTAACGTACAGGTTTATAATAATGGATAGCTTTCTTTATCGGATGAGCAAGTTATTTTTTTCACAAGGTATCGCTCGAGCTTGATCCATTCCTTGCTCTGATAACAAGGACGATATCGACAGCATGCCACATTGTAGTATTACAGAATTATTTTAAAGATGAAGGAGGTTGCCAAGATGAACATCGCCATCCCATCTGATAATAAGCAAATGCAGGAAATTATCGAGAAGGTGCGTAATGGAGAACGTCTTACACTTGAGGACGGTGTATTCCTCTACAAATCGGACGATCTGCTTACGATCGGGCAACTCGCAAATGAAGTTAATCTTCGTAAGAACGGTAAGAAAGTTTATTTTATCGAGAACATGAGCTTGTACTTTACGAACGTTTGTGAAGCGCATTGTGCTTTCTGTAACTTCCGTAGAGACGAAGGCGCTCCTGGATCCTACACGCTGTCCGGTCAGGAAATGATCGAATACGTGGAGCAGCACTTCCACCCTGGTGTACGAGAATTCCATATTGTCGGCGGTCATAACCCACATGTTCCGTTCCAATATTATGTCGATTCCCTGAAGGCATTAAATGAGCGCTTCCCAGAAGTAACGCTCAAAGCCTATACAGCTGCGGAAATCGACTTTTTCTCGCGTATTAGCGGCTTAAGCTACAAGGAAGTATTGGAAGAACTGATGAAAGTTGGTCTCAAATCACTTACGGGCGGCGGAGCAGAAATATTATCTGACCATTACCGTAAAAAAATGCGCGTTGATAAAGCTGATGTGAGCCAATATTTAGAGGTACACCGCACGGCTCATAATCTTGGACTGCGCACACATACAACGATGCTGTACGGTTCGATTGAATCACATGAGGATCGTGTTCGTCACATGATGCAGATCCGCGAGCTTCAGGATGAAACAAACGGCTTCCAGGTCTTTATTCCATTGTCGATGCAGCCAATTAATCCTAAAGCCGGCATTCGCCGTCGTAATTCTGCCTTTGAGGATTTGAAGACCATTGCAATCAGCCGTCTGATGCTCGATAACATCCAGCATATTAAAGCTTACTTCATTAACATCGGTACTCAGCTGACTCAGGTTGCACTGACGATGGGTGCATCCGATGCTCACGGTACAATTGTTAAAGAAAAAATCAGTCATGCGGCTGGCGCACTTACGCCAGAAGGTATTACGCGTGAAGATCTGTTGTGGCTCATTAGAGGAGCCGGACGTATTCCTGTGGAGAGAGATACGTTCTACAACGAAATTAAAGTCTATGAGTAATGATGTGAAGAGACGCACATATTAGGCACAAACAACAAAGCAATCATCATTTGGAGTTGGGTAGGGAAATCATATGAGAAAATTCGTAATTTTGGGCGGCGGTTACGGCGGTCAGGCAATTGCTGCAGATGTTATAGAGAAGCAGCTGCCAATCGACGTAGAGGTCATTCTCGTTGACCGTATGCCTTATCAAGGCCTTAAAACGGAGTATTACGCACTTGCAGCAGGTACGGTATCGGATCTCGATATCCGTGTAAAGTTCCCGCAAGATCCACGACTTACAACTCGCTATGGAGAAGTGTTGGACATCGATCTTGAGAATAAGCTTGTTCATCTGGAAGGTCAGGATCCAATCGATTACGAATGGCTGGTTGTTGGACTTGGCTGTACGGATAATTATCATGGCATTGAAGGTGCTGAAGAGTTCTCGACAAGTATTCAAACACTCTCGAATGCACGTAAAACATACCAGCTGCTAAACGACATTAAGCCTTACGGCCAAGTGTCCATTATCGGAGGCGGATTGAGCGGCGTAGAGGTTGCTGCCGAGCTGCGCGAAGCCCGCTCTGACCTGAACATTCGCATCATCGACCGCGGACCAAGCGTTATGTCCGCTTTTCCTGGATCACTTCAGAAGTTTGTTGCTTCCTGGTTCAGAGAGCATAATGTTGAGATGCTAAGCCATATTTCCTTGTGTCGTCTTGAGCAAGGTGCTTTGCATGATTCCAACACGGATCAAACGATCCTGACAGACGTGACGGTATGGACAGCTGGCATTCAGCCAGTTGAGATTGTTCAACGCATGAATCTGCCGAAGGACAAACAAGGCCGACTTATTGTGAATGAATACCATCAATTGCCAGACTATAACGATGTCTTTATTTGCGGTGACTGTGCATCCCTGCCATTCTCACCAAGCGGTCAAGCGGCTGGTGCACAAGGCAAGCAAATCGCCGAGGTCATGCATGCCATTTGGAGTAATAAGACGCCTAAGCTTGGCAAACTCAAGCTGAAGGGTGTAATGGGTTCCCTTGGTAAGAAAAGCGGCTTTGGCCTCATGGGCAGCACGCCAATGATGGGGAAAATTCCGCGTTTGATCAAGAGCGGTATACTCTGGAAATCAAAACGCCATTTCGGTTAGAATTATTGCTTAATGCTGATGGTATCTCGAATACGAATGGTCAGATCATCTACGGAGTCTGCTGCAACAATCAAGCCGTTTACTAACGCGAATGGTTTCAAGTAACATTCTCCGCAATTGCCAAGACATCCGTATTCGACCACTTTCAGCTGTTCATTTTTTTCCAGCTGCTTCATGATTTGTTCTGTACCATGATGCATATTGCCATTACAGAACTCAATAAGTGGTTTAGACATTTTTCGAATCACCTGGCCTTAGCGGTTGATATCCATTTTCAATCCTTGCACTTTGTACTATAATAGGGGAGAAAGGAGATGATTGCAATGAGTGAACAAGCACAAGATACAATGTACGATGAAGTATTGGACGTACTGGATAAATTGCGTCCGTTCCTGCAACGTGACGGTGGCGACGTAGAATTGGTGGACGTAGAGGACGGTATCGTTAAACTTCGTCTGATGGGTGCATGCGGAAGCTGCCCAAGTTCCACAATTACACTGAAAGCCGGCATCGAGCGCGCTTTGCTCGAAGAGGTTGAAGGCGTACAGGAAGTTGTTCAAGTATTCTAAGCTTAGCCTTAATGCAAAAAGAGTCTTGCCCGCTACAAGCAGGCAAGACTCTTTTTTTGTTATCTTATAACCCAATAATATTAGAACGAATGGCGTCAAAGCCGCCGGTCACATTAATAATGCTGCCTGTCAGGAAATCGGATTTGGATTGACATAAGAATCCGATCACTCTTGCTACATCCTCACCGGTTCCAGGTCTCCCAATCGGGGATTCCAGGTCCCGAAGTGCTGCGGCATCATCAATCGTCATCTCTTTATTCAGTCCTCGAATATCGCCGGGTGCAATCATGTTGACGGTGATGCCATGTGGCGCTTCTTCTACTGCCAATGATTTAGTGAAAGAGACCAGCCCCGTTTTAGCTGCTGCATAGACAGCCCTGTGAGGCCACGCTCTTGCTTCGTCCGCATGGCCAAAGCCAAGGTGCACAATCCGTCCCCAGCCTCTCTCACGCATGCCAGGGAGCAGCTTATGATCAAGCAGCATCACACCAAGCAGATTACCGTTTAACAGCTGTATAATCATCTCTTCGCTGTATTCGGCGAACAGACGACGCTCCCGCATGAACGGACCAGCGTTATTCACCAGAATATCGACGCCGCCATTCCAGGCTTCCGCAGCTGCTGCAAGCTTTGCTACACCAGCAGGACTTGCAATATCGCCTTGTATAGCCGTCGCTTTTACACCTAGCTTCTCGATCTCACTCTGTAACTCCAGCGCCTCTTGCCCGCTCTCCAGGTAGTTTAACACGATGCTGCAGCCAAGACTTGCGAGCTGCAATGCAGTTCGTTTGCCAAGCCCTTTGGCGCTCCCAGTTACAAGCGCCGTTCTGCCCATCAGCTCCACGAGCAATCCCCCTCGCGATTCGCTTACCTGGTTCGTATAAATTTGCAGGCATAATCAAAGGTAAGACGTAATGATCCTGTCACCAACTGTAATCCATCCTGAAGATCCTGTGACTGTCCTTCAATATTCTCAAGATGCACTTCCTCACCATACATCGTATGGCTTTGGGCTAGGTCATCCTGCATTTCCGTATTCATATAGTGAATCTCCGTGTTACGGCGCTTCCGCAGCCGGCCCATCGGCTCCTTGAGGCTTTCCTTGATATCGCTAAGCTTCCAGGTCAGATCCGGATGCGCCTTCTTGTCACGCATATTGCGAAGAACGGTGAAGTAGGAGAAATGTGGCTTGATCCGCTCCGTCTTCATTCCGAGCATATCATTGAGCAATATGCTCAATTTATCAAGCAATGCGAAAATCCGGATAAACGCATTTTTGTCGAAATACACATAGCGCTGGTAGTTCAGCATCTCTTCCTCCGACATCTGACTGACCGATGATGCCTTAATCTTCTCCTTGAAGCGCCGAGCGGCATAACAGCTCTGCTCGATTTCGTTCAAGGATGCGAGTAAACCCTTCGTCCATACTTCGTAGGTACGCAGTTTATGGTCCGTATCCTTGCCCGCCTCGATCTTCTCGTGAAGCAGTGACACGAACTGATTCATCAGCTGTATCGTTTCAGCAAGACGACCTTCCGGCTCCCGTTCCGGTTCATTGAATAGAAAACGCAGCATCGGCCGCTCCCGCCTCTCTTAGCGATTCATGATTAGAAGTACTCGTTCCATCTGCGATCAACCAGCTCGGTAATATCCTCACGTGTGAATAGTTCATCCGGATAACCCGGCTTCATTCTTGCATCAATCACGATTGGCAGTTTATAGCCAAAATGATGACGGCGAATATCGGCATTGGCATAAATATCATCCGCCGGATTGAACCGAGTAAATACCGTCCATAAGAATGACGTTTGGCCATGAGCAATATCAGCGTCATCAACTAGGAAGATAAGCGGCCACTGCGTACCGCGTTCCGACAATCTTGCAAGCAGGCGTTCCGCAAGCTGCGGCTCTGCTTCATAGGCTGCTCCGGATACAACAAGACATCCTCGGCAATAGACTTGTGCATTATTGATTTCTTCAATAACGCCTTCCTCATAGCTCGATGGCAGCTCTCGAATGGGCTCACCAACACCAAGCATAACCGCTTTACTGCCATGATTAAATTTGCCGCTTGTATAGTCCAGCGTATCATGTGACGTTTCATCAAAGACAAACAGATCGGTCTGCGGCTGGAACCGCTCAAGCACCGTTTCGAGCAAGACGTCAAAGCGCGACAAGTCGATTGGCTGATCAGTCAGTATGAGGAACTTCGTTAAGGTCAACTGACCTTGGCCAAGAATACTGAATGCCGTAGAAAGCGCCTCACGGGAATACGATTCGCGTACGACTGCTGCTGCCAGCGCATGTACGCCGGCTTCCGCGTATGCCCACAGCTCTCTGACGCCTGGCATAACCATCGGGAATGCCGGTGCCAGCAGACGCTGCAAATACTCGCCTAAATAATAGTCTTCTTGACGAGGCTTGCCCACGATCGTAGCCGGGTAGATCGCATCCTTACGATGCCAAACATGATTAACATTAAATACAGGGAAATCATGAACAAGCGAATAATACCCAAAGTGATCGCCAAACGGCCCTTCAGCCCTGCGAATATGCGGCGGTACGTGACCGCTGATCACAAATTCTGCTTCTGCTGGAATCCGATGTTTGCTATGTGGATCAGCTACAACCGGTAGCTTACCTCCCAAGATAAGGGAAGCCATAAGCAGCTCAGGTAGATGTTCTGGCAGCGGTGCGATCGCAGAAGCGATTAGAGCTGGAGGACCACCAAGGAAGACAGACACCGGCAGCGCTTCGTTCCGCTGCTCCGCTTCGTGATAATGGAAGCCGCCGCCTTTATGTATTTGCCAATGCATGCCCGTAGTAGAATCATCAAAGATTTGCATACGGTACATCCCTAGATTATGCGCTTTGCGGGATTTTAAGCTCTCCGTATAGACAAGCGGCAGCGTTACAAACGGTCCGCCATCCTCCTGCCAGCTGGTTACTCTCGGGAGATCCTTCAGCGGGTTTTGACGTTTCAGAGACTGCAGGATCGGCGCCGTACCGCTTGGCACCTCTTTCATGCCTACCTTAAGCATGTCCCAAATCAGCTTTTTCTCGCCCCATAAGGCTTTAGGCGTTGGCGGCATAATCCGATCTGCGGCACCAACAATCTGTTTCATAATTTCTTCGGGACGTGGTCCAAAAGCCAAATCGACACGACGGCTTGTCCCGAACATATTTGTAAGAACAGGGAATGGAGTACCCTTCACATTGGTGAAAAGCAACGCCGGCCCTTCCTCTTCAATGACGCGGCGGTGAATTTCCGCCAGCTCCAAATATGGATCAACCTGCACGTCAATGACGAGCAGGTCCTTTTCTTTCTTTAATACCTCAACAAATTCACGCAGGTTTTGAAAACTCAAACTTTTTCCCGTCCTTCCCGCAGCCGCCAGGAACGTATCAGCATATCACTCAATATTCCAAACAAGCCCGTAATAATCAGATTATGAAGCAAGTTCGTAAACAGGAACCAATCTTCGTTCCCAATTGTCTCTGTTAGCAGCGCACCACTCAAGATCTGCGCAATGACAAGGATAAGCGCCCAGCCGGCAGATTTCGTAAGGCCTTCGCCTTTGCGGCTGATTTTCCGTACATGTACATACAATCCAATGAGAGCAAGACCAAAAATAAGTGCCCCTATACGATGAATAAAGACTGCTGCTGTTGCACCTTCGAGCTCCGGTACAACTTCACCGTTGCAAAGCGGCCAGCCGAGACAGCCACCTGCCGAATCGGTATGGCGAATATAAGCACCGAGGTAAACCACGATATAACAAAATATAGAGACAGCCAGCATACGAGGAAAAATAGCGCGTGGCACTACAAACTCCGCAGGCTTGCCGTTCTTCGCACGGTAAGACCATACAACCAAAAGCAGCGTAAAAGCAAATGCGATCAAGGATATGCCGAAATGAATCGCCATTACCGCAGCAGACTGATACCAAACAACAGCTGCAGCGCCCATCAACGCTTGAACAATCGTGAAGAGTAAAGCTCCGCTTGCATATACAAACGGTTCTTTGTAATCAGGCTTATTTTTCCGAAACAGCAGGTAGATTGCACCAAAGGCAGCCACAACGAGCAGACCTTCGAATCCGGTAATTAAACGATGTGAAAATTCAATCGCAGTTTCCATTGTATAAGAAGGAATAAACTTACCGTTGCAAAGCGGCCAATCATCTCCGCACCCGCGTCCCGAATCGGTATTTGTAACAAGTGCTCCGGCGAGCAATACAAAAAGCATTCCGATGCACGATGCGAGAGCAAGCGTGCGAAAACGGCCGGTAACCATAATAAAATCACCTTTTTTCGGGGTTTTGTTGTCACCTCATTATAGCGATTATAAGGGTCAAAAGCCATGTTGAAAATGTGACACTTCCTAGGGTGTGACAGTTCCGTGGCAATGATGCAGACGAGGAAAATCTTTAATAACAAAAGCCCAAACCTCCTTCAATTTAGAAAGAGAATTCGGGCTTTTATGTGTGTCTTTTAGTTCGGAAGTGCGTTCGCTATCTGCACCGTACGCTCCAGGAATTGTTCAATTTCATCCCGTGTTTTACGCAGCTTGCTGACGAACCGAATCAATTCTTTGCCATTCCGGAAAGCAACGAAGCTTGGAATGCCAAGAATGTTCAGCTCGGAGCATAGATCAGGCAGCTCATCACGGTCAATTTCGTAGAATGAAATTTTCCCGCTGTACTGCTGCTCTACATCCGGCATAAACGGATCAATATAATGGCAGTCTGGACACCAGGTCGTCTTAAATACCGCCATTGTAATACCGTCGCCTTGAACTGCTTCACGGAAAGCTGCATCTGTTGATAGTTTGATCATGGTGGTCATCCTCCCTGCTTAACTACAATGATTAGCTCACTTCACGGTCAATAACAAAGGTATCACTGCCATAGCTGTCATCCCAATGAACTTTCGCACCAAGTGCATTTGCAAAGTCACGGCCTGCTACATACAATGCGCCATCAACGGACTTCGCTACGAACGACCATGTAGCGGCCTTACCGTTAACCGTTACTTTGTCCGAGCCATCCTTCAGAACGATTGTTGTATTCGTCGCTTCATCATAGACTGTAACACTTTTTGTCTTTTTATCATATTTCACCGTAGCGCCAAGCTCTTCAGCGACAGTCCGGAGCGGAACAATCGTCACATATTTTGGCGTTACAATTGCCGGATATCGGCCATAATCAACAGACAGCTCAACCGTTTGTTTGCCGATATGCAGCTGCTGCAGAAGAGCGTACGCAGCGGATTTCGTATCAAACATTCTAAGTACTTGATAGCCTTGCAGCGAATCAAGCTGATCCGATGTAATGGCCGCTTCAGGAATGACTGGAGCATCCGCTTTTACGTCGCCATTTACATTCCACATTTCGCTCTCCATATGGAGTACCAAGCCTTCAAGTGGGAACAGCGCCTGCTCACTTGGTTTAAACGTAACATCAACCGCCTGCTTACGAATATCCAGCTTGTTGTCCACATACAGATCGGCTTTGATCGATGAATCATCATTGAAGATCTGCTTAAGATCCTCTGCACTTTCTTCTTCCAAAGCTTTAAGTTCATCCTGAAGAGATACAATGGCCGCCATAAGTTCATCTGTAGCTTCTTTGATCTGATCCTCTGTTGTTGGCATATCAAGACCAGTCTGCTCGAATGGATTCACGCCAGTATCTTCCCAAAGCTCAGGGTGGCTGCTAACAATCGTAACGATCTGCTTTACAAACTTTTCCATACCATCATGGTCGTTAGCAAGCACGTCTACATATTTTTTCACCCACGCCCAAATTTCGGTGCCACTGAGTTCAGCCTTCACATGGAAGAGCGACGTATTAACTCCGTTAATTGGCTCTTGAACAGTGTTAACCGACAGCTTATCCGGATTAGGCAGATTGTTGATGAAGAAGTCCGTTGCGCTGTCCATAACCTCTTTGCCAATCGCTGTTAATGCTTCTTCGTCCGGTCCAGCTGCAGCATCTGCATCAAGCTCTGCTGTTCCAAGCATGGAACCCAGGCCAGAGCCACTCACATCCAGAACGATCGGAAGCTTTGCACCTTCTACCTCGATCACAGCTGTTGTGTCCGACTGTTTGATCGCGAAGCCTATGTTAACATTTCCGCCAAGAACCAGCTTACCCGCGTATGAAGCGTGGCTAGCATCTTGTACTTTTACGCTATCTAACTGAATCTTAAAATTCGAGAATAATTTCAACAATGAGGCTTCTTCTTCGGACATACCTTCAAAAGCTTCTTCATTCAAGAGAAGCTTCAGTTCTACCGACTGTTTACCTTCGGAAGAAGTCACTTTAAGCGTGTTTTTCAGAACCGCATTAAAGTCAATGCCTGAGATCGCTTGACAGCCCGCCACAATAACGAGGGCCAGAGACAGAATCAATATGATCCCCCTCTTAAACCTTTTCATCCTTTTCAATTTACAAATCTCCCTTCACTACTAGTAATAGGGTAATAGAGTAATAGACCTATAACCCTATTTATTGTAACTGAGGAAAGGGTGTATTGTAAATGTATGGAAAAAGTAGATTTATGTCACTATTTCTGCGTCTCAGAACGGTTAAACAGCTTTAGAAGCAGGATAAACAGCTTACGCAGTGGTCCCGGGAAGGATCTTGCATCTTCCATTGTGACAACACGGAGCAATACCAGGAGCACGAGATATAGCACTCCAATAACGCCACCTGCTACAGCAGCGGATACGAAATAAGTAAGCTTGTCCGGCCAGCTGTCTGTCAGATGTCGAACCCCAACCTCAGCTCCCCAGCCAGCAGCAACAGAAACAACGATCGTTACGATATAAGAAGGCCAGCGACTGCCAAGCACCGTAAATTTCACTTCTTTACGGATCGCTTCCATATTCATCCACGTCATAATAACAAAGCATACGCTTGTTGCCATAACAACACCGTACACCCCATAGACCGGAGCAAGCGCGTAGCTGCATATGATTTTGAGACCAATACCTACGAAGGTGTTCATCATCGGAATACGCTGCTTGCCTAGACCGAACAGAATCGAATTGCTTGTCATCATCGTAATTTGGAAAATCGTCCCTGCTGTTAAAGCAGCTACAACACCGTAACCACTTGCATCAGCGAAGATCAGCCCCGTTACCGAATAAGATGCTGCCGCAATACAAAGCGCTGCTGGCACACCGGTAAATAGAACAATCCGCATAACGAGTGAGGTTTGTCGTTCAACTTCCCTCATATTACGAAGGGAATACGCTGACGATATAACCGGAATGATCGAGGTGCTGAGTGCAATCGCAAGGATTGGCGGAATACCCGCAATCGTCTGTGCTTTAAAGCTAAGTTCCCTCAATACGGCCTTCGCTTCGTGATAACCGCCGTAATAATCTTCCGTTAACCGAATGAAAAGGGAAGAATCAAACGTATAAATAATTTGAACGGTCATCGCCGTAATGACAATCGGAATTGATATCGTGAAAATCTCACGGTAGATCGAACGGAACGGAATTTTCGAAGCTGCTTTTACCGCCTCAATATCTACCACAGGCCGTTCCGCTAAGTCGCCGCGGCGCAGCTTACCAGCATAATAAACCATGACCAGCAAAGCGCCAACGCCACCAATAACGTTACCAAATGATGCCGCTGCTGCTCCCCACTTCTCGCCCCAATCGATGGAGACAACGTAATAAGCAAGTGCAACCCCTACGATAACGCGCAGGATTTGCTCCATGATCTGGGACATGCCGCCCGCCATCATAAATTGACGGCCTTGGAAGTATCCTCTCATCATCGCGATGATCGGGAAAATCAGAAGCGTTGGTGCCACTGCCCGGATCGCAACCTCTGCGCCCGGCGTTTTGGCGATATGAACAGCATAATATGGAGCCGCCGCATACAAGGCAATCGTTAAGATAACCCCAGTTACGATGCCAAATAACAGCGCAGCCTGATAGACACGCTTCGCCTCATGCTCACGTCCAAGCGAATAACGCTCTGCTACCATTTTGCTAATGGCACTAGGAAGTCCTCCGGTTGCGACCACAAGCAGCGTCAAATATACGTTGTTCGCTACTGCAAAATAAGTCCCGCCGTCTCCCTTAAGGATATGATCAAGCGGCACCCGTTGAAAAATCCCGAGGAACCGCGCTATAAGCGCGGCTGCCGCCAGGATTAATGTACCTTTTATAAGCGAATCTTTTTTCATGATTTCCTTCTCTTTCTGCGATTACCTGCCTAAGCAGATTAGGCATTACCCTTGATTGGCTCAAGCGGCTGATGGTTGCCGCGGACAGGTTTCGCTGCACCAGATGGTGCTGCCCAGTTGACGCCGTTGCGAATGATCTGAAGCACCTCTTTGTTGTAGTAAGTAGGGTAAGTTTCATGACCAGGACGGAAGTAAAACACTTTGCCTTGTCCACGGAAGAACGTACAGCCGCTGCGGAATACTTCGCCGCCTTCGAACCAGCTGACGAATACGAGCTCATCTGGTGCTGGAATATCAAAGTGCTCGCCGTACATTTCCTCATGCTCAAGTGTTACATATTCCGGAATGCCTGCAGCAATTGGATGGGCCGGATTAACTGTCCAGATCCGCTCTTTTTCGCCTGCTTCACGCCATTTCAGATCACAGCCGGTACCCATCAGCTTTTTGAAAATTTTCGAGAAGTGGCCGGAGTGCAGAACAATCAAGCCCATGCCGTCCATAACACGTTGATGAACCCGCTCAACAATAGCGTCTTCAACCCGCTCATGGCCCATATGTCCCCACCAGATCAGAACATCGGTGTTGTTCAGTTTTTCCTCGGTCAAGCCATGCTCCGGCTCTTCCAGCGTTGCAGTTTGAACCACGATTTCTTCCGTACGAATGCCTTCCGCCAATGCGTTATGAATACCATTTGGATAAACCTGTCTTACTTCCTCATGCTCTTTCTCATGCAAAAACTCGTTCCATACTGTAACTCTAACCATCGTTTTCATCTCCCTAATTGGACATTAGCCAAATAATAAATAAAACAATCATAACGGCTTGAAGAATAACTTTTACAACAACACTTGTCAATAACCCAACTAATGAGCCGATGCCAACCTTAAACGATTTTTCGATATTTGACCCAACAGCAAGCTCACCAATCACAGCTCCGGCAAATGGACCAATGATAAGACCAAAGGCTGGTATAACAAATGGACCCAAAATAAGGCCTATCGTACTACCGATAATCGACGCCTTGGAGCCGCCGAATCGATGTACGCCCCACGCACTGACCGCATGGTCGGCTATGATGAGGACGATAAGAATTAACGATTGTATCGTCCAGAATACCCAGCCAAACGGCTCAAACGAGAAGAAGAACCCGTATACGAAAAAAGCACCATAGATCGCAAATACGCCGGGCAGTATCGGCCAGATAGCCCCAGCCATCCCGACTACAAATAATATGACGACCAGCGACCAGCCTAAAATATCCACTTAGGCATCAACCTTTCAATACATATTGTTTGATGAGCTCTGCGACGCCGTCCTCGTTATTGGATAACGTCACGACATCAGCCGCTTCTTTCACAGCCAGCTGCGCATTGCCCATCGCTACTCCAAGTCCTGCTTCACGAATAGCGGCAATATCGTTCAAACTGTCACCGGCAGCTACAACCTGCGACATCTCGATA
This sequence comes from Paenibacillus sp. J22R56, assembly GCF_056269375.1. Taxonomy (NCBI): domain Bacteria; kingdom Bacillati; phylum Bacillota; class Bacilli; order Caryophanales; family Paenibacillaceae; genus Paenibacillus; species Paenibacillus sp. J22R56. The sequence goes on from NZ_JBWDNV010000001.1 coordinate 528,453, forward strand.
CCAAGCATCGTACAAAGCTCACGAATTGCACTCGCCTTCGTGATGCCTTTCGCATTCAACTCAAGGTTCTGTAAGGAGGAGTTGGTAATCTCAAGTGCTCCCCACTCGGTTACTTCGTGCAGGATGCGGTTACGAACGCCGTCATCCTCCGTATAGTAGCCAAACTTGAGCCAATGATGGTCTTCATAGGTCGTCGATGGATCAATCCACTTTTCAAGATTATAGATCCCCTCTGTTGAGTAGGCCCAAAACCATGTCCCTTCATGCTTCAAAGCAAGCTCATGCAGCTGCTTGATATACACCGGGCTCATCAATGTACGCTTGTGCAACACATGCGGTTTCTGCCAGATCTCGCTGCCATTGACCGTAATCATTGGTGTCTCCAGCTTTAGCTGCTCCGCAAACGGTAGCGCCCCGCGGAACCCACGCCCCGTCGAAAAGCTGACCGTGATACCGGCATCAAGCGCGCGCTGAATCCATTCGGCATTCTCCTTGCTGATCTCGCTTTGCTCGTTCAGCAGTGTACCGTCCATATCAAGAGCTATTAATTTGTAATTCCCCATGTATGTAACCTCCTGCCTATATCTACTATGCAATATTTTAGCACAGATTAGGGAGATTCCAAACGTAAGGAACTGCCTATAGTTATTAACGTTGAATAACCTAGGAAAGGTTCAACGAATATGGGACACAAAAAAGCCCCGCCCTGTTAAGGGGCGGGGCTAAAGGGCGAGGCTTATTATTAAGCGGCAAGCTTGCGCAGGCGCAGCTTCTTGGCAACGAGGCCATGTGATGGTGAGAATAGAAACGCCAGCACGAACAGGATGCCTGCCGCGCATACGATACAGCCAGCTATGGAAGCATCTATAATAACAGCAGCTCCGTAACCAATGAAAGTGCTCGTGATACCAACACCTACGCTTAGCAGGATCATCATCCCCAGCCGGTCGGTCAGAAGATAAGCGGTCGCTGCCGGGATGATGAGCATCCCAACAACCAGAATAGCACCAACACTCTCGAAAGAGCTCACCGTTGCCATGGATACCATGCCCATCAGCAAATAATGGAACAATGCAACCGGAATACCTAAGGCGGCAGCAAGCGCCGGATCGAAAGAGATCAGCTTGAACTGCTTATAGAACAAGCTGATTACCGTTACGATTATGATCAAAGTCCCACCGAGCAGCCATACCGCTTTTGGCCCTAGATCAATTCCGTTTACAATCCATGTATTCCAGTGCACATAGGCGATTTCGCCATACAAAATGGCGTCTTGGTCCAGATGCACCTGTCTAGCAAACAAGCTGACGAGCAGCACCCCAATTGCGAATAACGCGGTGAACACCACGCCAATTGAAGCATCAGCCTGCACGCCTTTTTGCTGGAACAGCTGTATGAGGAATACCGCAAATAGGCCACAGGCCATCGCAGCAACCATCATGAGCAGCGAATCCCGCGAGCCGCTTAGCAGGAACGCAATAACGATACCCGGCATAACCGAATGACTGATCGCATCACCGATCATCGCCATTTTACGCAGAACGAGAAAGGCACCAAGGATACCGCTGCAGCTTGCAACCAGTACGCCGGTAAGTAAAATCCAGAAGTCGCTCATAATGCCGCCTCCTTGTTTATCCGCTCATCCACACTTGCTGTTGCTGCCTGTTCTTCATAAGCGAATCCGAGTCTCCGCTTCATTCTCTGCTGGACCAGTCTTCTGATAAGCAGCCCTCGTTTCGAGCCAATCAATAGTGATAGTACAAATAATGTTGTTGCTGCAAGGACGGTAAGCGGCCCCGTTGGCAGACTCGATGCAGTCGAACTGACAATTGCCCCCGTTGCACCACTTATCGCTCCAAATACACCGGATACGGCCACCATTACACCAAGCCGGTCCGTCCAGTACCTGGCGGATACTGCAGGCGTAATGATTAAGGACGCAACCAGAATGACACCAACAGCCTGAATGCCTACAACAACGGCGACAACCATCAGAAGCATTAACAGCTGCTCGTAAAAGCCAACCGAATAACCGATCCCTTTGGCAAAGCCAGGATCAAACGATACTAGCTTGAACTGCTTGAACAAGAAGTAGCAAATTGTTATCAGGAATAGACTTACGATTGACAGAGTCAGCACATCCGAACCAATCATCGACGCCGCCTGGCCAAACAGAAACTTATCAAGCCCTGCCTGATTACCATAGCCGCCATGCTGAACAATTGTCAGGAGAACGATGCCAAGGCCAAAAAATCCGGATAAAACAATCCCCATGGCCGAATCATGCTTAATACGCGAATGCCTCGTGATTAAACCAATACCAAAGGTCGCCACCACTCCCGCAAGACCTGCTCCGATCAGAAAGTACAGAATAGATTTTGTACCCGTCAGCATAAACGCAATACAAATACCCGGCAGCGCAGCATGAGCAAGCGTATCGCCCATGAGGCTTTGCTTACGCAAGTATGAGAAGCAGCCAATAACGCCGCTGCTTAGACCAAGCAGCGTACAGCTGATAAAAATCCAACGCATGTTCGGGTCATGAAGAAGCGTCCATAACGTATTCATAATCCGCTCACCCTTTCGTGATGTCCGGCTGCGCCAACCCGCTCCGGTCAAGAAATGCCAATCTCCCGCCATAAGTACGTTGTAATAAATCCTGTGTAAAAACATCCTTTGTCTTGCCGTAGCCCATTACCTCTACATTAAGCAGCAGCACGGAATCAAAATATTCCTCAACCGTCGCAAGGTCATGATGCACGACAATAACCGTCTTCCCTTCCTGCTTCAGCTCCTGCAGCAGCGTAATGATGGCTTTCTCCGTGGCAGCATCAACGCCGGCAAATGGTTCATCCATAAAGTACAAGCTCGCGTCCTGTGCAAGAGCACGTGCGAGGAACACACGCTGCTGCTGCCCACCGGACAACTGGCTGATCTGACGCGAAGCGAAGTCCGCCATTCCAACCTTAGCCAGGCATTCCATGGCAATTCCACGTTCCTTTGCGCCTGGACGGCCGAACAGGCCTAGATGACCGTATCTGCCCATCATGACGACATCAAGCGCATTCGTTGGGAAATCCCAGTCGACCGATTCACGCTGCGGGACATAACCAACCAGCTTCCGCTGTTGTTTGTAAGGTTTGCCGTATACCAGCACTTCGCCGCTAAGACGCGGAATAAGGCCAAGAGCCGCCTTCATCATCGTTGATTTACCTGCCCCGTTAGGACCGATGACGCCTACCAGCTCTCCCTCCGTAACCGTAAAGGAGACGCCGCGTAATACCGGTTTTTTCTGATAAGCTGCGGTAAGCCCATTAACCGTTAACGGAGGAGCAATAGCCTCCCGTTCCATCACAAATGTTGTAGACTTTGAATCTGTTCTCGACATCACCATCACTCGCTTTCATCCGTTTATCGCAGTGCTCGAACAACCGTATCCACATTATGCTTAACCATTCCGATATACGTGCCTTCCTCTGTACCGGCTTCTCCCATCGCATCAGAGAACAGCTCTCCGCCGATCTTAACTTCATGTCCCATTGATCGTGCGCCTTCGATTACGGACTCAATCGCTTTCTTCGGAACACTGGACTCAATGAAGACTGCTTTGATCTGTTTCTCAACCAGGAAATTCCGAAGGGAGCTAACATCCTTAGAGCCATACTCTGACATCGTGTTCATTCCCTGCAGACCCGTTACCTGAAGCCCATACTCATCACCGAAGTAACCAAAAGCATCATGAGCGGTAACGAGGATTCGGCTTGCTTCCGGGATTGTAGCAATTTGCTCACGAACATATTGGTCTAGCTCCTCCAATTGTCCGATATACGAAGTTGCACGCTCTCTGTATCCGTCAGCATGATCAGGATCCTTCTCGATCAGGGAATCCCTGATGACTTCCGTTGCCGAAATCCACATCTTCACATTGAACCAAATATGCGGGTCATGCGACTGACTCCCTCCACCAGGGAATGCTCGCAGCTGTGACTCCGGTATCCGTGAAGAGATAGCAACCGTAGGCTTTCGCTTCTCCAGCTTCTCGAACATCTCAGCCATTTTCCCCTCCAAATGCAGTCCGTTATAAAAAATAATGTCCGCACGGTCCAGCTTCTTCACATCACCATACGACGCTTTATATAAATGGGGGTCTACTCCAGCTCCCATCAGGCCGGTCACCACAACATCGCCGCCTCCTACTTCCTTCACCACGTCTGCAATCATGCCTGTCGTAGCGGTAACCTTAAGTTTGCCGTCGCCTGCACCTCCGCCATTCTGCTCGGCTCCACAAGCCGTCATTAGAAGAACACTGACTACCAGGAATAAGATCGTCATAATAAATCGCTTGATCGCGGAATTTGTTTTCTTGGATAACTGCACTTCCTGTTCCCCCTACCCTTATGTTTTGCCTGGACGAACATTAGTTAGCTTAACGCCTCTTTGTTTATACTATTCAAAAGTGTTTCTCTGATGCAACTTTTTACGAAATTTAATCGAGGAAGTTTCAATAAAAAAAAGCTGTTCTTAAAGATTCTTTTCGAATCTCTAATAACAGCTTCTTTTTCGTCATATTACGGCTGATTTGTTGTATCAGTAGTACCCGTTGTACCCGTATTCGCCGTGTTGTTTGCTTGATTCTTCAGCTTGCCCGGTGTACCGTTTAAGCCAAACTCATAATCGTAAGCATCAAAGATCTTCCGGGCAATTGGAGCAGCACCCCAACCGCCGAACTCACCGTCCGGTATAACTACTGCTACAGCTAGCTTCGGATTCTCTCTTGGCGCATACGCGATAAATACCGCATTATCCGCGCGTCGTCCAGCTACATCGGATTGAGCTGTACCTGTCTTTCTCTCATAGGTATATGTTACACCCTCGAAGCCCTGCACGTTAACGCGCGACATACCATTTTCGATTTCTGCCCAATAGTTATCAGGGAAATCCACCGAATTCAGGACTTCCGGCTGGAAGGTCTGAACAACATTTCCATCGGCATCCTTAATTTCATTGACGAACTGCGGCTTCATCCGTTTGCCATGGTTGGCAAGCATCGCAGTATATTGTACCAACTGCAGTGGTGTATAACGCGCCTGCTGGCCGAACGCTGCCCGCACCAAGGCCGATTGAGCGCTGGCTGTTTCTGCTTCATGGTAGTAGTCGATGGTACCTTTGGATTCGCCTCTTAGACCACTGCCGGTCAAGACGCCAAGTCCAAACTCCTTCATATAGCTGTCCCAAACATCTACACCTTTTTTGCCGTTATATTTCTTATACATCTGATTCCCGACCATCGCCGCCATAAATGGATTCGAAGAGTGAGCAATAGCAGATGCTGGATCAAGCAGACCGTAAGCATGATTTGAAGCATTACCAATACGTACTTGATGCCCTTCGGCGCCAAAGAAGAATGCGCCGGTATCGTTATACGTGCTTGATGTTGTAAACAGTTTCTCTTTGAGGCCAATCAGGATAGACAATGGCTTCATCGTCGAGCCCGGAGGCACAAGGGAGGATGGATGCTGGTTACGTTCTTTATCCGTCGCGTATTTTGCGAATACCTCTCTTATTGTACCGTTAGATAATACGGCTTCGAAGTTAGCATAATCCTCAGGACTGATTTTCCCCCCGGCGAAGATGTTAGGGTCATAGTCTGGCATACTCGCCATTGCAATAACTTTGCCTGTATCAACTTCCATCGCTACGGCATAACCCGTCTTCGCATATTCCGCCCGCTCGAGCCTATTTGTCGAGGTGCTGATCTTTTTGATCTGATCCATAATCGCGGTTTCCGTCGTTAATTGAACGTTACGGTTGATCGTCAAATACAGATCATCACCCTTTTGCGGATTCGTAATCTGTACGGGACCAATAATACGCTCCGCATTGTTGACCGGATACGTCTTCAAGCCATTCTTACCGCGTAATATATCCTGATACATATACTCGAGGCCGTCGAACCCAACATCCTCTTCATCCAGATATTGAAGCTGAGCATTATCTTCCTCGCCTTTCTCTTTATAGAAGTCCAGCGATTCACGAACACCTTTAAACTTTTTCAAATAACCAACCAATTGAACCGCAACTGTATCGTTACTGTAGTTACGAACACTTTCTTCTACAATATCAATGCCCTTGAACTCTGTGCGATGCTCCATAAAGTAGGCGATTTCCTTTTTGGTTAGACCAGACTTAATCCGTCTAGGCGTAGAAATCGTATTGATCCGGAAATCCAAATCCATCTGCCGGATAATATCATCAACTGTCATCGCTTTTTTAGGATCTTTGTCTCCGTATTTATCGAATACGTCTGCCAGTTTTTCTGCAATCGCTTCAGAATCATCCTTCTTAAAGTCAGGGGAAATTGTAAAATAGAGCGATTGTGTTGAAGTCGAATACGCAATTGGCGTACCTGACGAATCATAAATATTACCGCGAATCGGTGCAATCTTGACGCTGCGCGTGCTCTTCTTGCTGCCCTGTGCGCTTAGCTTAGGTCCATCAACAAACTGTAAAATTGCAAGCTGAATAATAAGTACGCTAAAAAGTCCAAATACAATGAAAAAGAAAAAGTTCAATCGAAACGAGAAATGACGCCGATTCGTTATTTCCCGTTTCTGCGGATCATCATGCAAGCCAAGTCACCTCATCTAAATTAAGTTGCGCGAATATGTGTTGCTTCAAAGCCTGGCGAGTTAAACCAATCACCAGAGGATGCCCAAGTAGCATCGAGTGGAATCCAGGTTCCGTTCTTGCCTCCGATTTGGACTTCATTCCAAGCATGTGGACCGGAGCCTCCCCGCCCATCCAGACCGGTTCCGGTAACAACTTTCACTTCGAGACCAGAAGCGCGGGCCATGACGGCGTAAAGTCTCGCCACATCGATACAGACACCTTTGCGGGTATCAAACGTTTCTTGCGGATTCTGTTCCTTCCAAATCCCGTTCTCCACATAATTATCTGCTTTGTCCCAGTCATACGCAATCCGACTGCCCAGCCAATCATACAAAGCACGAGCCTTCTCTTCTTCGGTAGTCTTGTCCTTTGTAATTTGAAGGGCTGCTTGTTCAATATCCGGCGGAATATTGTAGTCGATAATTTCGTATTTACGCTGCAGTACGTTTTGGAACTCCGCCTGTACAGCTTCGGCGAGAACAGGCCCGCGTTCAGCTAGCATATCTCCCGCAACCGGCTCTAGTACGGCAGATGCCTTCATGTATAACGGCGATTGTTGAATCAATCCCGACCCTATGCCGTTTGGCGAGAGTGATACGTAAATAAACAACGCTGCTACAAACACGAAAGCACGTCCCGCTCCATGAACCGTACCAAATACAGCACCTGCTGCACGGCTTGCTGCACCTCCGCCAGGAAGACGTTCTATGCTCTCATGTCTGCCCGGACGCTGTCGGCTTGCGAACAAGGTCTCGAGCAGCGGTGAAAGGAAAGATGCAACGAACCGAAGCAGCAGATAGGCGGCAAGGAACAGAATACCGTACCTTAATAAGGCGAAATCTCGCAGACTTGTAATAAACGTATACCAAGCCTGCGAAGTTGCACTAAGCTCCCGCTGCGGTATTTCTACATGAGCGCTAAGCCAATCTGCTGCTCGAGGAGATAGGCTGCCAGCGATTTGTCCTGCAAGAACAAGACAAATGATAATGAGGATCCCATCCCAAACAAAAAAGAAAAGACGCCTCGCTGAACCCGACGCGCCTCTTCTCATTCCTTGCAGCAGCGAACCGAGCAGAAGGAGAAGAACGATCAGCGAGACCGGTTCCCATACCGTCCCTGCGCGAATCCATTCCATCAAGTTCACCCCTCCTTGCGTCTTACGCTTTCTTATCTAACTATATCTATACTTTGCCATTCGCCTTCGCTTGGTCAATAAGCGCCTGAATGGTCGTATCAATCTTCATCGTGCCAACTGATTTGCCGTGAAACTTTACATTAACTTCGCCTGCGCCTGGTACACCTGTCAGCTCCAGATTCTCTGTCTTTACAGTGAAGGTACCATCCGAATTGGAGGTGAATGTCGCTTTTTCTACTTCACCAGCCATCGCCGATACGGCTTCCTGCTTCAAGCTGTCGATCGCCTGCGTGCCAATTGATTTCACATCATCAAGGGTATATCCGCTGTAAGCAACAATACCAACAACAATAACAAGTACTAACGCCCATTTCACGAAAGTCTTAACGACTCGAATGATAAAGAGCAATACAACAAGTGCAATGACGAGCACAAGCCAATGGTCTTGTAAAAAGGTGCTCCAAGTATCCCAATCATAACCGGAAAAATCAAAGTAATTATCCAAAAAAGAATCCCCCCTATTATAACTCGTGCAATGTCCTATTATCAAACATTATAACCCACCCATAATATGCCGTAAACGTAAGGCTCCTCATTCGATAGAGACATATCCTGTCCATCTTTTACGTACAAGTAGATTAAGATGTTTTTCGCAAGGAGGAACAGCCTGTTGAAAACCGCAATCTGGCTTTATTTATTTCTATTCGTCGCGTTCTTTGATCTGCACGCGCAGTATCCGATTCTTACCCCATTCGCGATCTCCCTAGGGGCTGCTCCCTCCTTCATCGGTTTGATGATGGGGATGTACTCCATTACTCATTTGCCTGGGAACATCATGGCTGGGTATGGGGTTGATCGGTTCGGCAGCAGGCTGTTTATCGTCTTCAGTCTTATGGGGGCTGGTATTGTATTGCTGTTCCAATCCCAGGTTACCGATCCGTGGCAGCTGCTTGTGCTGCGTTCGATCAGTGGATTTGTACTAGCCTTTCTATCTCCGGCCTGCCTTGCTCTGCTCGCACGCATCTCTAACGACCGCACGCAGCAAGGGAAGTTTATGGCCGGTAATGGACTTGTCCATACGCTGGCAACTGTCGTCTCACCGGCAGCTGGTGCCTATATGGTTGCAAAGATCGGTTTCACAACCGCCTTCTATTTGCTCGGCTGGGTGCTTGTCGTTACAGCCGTCTGTGCCTTATTTTTCATTCGTGACATTAAGGCACAGCCAAGCAGCGAGGAGCAGGAGCAGAAATCTAAAGGTATCAAACCAGCTCTCGCTGAGGCTGCTCCCATTCCGTGGCTTGTCTACGCACTGCCAGTTGGAATCAGCTGCGCACAGGGCATTCTCTCTTTCGAGCTTCCGCTTATGTCTACCTCCGCGGAAGGAATGATGGAAACAGGGCTGCTGTTCTCTGTTGTCAGTATCGGTGCCTTAATTACACTAAGTATGCTGTTCCTCAATAAGCTCTCTTCTTATTACCGGACGTTATGGGGAGCGCTGGCACTAGCTCTCGTTTATTTTGTAATAGCCGCTCATACACCGTTGCCTTTCGCTTTGCTTCTGCTATTCGTCGGGATGGGTAAAGGGATCATCCTCCCTGCGATCTCCACACTGCTTATCGAGCTTAGCGGGGGGGCTCGCTACGGTCGAACCTTCTCGGTCCTGTCGATTGCTTATTCGATCGGCGCCTTCCTTGGCCCGATGCTTGCCGGCCAGCTGCGTGACGTACTATCTCCGTATTATTTGGCCTTTCTAGGTCTGATGATTGGTGTATCTATCTTACCTTTCCACCGAAGAAGAACTACGCTCACACCCATTTTTCCTAAATCTAGGTGAATACACATGGCCACTTGCTCCCCCAGGCATATAATGCACTATGTCATGAGGCCATCAACAAGAGCGGATACACAAAGGAATGTCCGGTCAGCATGACGTTGAAGCTTGCTAGAGAGGGGTGACTTAGATGTCTGAAATTCATGTTTCACCTGTAAGCGATCATCGCGGAGGCGGCTTTAACAATGTGGGGTCTATCCTCGTATTGTTCATCCTGCTCGTAATCATCATCTGCACAATCTGCCATTAAGATTCCCCTTTGAATACAATGAAAACGGGACGGAGCCCATGCTCCGTCCCCTTTTTATTAGGAATCTTTTTCTTGCTCACAAGGAGCGAATTTGGCTACACTACACATAAGAACCTACAGAATAAAAGGCTGGTGACTGCAATGGATATCGCTATTATTGTAGAGGGCAAAAACGACAAAAGCCGTATTCGCCGAGTACTCGGTGAAGCAGTACCAATCTTCTGCACCTTCGGGACGCCTGGCACCCTCCAGCTTGAGAAGCTGCGTAAGCAGGTAGGCAGCAAAGACGTATTTATTTTCACAGATAATGATTCCTCCGGCAAGCGGATCCGAGGTATTCTCCGGGACCTATTCCCTGATGCCGAACATATCTATACCCGCCGAGGTTATCCAGGTGTAGAACATACGCCTGAGGATTACCTCATTGAACAATTTGAAAAAGCCGGTCTCGAGTCTTACATCCAATACCCTGTTAAATATGAAGAAGGAATATAACGACAGCAACGGTTATAATGCTGAGCACGGTTGAAAGAAATACGGTCTGTGAAGCAAATTCAGGCTCATTGTCGAACTCTACAGCCAGCAGGACACTGCTTAGTGAAGTCGGCACGGATGAAGACACGATTAAAGCGGCCGCCATCAGATGATCAATGGATAAGAAAAATCCTAGTCCCCAGACTACAAGCGCAGCTAATGCCGGTCCAACGACAAGGCGCAGGCCGTTTGCGAGCAATACATTTTTGATCAGAACCAGGTTAAGCTCCCACTTCATATTACCAAGCTGCACACCAAGCGTAACAAGCGCTGTACCAATAAAGGCATTTGACAGATAAGTAATAGGTGTTACGATCGGCTGCGGCAATTGAATCTGAAATCCATGCAGCAGGAAGGCGAGCGGGATCACATAAATAATAGGCTGCGACATAATGGTCCGCATCGTTGCCCGCAAGCTCATCTTATGGGCATTCACACTATAAATCCCATATGTATTCGGCAGTAAGGACTGGGTCACCATCACGATAATTTGAATCGATAAGGTAAAGGGATTAGCAGCAAAGGCAAGCTGGTTAAGCGGAATCCCGTAATTCGCACTGTTATAGAACAATACGCTGTTGCGCATTGCCCCGCGCATACCGCCCTCAAGTCCCCTTAAGCGGACAACCGACTCCACAATAATAGCCTGTAACATCATAAATAGGACAACAAACAGGAGTACTTGCCCGATCAAGCTCGCAGATATGTCCGTTGTATACAGCAGATTAAAGATAACCGATGGAGAAAATACATAAAAGTTCAGCTTCGATAAGGTTTTGATATCCAATGAAAAAAGCCGCTGCATTGTGAAGCCAACAGCTATCATCAATGTGAGCGGCAGTACGTTACTCCATAATATGTGCCAAAAGATATCCATCGCTTATTCCTTCGCGAGCTGCTTCAAATCCGCTACCATACTTTCAGGTGTCAGAGATTCGTCGCTGCCGTTGATCCATTTGCGTATTTGGCCTTTCTTATCAACGAGCGTAATAACATTCATATGTATATAGGTATTAGTCTTCTCATCCTTGATTACATCTGCTCCAAAATCCCTCGCAAGCTTCAGGGTTGCCTCTTCATCCCCGCGCAGGAAATCCCAGCCGCCTTCAAGCTTCGCAAAGTTACGAGTAGCGAAATCTCTAATAACTTCTGGTGTATCCGTTACCGGGTCGAATGTAATCGAGATGAGTTCAACCTTTGATCCAAGCAGCCCTTCCTTCTGAAGCTGATCCTCAACCTCTGAGATCATGAAGGTAGTTGGAGGACATACATCCGGACAGCTCGCATAATAGAAATAAACAAGTCGGGCTTTGCCGTTTGTTGAGGCAAGTGATACCTGATTGCCATCAATGTCGGCCATCTCGAAGGCCGGTGCAGCCTTCTGCACCGGCATGGAGCTGGTCCCGCCGCTTGAATAGTTCGTTATGAATAAATAAATGCCCATTGCCAAACATAGCGCCAGCACGGCGAGTTTAAAGCTATGTTTTTTGAGAAATGCCATAAGTTCTCGTCCTTCCCTTAAAAGAATTACCGCACAATTGGCCAGTCTTGGCCAGTTTCGATGATTCTTACTTCGAAAGCATTATCTTAAGAGGATTACTTCACGGTATTTGCCATCATGACTATAAAGATGACCATCAAATAGTTAACGGAAATAAGGAAGTTAACCTTCGCCCATTTCTCGGTATTTTCCGCCTTAATTCCTTTAATCGTATGCACAGTCCAAACAAGCCCAGCGATTACAGAAAGAATCAGGAATACAATACCTGTATACCCATAAGCGTACAGCAGCACGCAAGTTGGAATTAGTAATACGACATAAGGAATCATTTGCAGCTTTGTCCGTTTAATCCCTTTCACAACTGGAAGCAACGGGAAACCAGCTGTACGGTACTCTTCTACCCGGCGAATAGCAAGCGACCAGAAATGTGCCGGCTGCCATAAGAACAAGAAGGCGAACAGGAGCCATGCCCCCATATCCACTTCGGTCGTAACCGCGCAGTAACCAAGTACCGGAGGCATTGCCCCGGAAATACCGCCGATTGACGTACTCCAAGTCGACGTACGCTTCAGCCAAATTGTATAAATAAAGATATAGACAAACCAGCCTAAGAATCCAAGCCAGCCGGTAACAGGATTAACAAGGACAAACAATATCGTAAGACCAACAATCCCAAGCACAATACCATACCCCAGAACAAACCCAGGCTGTAGACGGCCTGTTGGCAATGCGCGATCTTTCGTCCGCTCCATCTTCTGATCAAGCTCACGATCCCAATAATTATTAATCACACAAGCGGAACCTATTGTAATTGCTGAGCCGATGACGACCCATAGCAGCTTCAACCAGTCGAAATCCCATTTGGAAGCGACCCAGAAACCGCCTATCGCGGCAAATACATTAAGCCGGAGCAGCCGTGGTTTGGTTAAGGCAATTAAATCTTTCAACACGAAGCGAGCCTCCCGAGTTATGCAACAAGGCACGCCTTCACGCGCCTATACATTTTCATTGATGAATCGTTTTTAATCATACAGAAAAATAGGTGCTATGACAACGTCGGGCGGCATTGTTCATCAATTCGCCACTCAAATTGTGACAATAAATCAGGAACCCTTTTGCCCACCTTTCAATACTATAGGTATGTAGTCAAGAGCCCAACTCTTTAGATGATGAAGGGAAGTGATGGGGCGAACATATGGCAGTCATCAAAGTAAACGATGAACAGGTGAAGATGCTTGCCAGACTGATGCGTGCCGAAGCAGAAAACGAACGTGAGCTTGGTGATGGTCGTACTTGGTGGCATCAATCGAACAGCGGCCGTTATAAAACCCACTGCTTCTCCATCCCAAGAAGAGATGATTGTCCGAGAGTATACTGATAGGCTAACAAATTCCAAAGATTGAAAGCGAGGATCAACAGCATGTCTTATGGTTATGGTTACAAAAACGGTGTAAGCCCGGCAAGCACGGGAGGTTATGGTGGCGGAGTCAGCCCGTTTTCAGGTGGAGGTTACGGTGGATTCCCATCCGTTCTTCCTGCCAGCACAAATCCTAACATGCCAATGCAGATGCCAATGCAAATGCAAATGCCAATGACAGGAACAATGGGTGCTCAATCCCTTCCAATGGTACCTAATGGCTCAGTCGTCACCCCGTCAGGTGGCAATATTGTTGCCGTTCCGGTCATCGAAGAGTCCTATGTAGAGAACATTTTACGCCTCAACCGCGGTAAACTAGCCACTTTCTACATGACATACGAGAACAACCGTGAATGGAACGCCAAAGTATTCCGTGGCATCATTGAAGCAGCCGGCCGCGACCATATTATTATTAGCGATCCTTCCACAGGCATGCGTTACCTGCTTCTGTCATTGAACTTGGATTATGTAACTTTCGATGGCGAAATCAATTATGAATATCCATTCCAAGGCGGCACAATCACAAATACGACGCCTCTGGCTCAAGGATAATGACTAACCGGCATTCTGCCATCCCCCACTGGCTTGAATGTCCATACATGCATTTTGTCCGCACCGCCCGGAATCCATTCGGCAATGCGGTACCAAGGAGAACGCTCATTGCAGCGTTCTTTTTTTATGGCCTCAGCTTCCTCTTCCGTGCTGGCTGACCAGATCTCAACAAATAAGTTGATTTGATCTGTTCCTTCATATAAATGGACGTTATTTCCCGATTCCTTCATTAAAGTATCTGCATAGGCTAAATAATCCATCCTATTCTCCGCAGTTATCTTATACTCAGCAAAACATATGTACATGCTTGTCATTAACCCCTTTCATTTGCCACTGATAAAGTGAAGCTTCTCCGTTGATACTACATCATAATTGAAACCAAATGATCTGCTTACAATATTTTAGGAGGGTCTAGCTGTGGACACAGGCACGCATCTTGTCATGGGCATCGGACTGGCCGGACTGGCCTGCATCGATCCTGTTGTCGCTAACAACACATCCATCTTCACCGCTGTCTTAATTGGTACCATTGTCGGCTCACAAGCCCCGGACTTTGATACGTTCCTCAGATTGAAAGGAAATGCCATCTATATCAAGAATCATCGCGGCATCTCACATTCCTTGCCGGCTATCGCCATATGGACGATTGTGATTACCGGTCTTCTGCAGTTATTTTATCGCGGAAGCCTTCCTTGGCTTCATATCGGATCCTGGGTACTGCTCGCCGTTTGTATTCATGTTTTTACCGATTTATTTAATACTTATGGCACCCAAGCGATGCGCCCGTTCACGGAAAAGTGGATATCATGGAATATTATCCATATCTTTGATCCGGTTATATTCGCTACCCATGTCGCAGCCATTCTGATTTGGGCATTTGGGTTAGCTAATCCCGTTGCTGTATTCCCGGTACTGTATCTGTTCACCATCTTCTATTATACATGGAGAACAATCGCACACAGAAACACGCTTCGTAAGCTGCCATCACTTGATCCACAGCAGGATGGTACAAAAGCCTATGTAGCGATACCCACCATCTCGCTCTCCCACTGGAACATCGTCAAGCGTGCAGCAGATGGAAGCTTTACGATTGGTGATCTGCGAGGTGGCAAGCTCAGATGGCTGGACAATGTTCGCTGCTCTGACCATCCTGCGGTTTCCAAATCCAGGAATGATAATGCAGTCCGATCATTTCTCTATTTCACGAAGTTTGCTTGTGCGGAAGTCAAAGAGCATGACTGGGGTTATGAGGTTCGTTGGTCTGACGTTAGATACCGCCATCGCAAGCAATATCCGTTCGTCGCTGTTCTTCTCATGAATAAGGAATATGAGACGGTTGGCTCTTATGTTGGATGGTTAAGTGACGATCGATTAATGAAGCGGCTGCGCATGAATACGTATTAGCAAACTTGACGGAAGAAAGCCCCTGCCGCACAATAGAAGGGGCTTTTCTTTTGTAGGTGTCTAAAAACATCGAAAAAAGCTCAAGGGGGTTAACCCTTGAGCTTTGGCTTCCTCTGAAGCATTGTGTATTAACAACGATTAGCGGAAGTTGCCGTTGCCGCCGGACAATTGTTGTTCAGCGATTTGGACAAGTTTCTTTGTAATATATCCGCCAAGCGAACCTGCTTCGCGAGTGGACACGTTACCATAGTAACCGTCTGCTGGGATTTGTACGCCAAGCTCTTGTGCTGCTTCCATTTTGAGTTGGTTAAGAGCTGCTTGTGCTTGTGGAACCACCAATTGATTGCTCGATTTGTTGCTAGCCATGCTGATAATCTCCCTTCAGTTGAGCACTGTGATGTGTTTTGCAAGCTTGCAAACTTATTATGAGCATGTTGGCGTAAATTATGCTAACCTCAAAAAATAATATTAAGGATCTATGAAGGAGAGTTAAACCTTGTCTAAATCACTATCTTTGTTCTTTGCTGTAGTCTCTGTCCTGCTTATGTGTGCCACTGCAATCTCAATGTCTTTCAACGCATGGCTGGCTGTTTTATTTGGAATTCTCACGTTGTTTATGATCGGAGGCGGCTTTGTAGTGAAAGCGAGATTACGCCGCAAAAACGAAAACAAAGGCTGACGCATATTGCGCCAGCCTTTGTTTTTTATTATCCGCGATTTCTTATCCGCGAGGTGCCAGGAAGCCCATTTTCTCTTTTACATCCGCAAGCGTGCGGTCAGCCAGCTCCGATGCACGTGCTGCGCCTTGCTTCAAGATTTCATGGATTTGACCCGATTCACGAATCGCTTTATATTTTTGCTGCAACGGTTCAAGAACACTTACAACATGCTCAGCAAGATCCTTCTTGAAAGGTCCATACCCTTGTCCTTCATAACGCGCTTCAACCTCGGCAATGGAAATATTAGCACAATGCGAGTAAATGCTGATCAAGTTGCTGATCTCCGGTTTGTTTGCCGGATCATATTTCACTTCGCGGCCGGAATCGGTCGTTGCACGGCTGATTTTTTTACGAATAACACCTGGCTCATCAAGAAGCGCGATAAAGCTTCCCACATTCGGGTTACTCTTACTCATCTTCTTGCTTGCATCATCAAGTGACATGATCCGTGCGCCAATCTTAGGAATGTACGGCTCCGGAATTGTGAAGTAATCACCAAAGCGCGAGTTGAAGCGGTTTGCAAGGTCACGAGTCAGCTCCAAGTGCTGCTTCTGGTCATCGCCGACAGGTACGAGGTCCGCGTTATAGACAAGAATATCTGCCGCCATTAGCGATGGATACACGAACAGACCTGCGCCCACTGAATCTTTGCCCGCAGACTTATCTTTGAATTGCGTCATACGCTCGAGCTCACCCATACCTGTAAGGGTTGTTAATATCCAGCCTAGCTCTGCATGTGCACGCACATGGGATTGTACGAAAATATTAGCTTTCGCCGGGTCAATACCCGCAGCGATAAAGAGTGCTGCTACAGACTCCGATTGTTCGCGAAGCATAGCTGGATCCTGCGGCACAGTGATCGCATGCAGATCCACGACCATAAAGAAGCATTCTTCCGTTTCCTGCAGCTTCACAAAGTTTTGCATTGCGCCGATATAATTGCCCAGCGTAAGCTGACCGCTCGGCTGAATGCCGGAAAGTACTTTTTTCATTGATTTCGTCCCCTTTTCTATTCTGAATAATCATCAACCTGCGTATATGAACGCAAAAAATCCCCCGCCGCAAGGGACGAGGGACCGTGGTGCCACCCTAATTTACTTATTGTCTGCGCATCCATTCACTAAGGAATGCGTCTTAGCCAATAAGCCTTCATTGTTCCGTAACGGGGAACTGCCGGAGAAGCATTGGCAGCGCCTTAATAGCTTGGCTGCTTTCCGCTTTCCGCTCCAGGATCCATTCAGCAATCAGGCTTGCACTGGTTTGCACCTTCCACCAGCTCTCTGTCCGCATTAACACCTGAGCTTACTTGTTCCCATCATCGCATTTCGTATCCTGATTATAGCGCAATTCGCTACCATCATGTCAAGCCTCTTCCAATTCCATTCCCCTGCTTCATCCTTTAAAAAGTTGTCCTATCCGGTAAATGATCCGCATAAGCTGTTTATCATCGTCATCTTTAATGGTAATAAAGAGAGGTTGGCCTATGCTGAACTTGTTATTCCGATTCGGGACACCGATGCTCGCCATCGGCTGTCTAGTCATGATCTGCCTTATTTTAGCCGGACAACCCTGGTCGCTTGCTTTATTGGAATCAGGCGGCGCACAGGAATTCAAGATCGTATTTTTAAGCTTTATATTAGAAGCCTTTCCATTCATTCTGCTTGGTGTGATCTTCTCAGCCCTGCTTCAGGTATTCGTAACCGACGAGATGATTCAAAAGCTGACTCCAAAACATCATATCGTAGGCATCCTATTTGGCGCTTTGCTTGGTCTGGTATTTCCGTTATGCGAATGCGGTATGATCCCCGTTGTAAGGCGATTAATCCGCAAAGGCATGCCTGCTTATATCGGAATTGTATATTTGCTTGCTGGACCTATTATTAACCCTATCGTCTTTACATCCACTTATGCTGCCTTCCGCGCAGAGCCACAGATGGCTTACGATCGGATTATCATTGCGTTTATCGTAGCCATTGTCATCGGTCTGCTGCTTCATCGATTTATGAAAGGCAATCCGCTGAAAGAAACTGCAGTAAACCATGAACATATCCATCATCATCATCACGATCATCCAGAAAGACATGAGTCGGTTAAACCAAGCTGGGGTTCACGCCTGTCCGCCACACTTGGCCATGCATCGGATGAATTTTTCGATATGGGCAAATATTTAATATTTGGTGCTCTGCTAACAGCTGTTATTCAATCCTTTATTGACCGACAGGCATTTGAGTCTGTTGCCAACCAGCCTGTGCTGTCTTATTTCTTCATGATGGGGCTGGCCTTCCTCCTCTCGATCTGCTCAACCTCAGACGCCTTTATCGCTGCATCGTTTGGCGGCATGTTTGATCATGGTCCACTGCTTGCATTCCTCGTATTTGGGCCCATGATTGATTTAAAAAATCTGCTGATGATGCTGTCCGCGTTCCGGACAAAAATCGTCCTGTCCATTGCCGCAATGACCTTTACTCTTGTCCTGATCAGCGTATGGCTGCTGGAGGTGATTAGGTGAACCATAATTGGATACGGGCAGGCTTTCTTTCCGCCTTTGCTTTCCTTATTATCTATCTCGACAGGCTAGGCCAATTGCCTATATACCTCGCACCCCGTATGGAGCTTTACGTCAAGTTGTCCGCAATTGTGCTTAATGCGGCTGCCGTTCATCAAGCCTTTCTCGCTCTGCGCTTAAAAGCTCATTCTGACGATTGTACAGAATGCAGCCATGATCATTCTCATCATCATGATCATCATCACCATGATCACGATCATGACCATGACCATTCGATGTCTCCCTTAAAAAGCATCCTTGTCTATGGACTATTCCTGCTTCCGCTTCTGCTTGGTTTTCTGCTTCCGGCAGCGGCGCATGACCATGAGGTTAACAGCAGCAGAATACCACATCTGCATTCGGGTCAGATACCTAAGGCCGAAAAATGAACAATAAGAGGCCGTGCGGTTATTTCCCACACGGCCTTTAATGTGAAATTAGAAATCAAAACCTCTATTTTGCTTCGGTTGTTGGTATCGATAGCTCCAATTCGATGTATTGTAATTGGATTCATAGCAGATGCTAGCCGACCAGGTGCCCGTGTTTTGCCGGACAGCGAAATCGTACACGATCTCACCATGAGTCCAATTTTTCCGCAATCTCAAAGCATCAATCGCAAGTTTGCGAAAATCTTGAACTTGAGTCGGGGTCATTCCTCCCTCATCCTCTTGCTCCAATTTACCATTTTTACTTTCAATTGGATTATGCCGAAGTGCAAATTTGCCTACTACATTATTCCTAATAAGAATGTGTACCGTCCCTCCAACGGCATGGGTAAGCTCTTCTTCTAATTGACGAAAAACAAAATCAACTTGCCGTGCCAATGGCATAGCATCTAAATTCATATTATTTCTCCTCCTTTCTACCCTTAAAATATGGAAACTAGATGTTTATAACTAGTTCTTAGGTCTGATTATAAAATCTTTTCTATTAATTGACAATATAGTAATTTATGTTTTTTCGAAATTATCACACAATTACATATTTTTCTTTATCAAATGTTCTCTCGATCTTATTCGACATTTATAGACCAATTTCACTGCTGATGCTATAATATGGTTATTCTATCAAAAGGAGCGCTTACATAATGAGCCAATGGTACTATTCATTATCGATTAGAGGTAAGCTGTTGACTTCCATTTATTTTAATTTGGCGCTAGTGGCAATTGCACTAAATTTAGTTATTCTGTTAAGCGGCGGCTCCTTCCTTGCAGGCATTATTGTAACGGTGGTATTGGCAATCGTTGCTTATCCAACAGTTGGTTTTATCCAGAGAGCACTCAGCTCATCGTTTGAAGAAATGTCGAATGCGGCATTTCGAATTTCGAAAGGTGATTTCACACAAAGAATTGACAGCGCTTCAAATGCATCTCTTGGCGAAGTTGGACATGCCTTCAACAGCATGGTGGACAAGCTTCGCGATATTCTTACGGAAACATCTAATATTACGAGGCATGTATCGGAAACAAGCCGAAATATTTTTGATAAAAACAATCACATCCAAGTAGCTATGGAGCAGGTTGCTGCCTCTTCCAACGAACTTGCTACTGGGGCTAATGAAATTTCCGAGGATGTCGCTGACATGAGCGAATCCATCGCCGAGATCGAGAAGAAGGTCGCGAACTATGCGAGCGCTACGAAAGAAATGAATGAACGCTCGGAATTCACTTTAAGCCTTGTCGATAAAGGCCGTGAAGCACTCGAAGCGCAGTCCGAAGGGATGCGCCGCAACGTGGAGGCAACTGAGAAGGTTTCCGAGACGATTACGGACCTCGCCCGTAAGGCACAAGGCATTACAGCGATGACGACAGCAATCTCTGATATTGCTGAGCAGACTAACCTGTTGTCGCTTAATGCTTCCATTGAGGCAGCCCGTGCCGGCGAGCATGGTCGGGGCTTCGCAGTTGTTGCACAAGAGGTTCGTAAGCTTGCTGAAGAATCAACTGCATCAACGAAAGAAGTATTTGGTCTGGTGAAGAGTATTGATCAAGGCATCAAACAAACGATCAATCATATGAAGGTTAACGAAGAGGTTGTTAAGATTCAGACGGAGCGTATCCGCGAATCCGAGATGGTCTTCTCTGAAATTGTGCAAAGCGTCCAATTCATTACGCGCCAAATCGCGGCTTTCGCAAGCGAGAGTGATCAGATGCTGGACAGCGCGCGTAAAATTTCCGACGCCATCCAAAACATCTCCGCGATTACCGAGGAATCTGCTGCTGGTACGCAGCAAGTATCTGCATCGATGAACGAGCAGATTTCTTCCGTTCAAGCCGTTGTCCAAGAGACAGAACGGATGCTAAATATGGCAACTCAGCTTCAACGAACGATTCAAGTATTCAAAATGAAATAATCATTGCTTAATAATAGCAAAAGCGGTCGTGTGGATTTTAAACCCATACGACCGCTTTTGTTTTTTTATCAATTGTTGCTTTCCATTTTAAGAATTTAATAAGGGTTAACGGTAACCGGAACAATTCGAATGATTCTGGAGATCGCTTTTGCTCTGGGAAATCCAACCTTACTACTTTAATTCAAGGAATCCCCGAGCAATGGCGATCGGAAGAACATTCAATTGTGCAGGTTGCAGCTCTAACCCAAATAAATCTTAATAGGAGCCAACGAATGATCCCTTGTCGTTCGGGAAAAATAGCCCCACAGACTACATAAGAATGGGGGCAAGAAATAATGGCGCGAATGCCGAACTCGGGCCTGCTCGGCAGAAGCAGAAGATGGGTTGTTTTTGTACTGACAATTATATTGCTGCTTGCATCAGTGGATCAAACGAGCGCATCTTCCCCATCACAGCCGAAGAAAAAACGTTCGGCGGATATGTCCTGGGTAAAGATGCATAAGCAATTCCCGGATGCCTTTATCGTCAATGGACCAAGAAACAGCAAACGTGTGGCTTTAACCTTCGATGACGCACCGGATCCACGGTTCACGCCACAAATTTTAGATGTACTTGCCAGCTACGATGTATGCGCAACATTCTTTGTTGTTGGCAACCGCGCAGCCAAGCATCCTGCTCTTGTCCAGCGTATTCACCGTGAAGGGCATACTATCGGCAATCATTCTTATAATCATGCCGTCATGTCCCAGCTCAAGGATCGTGATTTTCACAGTCAAATTTGGAAAACAGATGCTATCGTCAGCCGCATCATTGGGTATCACCCCCGATTCGTGCGGCCGCCTTATGGCGAAATGCTGCCAGCACAGGTAGCCTGGTCAAAAAAGAGCGGCTATACCATCGTGAATTGGGATGTTGATTCGGTGGATTGGCGGAACAACCCTTCCAGTACTTCAATTCTTCGCAACATTAAGAAGACATTACAGCCTGGCTCCATTGTATTACAGCATGCAGGTGGTGGTTATGGCCAGGATCTCTCCGGTACGATACAGGCTCTGCCGGTTCTAATCTCACAGCTAAGACAGAAAGGTTACCAGTTTGTAACGCTCCCCGAGCTGTTAAACCAATCTGCTGCTAAAATAAAATAACCGGAAGCCCATTCGCCTCCGGTTACTCTTATTTCAAGACATATACTTTTACATTTTGAATACCAAACTTACTCGCTTGCGAGGAAGAACCTGGCACGTAAATATCAATATGATTACCTTTGATTGCACTGCCAACATCAGATGCTGTAGCAACCATACCATCTGTAGGCAGACCGTTGTAGGTATAGCCTGTAACATATAGCTTTGTACCAAGCGGGATCACTTTAGGATCAACGGCAACTGTACCTACTTTAAGCTTATTGCCGAAGTAATCCAGACCTGCCCATCCGCCATTCTCTGAAGCAGCACCGCTGTATGCCGTTGCCTTTACAGTCAATTGCTTGCTGAAGGTATGAATCGTTCCTGCTTTATCCATCACGCTTTGCGCGCTAATCGTTTTCGCCTTCGTCGCAGCAGCTGCTTTAACTGTTGCAGTTGCTGTAGTTGGAATCACGATCTTAAGTCCAGCATAGACGTTCGAAGCACTAACCTTTGAATTCGCTTGCATAAGCTTATCAACCGAAACATGATATTTCTGCGAGAGCTTCCAAAATGTATCGCCCTCAACAGCCGTATGTGTTTTACTGGCCGCATGAACCGATCCTGTGGCAATTATAAGAGATAAGCCTAGTACTGCCGTAGTAAGCATCGAAGCTTTCTTCATATGTGTTGTCCCCCTGGTTTTCTGCGTATTCTAAGTACCTTTGTTAAAAAGAAAGCGTCAGGCGGATACGCCTGACGCTGCGTGTTTCCGAAATCATTTATTTATTGGTTATGAATTAGCCTGTGAATTCTTGAACCCACTCGCCGTTCACATAAGCAACGCCGATTTTTGTGTAGTTACCGCTAAGAATGTTAGCACGGTGACCAGCACTGTTCATCCAAGCTGTCATTACTTCTGTTGGCGATTTTTGACCCATGGCAATGTTCTCACCAGCGTAGCTATAAGTCACTCCAAACGATTTCATCATGTCAAATGGCGAACCGTAAGTTGGAGAGTTATGATCGAAGTAGTTGTTATCGTACATGTCTTTTGCTTTTGCAGTTGCAACTTTAGTCAAGAGTGCATCAGATGTCAAAGCTTTAAGGCCTTGTTTCGCACGCTCTTGGTTAACCAGAGTAACAACTTGTGCTGCAAACTCGCTTTGGGATACTGTACCGCTGCCTGTGTTGCCTGTATTACCAGTACCTGTGCTAGGTGTTGTTGGCTTTGTTGTGTTACCAGTACCTGTGCTTGGTGTAGTTGGCTTTGTTGTGTTGCCAGTACCTGTGCTTGGTGTTGATGGTTTAGTTGGTGTTGTTGGTTTAGTTGGCGTTGTAGGCTTCGTTGTGTTGCCAGTGCCAGTGCTAGGTGTTGTTGGCTTAGTTACTTGTGTAGGCAATTGAATTGTAATGCCGCCGAAAGTAATTTTGCTCAAATCAATACCGTATTGCTTTGCAATTTCGTTGATTTGATCCATCGAAACGTTATTCAAGTTGGAGTAAGTCTTCACAGCTGGTGCTGCACCTACAGTTGGAGCCGTTACACCTACTACACTGATCAACGCTGCTGCTGCTATGCTTGCGACACCCACTCGTAATGTTTGCATCTTCATGAAATCATCCTCCTAGGATTGTATATTAGAATAATTGCTTATTTGGCTTGGCTAGTTAAGCACTTGCCCTCCGACGCCACTTATCGTAACATGCCTTTTAACCCTGTTTCATGGCACAAAAACTGGCAAGAAGTGCGTTTTCACTGTAAAAACAGGGGGTTGAGCATGTTTATGAGAAAGTGCTCACTTTTCAATAACAGCGCAACATCAGGCGGGCATTGAACGTTTCGATAAAATGTCTGAATATTTCAACTCAATGTCCGCAGAAACATTAGAATCCTTTTAGAAAGCGTTTTCAACCAGCAGAAAAACAAAAGAAACTCCTCTTGCAATCACCTGATAAGGCGATGCTCTGAGGAGTTTCTTCTAATAAAGTGATTAGTTCACTTTGATGAACTGGCCAGTTGCTTGCGATTCAAATGCGCTAAGAATAACTTTCAACGATTTACGGCCTTCTTCACCCGAAATAGCAGGTACGGTGTCATTAACGATCGAATCGATGAACGCATCAACAATGCCGCTCGACAATTGTTTCGTGTTTGTGGAGATTTCGCCCACTTTATGCTTATCAATGGAACCATTACGAAGCTCAACAATAACTTGATCTTCTGGATGAGTTCCGATTTTCATAACGCCTTTTTCACACCACAGAACTGTGCTGTTGTCTTCACCTTTGTAGTAAGTCCAGCTTGCAACAAGGGATCCGATTGCGCCGCTTTGCATACGAACAATAACGTTTGCGTTGTCGTCTACGTCGCCTGGTTTGTCAATTGTTGCGATAAATGCTGCTACTTCAGATACTTCATCATTCAACAGGTAACGGATAAGGTCGGATTTGTGTACGCCAAGATCGCCCATAGCGCCCATGATTGCTTCTTGCTTGCGGAAGAACCAGCTGCCTGCACCGTCGATGCTCCAGCCGTCTGGACCTGGGTGGCCAAACGATGTACGGAACGTCAATACTTTGCCAAGCACACCGGAATCAAGGATTTGTTTTGCCTTCACGTGTGGAGGCATCAGACGTTGGTTATGTCCAACCATCAGCTTCACACCGTTTTTCGCTGCAGCTTCGTTCATTGCTGCCGCTTCTTCGTCTGTAACTGCCATTGGCTTCTCAACCAGAACATGCGCGCCAGCGTTCGCTGCTGCAATAGACATTGGAGCATGCAGATAGTTAGGCGTACATACGCTTACTGCGTCCGGTTTAATCTCAGCCAGCATAGTTTCGTAATCAGCAAAAGCTTTGCCGCCGTGTTTCGCTGCATACTCTTCAGCACGCTCGATCACTGGATCAACGAAGGCAACAAGCTCTACATTGTTATTGTCTGCATACTCAGGAATGTGACGATGTTTGGAGATGGAACCACAACCGATTACTGCAACTCTTACTTTACTCATTATTTTCCCCTGCCTCTTCTATGTTTGAAAAAACAATTATTAGTTCAGATAGTTTGCTTTCAGCCAGTCGATGCTTGATTCAACGGATTGAAGTGGCGGATTCGCACAACGGTCTTGTTCGACGATAAGCCATTTCACATCAGATTGCTCCGATTGTTTAATGAGTGGCAGAAGATCCAAATCTCCGTTGCCAAGCTCAACCGTATCGATTTCCGCTTTTTCTGCATTTTTAACGAAGTCTTTCAAGTGAACAAGCGGCAGTCTGCCAGCGTATTTCGCAATGTATTCAAGCGTGTCGCGGCCCGCATATTGTACCCAGCCAAGATCCATCTCAACTTGCAGAAGGTCTGCACTAATTGTCTCATAGAGCTTATCGAATACAATTTGTCCATCAATCTCAACTTCAAATTCAAACTCATGGTTATGATAGCAGAAAATAATGCCTTCTTCTTGGAATCGCTTACCGAATTCCGCGAAGCTTACAAGATGCTTCTTCCATGCTTCAGCATCACGCACTTCAACAGGAAGCCAAGGGCAAATAGCGTACTTTGCTCCGATTGTTTTCAGATAAGCAATTTCCTCTTCAATCTTTGTTTCCAGATTTACAAGAGGTACATGGTTGCCGATTGCAATCAGGTTAAGCTCATCTAGCAGCGCTTTCATTTTATCGGCAGGAATATCTCCGTAGCCAGCAAATTCAACACCTTCATAGCCCATAGCTGCAACTTGACGCAATGTACCTTCGAAGTCTTGAGCGGTTTCTTCACGAAGCGTATACAATTGTAAACCGATTCCCGGACGTGTCATTCGTTAAGCACTCCTTTTATCATATAATCATGTAATTCATTATAACTGTCTGTTTATTGTAGTCTTACGATTATCATTATACGGGTAATGGGACATAGAAAAACAGTTGTCTTATTACTCTTTTCTTATGCGATTTTGTCATTCTTTTGAGTGAATCTGATTCCTTCGCTAGTCCGGATGACAGATTTTGGAGTCATTTTCCGCTTAATTGTAAAGAAATCATAACCAAATTTTAAGATTATCTTAATCTTTATCCATTAGAATAGGATCAAACAGTAAGCTAAATATTATTCAGACGAAACTTTCTGCTTGTTTGATTCGTATAAATGATATCAAAGCCTATTAATGGAATGGAGGCATTCTCTATATGAAAACAATGATTTTATTTAATAATCGTACAATTCCCGTTTACTTAACCGATACAAATAAAAAAGCAATCGAGAAGTTATCCGATGTGCTGAACCGCAAACTTACAACAGGCAAAAATGCCTTGAAAAATTGCATCAAATCTTTAATTAGCGTAGAGATTGTCGGCAGTGAAGCGACGCTCCATTCGTTATATGAGAAAGACAGTCTTACGATCTCCTTGTATTAAAAACAACGAATTAAGAACAACGAAAGATAACATAGCTTAACGATAAAAAAGGAAGAAGCAGCCCACCTGCTTCTTCCTTTTTGTTATTTTGTAGTCGTTTGCTGCTCGTCTGCTGGCTGCTGGCCATCTTGAGCTCCGCCATTTTGGAACTGACCACGGCCGCCGCCGCCAAATCCTCCACCAAAGCCGCCAATCCGGATGGATTCAGCTTCCTGCGTATCATCTTTCAACTGCACAGTAATAATGTCATCTGCCTTTAAGTCCGCAAGTGTCTTATCGGTTTCGGTCATTTTACCGTCTGCAAAGGTTGCCGATACGATCTTCGTTGAGTCAGTTACTGTAATATCCATCGTTTCATCCGAGAACATATTCTCCATGTTCCGCTGACGATCGCCAGAAGGCGCTTGTCCATTACCATCTTGCGGGGCTGCTCCGGCATCACCAGCTGGTGCATCACCTTGCGGAGGTGCACCATTACCGCCCATTCCGCCTCCCTCAGGACGCTCGAAAGAAGATTTATAAATCGTAATCGTCTGTCCGTTTATCGCTTTGATCTTCCCGATGGTTCCCATCATTGCTCTGCCTTGCCCTTGACCTTGTTGAGAACCTTGCTGCTGGTCTTGCTGTACAGCTTGACCACTAGCCGTCGTATTTGTCGTTGTATCTTCCGATTTGGAGCCGCAGCCTGTCAAGGCTACCGCGATTACGACACCACTTAATGTGATTTTCCATTTGTTCATCTCACGTGTTCCTCTCTGTCCCATTTTGATTGCATTGTAGCAGAACAATATGAACGTGAAATGAACGGTTGTCCTTTAAATAAACAGGTTAATACCGGATTGATCCGCCTTGCCGAGGTAATAGCCTACACCTGCAATTTTGACGCCATCAATCAATTCTTCCTTCTGAATACCCATCAGATCCATCGACATCTGGCAGGCAACAACTTCAACACCTTGCGAGATAGCCGTCTCAATAAGCTCTTCAAGAGATGAGACATTATTACTGCTCATCACTCCGCGAATCATCTTAGCACCCATGCCCATCATATTCATCTTAGATAAGCTTAGCTTCCGGCTGCCTCGTGGCATCATCATGCCAAACATACGGCCAATCAGGTTTTTCGATACTGGAATCTTCTCCGGTCTGCGGATAACGTTAAGTCCCCAGAACGTAAAGAACATCGTTACTTTTTTACCGCTGGATGCAGCACCATTCGCAATAATAAACGATGCAATTGCTTTGTCTAGATCTCCGCTGAACACAATCATTGTGCTGTTGTCTGGTCCTTGAACCACGGCTTGATTGGCCTCAGAAGCAATCTCTGAATCACCTTTCCGAACAAATGCTTCAATCGTGCCGTCCTGATGCTTGGTCAGTTTCTCCACTCGATTATGGGTCATTCCTGCCCAAGCTTGGATATCTTCATAAAAGCCCGGATCCGTCGCTGTTACTTTCAGCACATCATCTGCCTTAAGCCCATCGATTTGCTGTTTAACTTGAATAAGGGGTCCTGGGCAGCATAATCCGCAGGCATCCAAAGTCGCATCTGCTTGCAGTATACCTGCAGCTGTTTCTTTCAACCCTTCAGTAACTGTCTCCACGGCCGCTGCGTGTACGGGAGGCTGTTCATTTTTCTTTGGCGTATATTGAGTCAGAAGGTATGTTTTATAACCACCGGTGAGGTTTCTTACTTTAAAACCGCTCTGACGTAAAATACGTGAAGCCGTATAACCCCGCAGTCCAACCTGACAATATACCCAAATCTCTTTGTTTCGGTCCAGTTCATCCAGTCTGCCGCGAAGTTCGTCTACAGGAATAAGAATCGAACCCGGAATATGTCCGTTATCATGCTCCATCTTAGACCTAACATCAACTAGAATGGAGTTTTGCTCGTCCCTCGATGTTAATTGCTCCGTAACGAACACATCCGTCAGCCCGGATAAAATATTTTCAGCCGTATATCCTGCCATATTAACCGGATCCTTGGCTGAGGAGAATGGAGGTGCATAAGCAAGCTCAAGCTCCGTTAAGTCTGTAACTGTTCCTTTTAATCGCATAACGGTCGCAATCGTATCGATCCGTTTGTCTACACCATCACGCCCTACTGCTTGAGCACCTAAAATCCGCCCTTCTTCATTAAACAACAGCTTCAGCGACATCGGCACTGCACCTGGGTAATAACCTGCATGTGAATTCGGATGCACGTAAGTCATCTGATACGGAATACCTTGCGCCCGCAGCGTTTTCTCATTATTGCCTGTCGCTGCTCCTGTAAGGCCAAACACTTTAATAATTGAAGTGCCTTGTGTACCTTTGAAGGTAGTTGGCAAACCCGCAACATTGTCTGCCGCTATCCGGCCCTGCTTATTCGCAGGTCCTGCAAGCGGAATCGCTGTTTGTTTTCCGTTTACGAAATCCGTTACTTCCACCGCATCGCCAACTGCATAGATATTCGGCAGATTGGTTTCCATCCGGTTGTTAACAACAATATGACCACGGTCACCAAAGGAAAGGCCGCTGCCTTGCAGGAACGCCGTATCCGGTGTTACACCAATAGCCGAAATAACAAGCTCTGTCTGCACTACCCTTCCGGAAGACAGATGAACTTCCACACGATTATGCTCTAACGGACTGAACGACAACACTTGCTCCTTGAACAAGAGCTGGACGCCGTTATCTTCTAATTCCTTCGCCATCATGCCTGCCATCTCTCCATCAAATGGAGACAGAATCTGATCACCGGATTGAACTAGCGTAACCTCAAGTCCAAGCTCCTTCAGATTTTCCGCCATCTCGATGCCGATAAAGCCGCCGCCAATCACGACAGCAGATTTGGTGTCCGACTGAGTAACTTTTCCCTTAATCCGATCCGTATCTGCCAGGTTGCGAAGCGACACAATAGAAGTATGGTCCGCACCTGGTACATTCGGACGAATTGGCTTTGCTCCAGGTGACAAGATCATTTGATCATAGCTTTCTTCATATTGCTCACCACTTGCGAGGTTACGTACAGTCACCGTGTTTGAAGCCGGGTTAATGGCTACAACTTCACTTTGTGTCCGAATATCGATATTGAAACGTTTGAACATGGCTTCTGGCGTTTGAACAAGCAGCTTGCTGCGCTCCTTGATCGAACCGCCGATATAATATGGCAGACCGCAGTTCGCAAACGAAATATAGTCATTACGTTCAAACATAACAATATGCGCCGCTTCATCAAGTCTGCGAAGCCTTGCTGCTGCGGAAGCTCCCCCAGCAACTCCCCCGACAATAATCACTTTTTTTCTCATGTTGTATGCCTCCTGATGTATGGTGTAATTTTATAAAATTAAGCCTCTCCGTCGCTGAACATCGCTTGAATTAATCTCGCGACCTTTGGAGAAGCGATTGTATAATGAATTTCCAGCCCGCTTCGCTCTGCTGCAACAATGCCGGCGCTTCTCAGCTTCTGCAGATGCTGCGATACCGTCGACTGCGGCAGATCAAGACAATCCTGCATGAACGAAACATTACAGCGGCCCTTCTGGAGCAGCCCTTTTACAATACATAGCCGTACTGGATGCGCTAATGCCTTCAGCATCTCAGCGGCATCATCATACGCTTTAAAGTTGTTATCCATTTCCCCACCTCAATCTCATCAATAAATCATAATATCGTAATATTACGATATAACGATGATAAAAACAAGCCGAATTATAAAAAAGAAAAAAAGGACCTGTATCCAGGTCCTTCCCACGATAAGCGTCAGCTTGGCGCTTGCTCTTGTTTTAATGCTTTTCTATTTCCGAACAAGAACAACGCCGTCCCGATCCAACCGCATATCGAAGCGTTCACAAGCAGCATTGATAACGATACACTGTCCGATAGACCTGCTCCTAGCAGCGGCCCTAACGTTCCACGTACCCCAAACAACATCAGATGAACGCCAAATACAGTTGCTTCTCTTCCTGGAGCAAGCTTGGATACGAAAGCAAGAATACCAATATCCCAAATGGCTTCCCCTACGCCTTGAATGCCATTGCCCACAATAACTGCGGTATAAGTTCCCCATACACCATATAACATGGGAACGATCGCATAAGCACTAATCCCGCATACTAAGACATGCTTAATATCTATTCGATCAATTAACCGCCCTGCAATTAAATAAGTAAGCAGCAAGCCGGCAAAATAAGAAATACGGGCATAGCCTATTTGTAAGTTGCTCAGCTCCAGCACCTGCACCTGAATAATCTGGTAAAGCGGATTAGACAGCATATTACCAAAGCCAGCAAATGTCGTAGCTGCGAGGAATACGGCGAGCTTACGATTCCCTGATACGAGTACCCACTGGTCTCTCAGCGAGAATTTAGCTGCTGTCCTAGATGGTACAGGCATGAGCTGCTTTGGAAGCCGAAGCGAGTTAAATAAAATAACAGAAGCTGTACCAAAGATCGCGGCTGTAATAAGTGGACCAGCTGGTCCTGCTCCGTCAGCCCAAATGCCAACAATATAAGCAAGAGGAATCATTAATGCACCACTTGCTACTCGGACATATCCCATAAGACGGCCTCTGACATCAGCTGGATACATCCGGGCCACAAGCGAGGCGTAAGCCGGGGCTTGGATTCCCATTAATATTTGGAAGACCAGTGCAGTAGCCACATACACGGAAGGAAATGCAAACAAGGCTGGAAAGATGATCAACATCCTGCCGATTACATTCGGAATAATAACGAAAGGCTTAGGATTTCCAGTCTTCTCGATCCAGGCCGCCCAGATCGGCGAGAACAGTAATCCCACTGCAGGTGCAGCGGATAACAGCCCAACCTGAAGGTTGCTGGCTCCTTCTTGAATAGCAAACGGCATAAAAAATTGATTCAATACTACGTTAAAAATACTAAATAATAAGGTCGCGCTAAAATCAATTCTTGCATTAAACCAGACACGCGGCATCATTTGCATGCCGAGCTTATACACACTGCCCTTCGTTTCCATCTCGTTGCAATCCTTTCGCTCCACTGACCGTTTCTATATTTATAAGACATACCCATTAGATCAGAGATTATTGCAAAGCGCAACAATAAAAAAACGGTCCTTATCGGACCGAAGGCTGCTACCTATTACATCACCATTAGCAATAAACCAAAACAGGCGATAGATGTACCTGTATAGCCCCATGCTGCCGCAAGACTGCAATCCCTAAGTTTCCAAATCCGAATCAGGTAGACCACCGTAAAACCAATGGAAATAATCATGATTCCCATCATGATACCGTCCATGAAGGGATCATTCATCATACCGTTCATCCCGCCGCCGCTATGATGCATATTGGACCATTCCAATGCACTGACACCACCTGTCAGAAGAAGCGGAATAAGCAAATGAATGCCATGTACGACAATTGGAAATAACATGCCGCCAATAGAGAGAAGAGAGCTGCGCGGCAATCGTTTGTTGGACACGAGCAATCGCCTCCATTTCTGTTGCACTACTCCAGTATATGGCGCAGAAAGACAGAGATTCGCAATATTTTCTAAAGAATGACGGCGTACAGGCACAAAAAAAAGCAGACATTTGTCTGCTTCTCCATTAGCTTATTCCGGTTGTTCCTTACCGAGGAAGCGCCAGAAATTCCGGTTGAACAAATCATCCAGATCTCGCTTGATCTCTTCCTCCGTGACTTTCCATCCACTGTTATACAGCCGCTCATACTTCGAAGCCAGCACTTGGCCGATGATACGGCGCGAATGCTCCCACTTGTAAATCAGCTGTTCAAACACCCTGCAGTCCGAATGCTGAGGAATAACGGAGGTACCAAGCAGCTCCAAACGGAACTTCGTCATTTCCTCCACCATTGATTCAATATGGAGGAACCACCAGCAGCCAAACACCATCAGATTGCGGAATTTCCGTGCAAGCACAGTCAGCTCATGCTGGTTACTGCGAGCAAGCATAGTGATCAGGAACTTCTGCGAAGGATATGTTCTGCACAAAGCTTCAACTGCCGAGACATCTGAATCCATGCTCATATCTCCCGCCAAGCGAAGCTCGGGATTCACACGACGGCGAACACCAATCATAAGGGCAAATGGAATACCATGCTTTTGGCAGACCGGTACCATTGCTTCGTCAATCATTCGGGTGCGGTGATCTTCCGCTGGATATACGAAATCACCAGGCATCGATACAGCCAAATATAAAGCATCCATTCGTACAATCCACTCCGAGAGGAAACGCCGTACTTCTTCCTTCGTCCGTTCCGTCCATTCTACTGAAGCCTCATAGCCAAGCGAACGCAGATGATCAACGGCATTAGGCCAATCATTAAGCAAGGAGTCTACACGCAAAGCCGCTGAGAACCGGGAGTCGGTATTTCCTTCGCGGTTCAGCCATACTTCACGTTCTACCGCATCAAATGGATCATTTGTCATTACGACATGCTTCACATTCGAAATACGAAGTACTTCATCTACCTGCTGGGCAGTCGTACGATTAGCTAGCTCCTCACGATATTCATTCAAATTGCGCGAAGAAACATCAAGTCCCAGACGGTGAAGAATCGTAATGAAGCCATTAGCTGCTTCACTGACTGGTGAATGCTCGATAAAGAGCTTATTCCAGATCCAATCGGCCTGTTCACGCTTCGTCATTGCCCAGAATGCCTCATATGTCTCTTCATCGCTCGACCAGCGGAACGACTCCGATATTAAATAATGATAAATAAGAAGCTCATCTATACCCCAAAGCAGCAAATCACCAAAGTCAGCGGAAAATAAATGCGTATGCATATCCGTTACCGGCATTGTCATCGCGAGCTGCTCAACGATTTCTTTTACCGTAGTGACGGAATCAATCGTCTGTTGTTCCTTAATCATGCGATATTCCTCCTCAGCTTGTCCTACCTTCATCGTACCACCGGAAGAAATGTACCGCTTCTATACGGTTATCGTTGATTAGCATCTCATTTATACGTGGTTGGTGTATTAAGAAGAGCGCTGTATAATGAATCTGCACCATATTCATATCTTGGAGGATCACATGAGCACTCTAGAACAACACTCGCTTCCAATTGAGGCTATGTATAATACATCCCAAATTCCTACCGACTTTCATTCCCATCTGGAGTATGAAATATATTATTTCCACAGCGGAAAATGCAAGTTGTTAATCGGTGACAGCATCTATGACCTTACTCCAGGTAATCTCATCCTGATGAACGGCATGACGCTTCATTATCCATCTATAGATAATCGTTATGAGTATTGCCGAACGGTCGTTCATTTCGACCCTGCTTTCGCTTCTGGATTATTCCAGCCGCCGTTCCTCATTCCGCTGCTGCTCCCGTTCGAGCGTCAGACTAACCGCCTGATCTCGCTGCATCCGGAGGAACGTTCGCGAATCGAGCCGCTGCTTGAACGGCTATGTGAACTTCGTCAAAGTGAAGATCCATTGTCACATGACCGGCTGATCCTATGTTTTCAAGAGCTGCTTCTGCTCATCTATGAACTATCTAACATGCCTAGCTACGGACAAGCCACTCCGCCAACTAGTGTGAAGCATCAAAATGTCCAGAAGTTAATCGCCTATATCGAGGAGCATTATCAGAATGATATTCAACTCGATGATTTGGCTGGCTACATGCATTTGAACAAGCATTATATCGTCAAAATTTTCAAAGAAACAACAGGCATTACCTTATTTCATTATCTATACCAACGTCGTATAAATCAGGCGAAAATGTTGTTCACGATGAATCCGAACCGATCAATTACGGAGATGGCATTCGAGGTGGGCTTCAAATATGTTTCGCATTTCAGCCAAACGTTCAAAAAATATACCGGGCAATCGCCCGACGAATATCGTAAGGGAATTGCCCGGTCCTATAAAGATTCAGCTATTTTCCGTTAAGAACGGAATTGTTCCCGAATACCTGATAAATAAGCTTGCAGCACAACCTGGATACTCTCATCCAGATTAACCGGCAGGCCAAATCCACCGCTTCGTTCAAGAGAGGCGAAACCATGCATGAGGCTGCGAAATCCTCTTACAAGATGAATCGTATCTTCCTGCTTCATCTCATATGCATGATGCATCACTTG
The DNA here is from genome assembly GCF_056269375.1 of Paenibacillus sp. J22R56. Lineage (NCBI taxonomy): Bacteria > Bacillati > Bacillota > Bacilli > Caryophanales > Paenibacillaceae > Paenibacillus > Paenibacillus sp. J22R56. Next base: position 562,987 of record NZ_JBWDNV010000001.1, read on the forward strand.
TATAATAAGCTGAATCAGCTCTTCGCTTACTTTCAGAAGCTCCGCATCTTCGGAATGCTGGGCAGGAAGTGTAGCTTCATATAAACCTGGATGCTCCCTTGCAAACTGTATATAGGCCCTTCCAATGGCAAAGACAGCATCGTCACCGGACCTGCCGGCTGCTGCCCGAAGCAGCTTATTATGCAGATTTTTCAAGCCGTATAGAGCAAGCTTTTCCTTCAGTCCGCTTAGTCCATCTACATGATTGTACAAAGAGGGGGAGCGGATACCGAGTTTTTGCGCTAATGAGGCAAGTGTTACGGACTCCAGCCCGTGCTCATCCGCCAGCTCGGCAGCCTTCTGTATAATGGTTGGTAAATCCAATCCTAATCGTGGTGACATATATTATTCTCCCTTATCTTCATTCCTGCTTTAGTCTAATTTCCTTTATACCAATACCGATTCAAGCTTTCTTGCAGCCTCCTGAACCGCTTGTTCCATGGCTGCTTCCGGATTAAGAAGCATTTTCCCATGACCAACAGCAAGCAAGGTCGGCTTCAGCTTAAGCAGCTTCATCGCACTATTAAGTGATTCTTTCTTGTTCCAGGTAGCCATTGCCGGGAACGGAAACCATGGACGTACCTGCCCGCTAACCGCAACTCCCCCTCGTGTTTGGAAAGCATCTCCCACTATTAAAGCCTGGTTTCGCGAATCAAGAAAGGACATGGAGCCTGGCGTATGTCCTGGCGTTGATACTGCGAGCAGCGAGCCAACACGATCTCCATCCTGCAGCAGCACATCTGGCAGCGTCAATATCTTGCCCGGCTTTGGCACGCCGCCTCTAATCGCCGTGTTTGGTTCATTCGCGTCAAGCGAGCGATCGCCGCTCAGCAGGCGGGAATCCCTAGCGGAAATATAAACAGTTGCATCAGGCAGTTGCTTCTCCAGCGCATCCAGTGCACCAATATGATCACCATGAGCATGAGTCAACACGATACGGGTAATGGGTTTGCCAATCTCATGGGCTGCTTTCAGAATAGCAGCCGCATTGTTTGGCATTGCTGCATCGATTAACGTTAAGCTCTTCTCTTCTTCGACCAAATAACAATTTACAGGAAATACGTTTGGCAAATACGTTAATTGATAAACAAATTCATGACGAGTTATTTTCATTTAAAATAACCACCTTCGCTTATAAACTAATATCGTTAGTTTTATAATAACTAATACCATTAGTTTTGGCAAGAGGGAATTTGCCTTTATAGAAAAAAATTTCTTCTAGTACAACGACAAGAAAATTACCTCTTTAGCGACATGAAAATCCCTACTAAGCCTTAAACTATGTTTTTCCACGACATGAAATTAAAGATATTACGGTTCTTAAATTGAGAATGACAAAAGCCCAAGGAAGTAGCAACTTCCTTGGGCTTTTGTATCGTTTTACCTCAATTCACTTGCAGTTATTCAGAAGTTTTGATTAACGACAGTTGATCGTCATGGTCGGCTGCCTTCATGTCTTTAATGAGAAATAATCTCCCCTACTGTGGTTATATAAGAATTCTTCTTGCGAATAGGTATTTACTCCTCCAATAAGGCTTATTCATATCAGTTAGAAAAAAATTAGAAGTCGGAAGACAATGAACTATCTTTTGATTGCCCGCATAGATGGCAACATGCCCGACCTGGCCTTTCTTGGGGTTTCGATCAGGTATATGATAGAACACCAAATCCCCAGGGCGAAGATCATTAATGTTGACCTTTATCCCCTGCTTCGCTTGATCTCCTGAAGTACGAGGTAATCGTATGCCATATCTAGCGAAAGCCATTTGAGTAAACAAAGAGCAGTCAATGTCCATAGGAGACGGATTCCGTTTTAACTGCATACCAACGTACCGTTTAGCGTAGTTCACAATCTTTATTGGAAGGATCATTTATTAATCAAACCATTTTGTGAAAGTACTATCTGGTACTCCAGGACTTTTATTTTTGTTACTACGACAAATACACATACTCGCTTCGCCAGCCATATAATTGGTGAATTTTCCTGTTGGATGTCGGTAACCTTCCCTATGCAGCCATGCATGATGAAGTGAACCGGCTAAAACTTGATTAGTTACACCTGTGTTTGAGATTGCTTTAGGATTGACTGTTATAGACAAAGAGTTCTTCTCCGGATCAGAAGCATTCACGCCTTTAATCGTCGAAGTTGTGCCTGCTGGTGGAATAGCATACATGATAAAAGCTTTAGCAGCGCGATTAAAACCATTCGCTGTAATCTGTGTAGTGAAACCATCCATTTGTATAGCAGCTGCAACTGCCCCATTAGTAATTTTTTCTTCGAACCACACTGGTGCTAAATTAAACTTCGCATACTTGTTTACGCAATTTTGATAAGCAGAGCGTTGCCCTGCATTTACGGCTTCTTGATGTTCTTGCCATTCAAGAAGAACTAGACCAATGATGGTTTTTATGCGATTGACTTGTACTGTGGTAAAGCGAGTATCAATCGAGAAACTCATTTTTGAAGGTAAAGGTTCTAACACAGGTGCATCAGGTACATTTACAGTAATGGTTTTATACGTTGCTGATATTCGAATAGGCTTTTTTAATGACACACCAAATCGGTGTATTTTTTTACGCATTAGTCTCACCATCCATTTCTATTTCTACTATTCTATGTAGAGAAGAAGATTTGGAGACACAGAATGATAGCTTCTTGTTTAATTGGTTATGTTGGCCATTGATCTGAAGACCTTTATTGAGAATTTATATAATGGGAAAATTCACGCCAAACTGCCTGAGCTTAATATAAAAAAGGGGTCTGAACCCTCCCATTGTATTTTTTGTGGCCAGTCCATTAAAATGGGATTTTCACATCCAAAATAAAACGACAAGAAAATCTGTACAAATGAAAAAGAGCCTTGATATATCGAGGTTCTAAATCGGGATTATTATGTCGTTGTACTCTTCTCTAGGAGGAGGAGGAATAGCAGAATGTATATATGCTCTGAGGTGTCAGCGATCGAATTGAGGATACGAGGAATTAATCTCATTGTTAACTTTATTCATAACCAATCAAATATCTTCTCCCAGAATTGCAAGAAAACTGCATCTAAGATGGATGCCACTTTCTATTATTAAAGAGAGTGCTTCTCAACAGTCTCAGCTTGGTTTGCTTTCAGTGCCCGCTCATCTAAGAATTGATCCAATCGATGAAGTGCTTGCTCCATTTCATCATGCTTGTTCAGCAGCTTATCTACATGTCTACAATTTTTCACCATTAACCTGACATTTTCCTCTTCTATCTCCAGATGAAATTGGAATCCATTAACGTAGTCTCGGTAAACAAAAGTTTGATTTAAACAAGCCCACCCATGCGTCGTCAACGCATGGGTCTTGGACTTGAGTCGTGCGGATGGCAGCTCACAACTTCCTTAACTCATCCAGAATATCCTCCGGCTCCAAGCGCTTCATAAAATCCGGGTTGACGTACGCGGAACGGATAATGCCGGACTCGTCGATCATGAAGGTGGAAGGAATGGGGAGTATCCACCGCTCGGTCGCGTTGTATTCGGCCAGATTCAGCTTGAATAGGTTCGTCTTCATCTCCTGAATGTACGGCGGTACGTCGTACAAAATATTGTAAAACGCTGCTACCAGACCGTTCGTATCGCTCAGTACCTGGAACTGTAGTTCTTCCTTCTCTTGATGGGAAAGCGTATTGTCTGGGCTTTGTGGGCTCACCGCGATGAGCCTAGCACCTAGCGCTTCAATCTCCGGCAGCACTGTCTGATACGCCCGGAGCTGCGAGTTGCAGTAAGGGCACCAGCCGCCGCGGTAGAAGGTGAGAACGACAGGTCCTTTGGCCAGTTCGTCGTACAAGTGAACGGGAATGCCCATCGAGTTTTTCAGCGTAAAATCTTTCGCCTTCTGCCCTTCCTGCAGACCATACTGCATTCCCGACTCGATCTGCTCCCGGATCGAACGGAACATCTTGGCCTGGACTTCTGCGGGCGAATGGGCGATAAAGTGTTGTTTCATTTCTTCTAGCTCTTGATTTAATGACATGAATGATTCTCCTCCAACTATATAAATGTATTCTCCTGTTTCTCGCTAAGGCCATTATTTCATAATGCCAATAAACAGAAATGCGATACCGATTACGATTGAGAGGTAACCGGCAACTTTTCTTACAGTACCGCCCCATTTGGCTAATTTGCTAAGAATGGAAATGGAAAAGACGCCAACGGCAACGAGGATTACGCCTTTCCCTAACGAATAGGTCGTCATGAGTAATGCTCCGTGAATCGGATTTCCCTGAAGTGCTATATAGCTGATCAGCGCAAAAAAGATTGGGATTGCACAGGGTGAAATGACAAGTCCATAAGGAATTCCTAGCTTGAAAGCGGCCATGTTGTTTTGCGGAAGTTCTGGCCGGCTGAGCGGCTTTTGGAATGCAGGCATTGCGAATGAAATGACGCCAAGCAACTGTAGCCCGGCCAATATGTCAAAAAGTGGCGGAACCCAGGTTAGCAAACGATATTTCTCAACAGAGGGCATGAACTGCTGGCCGAGCAATGCAAAGATCAAACCAATCAATACTGAAGTGACAACCATACCCAAGATAAAGTTGATCGTGATCCGAATGGCTTTTCTTTTATCACCGGCAGCTCCTTTCTGCACATAACTCGCAAACATAGCAAGCACAGGCATATAACATGGCAATACCGCGCTCACGATTCCGACGACGAACACAAGGATGTAAGTAGAGGCGGAAACAACGCCCGTGATCGTAAAATGATATAATTCTTCCATTTGTTTCTCCTTTTATCTAGTGGATTTATCGATTAAGTAATTCACACACACGTTCACGAAGCTTAGGCAGTGAGGGCAAAGTTGCAAATTCCGCTTCCCCATTGATGAGAATCGCTCCGGCGCCGAAAATGTTCAGTTCCTGGAGACGTTCAAACTGCTCGACCACATGTAATTCCTGAATCTCGATTTGCGGAAATTCCACCGCTACTTGCTTAACTAGTTTTAGAGCTTTTTGACAGATTGAACATCCTGGTCCAGCTGACACCACCTCAATTAACAAAAGAACTCCTCCTTCTTTTTAATTCCGTTAAACATCCTCCATGCCAAAAGAAGATTTGCTTTGATTATAAAGGTCGAGCTGTTAAATCCTTGTTAAGTAAGTGAAGCTCCGAAAGACTTCATGATTTTCCTCGTTTCGCGAAAAAATGTGTGATAATCTATTCTCATTGTCTTGGAAGGAAGGAGTGGTACTATGCGAATCCTCATTGTTGAAGATGAGGAGGATCTTTCACGTGCATTAGCCAAGGGTTTAAGGCGGGAAGGTTACGCAGTGGACATCGCTGTTGACGGACTAACCGGGTGGGAGCTCGCGGATACCAATGATTATGACGTGATTCTCCTCGATATCAATCTTCCGGAGCTGGATGGCATTTCACTTTGTCAACGAATTCGCCAGTCCTCGCACAACAACGATGTTTTTATTCTCATGCTGACAGCGCGCAGCCATCCGGATGAAGTAGAAGAAGGGCTCGATTCGGGCGCGGATGACTACCTCCGTAAACCCTTTGTGTTTAATGAATTGCTTGCCCGCATCCGGGCGCTCCTTCGCCGGAGCTCGTCGGTGAAAAGCACCATTCTGCAGTTCGATCAGCTCACCCTTGATTCGAAGACAAGGGAAGTCTGGTTCGAGAATGCTCTAATTTCATTGACGAAAAAAGAATTCGGATTGCTCGAATATCTGATGTTGCATCCCGGCGAGGTCATTTCGTCAGAACGGCTTCTCGAACATGTTTGGGATATCCATGCGGATCCCCTTTCCTCAACGGTCCGGGTTCACATCAATTCCTTGCGCAGAAAGCTCTCGTATCATGATCCAGAGGCAGGAGATCGTTATATTCAGACCGTTCAAGGTTATGGGTATAAATGGGCTCTACGCACACCTGCAAAGAAAGAGGGCACGACATGAAACCATGGAACCGGCTTTCGCTGCGTGCAAGAGTAACGCTGTTTTCTATTCTTTTTTTGGCGATATTGATTACTTTATATGTGGCTATAGAGTCTTTTTTCTCCGTTTTCAAAATTGTATCCGAGTTGCAGGGGCGAATCATAAGCTTAGTTGTCGTTCTAACAGGCATGATTCTCAGTTCGCACTGGCTCGCCGTGATTATCCTGAAGCCTGTGAAACGGATGAGCGAAACAGCCGCTGGAATAACGGCAACCACCCTGCATAAACGTCTCGAAATTGACCAGCTACATGACGAATTGAAGAAGCTCGGGGTCGTATTTAATACGATGATGGATGGGCTGGAACACTCTTTTAAACAACAGGCTCGTTTCGTTTCCGCGGCTGCGCATGAATTAAGAACGCCGCTCTCCATTCTGCGCACGAATCTTGAAGTGGCTGGCGATGGCGATGGCATTGATCCAAGCGATTGGAGAGATTACAGGGCGACAACGGAACGAACGCTTTCACGACTAGAGTCATTAACGGAGGATTTGCTGCTGCTGGCTGACGGCACGTACGATCAGACGCAAAGTGAGCACAAGGTTATAGAGCTAGCCAACATTCTCGCAGATGCAAAATCATTTATGGAACCGATGGCAGTCAAATACGGGGTGACGCTTCATCTAATGGAGCCCTGCACTGCTTTGGTTAAGGGGGAAGAAAGCTTCTTATTCCTGGTCTTTCGAAACCTGTTGGACAACGCCATCCGGTATAATCGGCCAAATGGGAACGTTACGCTGCAGGTTTTGCATGAAAATGGACGAATTGCGGTTCGGGTTTCAGACACGGGGAAGGGAATATCCCCTCCGTCCAGGGAACTGGTTTTTGAGCGGTTTTATCGAATCGACTCGTCACGGGCACGTAGGAATGGCGGGGCGGGGCTTGGTCTTTCGATTGTCCGCCATTTGCTTGCATTTTTCGAGGGGACCGTTGAACTGGAGACGAGTTCCGAATTAGGAAGTGTGTTTAAGGTCACGTTGGTCCGGGGTTAAAAAGCTCAACTTCACACTGACCCCTTTCTTTCAAATCACCTATTACGGCTAAATTGGTTGTCATCGGATCGAGTCTACGTAGAACGCATTCTACAATACATAAAAATAAAAAAGAACCTTGATTTATCAAGGTTCTTTTTCATTTTTATGTCGTTGTACTCTCACGAAGAGGCAACAACGCCAGAGATTTTTCACATTCACAAAATCGGTTCCCGCTTCCGGAACTGTTCAGGTGTCATGCCCGCATACTGCTTGAACAGCCGGCTGAAATGGGCCAGATGCTTGAAGCCAAGACGGAAACACACCTCCGTAACCGTTAGTTCAGGCTGCATGAGGAATAAGATTTTGGCTTCGTTAATTCGCCTTCTATAAATAAAATGAAAGATCGTTACACCGGTGACTTCCTTAAACAGCTTGGATAGATACGACTTACTAAGATGAAGCTGTTCCTCCAGCTGTTCCATATTAATATCCTCGGTATAACGCTCCTCCAGCACCGAAATAATTCGTTGTACGGTCGCTTCCTTCTCGGAGCTGTATTCCTGTCTGTTCCGATGAAGAAGCGGCTGCTCACAGAGATCGAGAATGAAGTACAGCAAATCAACAAACGCCAGTCGCAGCCGATTTTCACCAATCGTATCCCCGCGCTTCTGATATTCATTCATCCTTGCCAGAATTCGCTCAACCTCTGCCTTATCCTCACCCCGCAGCCGCAGCCTGTAATTGTTGAGCTGTTGAAACGGCTGAAGAACATTCCGAGCATGAGGCAGTTCGAGATAAGGCTGGAGCATAGTTGGCTCAAAATGAATAATCGAACGGATATATTCAACCGTTGGGTCTGTCTTGGCGCAATGAAGCGTCATGCCGTACATAATAATCAGATCACCTGGGGCAAGCTCATAAATCTGGTCGCCGATCAAATAGTTGCATTTGCCACCGTGGAAATAATAAACCTCGTAGAACATATGTGAGTGAAAAAACGGCTCCATCGGCTGGTCCGACCAGTAATGCAAATCCAGCATATTAAGCCTCGGCTTGCAGCAGCTCTTGCATATATTGGACAAAATGTTTTAGCATTTGCTGCGTTTCCGGGAACTGTCCGCTAAAGTCTTCTACACCAAGGTAACCGTCGTAACCTACTGCCTTCAGATCGGCGATAACCTGTTTCCAAGGCACGACGCCTTCCTTAACACCGCTCCATTCCGACTTCCAGCGTGTGCTTCCGTCCTCGGCTATTCCGTCTGTTACGAAACCTGCATTTTTAACATGTACATGTGCAAGGTAAGGACCAAGAAGCTCCATTCCCATCCGGTAGTTCTCGAACCCTTCATGCACCATGTTGCCCGGATCAAATAAGACGCCGATAAAGGAAGGATCAAGCCCTTCTACCAAGCGGTAAGCTGCCGATGCGCTTGGCGCAATCGTCTGATGATGAGTCTCGACCAAGCCTTTAATGCCGTACTGACGACAAAGGGCTTCCGAATCCTTCAAATATTGACGAGTCAGCGTGAACAGCTCACCAAAAGATCGGGAACGGTCATAACCAGGAACACCAAGGCGGATAAACTTCGCACCCATACGCTTAGCCGCACGAAGCACATCTTCGGTTGCTTCCAAATCACCAGCTGTCAAATAAGGCGTTACGCTGATCGAGCTTAAGCCCTGCGAAGCTGCTGCTTCACGGAAACGATCAACCATCGCTTCGCCTCCTGAAGGAAGCAGTGTACACAGGTTGTTGCCCCAGAAGGATGGCTTTTGCTCTGCTGCATTTTCTGGCGCTTCTTTATATCGCCATTCAATACCATCAATTCCGGCTTCGCGTGCAACGCTTACTAATTCCTCCGGCGTCAGCTCAGGTGTTGCGACTGTGAAGATAGACAGTTTCATATAAGAACCCTCTTTCGCTAATGGTTGTTCTATTCGACCCGTATAGCTTGTCTTTGCGCCTCAAGGCATAGTTCGGCTGCTTTGAATGTATGCTCCTGCGGCATTGCCAGATCCGTTCCGTTCAATATATCAAGAATGAGTGCTCCAAAGTAAGGGAAGCCTACTTGGTCCTTCACTTCAATCTTATGTTCACCTTCGCCATTTACCAGGAACAGATGGTCTCCCGTGTTACTTCTCGCGATATCCACGTATTTGCGGAGTTCGATATAACCGTTGGTACCAAGAATCATTGTTCTGCCATCACCCCAGGTAGACAAGCCATCTGGTGTAAACCAGTCAACACGGAAGTAGTTCGTAGCCCCGTTATCTCCGATAAGGTTAGCATCCCCATAATCCTCAAGCTCTGGGTATTGCTTATTATTATAGTTAGCTACTTTGCTGTGCTGGACTGTAGCGTCTTTGCAGCCGGCATAATACAGGAATTGCTCAATCTGATGACTGCCGATATCACACAGGATACCGCCGTACTGTTCTTTTTTGAAAAACCAATCCGGACGCATATGCGCATTCAGGCGGTGTGGCCCTAATCCAATAACTTGCAGCACACGGCCAATTGCACCGTCTTTAATAAGCTGTCCTGCAAATTCAGCGCTTTCAACATGCAGACGTTCACTGTAATAGACCGAATATTTTTTAGCTGTCTCTGCAGCTGTCTTCTTGGCATCGGCCAATTGATCAAGCGTTGTGAACGGTGCTTTATCTGTGAAATAATGCTTGCCGTGCTGCATGACTTTCACACCAAGCGGTCCGCGCTCGTTCGTTACTGCCGCCGCAGCCACCAGCATGACTTCATTATCCTGCAGGATTTGTTCCTGAGAAAACGCTACTTGCACCTCCGGATACGTACGGCAGAATACTTCTACCTTAGCAGGATCTGGATCGTAGACCCATTTCAGAGTACCGCCCGCTTCGCGAAGGCCGTTACACATGCCATATATATGTCCGTGGTCAAGCGACATCGCAGCGAAGATGAACTCGCCTTGTGTAACAACAGGACGTGGTTTACCTTGCGGCGCATAATTCATTCCATTAGATGAAGACATGATTTGACCTCCTGATTAATGAGTACCTGTAACATCAAGCGTATGGTATTCATTTGCATTTTTCTTCGATTCGGATTTCGCGATTTGCTCTTGCAGCTTGTTATAGAACAACTCTTCGTCAATCGGCAGATCTACCCAGCTGTCTGTCCAAGTAGAGAGCAGCATCGCGTTCGAGATCATCAGGCCTTTAATTCCCTCTTCGCCAGGAGCAATAAGTGCTGTTCCTTTGTTAATCGCATCTGCCCAGTTTTGGGTAATTTCCATATGGCTGCCGCCGCCGTTGCTAATTGGAATATCGAACTTCCAGCATTCCGGTGAGCCAAAGCCGCCCGTGAAGGTATTATTAAATTCCGTCTCCGATACACGCAGACGATGGAAGGTTAGTTTATTATCTTCGATAACGATTTTGCCGCGGTCGCCCGAAATTTCGAACCGGTTTGTACCCGGCGCCTCGAACGTAGAAGTTACGAATACGCCAGTAGCACCGTTCTCATATTCAACGTAAGCCGTAACATCATTCTCCACTTCAATATCACGGTGCTTGCCGAATTGGCAGAACGCACGGACGCGTTTTGGCATAAGACCTGTTGTCCATTGCCACAGATCGAGCTGATGTGGATCTTGGTTAATAAGGACGCCGCCGCCTTCGCCGGCCCAAGTTGCACGCCAGCCGCCAGAGTTATAGTAGCTTTGCGAACGGTACCAGTCTGTAATAATCCAGTTTGTACGGCGCACTTCGCCTAGTTCACCGGATGCAATCAGCTCTTTAAGCTTCGCATACAGCGGATTCGTACGCTGATTGTACATGATGCTGAAGACTTTGCCGCTTTGCGCTGCTGCTTCATTCATTTCGCGAACCGCACGTGTGTACACACCAGCCGGCTTCTCGATCAATACATGAAGACCTGCGTTTAATGCTGCGATCGCCTGCTCTGGATGATCATAATGTGGTGTGCAAATAATGACGCCGTCTACCGCTCCGGACTCGAACAGTTCCTGCGGGCTGAGGAAGCCTTGAATATGATCGCCCCATTCTTCCTTCACTTCTGCCAAACGCTCCGGACGAACATCGGATACTGCCGTCAACTCAGCTCCTTTGACGCCTCCTGTAATCAAATAACGGGCATGCCCCGTTCCCATATTTCCTAATCCAACGATACCGATACGTACCATAATTACACCCTCTCCATGCTTGATGAAATAAGGAATCTCTTCCTTCATTCTAGCACGTGAGCTATGTAAGCGCTTGATTCTAATGAGCCAATAATGGACTTCATTTAACTGTGGTTGTTCTGAGTTGGAAGATATCACAGTTAAATACTCTTCATGAACAAGCCTATGGACACTGTAATAAAGCTCCGGGCTTCGGCCGCTGTTGTTTTTGAATACACTTGTATTTAACTTTCACAGTTAAAATACAGGAACAAAGGCGAGCGCTCCCGCTCCGAAAGCTCCAAGTTTTTTTCTCCGTTTCACGTCTTTTTAACTTCAATCCCATATCTGATCCAATTTATCTGAGTAAAATAGGATTGCCTTACTATAGTCTTGGATTCCCTCATCCTTACTTGTTTCTGCTAACTGCTTTAATAAAACTGACATCGCTTCACTGAATGCAGTTTGCAGCTTCTAATTGATTCATGATTATCACCCTCGCGCTTTTCATTAATTTCATCTAACAGCAAATTTCGCAATTTCACAAGGTTTAAGGTAGACGGGAATATGGGTAAGTAGATATACAATCTACTTGTGAGGTGACAGCGATGAAGCCATTCGAACGAAGCGCCGACCGCCGACGACAGCAGCAAGGCAAGCGCGATAATCCGGAGGGCATTCCGACGGAAAAAGAAAGCTTGTTCGACAGGTTCGCCAGCGAGCGTACGGTTGATCCGATCCCGGGCGAGGACCAGACCATCGGGCAGCAGGATGAGAAGAACAAGAGCCGTACGAAACAGGATTCCTCCAGCGAACGTAAGTATCGTACGGGGATTTGAACTCTGTCAGAATCCCCGCGACGCCGAGGACGGTGGAAACATAGAAATGGCAGCAGATCCTCAGATCAGCTGCCATTTTTATGTTTCTAAACTATCGTTCCTTGCTAACATATTACCTCTGACTGTCCGGCTGCCTTATGACAAACACGAGTACACGATGTTTTTTAATCGAGGATGTACGTAGGGCTCCTGATTGTTCACCAAATGCTGCGCATACATGACGGTCAACTGCGAATCGGGATCGATGATCGCGAAGCAGCCGGCCGCCCCGCTCCAGCCGAATTCGCCGAGCGGTGACAGGGAGCCGCTGCCCGCTTTAGAAATATGGGTTCTTACGCCAAGCCCATAACCATAACCGGCGTGATGCTCCCAGTTATAGTCGCTTCGCGTGTTCTCGGTCAGATGGTCAGTCCTCATCAGATCAACGCTGGCAGTTGACAAGATACACACGCCTTCCGGGCTTGTACCTCGATTGGTCAACATGTTCAGGAAAAGCGAATAATCGCTTACGGTTGACAGTAAGCCGGCCCCGCCGCTCTCGAATTCTGTACCGATGCGGTACCAGTCCCCGTCCATACGAACGGCCTTGCCAAGCTCATCATTGTATTCATATTGCGGAACAAGACGGCTTTGTTGCGCTTCTGACAGGTTGAAGCAAGTATCGAGCATACCTAGCGGTCCAGTAATTTCTTCGTGCACGTATGAACTGAACCGCCTTCCATCGACCTCCTCAACAAGTGCTGCAAGAACGTCATGGCACAGACTGTAGTTCCACCGGGTCCCCGGCTCGAACAGCAGCGGCTCCTTGGCGAGGGCTACAGCAAATTCGCGGGTCGCCAACCTGCCGTTCGTGCGTTCCACTGCCTCCCGTATGGAAGGGGACGCAATGTCGTAGGAGAAGCCGGCAGTCATTGTGAACAGGTCGCGAATCGTGATTGGACGCTCCGACAACTCTGTTGTATCTCCATCGTCCGACTGCTTCTTTTGCACCATCATTTCAGTGAACTCTGGCAGATAGGAGGAGATAGGATCGCCGAGCAGAATCGCTCCCTTTTCAACCAGTTGAAGTGCAGCCGTGCATGTCAGTAATTTCGTAAGCGAATAGAGGTAAATAATACTATCCTCGTCAATCGGGGTCTTCGCTTCCAGATCGGCGTATCCCGCCCGGTAGCGGAAAACCGTCTCATTGCGATGCATAACAAGCACTTCCGCCCACGGAATGCGCCAGACGGTGATGCGATCGATAAACCGGGACAGCGGTGTGAAGTCCATAATTTCTCATCCTCTACTAAAGGTTTCCCTTCCATTATTGTACAGGGAAACCGTTCCTGCAAACTATCCCTCCATTGTGTTGATGATATCAAGCCAGTGGTCAGTTCTATTCAGGCACGCGGATAAACAACAGAGGCTCTGTAAACACTTTATATGAGGTGATGACATCGTGGAAGCGTATAGAGCGAAGGAGATCGCCGATTCTCCAGAAATGTTAATCGTGTCTTACTTTGGTGTTCCTGTGTTTATCGAGCATGTTAACCTAGGAGCCGGTACGGCAAGAATTCATCCGCTAGATAGACCGGACGAGGAGCAGACGGTGCCGGTCGACGTGCTAACGGAAGAATTCAACGACGAGTTTGATACACCGTTTATGTAGGACGCCTCCGAAACGGCTGCTGTTCCTGTGATCAGCTGCCGTTTTATTATTCTCCACTAATAATCGTTTCCTAATTTGTTGCATTAATATGTACATTAACAAAATAAAGCTGCCGATCATGCGACCGGCAGCTTTGTTTCGTTTGGCTATTCAAATATCATTCTCCGTTTGCTTAGGTATGTCCAATGTCGGATGGTGGTTGCGAATTTCTTTCGCGAATGGCTTCTTCCGTTCGTGGGACAAGAAACTCTACGCCAAATTTTGCTGCGCTCGCTTGCACCTCCTCGATGAAAGGACGGAAAATCGTATTGTATTCTTGGAACGCAAGTTCAAAATCACCATCGCATTTTTGAAAAGCATCAGCCAAGGCGGCCGCTCCATCTATTGCCAGCGATCCTCCCATACCAGCAGCCGGAGAGGCGCAGTATCCAGCATCACCAACTAGCGCTACTCTGCCTTTTGTCCATGACGGCATTTTCATTTGGCACAGCTTGTCAAAGTAAAAGGTTTTCGAGTTCTTCACTTCTTCCAGCAATTCCGGCGTTCGCCAGCCTACCCCTGAAAACTGATCCAAAATGATATTCCGCTGCTGTTCTTCGTTTCGGTAGTCGTAAGGGATTTCCTTCTCCGAATAGAAACAGAGGACGATATCGGTTTTATTGTTGTAGGCGTTCAGGAAGACTGCCTTGCCCGACTCATTGTACATCTGTGTTGTATTCTCCCGGATCAACGACTTATTCACGATCGTAATAGAGAAATAAGTTTTAAGGAAATGTGAAAATCCCTCCTCCTCACCAAAGCAATATTTTCTGACTGCCGATTGAATACCATCGCAGCCAAATACGAGGTCAAACGAGCGCTTTTGCCCCCCTTTGAAAGCTACGTCGACGCCATTACTTTCTTCCTTCAACGATGTTATGCTTTCGCCGAAAAGAAACTCGACATCATCTTTGACTGCTTCGAACATCATATTCAGCAATACATTTCGCTCGATTTCGTATTCATCTTCCGCGGGCTGCTCACTGTCATTTTGAATGATCTCTAATCTTTCAGTTACATCATCGGAATTTTTGAATTCCATCGATTCCATGATTATTCTATTCGACTGGATTTGGTCGAACAGCCCCATACGCTTTACGATGTCGATCGTATTTCCGCGGATATTTACAGGAGTGCCGCCTTTTTTGAGACCTTTGGCGATCTCAACAACGGTGACGTTATAGCCCAACTTCTTCATCCAGTAAGCTGTTGAGAGGCCCGCGAAACTAGCCCCGCTAATTAGTATATTTTTCATATTAAATTTCCTCATTTCGTAAATTTATCTATGATCCACAATATTTCTGATGATGTTGTATAGATTAAAACAGTTATATAAACAGAATATAAATAGCTCGTGCAGAGCCAGGCGACCGCAAAAAACTGATGGGCAGACGACAAAAAAAACATATACACAAAAAAAGCCGCAGTTTATGCGACTTCCTTTGTATATATGTTCTTGTCGTTTTCCAGTATTAATTCACAATTCTTTTCGCGTAAACCAGTGAAGATGCAAACCATGTGCCTTCCATTGGCTCGTAGGTTACCTTTGCTCGTCCACCGCCGCACTGAAGGACATAATGCTTGCCATTTACGACGCCAGCATAAATTCCGACGTGACCACCGCCTCCACTTGTCGAGCGGTTTAATGTTCCGTCACCGGGATCAGCCGAGTTTTTAAAGAACAGCAGATCTCCAACCTTTAAATTTTTATATTTATTTTTGGAATCTAGGATGACTTGCTTGCCGATGCTGCTGCTGTAACGTTGTGTGCGCGAAGCGCTGGAGAACTTGATTCCGAGCGTGCTGCTGTATACCCAGGAAGTAAAGTTTGAGCAGTCAAAACCGTAGCCGGCCTTTTGTACGCCGCTGCGCCATTTGACACCAAGCTGAGTTTTGCCTTTTGTAATCAATTTACTGAGCTGCGTGCTCTGGACAGTAGATGCTGCTTCGACTTTAGGAGTAGTTACTCCAAATGCAGGTGCTTGTACAACTCCGGATAATGCAATGACGCCGGCAAGAGTGATAATCCCTTTTTTAAAAATTGTTTTTTTAGTCATGTATGTATTCCTCCCAGTATGTGTTTGTGCGAGTATAAGCTGCCAGATCAAGTTTTGTTTGGCACTTTTATACTAAAGACTTTCTACTGGGCAAGTCAGCCAATAAAAGTTACCAATTCGATTGCAAACCTGAAAAATAAATATTCTTTTATTAATCCTTTTTTCTCCTAAAAAGAAAAAAAATCAAATAAATAAGCATATTAATGAATAAAAAAGATTAATTTAAAAGTAATATATTTTATTTTTGAATGTAATCCTATAATTAATTTAGGAAAGGGGATATAAGGTTTACTATTTATCGAATTATGGCGTTACTCTAATGCGACTTTACATAAGGGGATTAGCTCGTTAAAGTTTTTTAATATGGGGTTTCGTTCCAAAATGAACCGGTTATTTATTTTTGTGGCTCACGGTTATGTATATGGCTTTGTAAGATGTTCTTGGCTTGAGCAAACGACAATAACATCTATACAAAAAATAAAAAGCCGCAGTTTATGCGACTTCCGTTGTATAGATGTTCTTCTGGTCCTGCGACAAGTTTGTTCGCTCTATAATACTACGATGCTTCTCCACGATGGCACGCGTGCAAAGCAATTCCGAATCATTACTTGAAATGCCTTTCAATTCAGCTAAATTTGCGGCTGGCCAAATTCCGACTCCTGCTTATGCACTGACGCAGCAGCTTGATCGAACGCTGCGAATCCTCCTTCATGCTTCTTACTGCATGAGTGTCCTCGCGATGCCATAATTCAAGGGTCAACCATCCCTCGTAACTTATTTCATTGAGCGCAGCGACAATCTCAGGAATAGAAAGCTCTCCTTCGAGCAAATCTTCGGTAGGAACCGAACCAAAGGCGTTTCTTATATGCAAGGAACCTATTCTGTCATGATAGTTGCGAATCCATTCAACGGGATTAATGCCCGAAGCATGCGCCCAAGCCGTGTCCACGCATAAGAGAACATCATCAGATGCATATTCGATAACCGATCGAAGGTCGCCCATGCATAACGGATAGGTTTCCGCATGGTTGTGGAATGAAGTCCTCAGCCCATAATTTCTTGCAAGCTCAGCTATAAAGCTCAAATTTTCGCCTTGACGTTTCAACTCATCCTCTGTTTTTAGCTCCGGATTTGCCCAGCTTCCTTTCGGATCGGCATTGACAATTAGATCACGAGCTCCCGCGGCCGACAGCAGCTTTGCGGCTGACCGAACCGATTCTAGCCTGAGTTCCTCCATGGGCTTATGCAGTTCAACACCAACATACCCTGAGGATACTCGGAGCGAGGTTCCTTTTATAGCTTCCAAAATCTCTCTTGTAGGCACTCCCTCAACAGCATTGAAACCGGATTCCTCACATTCGCGAAAGACTTGCTCCAATCTCCACACTTTACCTTCTGTTTTGTACTTTTCGCTCCAGCCAAAAAGATTAGTAGAAATTCCAAAGATATTCATTTAAATACTCTCCTTATCGTTTAATGATGGCATTTCCTCCGTTTAAAGCTGCTTCGTATAAACTGTTCATCACCTTGTATACAAACAACGCTTCAGACTGCAATAGAGCTGGCGATTCCTGTCCTAATACTGCCTTCGTGAAGAAAATAATCGGCTTATGCATCGGATCAATCGGAGTGCTCTCTTCTACAGTGATGATTGTTTCCACAGGCTGACCATCCCGATCGACCGTCAAGCGAATTTCATTGCCTCCCCAATAAGGAGAAAAGCTGATCGCCCCTTTTGTGCCCTCTAGCTGTAAAAGCTTCATCTCTTCCCCATGGGTGCAGGATGAACGCTCATAGTTGATCCAATAAGACTCTCCGTATGGACAGGCTGCTTTTATGCTGGCACCTACATGGAACTCCACGTCCATCAAGACCTTCGGGTCGGCCTGAGTTCGAGGCGCAGCTGCCCATGCTCCCTTAACCTCAATGGTCTTCCACTGCAGAAGTTCATTTAACAAAGCAAAATCATATGGTCCCCAATCAAACAGTGTTCCTCCTCCAGCCCTGCTGCGGTCCAAAAACCACCTGCTTTGCGCCTGGTATTCAATTCCGGAACGCCCCCTTCTTACTTTCTGAATAAAGCTGACCTGGTACAACTCCCCAATTTTCCCGTCCTGCAAAAGCCCTCTTACTTTCTTAATGATTTCACTGCCCAAAAAGCGCATGCTGCAGCATGCTAGAAGAACGCCTGCCTGCTCTGCAGCTGCTGTCATTTCCTCCGCTTCCTCTACATTCATCGCAAGCGGCTTCTCGCACAGTACATGTCTTCCCGATGCCAATGCCTGCAGGACAAGATTCTTGTGCGTAAACGGAGGAGTTGCAATAATAACGATGTCATCCGGCAGTGAAGGCTCGGCAAGCATAACTTCCGGATCCGTATACGGCTCCGCCTCTGGATACTCTTGAATAAAAGCTTTCAGAGCCTCAGGATTAACGTCCGCTATTCTCAAAGCTATAGAATTCATACTGCCTTTCATGCTATAAATGGCCTGAACATGTGTCCTCGCAATTACACCTGATCCGATAATATAAAAACGCAATATAATGACCTCCTGTACCTGTTCTCAAAATACAGTATAGTCACGAGGAAGCGGGCGGTCTTGCCAAACCCTGCTCGAAACTCCTCATTTTGTCCAGCCTGGCAAAATTCAAATATGCTATAGTGAAGTGAATTATCGATGCTGCCTTAAAAAGGGGAACTTATTATGTTTTTCGAATCCATCAGGCTTGAGCAGCCCTTTTCCTTCAGTTCATTTACCGGGGCTTGGACACAACATGAGCTTCATATTCATGATTGTCTGGAGATAGGCGTCATTACGAGAAATCGCGTGAAGTACCGGATTGGTTCCAGAGAATATGAAGGAAAAGAAGGGGATGTATTTCTGCTGCGCCCTTTCGAGCCGCATTGGTGCTTCAGTTATGAAGGAGAAAGTTATGATTGTCAGATGCTTCTATTCCATAGTTCTGCCGTAAGGAACGTGCCCGATGGAGATTTGCTGATTGTTCCTTTTTATTCCTGGGTGGATACGATGTCTCCTTGCATCGATGCCAGTACAGAAGCTGCTTTAGCCATTCGCGGTTGCATCGCCGAAGCTCTAACGGCCTCCGATCAGCAGCTGCCGGGATGGAGAGCCAAGCAATATGCCTCTTTTATTCAAATTCTGATCACGGTTTGCGATATATACAACTTGCGTGTTCCCGAATATTCTGACCATCGCCGTGCCTCGGATATGGCGTCTGCGCTAAAGGGCGTACAAGTCTTTTTAGCTCAATATCAAGAACCTATTACGACTGAGCAAGCGCTGGAAGCATCGGGCTTAAAGAGATCCTCTTTCCATACTTTGTTCCGGCAGCTTACCGGCTTAACTCCCCATGTATTTCTCAGCCGAATTCGAGTCCATGCAGCCATGGATCTTCTCGTTAACAGTAATCTGAGTATCCTTGAAATTAGTGAGGAAAGCGGTTTTCCTTCCCTCAGCACATTTAATAAGCAATTCAAAAGATTTCTAAACTGCTCGCCTAGTATATACCGTCAAAAAACCACCCATCGTCACCAATAAAAAAATAAGCCAGGCATCTATGCCTGGCTGCATCATATAAACATCTTAGATAAGATGCTTCTCTTCTTTTCTTCTTATAAAACCGAACAAGCCCCGCTTCCGCTTCTCCTGCTTCTCCTCCAGAATCCGCTTCACACCATGCATCAGCAGTTTAGATCTAAGCTCGTCCTCATGGCTGATCTTTCTCATCTCCGCAAAAAACTGTCTGTCCATCTGCTACCATCTCCGTCAAATGCATCATGTTGTACACTAGAGTCCTATTGTACTTCCGCACCAATAGATTTGTCAAAATTTGTCGTAAACCAAGAAAAAAGTCCCGTATTCCACCCTTTTCTCAAGGCAAATACGGGACTTTATATTCATTTATTTACACATATTGATAAAATTAGAAGCCTACTGCCACTTGCTCAGCTTTTGCTACGCCTTCAGCAATAATCGCTTCTGCTTTGTCGCTGAATTGGTTATGCCCTTCAACGATAACCGTTTCTAAGTTCGTTACGCCGAAGAAGCCCATGATGTTCTTAACATAGTTAAGGGACATTTCTGCTGCAGCAAATGGACCTTCAGAATATACACCGCCGCGAGCGTTCAGCAAAGCAACTTTTTTGTCGCCTTGAAGACCAACTGGACCTTCTGCTGTATATTTGAATGTTTTGCCTGCACGGTTCAAGTAGTCAATGTAAGTGTGCAGTACAGCTGGAACAGTGAAGTTCCAAAGCGGGAAGCCAAACACTACTTTATCAGCAGCAATAAATTGATCCAGGTATTTGTCTGCAATGCTTACAGCTGTTTGCTCTTCAGCAGTCAGCTCCATGCCTTGAGCTGCTTTGAAGCCACCGTTGATCAGGTTAGCATTCAGGTAAGGAAGCTCTTGTTTGAACAGGTCCAGCTCAATAATAGTGTCTTGCGGGTGAGTTGCTTTATAGCTAGCCAAGAAAGCGTCATACAGCTTAACGCTGACAGCTTGATCTCCACGGTCATTTGCTTTTACGAACAGTACAGTACTCATCTTTTTAATTCCCTCCATAAAATAATTTGCAGTAACTTTTTGTAACTACCTTTATTTTATAGAGATTTAACCCTGCCAACATCGGCAATTAGGCGGAAAATAGTTCTGAGCTGGTCTTACGACTTTTGGCGTAGACCCTTTATGCCATTTGCCCCTTATCTTGAAACAATGGTGCTGCAAACAGCGCTGCCTGCGTACGATCTGTTAATTCCAGCTTGCTTAATATGCTGCTTACATGCGTCTTAACCGTCTTTTCGGCGACAATAAGCGTCTGCGCAATATCCTTATTGCTTTGCCCTTTCGTAAGCAGCTCCAGCACCTCAAGCTCCCTTGGCGTCAGTGCATCAAGCGATTTGTCTTTCATCGGCTGTCTGACCGGCTCCGTTCTTGCCTCCGGCTCCGGACGGCTAAGCAGAGCACGTGATATATCCGGATGCAGCTGGATATTCCCTTTGTAGGCGCTTCGTATCGCCTCGGCAAGCTGATCTGGCTCCACATCCTTTAACATATAGCCGATCGCACCGGTTTGAAGGGCAGGAACGATATGGCTTTGATCAGAAAAACTAGTCAACACCAGCACTTTGATATGCGGATGCTGCTCCTTAATTAAGGCGCTTGCCTCAATCCCGTCCATAATCGGCATATTCAGATCCATTAGGACGATATCCGGCTGAAGCTCTGCCGCCTTTTCCACGGCTTCCTGCCCGTTATGTGCTTCCCCGACCAATTCGAAATCTGGCTGCATCGAAAGAAAGAATGAGATTCCTTTTAAAACGATTTGATGATCATCTGCAAGCAAAATTTTGATTTTCATAATAAGTAATCACCGCTGCTTCCCTTCTCTTCTGCGCAATGCGCCTGCACCGATTCAAGCGGAATAATCGCTCTAACAATGGTTGCTTTCCCTCTGCCGCTTGTAATCGTTAAGGAGCCGCCAAGCGTTTCTGCCCGCTCCCGCATAGAACGCATCCCCATCGTTTGACGTCCTTTTTTCCGATCTACTTGAAAACCAGCTCCTTCATCCTTAACCTCCAGCACCGCTGCCCCATCCTGCTGCTTATTGAGCCGTATATAAGCAGTCTCTGTCCCGGAATGCTTCCGAACATTATTTAAGGCTTCCTGACCGATCCGCCAGAACGCTTCTTCAATTGCACGAGGGAGCTCCTTCACCCCGTCCGTCCGGTCATAAACCGTTAAGTTAAGCCCTTGCCCATATTGCTTGAGCGCTGGCACAAGTCCATTCTCGAGGCCTGCCGGATGAAGCTGCCAAATGAGAGTGCGCATCTCCTTCAGCGCCTCCTGCGAGAGCTGCTGAATTTCAAGAAGAGACTTCTGCACAACGGGATCCTTCCCAGCAAGGATGGTCTCCGCTCCTTTCGCAAGGAAAGATAAAGAGAATACCTTCTGTACAACAGAATCATGAAGATCACGCGCCATCCTGTTCCGTTCCTCCATGCGGGCAAGCTCGCTCCGATGCTCATACACCCGCAAATTCTCTACACCTAATGTAAAATGGTCACCAAGTGAATACATAAAGTCTTCATTAAGCCCATCAAATTGCCGCTGATCCGGACTGCTGATGAACATCACGCCAATCGTACGGCTGCGGACACGCAGCGGAATAGCTGCTGCCGAACGATAAGGCGGAATACCAACACTGTTTAACAAACCGCCTTCGATACAAGACGATTCAGTAACCAAACGATTGTCCCGCAGAGCCAAGCTGACAAGACCAGCAGACTCAGTGGCGAGTGACTGCCATTCCTTTGTCACTTTTCCATTAGAATATAAAGCCCTAAGTGATAACTGCTGCCCGTCAAACATAAATAAGGAGACATTCGGCCAGCCGAAGGCGTCTCCAATATATTGTACCGCCTTGATCGGCAGCTGATTAATATCCTGAACACCGTTAATCTGCTGAATCACATCTCCAAGCTTTGCATATAGCATCGCATTCTGTTCTTGCGCCTGATACAGACGAATCCGATTTATCGCTGTTCCAATCTGAAGGGCGATAGCCTGCAGCAGAGCAAGCTCTTCCTCGCTGAATTGTTCCTTGCCAGCCTGCGCAACATTCAGCAGTCCGAACCGGTCTTTGCCTGCCTTAAGTGGTACAGTCGCATGATGGGTAATACCTTCCGTACTGCCCAATTGATGAGTAACTGAATAGTTAATTCTTTTGCATTCAATAATATTAACAGCATGGGTAAGCTTAAGTTGGCGATAACGCTCCACACACCAGCAGTCTTCCCCGCACATAAGCGCATAATTGCCGACCGTTAAAGCGGGAGGCAGGTTATGATGGGCCGCGCAAGTATTTCCAGGCACATCATCATCAATTAAGAAAATCCAGCCTGTCGTAAAATCAGTCACTTCAAGCAGCTTCGCTAACACATCATTCAACATTTGATCCATATCATTGGTCATGTTGAGCATTTCTGCGATTTCCTTAAGCGCAGCGAGCTCGCTCTCCCGAATTTCCCTTGGCATCCGGCATCCCTCCTCTTCTACGACCATTATACACTTACTTTTCCCCATGCCTCCAGCAAAGCATGCCGGAACAGCTCATCCAGCTGTTCATCCGCTAGACCTTCAGCTGAATGTAATGCTTTGGCTGCCTGCTCGTAATAAGTGATTTGGGCTTCCAAATAATCATTAAGCTGCTCGATACGTGGCTCCATGCTGAGCTCTTCTCCGGCACGTTTTCGCACAAGCAGGTTTTGAATGATGCGATACAGCTCGCTTTCAGCGGGCACCAGCTCAGCAACAAGCTGATCGAACAGGATAGGCGGCATTGCGTTATATTTCTCAATCCAGCCGCAGGCAAGCAGTGGACGAAGGACGTAGAAATATTTTTTCACCCGTACCGTATCGCCCTGCAAATATTCCCGGTAATTGCCCTTTGCCATATGAAGATAATGAAACATACAGGACTTTGGTGAAAAGGTAGCTTGGGAAAAGGTACGTATACGTTCAGCTGTTGAGTAAGGCTCACGATACCGGATCGTCGATTGCAGCCATTCCAGGAGAGGTGGATTCGACTTGCTGAACAAGCCCAGCGCCTTACGTAAATCCCAGCCATTAATATCAAGCATCTCACTGATCGGACGTTCGATCACATCCCGGCGCTCCCGGATCGATAAATACCATTCCACTGGGCGTACGTAGAGGAAACGAACGTCATAATCACTGTCTTTCGAAGGAAAGCCCCAAGCCCTGGAACCGGACTCGCAGGCATACAGGATACGGACATTCTCCTCCTCCTCGATGCGAGCAAGCTCGGCTTCGATCTTCAACCGATAGTATTCATTCATGCCGCACTCCCCCTAATTTGTACGTTTGCCGCCCAGCAGCTGATTTAACTGCTCAACTAAATTGCCTCCACCCGTTAATGATACACTTCCGACGTTATCGCATATTTTCTCCAAGAACTCGAGCTCCTTCAAGCGGTACAGCGTTGCGTTCTCATCCATCAGCTTTGCCGTGTTCAGCAGGCTTCTCGTAGATGCGGTTTCCTCTCGGCGGGTAATGAGATTAGCCTGCGCTTTTTTCTCCGCTAGAAGTACCGTATTCATAATGTCCTTCACTTCGCCCGGCAGAATGATGTCCTTCACCCCTGCACTTAGGAACGCAACACCATACTCCCCGCTCCTTACTGCCAGCCGCTCCAGCACAAAAGCACCAATCTCCTGCTTCGTACGAAGCAGCTCGTCAAGCTTCATTGTCCCTACATATTCCCGCAGTATTAATTGAAGCTGGATATACAGCTGTTCTTCGAATCCTTTAATCTCCATCGCCTTAAGCGGATCTTTCATGACATACTGGCTGACAAAGTTTAACCGCAGTGTCACTTTATCCTCTGTCATCATTTCTTGACCGGTTAGATCAAGCTGCTGACGGCGCATATCAACTGTTCGGACGGATACGGTAACTGGCGTGTGCCAGAACCGGTATTTGCCGGGACCAAGCTCGCGCTGCAGCACATTATCATAGAACAAGAAGCCTCTCTCATGTCCTGCGACCTCATGGGTGCTGTAAAGTCCGTTCAGCTTCATCAGATCAGCCGCTTTAAGCGTTGCTGGCAGTTCAATCTCCAGCGTGTTCAACCGAGTGAACGTATGCGTAATTGCGGATTGCCAAAAGGCATGTTTCCCTGCCTTTAGGACGCCCTTGCATCTATTATCTTCATAGTGAAGCACGTATTCATCATCAGCGACATCTACAACAAGAAGCTCTTCCATCAAATTACTGTCATGCAGGAACAACGCCAGCTCCTTGCCCGGTACCACAAATGGCTTCGTCACATCCATCACATAGACCGTCATTTTCGCGAAAAAGGGAAAGCGATGCTTGCCCGGACCAAGCAGACGAGTATAGCTGCCATCCTTGAATAACAATCCTCGCTGGTCATTTTGAATTGTAATCTTGTTTATATATGTAGTCATAGGTAGATAACCTCCTAAAATGAATTACCACACAATTAGCTTGATTTTGTGCTTATGGTGAAAATGCTCCCTAACCAGAAGCGGAGTCCAGCTTAAGAACGGATATTGTTCTGCTCTCCGGCGTACGCATCCAGCAGCGAAACAAGCATTCTTGCCTAGCTTGCTCTCACTCACTTTGTGCAGCAGCCATTGATGCAGTGCATCTCCAGATCGGTATCCGCGAACTGCATAGCTTCCGTGTTTGGTGCAGCTATAAGAGCCTGCTGAGCATTTTCGCCAACTGCATTATTACATGTTTGAATTCACTCGAGTGAAAGTCGAGTATTGGCTCAACCAAGATCGTCTTAACAGGACGATGGAGGAATCGAACCTCCGCTTTGTCGTAAAGTACGTTCCGACTCCGACAGCACACCACGTACAGAGACTGTACCGGCGCTGCGGGATTGATCATCCATCGAAATCCCAGCCCGGTTCGGCCCGGTCGTTGCTTTACAAAACCTATTATCATTCAGATCACACTTCCGGAACATGGTAAAAGTATGGCGATTAAAACTTTTCACAGCGTTTTTCTGTGAAAAGTTACTTCGAAAGCATAAACTTAAAATTTTCCATAGGAAAATTCACTTCGGAAGCATACGCTGAAACTTTTCACAGCGTTTTTCTGTGAAAAGTTTCTTCGAAAGCACAGGCTGAAACTTTTCACAGCGTTTTTCTGTGAAAAGTTTCTTCGAAAGCATAAACCTAAACTTTTCACAGCGTCACCCATCCCTGATGCTACATTGGATTTCGTCCACCTTGCTGGTTAGACTGACGTCACTTGCTCTGCTACGTTGGATTCCATACAGTGAAATACGCTCTTTGATCCGAGTAATTCATGAAGAAGCTTGATTAGGTTGGATGAAATCCAGCATAGAGGATCTCAAATAACAAATGGATTCAAAGCTAATGGATAAAATCCAACGTACCTTGTACTGCCAGAGAGATAGAAACTGTTTTTACCGTTACTTCCTTAAAAAACTTTCATCAGAAGCATTCACTCAAACTTTTCTATCCTCTTCCTCCATCGCTTGTTACAATAAAAGAATCAATCCTCTTCCTTTCGAAAGGGGCCTTAGGAAACGTGGCAAAAGAAAGCTTTGATAAAGAAATTCAATTCCTCCGCATGCTTGTACTGACAAGCGGCGCCTATAATCGGCAGCAGTTTGCTGACCGGCTTGGCATCTCTGTACATACCTTCGATAAGACGATCCGGCGGCTGAAAGATATTGCCGGGTCGGTCCAGCAGCAAGCTGCAGAGGAACCGAACAAAGCAATGTCGGATATGCTCCGGACGAGCTATTACGAATCAGCAGATCCGCTGCTGCTTTTCCTGTTCCGCTCCAAGTCACTTAAGGAATCCGAGAGCTATCGGTTATCCCTCATCATCGCTGTTTTACAGGAGCAGTCGCTCACATCCCTAGAGATATTAGACCTTTGCAGCGAAGGGATACCCGAGGAGCTGTCCCTGCCAGATGAGAAAACAATCCGTTCCGATCTAAAATATTTGGAGCAGGCTGGCGTCATAAGGCGACTATCAGGTGGAAGACCGCAGAAGTATACCGCGCATAATGATTTTGTCAGCGAACTGACGGATGAGGAATTATCGGACTTGTATGCTTTTGTAGACGTAATGGCGAATACGCAAGTCCCTTCCGTTCAAGGATACCTGCTCCGTGACAGCCTGAAGAAGGCGATGAGACGGCGGCAGCTGCCAGATGGAGCAAGCGATCTTTTCTTATATAAATACCATTATCATTCGCGTATTCTGGACGAAGCGCATCTCTATACGATCATGCAGGCGATTGAAGCAAGACGGAAGCTGAGCTTCCATTACTTCACACCAAAATCGAATCAAAGCTATCATTCGAAAAATACAAATCCACTGTTCGCCCGGCAATCCGAAGGCAGGCTGATCGAGATGCTGCCGCTGAAAGTTGCCTATGACCATCAATATGGACGTTGGTATTTGCTTGGCTATAGCTCAGGCAGATCTGGTGTTGCCATCTTCCGGATGGAGGGCCTTACACAGCTTGAGGAAAGTGTTCTAGTTAACGAAGAGGAGTATCAGACGAAGCTAGCCTCGCTTGAGCGGAATACGCAATTTAGCTGGCTGGTCGATATGGGCAGGCCCGTAGAAGTGAAAGTGAGGTTTTTTAATCCATTCGGCTCAAAACGCAACTTCATCAAAGAACGGGTGCTTCTGCAAGGACAATGGGGAGTAATAACAGAACAGGATGAGGAGTCTTTCCTCTTCGAGATAACGGTTAATGGCACACAGGAGATTAAGCCTTGGCTGCGCAGCTTTGGATCAAGCTGTGAGGTGTTAGAGCCTTCGGCATTACGCCGAGAGCTGATTAAAGAATGGAAGGAGCTGGCGGCTTATTATGAACCTGTTCGAAAAAATATTCAATTACAAGATGATGGCACAGCTTGATGAGCATGGTGCCATTGCCGTTACTACACAAGAACGACGCTGGCTCCTGATAATGCTGGAGCATCCGGAAGCTGCTTCAGCACTTGAAGTCGATACGCTGGCAAGACTTCGGCAAATTCTTGGTATGGATGACAAGCTGCAGGACCCTGAACGTATACGCGGCATTATTGTAGAAAAAGCTGGCAGCGTTTCTTCCTCCATCTATCATCCGCTAATGCGGACACTTCGGCGGATGATCGTGAACAAATCCGGCATGCAGCTCCTCTATTCCCGCAAGGACGGGACAATCTTGCCCCGTCAAACCGGCGTTCCGTATAAGCTGGAATATTCCATGGTGAAACGGGAGTGGTATCTTCTATGGTACAACAGGCGAACGCGCTCATTGATGTCGACCAAATTGAGGAGCATTCAACAGGTGGAGGAGATACCTGTAAGTGCGGAGTTTTTTGATCAGGCGGCCGCAACGCTTGCTAGACAACTCGACAAGCGTATGCAGCACGCAGCAATTGAGATCATTCCGGCATATAACAAAGAGCTTTCACGTATTCTTTATGCCTTCTCCTGCTTTGACAAGCAAGTTCATTATGAAGAGCAGGCGGACACTTATACGATTAAATTGACCTTTCTTGGCGATGAAACGGAATATATTCTGTCAAAGCTTCGTTTTCTCGGCCTTCGTGTCCGTGTGACTGACCATCCTTTTATGAAGTTTCGAATGCGCGAAGCCGCACAGAAATCTTTAGCCCGTTACGGATTAACCCTCGAACCGGCTGAGGACAATAACGGCGTTATGTCCGCCGAAGCCGAATGAATTGGATACCCCAATACGCAGCGGAGCAGATTGTAGATGCGAAGAGACATTGGTAATTCCGCATTCTGGATCCAACTGCTCCAAGTTTATCGTAGGCGGCACGATACCTTCGCGAAGACTTTGTATTAGAGCAATCGCTTCAATGCCGCCCGCTGCACCAAGCATATGGCCTAACATGGACTTGTTCGCCGTCACCGCGATCCGGCTGGCCTCCTCGCCAAACATTCGGCTGATGGCCTGCCCTTCCGAGCGGTCGCCAAGTCCTGTACTTGTTGCATGCGCGCTGATTATATCCACATCAGATGGGCTGATTCCTGCATCAGCAATAGCCGTCCGCATTGCCGTAAACGCCCCTGCCCCTTCAGGATGTGTGGCCACGACATGATAAGCATCGGAGCTCGCTCCATAACCCAAGACTTCTCCATAAATCTCAGCATTCCGTTTCTGAGCATGAGCGAGAGATTCAAGAACAACGATACCTGCTCCTTCTGACATCACAAATCCATCCCGATCTGTATCAAAAGGCCGGCTAGCTGCCTTAGGATCATCATTTCGTGAAGATAAAGCTTGGGCATTGCCAAAGCTTGCAAGAGACAGTTCATTTACCGCAGCCTCAGCCCCTCCTGCAATAACGATATCAGCGATACCAAGCCGAATGAGCCTCATCGCTTCACCAATCGCCGTATTCCCGATTGAGCAGGCGGTAACCGGCGCTAGTGTTGGACCTGTTAACTGGTATCGAATGCTGATGGATGCCGCCGCCATGTTCGCAATCATCATCGGTACGAGCATTGGACTAACACGCTCCGGTCCGCGATCACGTAATATGCGGTCCTGTTCCACCAATGTACTTAACCCGCCGATTCCTGACCCAACATATACGCCAATCCGGTCCCGATCCATTTCATCGAGCTTCAGCCCTGCATTACTGATTGCTTGATCAGCTGCCGCAACGGCAAATTGAACGAAACGATCCATCTTTCTTGCTTCTTTTCTCCCAAACAATCCTTCCGGGTCAAAGCCGCTTATTACCCCTGCCATTTTGGTTTTTAACCTTGCTGTATCAAAAGCCTCTATACGAGAAATACCCGATTCGCCCTGCTTCATCCGGGTCCACATTTCATCAACCGAATTTCCAAGCGGTGAGATAACTCCCATTCCGGTAACAACGACTCGTTCCATATTCATCAACACTCCTTCATTAGATATTGCTTCCTCAGCACTTGAAAATTAGTACCTGATATTAACTCATGTTGCCACAGTCGTTATCCTATTACAAGTTGTTGTTTATCCTAGTATAATGAGTACTATGAACAATCCTAATGGAGGTATCAAGCGATATGAATCATAGAACAAGGCTAGCCGCTCTCTCCAGCTTTCTTAAAGCACAACGCGCCAAACTATCTCCCGAAGATGCTGGTCTGCCACCAGGTATCCGAAGAAGAACACCTGGCCTAAGACGGGAAGAGGTTGCTGTGCTGGCCGGCGTAAGTACGACCTGGTATACATGGCTGGAGCAAGGCCGGGATATTCAAGTATCGCCCAATGTGCTGGATGCCGTCGCTTCCGCGCTGCGCCTCACTCATGATGAACGCAACTACTTGTATGGCCTTGCCATGGAGTCTGGAACTGGAACATTATCCACAAGCGTAGTCCCTTCTTACTCCTCCGATGCTGTCAGTCCGCCGTTACGAAAAATTTTACAGGAACTAAGGCAATGTCCTTCTATCATCTCGGACCGCCGCTGCCAGATTGTTGGCTGGAATGAAGCTGCTGCACATGTCTTTGTTGATTTTGCCCAGATTCCCGAGCAGGAACGAAATATGATCAGACTTCTTTTTACACGGCAAGAGCTGAAGCGTCTCGCTGTTAACTGGAAGCAGTTCGCCAGCGGCTTTTTATCGATCTTCCGTGCTTATTACGGGCAATATGTAGAGGATAATTGGTATGATCAGTTTTTGAAGGAAATGATGGAGCTGCACCCGGATTTCCAAGAGCTGTGGGAGCATAGCGAGGTTCGTACGGCGCCCGAGGTGGTGCTTGAATTCCGGCATGCGAAGGCAGGGAAAATGCTCTTCCATCTCACCTCCTTGCAATTACAAGGCGGGTCGGATCTGCGCTGCAGCATTTATACTCCAGCACCAGACAGCGATACGGAAGAAAAATTAAGCAAGCTGATGCGAGGAAAGCCGTCTTAGCCCTCGATCAGAGGCCAAGACGGCTTTCTTTTTCAAAATATAAGAAAGTATAAGTTTTCTCTATACTGTGCTTATATTTCACCCGCAAAACGTATGCTGCTCCTTACTAAGACCGGTGCAGCCGTTTATGCTTGCACTAACTTATTAAATGTCTGCAACCATACGATTGGTCAGAGCACCAAGCTTCTCGATTTCAATGGTCACAACATCTCCAGCTTTGAGATATACCTGCTTCTCAGGCGGATAACCCATCATAACACCTTCCGGAGTACCGGTAAGAATAATGTCTCCCGGCTGTAGGGTCATACATTGCGAGATATAGCTCACAATCTCCTGGCAGTTAAAGATCATATCGGATGTATTCGAGTCTTGGCGAACTTCGCCATTAACCGTACAACTGATCCGGAGTGTATTCGGATCTCCTACCTCATCCTTGGAGACAAGGTATGGCCCGATCGGCGCGAATTTATCGCAGGATTTACCGGCCAGCCACTGGCTTGTCCGCGTCTGCAAATCACGAGCTGACAGATCATTAGATGCACAATAACCAAATACATAATCAAGTGCTTCATCCATAGATACATTTTTCGCCGTACGTCCGATCACAATGGCGAGCTCCGCCTCATAATCAACCTTCTGCGTGGCCTGCGGCAGAGGCACAGCATCCCCATGAGCCGCCAGCGCGTTATTAAATTTGCTGAACAAAATCGGATATTCCGGCAGCGGCATGTTGGTCTCCTCCGCATGTTTGCGGTAATTGAGGCCGATACAAATGATTTTCCCTGGCTCCGGCACACAAGGACCATAATCGATTTCCGATTCGTTTATGTAAAAGACTTGTTCACCCTCCATGCCCGCAATACATTGTTGGAGCTTCTCCCATTCCGTCTCTCCGCCATGCAATAATCCACTTATTGTGTTTGCTGCTCCTGGAACGCTGCTTGCATCGATGATCCCTTTATTCGTCCAAATTCCCATGCGGTAAGAAGCAAAAGCTTCCTTTTCTCTGAAAGTGACTAATCTCATGAACAAATCCTCCCCATATGAGATACAAAAATAATTGCGGAACTTTCTCCATTATAGCCCTGCTTGATCCCTGGAACAAAATAAAAAACTCCCCGTACAGCACATAGGCTGGACAAGGAGCTGCTGTAATCCTTATTTCAACTTGCCCACACCAGTTGCGATTTGCTCAATTTGAGCATTTGTCAAAGCTTGATCCGCCGAGCTGATTGTTACATAGCGGTCGTCGATTTGGAAGGACAACATTGCCGTGTCACTTGGCTTAAACCATTTCGCTTTTACACCATTCGAAAGCGTTACACTCGTGCTGTCATATCCGAAGGAATAGTCACGCGGCGAGATTTGGACGGTCATATGTTTGAACCAGAAGATAACCGAATCTCCGCTTGCTACTTTTTGAAAAGCATCTCCTTTTGCCAT
The DNA here is from genome assembly GCF_056269375.1 of Paenibacillus sp. J22R56. NCBI lineage: Bacteria > Bacillati > Bacillota > Bacilli > Caryophanales > Paenibacillaceae > Paenibacillus > Paenibacillus sp. J22R56. Next base: position 594,665 of record NZ_JBWDNV010000001.1, read on the forward strand.
TTGCATGGGAGCGTAAGCAGCTGTAAACCCATCAAACTTGGCATATTCCGCTTTAATTTCCTTCGTCTGTGCTGCCGTATACGTTACAGCAGTTAGATCCGTGTTTTGGGAAGCTCCCACTTTTGTTACGCTTACTACTGCTTTTTCCAGTTGGGATTTGCTCAGCTTCCCGCTCGGGGAGCTTACCGTTACAAAACGGTCATCCACTTTTACAGTCAGCATTTGTGTTTTGCCTTCTGTATACCATTTTGCTTTTGCTCCGTTTGATAAAGTCACCGTTGTACCGTCATATTCGTACGAGTAATCACGCGGCGATACATTTACCGTCATGTTCTTGAAGAGCAGGTTTACGCCATCTGCTGTTGCTGCTGCCTTTTGCAGGGCATCACCTTTGATCATCATTTGTGGAGCATAAGCCGTTTCGAATCCGTCGAAGCCAGCAAAAGCTTTCTTGATCTCGTCGAGCTGAGCTGCTGTATAGTTCGTCAATACCCACTGATCAGTTGTACTTGTACCAATATAGATCGTGTTCGTCTTGCTGTCATACTGGATTGGTGTATTCAACGCATTGGAAAGGGCGCGAACCGGCAGGTAAGTCGTGTCATGATACGTAATTGGTGCAAGCTTATTTCCGTTCTCATCTTTAGGAATATAAGTGCTGCCGTCAACTTTAAAGCCGATGCTGTAGTTCAAAAATGCACTGATCTTTTGCATATTCGTGCCGGCATATACCCCAGCCGCTCCTGAAAACGTCATCCCTGCGATCATCATCGTTGCAACAGTTCTTTTAACGTTTTTGTTCATTTTTATAATCTCCTTTAGAGTGAGTTTTTTGTATTTTTAACTTCTGAACCTTTTATCTCTTTAATTTCTTATAACCTGCATGCGCTTGTTTGAAGCTCCTTACTGACTTCAGTATATAGAGACGATATCTCTAAACCATTTCTGGCTTGTAACGAACCTGTAAACTCTGTAGTTGTATTTCAAAATCGCCTATACAAAAAAACTCCCCGTACAGCTGAAGAAGCTGAACGGGGAGTCCTTAAGAGCTTATTTCAATTTTGCTACGCCAGTTGCAACTTGCTCGATTTGAGCCTTTGTCAGGCTGTTATCAGCCGAGCTGATTGTCACATAACGGTCGTCAATTTGGAAAGTAAGCATCGCTGTATCACTTGGTGTAAACCATTTTGCTTTCACACCGTTTGGCAGCGTTACATTCGTGCTGTCATAACCAAACGAGTAGTCACGTGGTGAGATTTGAACGTTCATGTGCTTGAACAAGAAGTTCACAGAATCGCCGCTCGCTACTTTTTGGAACGCATCGTCTTTTACCATTTTTGTTGGAGCATAAGCGGCAGTGAAGCCGTCAAATTTCGCAAATTCTTCTTTAATCGCTTTTGTTTGAGCAGCCGAATACGTTACTGTTACCAGATCCGTTTGGACAGCGCCCACTTTTACAACGTTAACTGCTACTTTTTCTAGTTGAGCTTGAGTTAACTTCCCGTTCGGGGAGCTCAAAGTGACATAACGGTCATCCACTTTTACAGTCAGCATTTGAGTATCGCCTGGTTTATACCATTTTGCTTTTGCACCGTTCGATAACGTCACCGTTGTACCGTCATATTCAAAAGAGTAATCACGCGGCGATACGTTGACTGTCATGTTGTTGAAGAGCAGGTTCACACCGTCTGCAGTAGCCGCTGATTTTTGCAATGCATCACCATTTACGATCATTTGTGGTGCATATGGTACTTCGAATCCGTCAAAGTTGGCAAAAGCTTTTTTGAGCTCATCCAGTTGAGCTGCTGTATAGGTTACTTTTACTAGATCTGTTTGGATAGCGCCCACTTTCGTTACGCTTACTACTGCTTTTTCCAGTTGGGATTTGCTCAGCTTCCCGTTCGGGGAGCTTACCGTTACATAACGGTCATCCACTTTTACAGTCAGCATTTGCGTTTTGCCTTCTGTATACCATTTTGCCTTTGCTCCGTTCGATAACGTCACCGTTGTACCGTCATATTCGTACGAGTAATCACGGGGCGATACGTTGACTGTCATATCCTTAAAGAGCAGGTTTACACCATCTGCTGTTGTTGCTACCTTTTGCAGGGCATCGCCTTTGATCATCATTTGTGGAGCATAAGCTGTTTCGAATCCGTCGAAGCCAGCAAAAGCTTTCTTGATCTCGTCTAGCTGAGCTGCTGTATAGTTCGTCAATACCCACTGATCAGTTGTGCTTGTACCAATGTAAATCGTATTTGTCTTGCTGTCATACTGGATTGGTGTATTCAACGCATTGGAAAGGGCGCGAACCGGCAAGTAAGTCGTGTCATGATACGTAATTGGTGCAAGCTTATTTCCGTTCTCATCTTTAGGAATATAAGTGCTGCCGTCAATTTTAAAGCCGATGCTGTAGTTCAAAAATGCACTGATCTTTTGCATATTCGTGCCAGCATATACCCCAGCCGCTCCTGAAAACGTCATCCCTGCGATCATCATCGTTGCAACAGTTCTTTTAACGTTTTTGTTCATTTTTATAATCTCCTTTAGAATCGTTTTTTTTATGTTTTCTTCTAATTTCTAACCTTTTTATCTCTCTGATTTTTATAACCTGTTTGCACTTGTTTGAAGCTCCTTACTGACTTCAGTATATAAAGGCGATATCTCTAAACCATTTCCAGCTTGTAACGAACCTGTAAACATTTTGCCTCAACTTGTTTCTAATTCATTCGTTGCTCTCTCCTTCATTGCTTGTTGTTGTTCTTGTTGATAAACCTAGTATAGTAAGCCGATATCTCCAAAACATATCGGGCTTGTATCGAACCTGTAACGTTTATAGGGATAAAAATAAGATAAAAAAAGATCCGGATCAATTGATCCGGATCTTCACTTGAAATCAATAATATGTGTGACAGCTATACCGTTCTTATCCGACACCGTTACACCAAGACGTGTACCTGACGGATTCCAGCTTAGCGGATATTCAGGGAAATAACTTGGTCCGATTGGAGAAACCTTACCGGTTGCCGAATCAAAAATATAGACTCCGTTCATCCCGCTCTGATTCTCAGTATATAACGCCGCCGCAAGCTTCATCGAATCCGGTGACCACGCTATATAAGGGATCAAATCACCTTTTGCAATAGACAGCCCTTCCGCGCTTCCATTCGAATCAAATATACGCAGCTCACTGCCAGCCTTCCCGGCTTCCTTCTGAACTTCGACTGCAAGATGTTTGCCATCAGGCGATAGCTGGAATGTCATCACATTTTTGACCAGCACGGTTGGCTTCGGATCACCAGGTACGAATTGCTTCAAGGTCTGGTTGCTATCCGTGTAATAAATATGACCTTGGCCGGTTCCGAAGTTCGTAAATGGCTGTTCTCCCAGGTCTGGATCATCAAGCTTCAGCAGCGTCATGGTTCCATCGACCTTAATCTGACGGATATCACCAAGTCCGTTCATTGAACCTGCAGCGAGAATATAAGTTGTATTGTCCAGCCAGCCACCGCTCTCCAAATAGTTGCTGCCCGTTATTTCTGTCGTTTTTCCGGTGCTGACTTCTTTAATAAAGTTACGTGCCGTATATTTATCCTTCCACTGCTGGATGAAAACATATTTTCCGTCAGGCGAAGGCTGCTCCTTCTCGACCGTTTCAATCTTCTTCACAGGCTCAACGGCCGATTTCTGCTCGTTATTGCTCAAATCAATCTTCATCGTAGTGTATTCGTATTGAGCCTCCTCCGTAGCTGTAGCTTTCTTGACGATCTTGGTATACATGAGCTGTACCTGATCGTCAGACAGCCACTTCTCCATACTAGCTCCCTCGAACCTGTGAATGCTTTGCACCACAACATCCTGATTCGGTTTTGGCTTTGAGCCTTTAACGACCGTCAATTCCCCGTGTTTATTCGTGTTATTACCATTATTCGCAGGATCACCATTCTGAGTAGAGGAGCATGCTGCAAGAGCTGCTGCGAGCGACAGCACTGCGCCTAATTTTATGATCTTGTTCATCGCTAATCCTCCCGGACTTTATAACCAGTTTTTCTTAGTATAAAAGCCCCTTATGTCGAAAACATCTCTGAATTGTATCCAAGTTGTAACAACCTTATTATTTAGTTACCTACCGGATCGCCGGGCAAGGAAATAACGAATCGGGAGCCTTCGGGGCCAGATTCGGCCAGCTTGATGGAGCCATGCTGCTTCTCTGCCAGACTCTTTACCAAAGCGAGCCCAAGTCCAGTACCTCCGGTTTCGCGTGAACGATCATCACTAACCGTATAAAACGGATCAAAAATCTGACTCTGCAGCTCTTCAGGAATACCAATCCCGTTGTCCGCTACTTCGATGACAACTCGACGTTCGCCAGTCGCATCCGTCTCCGAACGGTTCGATAGCCGTACCCACCCTCCGGAACGATTATATTTCACCGCATTATCAAGCAGATTTGTGACCATATGCATAAGATTCTCCTGGTCCGCCCACACCTGGTCATCGATCAAATCGGAAGAAAGGGAAATACCTCGCTTTTCCGCTTTGATATGTAACCGTCCTAGAGCCTCTTCCAGCAGCGGCTTTACCTCGAATAAGGCAGCATTTGTCTCAAAATCGTAAATATCCATTGATGAGAGCTGAAGCGCCTTCTCGATAAGGGCATATAACCGTTCCGCTTCTTTGCTGATCTGGATACGAGCATTTTGCAGCAGAACTGGATCATCACTGTACATACCAAGCAGATCCGAATAAGCGAGAATCGAAGTTAACGGGGTTTTTAATTCATGGCTGATATTGCCGATAAATTGCTTCTGCTGCTGCTCAAGCTCCTGTAATCGCTGGATAGCGGTCAACAGCTTCTGCTTCTCTTCATTTAACTCGTTAACATAGGAAGAAATGCTGCCGCTCATATCATAAATCCCTTCTGACAGCTCTCCGATTTCATCCCGCCGACGGATAGGCGGCTTATCCAGATAACGGCCTTGACCGATCTCCCGGGCAGCCTGATTTAGTTTCCCAAGGATAAACACTTGCCGCCAAACGTATAAATATCCGAGCAGGAGGCCAACAGCCAATACGGCAGCACCTGTCCCGATAAACAAGTCACGGATATGACGGTAGAACATTTTTTGTTCTTGCAGCGAACCATGGAACTGTACACTGCCAAGAAATTGATCAGCATTATAAAGAGGTGCCAGGTACAAGACCTGATTACCTAGTGTAATGTATGCCGCTTGACCTTTGGCCGTATGAGCAAGTGCTTCCTTTACATCGGTCAGGGGCTGAACAGGCAGCGATGTCCCAGCAAACTCCCCAGCAGCACTATACAGCGTGACCGCGATGCCGCTTTGTCCACCAAGATCCACTGCCAGGCTTTGGCCATTTCGTTCCATAAATTCATCTGGCGATACCCGTTCCCCAGTCAAATACTCCTCACGTACCCGAAGATTCGCCGAATTCGCTAGTTGGGCGAAGTTTTGCTCCATCCTTCTTTGTTGATCCTCACGGATACCCGCAAGCACCAGCATACTCAGCAGCACCACAACAAAAGCGAGCAGCAAAGCGAGAAATAAGGTTATTTTCCCTTTCAGACCGATCCTCAACTTATGCCGGGAAACGGCGGATCGGGTCATGAGTTTGTCCTCGTGCTTTTATAACCGATACCATACACGGTCTGGATGTGTCCTTGCCAATCACCCAGCTTCTTGCGAAGCCGTTGAACATGAATATCTACCGTACGGGTTCCGCCAGCGAAATCCATCTCCCACACCTGCTCGAGCAGCGCCTCACGGGTATATACCCGATCAGGATGCTGGGCTAGCAGCGCCAGCAAATCAAACTCTTTTGGCGTCAAATCAAGCAGTTGTCCATCAATTTTAACCGTGCGGCTGAGCAGTTCGATCAATATCCCGCCAAGCTCGATCCGCCCCTCTTTGCTCGAAGCCGGATCCGGCGTTTCAATCTGGCGCCTTCTGTACAGCGCCTTTACCCGTGCGACCACTTCCCGGATATCAAACGGCTTCGTCATATAATCGTCGGCTCCAAGCTCAAGCCCAAGCACCTTATCTACAATATCGTTCTTAACCGTAAGCAGCATAACTGCTGGTCTGTTATTCTCGTCAAGCTTTCGGCACACTTCGTAGCCATTCATCTTTGGCATCATCACATCAAGCACCATTACATCTGGCTTGAATACTGCTGCCTTTTCCAGTGCTTCCAAGCCATCTCCGGCCGTCTCCACTATATATCCTTCACGCTGCAGCGCATAAGCAATCGCGCTGGAGATACTAACTTCATCATCTACAACCAGCACTTTGATCATGCCGTGTTCACTCCTCGTCCGTATTACTATGTATTCTTTTCATTATAACAAAAACAAAACAAAAAAAAGCCCTTGCTGCGCAAGGACTTGTTGGTTTTAAGATATGGTGCGGTAGACAGGATTTGAACCTGCACGTCCATGGGACACTACCCCCTCAAGATAGCGTGTCTGCCGTTCCACCACTACCGCACATTTTAAATTGTTTTCCTTCATACCACATCACTTCGAGGGAAGAAGTAAATGGTGAGCCATGAAGGACTCGAACCTTCGACACCCTGATTAAAAGTCAGGTGCTCTACCAACTGAGCTAATGGCTCTCATGTTGTAAAACGCACTCTTGAGAGCTTGCTTCACTCATTGAGGAAAATTGGTGACCCGTAGGGGACTCGAACCCCTGTTACCTCCGTGAAAGGGAGGTGTCTTAACCACTTGACCAACGGGCCTTATTTGTTTCTTGTTTCTTGTTTCTTGTTTCTATCGTCATCTCTCTCGAGCGACTTGTCCACCAAGAAAAATATGGCGGAGAGAGAGGGATTCGAACCCTCGCACCACTTACGCAGTCTAACCCCTTAGCAGAGGGTCCCCTTGAGCCACTTGGGTATCTCTCCATGGCTCCCCGAACAGGACTCGAACCTGTGACAACTCGATTAACAGTCGAGTGCTCTACCAACTGAGCTATCAGGGAATACATCCATCAATTGCTGCTAATTTACTTACTTTTGACTTGCTTTTTTCTTTCGTTTCAACCGCTTGTTTACCGCGGCGACAAGTAATAATATATCATGGTCATTTCAGAAGGTCAAGCGTTTTTTAAAAAAAGTTTTCCGCGACATTTTCCACATACATAACGGGCAGGATCAAGCCTTCTTTTACGCGGATATTCCGTACCACAGTTCTGGCAGACAAGCATGTATTTATAAGGCGTAGGCGCCTTTGCCGCACGTTCCGGAAGTGAGTTGCAATAACGGGATCCGCCAACATAAGCGAGCAGTTTTTTGAAATCCTCATCCCGATGCTGATACCCTCTCTTCATAATATGGAGATGATAATGGCACAGCTCATGCTTAATAATTTTTTCGGTTTCTTCAACACCAAACGCAGCTAGCTGATGTGGACTTATCTCAATATGATGTGACTTCGTAAAGTAACGGCCGCCTGTAGCCTTCAGCCTGCCGTTGAACGTCGCCAGATGTTTGAATGGTCGTCCAAAGCTTTCGAGCGATACACGCTCTACCCAGTGCTGCAGCTCTTCATTATTCATTGTTATCGTCATAGTATTCTCCCCCACTACTTGAATTTTAAAGCGATCATAGGCTACACTGTCAAGTAGCAATCATTATAGAACGTGTCTTACGAGGGGAGTTTAATTACACTATGCCTACTATGCGTTATGTCCTTATGAACAGCGGCAGCAACATCTTCTTTGTTGAAATGCCGGAATCTCATGCTTATCAGCTCAGCGCGCTTAATCTGCGTCTTCATAAAGAGATCGACAAGCTGACTGCTGATCATGTACCTCAACTGCCGTACGCTGTCGCAGAATGCGATAATGTAGAGCTGCACGACAGCTCGATCCGGATCGCATCCGGTCTTGATTACATTAATGAACTGGAACGTGATTTTGCAGCTGTGAAGGAATCGGCTTACCCGCTGATTGCCCTGCTTACTGAGATCCGCGCGCTGCAAGCTCAGCTTGAGCAGTGGTACGAGGAAGAAGAAGTCTAAAATAGGACCTGCACGGACATTCGCCCTTCCCCATATCGTATTAGTACATCAGGTATGGCCGGAAGGAGAAGATACGAATGCCACAATGGCTCTGCAATCAAATGATGCGTGCGTTTCAAAAGAAAGATCTAAGGCAGATTAAACTGCTGAATGAATGCTGGTATTTTTATCGCAGCAAACAAACGACGAAAACAGAGGACGGCGACCGTCCCGAAATAACGCTTCACTAATTCAACGAAAAACTCCCGCAGCTAACAGCTCCGCGGGAGTTTTTGCATTTATTTATTATTTCACGCCGTTCCAGAACGTGATCTCTTCCAATGGAAGACGTACGGTTGGACGGCCTTCTTCTTTTGCTTTGCCGATTGGCAGCACGAGAAGCGGCAGGTAACGCTCTGGAATTTCAAAGAAAGCTCTCAGCTTATCACGGTCGTATCCACCCATTGGCACAGTATCATAACCTTTGGATTTTGCAGCAAGCATGATTTGCATCGTTACAAGACCAGCGTCAAACGCAACGATTTCAGTTACACGTTCCTTCGGAATCGTAGGGAACAGCTTCGTGTAGTGATCTGTGAAGCGCTCAGCAATCTCCTCCGTCATATAGCCAGCCTTAACAGCTGCTTCGTTAATCTCGCCAAGCTTTGTATAGAATTCCAGGTCGCCAAGAATTACTACAACTGCAGAGGCATCAACAACTTGCTGCTGGTTATTGGAGATCGGCAGCAATTGCTCCTTCAAGCTCTGATCCGTTACAACGAGGAAACGCCAGGATTGTGTATTAGCAGAAGATGGTGCTTTTGTTGCCAGTTCCAAAATTTCTTTAATTTCTTCATCTGAGATTTTGAACGACGGATCATAATGACGAACAGAACGACGGGATGTCAATACTTCAGTAAATTCCGTTCCAACTTTTGTTTCAATAGCCATTGTCGGTTCCCTCCAAATTTGGTTATCTGTGTTACAGATTGCTCAGTTAAAATCATAAAAAGGCATATAGGACATTGACTGTGATGAATCATTCACAGTATTAACTGCGTATAATTATACACAGTTATAAGCAAACTTATATGCCGATTTCGCCGCTGTAGGTACGCCCGAATCTGTAACAGTTTTGATAACAGTATAAAATTAAGACGGCGGAAAGTCAACTGGGTCAGTGTGACTATTTTTCCGCCGCCAATGTTAATTATTCAAATCCATTCGTTTCAACGTACAGATCCGTTCAGAAAGCTGGGCAATTGTAACTTGCCCCAGCACTTCGATCGTTCTACGTTCCACCTCATCAGTTATCTCCATAAAAGCAACCCGCATTTCCTGACCGAAGTCATGGATACCGGTTGTGTCGAGCATTCCGCTGCATAAAGGCTCCCCTACACGCAAAGCCAAATAAACGTCAGCAAGCGTAATGGTCTCCGGAGTACGCTTTAAGCGATAGCCTCCATCTCTACCCTCTCTTGTCTCAAGCAATTGCTCACGAGCCAGCTTGGCAAGAACTCGGCGAAGCATCGTAGCTTCCGATTTCAAATGCCCAGCGAGCTCAGCGCTTGTGCATGCATTTGGTTTGCGTGATAATACAACAAGTGCTTGCAGAGATAAACCAAACCATTTGTGATTGGGTGCACTGCTGCATCGCTCGGGCTGTTTATCTGATTGATTGTCAGGCTGAATAATGATGTTCATCCTCTCCTTCCCAAGTAGGATCTTAGAGGCTCATCTGTATTATAGTGTTGGTCCTTAAGGCCAGCAAGCACGAAATTATGCCTGTTTGCGCATCGTGAGTGAAACTCTGCCCTTTTTCAGATCAACGCCAAGCACCCATACGGTGACATTGTCGCCTACAGAAACGACATCCATCGGATGCTTCACGAATTTGTCGCTCAATTGCGAGATATGGACAAGACCGTCATTCTTAATGCCGATATCGATAAAGGCGCCAAAGTCGATAACGTTCCGTACTGTGCCATGCAATTCCATTCCTGGTGTAAGATCTTCAATATTCAATACATCCGTATGGAAAATTGGCGGCGGCAGTTCTTCGCGCGGATCACGCCCCGGACGAAGCAAGCTCTCGATAATATCCTTCAGTGTTGGCACACCAACGCCAAGCACAGCTGCAATCTCGACTGGATCAATACCAGACAACTTTTCTTTCAGCTCATCGGTGCCAATCTGATTCAGCTTGAGACCAAGCTGACCAAATAGCTTATCTACAACATCATACGATTCTGGATGAATTGGCGTACGGTCCAATTGATTAGCCGCTTCAGGAATTCGCAGGAAGCCTATACATTGCTCATAAGATTTGGCGCCAAGCCGCGGTACCTTCTGCAGCTGGCCGCGCTTCGCGAACCGGCCGTTCTCTTCACGATACTTGACGATGTTTTTGGCAATTGTAGCATTTATCCCCGCCACGTAAGAAAGCAATGAAGCAGAAGCGGTATTCACATCGACACCAACATGGTTAACCGCCGACTCAACAACACCGCCAAGACTTTCGTCGAGACGCTTCTGGCTAACATCATGCTGGTATTGCCCAACGCCGATAGCTTTAGGCTCAATCTTCACCAGCTCAGCCAGCGGATCCTGCAGACGGCGTGCAATGGAGACGGCGCTGCGTTCTGCAACGTCCAAATCCGGGAATTCCTCAGCAGCCAGCTTCGATGCAGAATAGACACTTGCTCCTGCTTCACTGACAATAATATATTTCAATTCGGCAGCTCTGGTACGCTTGCGGATTAATTCGGCGATAAACTGCTCCGTTTCGCGGGAGGCCGTTCCATTACCGATTACGATCAAAGTGACACCATAGCGGTCAATCATACCGTTAATCGTCCGTTCAGCTTCCGCTACTTTATTGTTGGGAGGCGTCGGGTAGGTAACGGCTACTTCCATTAGTTTGCCGGTATCATCAATAACCGCAAGCTTGCAGCCTGTCCGATAAGCCGGATCGACGCCAAGAACTACATTGCCCCGAACAGGCGGTTGAAGCAGAAGATTGCGCAAATTCTCCGAGAAGATCGAGATCGCATGCTCTTCCGCCTTCTCAGTCAGCTCTCCGCGCACTTCTCGTTCAATGGATGGAGCGATGAGCCGTTTGTAGGCATCCTCAATCACATTAACTAGAACATCTCGAACGCTAGGAGCTGTTTGCTGACGCAGAACCTTGCGTTGAATAAACTCATGAATCCGATCAGACGTCAGATCAAACGTGACGCGCAGTACATCTTCCCGCTCCCCGCGGTTAATCGCTAAAACGCGATGAGGCGGCAGCTTACGTACTGGCTCCTGATAATTGTAATACATTTCGTATACGGATTCCGTCTCAGCATTCTTCACTTCGGTACGAAGCAATGCTTGATCAAATGTATGCTTTCGTACCCAGGCACGGATGGCTGCATCATCGGCAATATTTTCAGCCAAAATATCCATTGCACCTTGAAGTGCTTCTTCTGCTGAAGCAACTCCTTTATCTGCATCTATGTATTTAGCGGCCTCTGCAAGCGGCTCTCCTTGACGTGGTTGTGCCCACAGCCACAGAGCAAGCGGTTCTAACCCGCGTTCCTTCGCCACGCTGGCGCGTGTTTTCCGTTTTTGCCGGTAAGGGCGGTACAAATCCTCAATTTCCTGCAGCTTGCCTGCCGTTTGGATCGAAGCGCGAAGCTCGTCCGTCAATTTGCCCTGTTCATCAATCAGACGAATAACTTCCCGTTTGCGATCTTCCAAATTACGCATATATTGCAGCCGCTCTTCGATAGCCCGGAGATCATTCTCATCAAGCTCACCAGTCATCTCTTTTCGATACCGGGCGATAAACGGAATGGTGTTCCCTTCATCAAGTAAAGATACTGCTGCTTTCACCTTCGTAATAGGGATGGACAGCTGTGATGCCATTCCTTTAATAATCTGTTCGTTCTCAGTAGCAATCTGCTCGGGTGTCCGTTTGCCTGTGCTTGCAGCTTCCTCTTCCACTTGCTTCACTTTGATATCCGCCAAACAACTGCACGTCCTTTCAAGTTCTTTTATGAAAAAAGACCATAACTACATTGTCTCAGATTTGAAACCGCTTTTCCATATTTGTGGAGATGAAATAAAAAGAACCGTCGGTATCATCACCAACGGTCCTGATTTGAAGTTCTTATCTTACATAAGGATTATTCGCCATTTCGAATCCGATTGTTGTCTTTGGTCCATGTCCTGAGTATACCGTAACCTCGGGCGGAAGCTTATACAGCTTCGTCTTGATTGAGTCAAACAAATCCCGTTCACGGCCGCCTGGAAGATCGGTCCGCCCGATAGATTGTTTAAACAAGACATCTCCAGAGAACAGGTCAGTGCCGCAAAGGAAGCTTACGCTGCCCGGTGAGTGACCTGGGGTATGCATCACTTTAAACGTTTGGCCGATGAAGTTCAGCGTCTGGCCTTCATCCAATGCATATTCAGCTGGACTTGTTGTTAATGGCGGTGTTACATCCGACCAGCGGAGCGAGCCGTTCTTCTTCGCATCCGTCAGCCAGTCCGCTTCAAGATCATGAATGTACACCGGGCATCCTGCTGCTGTGCGTACTTCTTCCACACCGCCCATATGGTCAAAATGAGCATGGGTCAGTAAAATTGCTTCAATCTTCACATTGGCGATCCGATCGAGGAGTCGTTTTGGATTCATGCCTGGATCAATAACAATTCCGCGTTCCTCGCCTGTCTGTTCATTTTTCTCCGTCAATAAATAAGCGTTCGTCTGTATCGGACCAAGTGTAAACATCTCTATACGCATTCTTGTAAACCCCAATCTGATGATTTATACCGATTCAATCAAGGCACGCAGCTCTTGAACAACTAAAGCTTGATAACCTGTTCCCTCGCCGTAACGACGCATAATTTCTTGTCTTGTCGCGGTAAGATTCTCCTGATAATCTACTGCTTCGCGATCAGGATTTGCCTTTTTGAAGTTAACCATCGGCTCTTGGATGTATGTAGGTCTTGGCCCCCATGTGCCATGCACATTTCCTTCGGCATCTGCTACAATGACAACCGGCACGGAGCGACCGCCCATCGTGAGGAATTGATCCATCGTGTCGAGATTTTCTTCCATAATGAGAACCTCTGTTGGAACATTACCCGCTTCAAGTGCACGGAATACAACAGGAATATTGCGTACAACGTCACCACACCAGTCAGCCATCAGAATAAGGACACGCAAATCATTACGGCCTTTCAGTGATTCGAAAAATTCACGGTCGCCATTATCCGCCCATTCAAACTTATCATACCAGCCTTGGAAGGCTTCCTTATTCTTCGTCATACCTTCAATAAATTGCTGCGGACTAATACCTTTGTTTACTTTATCTGCAACGCTTCTGCTCATGTTCATCCCTCTTCCTCTGTGTTATACGGATTTCCCTTTGGAGCGAATAAACTTGTAGACGACGTACACAATCAACAGGGCAATAGCAATCAAGATAGCCGGCTGTACATATTGAGCTGCTTTATCGTCGATATCTTCCCAGTTCTCTCCTAATGTTTTACCCAAATGAACAAATAAAATCGTCCATGGAATCGACGCAAGCGCCGTCAGCAGTGTAAAAAGGGAGAACGACATCTTCGCCATACCAGCTGGAACGGAAATAACTTGACGCATCACCGGTATAAAACGAGCCGTAAACACAATACCCGCTCCATATTTCTTAAACCAGTTTTCTGCAATATCCACATGCTTCATCTTAATCTTAATGTACTTCCCGTATTTCTCCACTAGCGGACGGCCGCCGAATCGTCCAATACCATACAAGATCCAGTTTTGCGCGACCGCGCCTATTACACCAAAGATTATAGCACCAAAGTAAGATATTTCACCTTTTGATACTAAATATCCGCCATAGCCCAATACAATTTCACTCGGAATAACCTCTATCATTAATCCAATTAATATGCCGAAATAACCAAGACTTTCAATCCATAACAGAATCTCGTGTAACAGATCCGAAATCCAACCCAACTACATCATTCCTTCCATCCTAAATAATAGCAATTGACTGTATTCTACCATACGAAGTGGATGAGCATCCACCCGACTGGAGTCGGGCATATCCGTGAAAGCGCATTAGGCCCAGCAGTCATGTACGGACAAGCCCGAGCATACACTAGCAACATCTTCGAATCTACTCCCGCTTAAATATAGAAGAGGAGGAATTCTTATGTCTCGTGTATTCATCATTCATAAAAAGCATGTTCAGCTGTTTGTGTTCGTGACTCTTATCATTCTGATGGCTGCCGTCTATCTAAGCTGGGAACGAACACGTACCGCAAGTGGTCAGCCAACAGAGGTGCAGACCATCAAGCTTGTAACCGGCGAGTTCAGTTCGACGACAGAGGACGGCAAGAAGCTGGAGGTCTACCGCTGGGATCCTGGCACAATCAGCCTGCGCAAAGGCGAACCGGTTGAGCTCCAAATCAGCGGCGTAAATGGCAGCAGTCATCCCTTCATCATCGAGGGCCTTGATATTAAAGGAGAAGTGAAAAAAGGGCAAACAACGGTTATCCGATTTACACCCGAGCGGGCTGGCACCTATCCCATTATATGCCTCGTCCATACCGATATGAATAATGGCGGTCCAATGGTCGGCTACATCGAAGTCCATTAACAAACGGTAATACGTATTTCTTCTGTGACCGTCTCATTCTCAGACGCATATTTATGGGTTAGAGAGGAGTCGGTTCACCATGAAGTCACCCGCCCAGAAACATACGACCGGCCTGCCGTCCGCACGAAAAATCCGCCGCGCCTGCAGCAATGAACTATATCGAACCGTCAAACGGTTAAAGGTATATGTGCCGAAGGAGAAGATGGATCAGGCCGAGACCTTGTACTACAAAAAGGTTATTCTAAACCTGCTTTATATTGCGGAGAATGAGAAAAACCGCAAAGTGTTGTCCGATTGGTGGGACGAAAACGTCAGCGAGGAGATCGCTGAGTTGTGGGAGGTCGACCCTACCCAGCTACGTCGGGCGTTCAGAGATGCGTTCGGCGGATAAATAAATACCACGAAAAAGCTGCCGAGCTCGGCAGCTTTTTGCTTGCAGATTCTTATCTCCATATACGCTTAAGCTTTAATAGCTCCTGAAGGTATCCATATATGGAAACAGGACTCATAATAATCTGATAAATGATAATGAATAAAATAAAGCCCGTGTTGTTCCTTCTCACTTTTAGATCCAATGCTCGAAAGACCGACTTCTGATAACGGTACAGAATCATATAACTTAATATAGTAATCGGCAGTACAAGAAGGGTCAAAGGTCCAGCAATCCAATAAACGCCAAATAAAGCCAAAACCAATCCCGGCAGCCAAAAGAACGTATAGGCAGCGTCCACATAAGGCAAGATCAGATTAACGCCAGTTAAATATTTGCCGTACATGCGCGGCTGCTGCCAAGGCTTGACGGCTTTCAGTCCCTCAATCATTCCTCTCGCCCAACGGCTTCGCTGTATGCTGAAGGATTTGAAGGATGCGGGGACGCTTGTAAACGCAACAGATAATGGCTCAAAGAACACACGAAAGCCCTTCTTCATAAACTTCCACGTCAGTACGATATCCTCACCAATGACATCATCCCAGCCGCCAATTTCCTGTACAACCTTAGTTCTATAAAGACTAAATGCCCCTTGGGCAACAAGTGTTTGCTGATACATCCCCTGAAGACGTTTTACAGAGGCTATGGCAAGAAAGTAATCCCACTCCTGAATTTTGGTCCATATATTCTGACGGCTGTTGCGGACAAGTATTGCCCCAGCAACTGCACATACGTCTTCCGGTGCACTCATCATCCTGCAGACGATAAATCGAATCGCCGAGGTGTGAAGCAAAGTATCCGCATCCAAGGTAATCATTAGCTCTGTTTCAACGTACGATAGGGCCGTATTCAGGGCGTAGTTCTTCCCTGCTTTCTTTTCCGTAACAACTTGCATGAAAAGTCCCAGTTCCTTCGCCACCTGATCAGCAGCCTCAACCGTATCATCTGTACAATTATTATCGATGAGTATGATCCGAATATCACCTTCATAATCCTGCTTGGACAGCTGCCTTAGGGTGTCACCGATATTCTTCTCTTCATTCCATGCAGCAATTAGAACAGTTACCGGTTGTTTGGGATACTCCACCTTAAACTCTGGCTGTCTGTCCATGAGCAGACTGCCTAACATAAAGCTGATCAAATAACCGGGAATATAAGCTATACCCGTTATAATCAATATGGCTCCTGGCAATGTGACGACATGTCCAAGCGATACGATCCAGGGTCGAGAAATATAAATTGAAAAAAGCAGCCAAACTAATGCGAAGCAATGACCTATTATAAATTTATATTTAATTGGCACATAAAATTTTGGACTAGACAGTTTGCTCTTGTTGTAAGCCTTCATTTTGTTATCACATCCAATGAATTAACTCTAGCAAAAAGCTCGGATTAATACATTAGAACTATATGGAACGCAATATAAAAGCCCCAAATAAAAAAACGAACAGCTCGTGTAAGCTGTTCGTTTTCGGATCTACTACAAAAGTTAATAGTAGTTGTTCATGATTGGTGAATCGACTTTATTCTGCAAGGAGGCAAGCCTTAAAAGAACCGTGCTGATCTGTGCTTTGGTCACTGGTGCATCAGGATTAAACTTTCCGTTATCTGTTGTCAGCAAGCCAAGCTTAATGGCAATAGTTGCTGCTCCTTTATTCTTAATTTGAGCAGCATCCTTCAATTTTGTCACATCCGTATCGTTCGCCATAAATTCAGACAACTTTTCATATTTAAGCAGCTTTGTGAGCCATACTGCCAAATTGCCGCGGGTCAAAGCCTGCTCAGGATGCAGCTTTTGAGTTGGGGAAGCTTGCAGGAAGCCTCTTTGCACCAAATAATCCACGGCATTCGCATATTCACTGTCGAGCGGAATATCGGCAAAGCGCTGTTTTTCCGGTGTATTATAATACTGACCTGCTACAAAGCTGGCGAGCAGAATATTAACCCAATCCCCGGTATTAACCGTTTGGTCCGGATGGATGAGTCCATCGGATTCCGGTTTGATAATGCCATAATTGAACATAGTCTCGAGCGATTTGGAAGCCCAATGTTTCTTCGCGTCTGCTGGCAGCTCGCCCTTCTCTTCAGGCATACCAAGGAAATTATACTGCTGCTCCAGCTTGCCGCTAATCGCATTTACAAAGATGCTTATGTTGTTCTCGAAATCTTTTAATACAGGTGAATAAACAAGTTTCACTTGCTGTTCCTGAAGCTTGCCAGCAACATAATTGCCGCCGATTGTCACATACTGCAGCTCGGCACTAAGCGCATCACGATACACCTTGAGTGCTTCTTCCTCCGTAACCTTGGCGGTTAAGGAATCAAGTTTACCAAGCGTATCCTCTGGAGTTGTCGTAGAATAATACTGCTGCAAATTACCTTTACCATCGAGGTTAATCTGAACGGTCGACGGCTGGATTGGCTTATCTTTATAGAACTGCTGGAACAAGTAAGTATAAGCAATATCAGGACCGTATGAAAAATTGCCCGGACGCTCAATCAGCTTCAAATCGCCTGATGCGTTCGGATAAAGCTTCGTAACCAGATCTTGTGCTTTGGCTTTGGCTTCCGATTCTGTAATAGAAGACTGTGCTGCTTTCTCTGCTTCATCTCCAGAGGATCCATCAGACGAATAAGAATAGGTGAAAAACTGAATGAGCCGCCCAGTTGCAGCATCTACTTCCGCATGGATTTGTTCGCCGCCAAACGGATCTCCAGATGAGATATTCCAAACCTTATGACCATTCCGATCACTGCTAATTGAGCCTTGTTCTTCCGATAACTTTCGTCCCGAAGCGGCAGCCACAACGGCTACTGCCTCTTCCTTAGTCAGTTCCTCTCCTTTATGCGGCTGGAACGGTGCTGCAGTCGAAGAAATGGTGGAGTAGCCAACTTCCGGAAGGGAATCTACAGCCTGACCATTATCGTCAAGATATTTTCCTGATTTCGCATCAATTAAGCCAGTTCCGCTTATTGCAATATAGCCAAGACGGTAGTCTGATGCCTTGAGCGGAGAGTTGTAATAATCGGAATTCGGGATATAAGCTAACTGAAGCTTAATATTCTTTTTCATTTTTTCACCTGCCTCTGCCGCCGTCAGAGTCGTGTCAGGAGAAGGATAGTTCTTATTTGTGCTGGACCCGTAGTAATTCGTGACATTACCGTTACCGTCAACCGTTACTTGAATTTGACTGTTCGACGTTGGAATGCCATTCACTTGCATCTGATAAATAAAGGTATATTGTACCGGCCCAAACAAGGCTTGTGGATAATTGCTTTCCGTTGGCAAGAGCTCCAGCTTATCAGCCTTAATGGACGGCGCAGCGACTGTGATGAATTGCTTAGCAATCTTCTCCGCATCGTCCTTAGTCACTTTTGCCGGATAATAAGCGTATTCCTGATCAATTGGATAAAAATATGTAAGAATATCTCCTGTTATCGCATCAATGCTGGTACTAAAACCATGTGTCCCGTTGTCTACAGCTACACTCCATTCGATTGTCCAAATCATCTCATTGCTTGGCGGATACTGATTTTGGTTCCCGAGTTGAACACTAACCGCTTCAGCATCCTTAAATTCAGGGAACAGCTTTCTAAACTTTTCGACGGCCTCATCTTTCGAGATTTTCGCCAGGCTCTCATCCAATACTCCCACAGTAGATGAAGATGCCTCGCCAGATGCAACCGCTATACTTGTTACAGAATTTGCTGCATGGACAAGTCCACCAAACAATGGGACCTGGAGCAAACTTAGCGATAGTGCCGTTGCCAATGCCTTACCTTTGAAAGAACGTTTCATTACTTCTCCTCGCCTTCTCTCTAAATCTTGAACAACTTCCAAAATCATACACTTAACAATAAACGATGAACATGGTAGAAAAGTTTCATTTTTTTCCAAATAATTGATGATGTTCAATTTGTTATTCTTGCATAAAGGAAACATCAGCGCTGTTCCAAAATTGCAAAAGCCTAATCATGATTGAGCCAGCCTGCACTTTTGTCACTGGTGTATTCGGCCGGAAATTCCCCTTTTCCGGTGTTAGAAGCCCCAGCTTCATCGCGATTGCTGCCTCTGCTTTATGACTGATTTGTCCTGCATCCTTCAAGGAGTAGAGCCCCTGATCCTGCTGCAGCTCTTCCGGCCAATTCCGCTTTAGGAAGGCAGTCAGCCACAAAGCAAGTTCATCCCTTGTCATTACCCGTTCTGGATGGAGCTGCTTTTGCGTATTCGGGACCGGGAGCCAGCCTCTTTGATAAAAAAGATCTGCCGCAGCCGAATAAGGCCCGCTGCTACCGATATCCGAGAACCTGACCGCTGTCGGAAGGGCGGTATATAACTCTGGTTTTAGATAGTAGCCGGCCAGTATCATGTTCATCCAGCTGCCAATTGTAATCGCCTTATCCGGGTGAAGTAAATGATCCTCCTCGGGCTTCAATACACCAAACGTCAACAAAGTCGAAAGGGTCTTAACCGCCGTATGCTTCTTTGCATCGGCCGGCAGTTCCGTTGCCTTCTTCACAAGATAAGACATGTACATATCACGCTTCTCGAGCTGGCCGCTCACGGCATTGATCACATTACCATTGTCTGAGATGCCATTACTGATTGGCATATAATAAAGCTTCATGGACTGTATGACCGGTCTGCCGCTAGAATAGTCAATCATCGGCAGATACTGAAGCTCTGTCTTTAATGTTGCGCGGTATTGCTCCAGCGCCTTCTCTTTGGATATCTTCGGCTGTAATGCAAGCTTGGTTACCGGAATGTTGTTTCCGATGTAATTAATGAGCTTTCCTGCTCCGTCAAGACCTATTATCACCACACTATCCTGAATCTGGGCGCCACGATAATACTGGACAAAGTCAAATCGAAAGGTAGCCGGATAATCAATGCTGGGAAGCGGATTATCCAATATTCTAAGGCTGCTTGCAGCATTGGGATACAACAAATTGACGAGCTCCAGCGCCTTATTCCTCGCCTGTTCCTTTTTGATGGAAGGTGTCAGTTTAATCATGTCGCCATTGACCTCCAAAGCCGTTATTTGCCCGGTCTTCGCATTAACAGCTGCCGTTACAAAACCTGCACTGCCCGTCCCCGGACGTTTATTCCATACGAAAGTCCATATTTTATTAGAATAAATATCCGTATACTGCTGAACGGATGGCTCTCTGAATTCCGAGCTTAAAGGATATTGTCCTTTAACAATCGCTGATGCTTCATTGCTTGTCAGAACTTTGCCGGTATGGGGTTTAAAGGTTTTACCTGCAGCCTTGAATACCGTATAATGCTCTGCTGCAGCAGGAAGCGGTGTCCTATCTTTGTTAATATATTGACCCTTCTCATCCCTCAAATACTGCCCGGACTTCGCATCCATATAACCAATTCCTTGAACCGGCACGTAAGCAAGGCGATAGTTACCCTTATTATCCAAGCTGTTGTCTGGAAAATAGACGAGCTCCATTTTTAGTTCTTTTTTATATTTTTCTAACGCCTGACTGCTAGAGATCGACTTATCTGTCATTGAAGGATACGCAAGCGCGGAATGAAACCCTCTGAACCCGGTCACTGCGCCATTACCACTTATTTCAATGTAGTTGTCGTCCGCTGCGCTCGGAATACCATTTATTAAGTACTGAAAGCTGAAATGATAAGTAATGTCACCAAACAAAGTCTTTGGAACCGGATCCGTTGTCAGCTTTAATCTAACCTTATCGGAAGGAAGCATCGAAACAGCCGCTTTACGGATAAACTGATGAGCAATCCGTTCTGCTTCTGCCTGCGTAAATTTGGCTGGAAAGTAGGACGTTAGAGGATAGGAATAATACGGCGTTTGGCCTAAACCTAATAATTGATGTTCGATAATGTCTCCGGATATCGCATCAATCGTCGTTACGTATAAGTAAGAACGATTCCCGTAATGAAAGCTCCCTTGCAAATGCCAAATTGCATTATGATTGGATGACGGTGCCGTATAATCTACCTGCCATAGCTCAGCCGTTTCCGGCTGCAAATGACTCACTTTCGGAAACAGAGACTGCAAATGCTTGATTGCCTCTTCTTTTGTAACCTCCGTATCCTTTGTCTGAACGGAAGGCTCCGAAGTACTTGCGTAGATTTGCGCATATAGCTGATCTGCTCGTTCATTCGCGTAAGCTTTTTGTCCCGCATGTCCAACCAGGGGAATCTGCAATATACCAAGTATGATCATTGATGAAACGATTCGCTTGCTGTTAATCAAGCTCAACATGATTTCACTCACCTTTTGATATAATTACCAAATAAATACAACAACTATAAAACGCTGAAATGTTACAAAAGTTGCTTTTCCTTAGAAAATCAAAAAGCCGTTCGGGTTAGACCCAAACGGCTTTCCTCTATTCCTATTTATCTTTCCTGCAAGCGGTCAACAGAAACCGTCTTCGTGTTAACTGGATTGCCTCCAACTTGTACGGTAGCCATCCCATTAGCCTCATCTACATTCTCGATCCATACGGAATCGCCGTCATCCAGATGAACTTTTATCGTAGAATCCGAGCTGTAAATTTCCTTGGCGCGGTTTACGTCCATTACATTGCTGCCTCCTTCAACTTGCCTTTGCAGGTCAATCTTTTGTCTCCGGAACGATATAATCGGTAGTTGATTCATCGATTAACCCGTTTTGAGGGGACACAGTGCCTCCGCCTAAGCCCTCATTCACCATACGGTCAATATCCATAAAGTAATTGTCGCGGCCTTCGTCCCATTTGTCAGCCGGCGCCTTTTCATTATTGTCTTGATCCAACATAGTCGGTTCACTCCTCCCTGCTGCAAGCATTATTGGTTCAAGCAAAATATACCCGATTTGTTTGATTCTCATGCATTGCGGGAACAATAAAGCTTATATATAGCTGCTTTAGAAAGCAATGAATCATCACAATGGCCCGAATGGCCATTTGGGTGATCATTCATTAAGCGCATGCTTTCGAAGCAATGAATCATCACAA
Organism: Paenibacillus sp. J22R56; assembly: GCF_056269375.1. Lineage (NCBI taxonomy): Bacteria > Bacillati > Bacillota > Bacilli > Caryophanales > Paenibacillaceae > Paenibacillus > Paenibacillus sp. J22R56. The sequence goes on from NZ_JBWDNV010000001.1 coordinate 616,764, forward strand.
TGGCCCGAATGGCCATTTGGGTGATCATTCATTTTAGGAGGAGATACCAGATGCATACCGTGTGGAAAGGTGCAATCAGCTTTGGGCTTGTCCATGTACCTGTCAAAATGTTCTCGGCTACAGAAGATAAGGATATATCACTGCGTATGATTCACGAGCCTTGCGGCAGTCCAATCGCTTATACAAGACGTTGTCCAAGCTGCGATGTAGAAGCAGAGTGGAATGACATTATTAAAGGCTACGAGTATGAGAAAGGCCGCTATGTGCTGTTTGATAAAGAAGAACTTGAGCAGTTAGCGGGTGAGAAATCACATACGATTCAAATTTTGGACTTTGTAGCGCTCGAAGAAATTGATCCTATCTACTTCCAGAAGACTTATTATCTGTCCCCCGATCAGGCAGGAGGCAATGCTTACGGCTTGTTACTGCAGGCCATGTCCGATACGGGCAAAATTGGTGTAGCCAAAGTGTCCATTCGTTCCAAAAGCAGCCTAGCCGCTATCCGTGTCATCGATAATTGCCTAGCGATGGAGACGATCTTTTTCCCGGATGAAATCCGCTCAATCTCCCATGTACCCGGAATTCCAGATTCTGTAAATGTAAACGAAAAAGAGCTGACGATGGCCAAGCTGTTAATCGAGCAGCTGTCGACGCCATTCGAACCGTCCAAATATACCGATGATTACCGGATCAATATGCTCGAGGCTATTAACAATAAAGTGGCTGGCCAAGAAATCCGCGTTGCGCCTCAGCAAGAGCAAACTAATGTACTAGATCTGATGGCAGCTCTGCAGGCAAGCCTTGAGGCTGCAAAACTGCCGCCTGGCGGAGTTGGCCTTGATACCGGCGCAGGACAAACGGCAGCTAACAGTGGTGCTCAAACCGACGGCGGCGCTGCCGCAAGCACCGATCAACCAGTAGTGAAGCCTCGTAAGCCAAGAACGAAGAAACCTAAGGCAACGGAGACCGTTTCTTAATGGCCGCATTCGTGCTCCCTTCCGAGCCGATGATTCCGATTGCGGATGATCGTATTCCGGAGGAACCTGGCTGGATTTATCAGATCAAATGGGATGGCGTCCGAATTGTGTCCACCATAAGTGAGGATGGTCAAGTAGACCTGTACTCGCGCAGGCTGCTAAACAAAAACAACGTCTATCCTGAAATTCACAGGACACTTCAAGAGCAAGCTTCGCTTCTTGGTCCATGCATGCTGGATGGTGAAGTCGTCTATTGGGATGGCGAACGGCCAAATTTCCAAATGGTGCTCACCCGTGAACGAAGCTTCGGCAGTGAACCTTCCCCTTCTACAAGCAAGGGGAGGGTTCTGTATGTCTTGTTTGATCTGCTACAGGACGGTGAACAGGATCTCCGTCTACTCCCTTACGCTCAGCGGCACGAAAGAATGATAACGAAGCTGAAGCCCGTTCATTCTGACCGGCTTCTTACAGCTGACCTCTATACTGATGCAGATTCGCTGTGGAAATGGGTGGATGAGCATCAGTGGGAAGGAATCGTCAGCAAGAGACTCGACAGCCCTTATAAGGAAGGCAAAGCACATCGTGATTGGCTGAAAAAAAAGCGAGCACTGCTGCTAGATGTTGGCATCGTAGGTGTCAAACGCCGTGAAGGCCGTGCGGCTAGCTTAATCATGGCCGATCAGGGCCGCTTCATTGGGAGCGTATCACTTGGCCTTGATGATGCGATGCGAGAGCTGCTTGGTGAAATGCTTCAGCTGAGGAAAAGTGATGCGCCATCATGGCCGATGCCCTTCGACACCCTGCCTTCCGAGCTAAAAGGCGAAAGTATCATTTGGCTGCCTTCACCGATGCCCTGCCGGGTAACAGGGCTTGAGCTGACATCGGCCGGATTGCTGCGGCATCCGAAGCTTGTTTCCTTTGGCACAGGAGGCCGCCTATGAATATGACGCGAGCTTCATCGAAACGCTCTGCAGTTGTCACGGTCGAAGGACATGAAATCACGGTCACAAATCCAGAGAAGCCGCTATGGCCGGAGCATGGAATTACCAAACTTATGTATTTGGAGAAACTCACCATACTTTCGCCTTTTTTGCTGAAGTACTGCAAGGATCGTTATTTGACGACCATTCGTTATCCGCATGGATATGCCGGCAAATCGTTTTATCAGAAAAATTGTCCCGTCCCTAAACCGGATTTCGTTCATACTGCTGACAGCGAAGGTATTTCTTACGTTCATCTCGACAGCCTGCCGACTTTACTGTGGCTTGGTAATCTCGCTTGTCTTGAATTCCATGCGTCTTTCGACAGGATTAAAGAGCCGGATTATCCGACGGAATGGATTCTTGATCTAGATCCTTCACGGGAAGATGAGCCAAGAATTATTGAAGCGGCTGCTCTGGTAGGAAAGATGCTGGAGTCTCTGAAGATCCAGTCCATTCCGAAAACTTCCGGAGCAACAGGTGTACAGATTATTGTACCCGTGCAGCCACGTTATACGTTTGATGAACTAAGAAAGCTTGGCCAATTTGTCGGAGACTATCTATCCCGTGCCTATCCGCAGCTATTCACTGTAGAGAGACTGACCAAAAATCGCGGTGACCTTATTTATGTCGACTATCTGCAGCATTACCGAGGAAAAACGATATCAGCAGCTTATACGCCAAGAGCCCGCTTTGGCGCACCAGTGTCTACTCCACTTAAGTGGGAAGAGGTGTATGCCGGAGGGATCAAACCCGCTGACTTTCATCTCCTGAATATTGCGGATCGGCTGCAGCGTTATGGCGACCTAATCGATCTTGCGCAGCCGCAAGATTTAGAGCATGTGCTCAGCTTTATCGGGGGGGCAAAATAAAGACATCTTACAATAACGGTGACAACAAATGGGCAGCGGCTTCCGCTGCCTTTTGCCGTCTCGACCTCATCCTGAAGGTAGGCAAATCCAGCTCAAGACTATCCAGCAGATCCTGCTCATAATCATTTCGAAGCTGATCAATCGTCTGCTGATTGAATAGGACGGCATTTTGCTCAAAATTGCTGTGGAAGCTCCTCATATCCATATTCGCTGTCCCAACTACGGCCAGCAAATCATCCACAATCATCACCTTCGCATGAATAAATCCTTTCTGGTATCGATATACCCGTACACCAGCTTCAAGCATTCGCTCAATAAACGATAAGGTCGCCCATAGGACCAGCTGTGTATCCGCAATGCCTGGTATAATGAGTCGGACATTAACTCCACTTTTCGCTGCATTGCCAAGAGCTGCCAGCAAGCTTTCATCCGGAATAAAATAAGGCGTCGATATATAAACGCTCGACTTTGCTGCTTTCACAGCCGCGAACGCTGTCTCTAGTATCGGCTCACCACTCCGGTCTGGCCCGCTGGATACAATAAGGACCGGCTCTTGCACCGCATCATCCGGATCATGCTCCGGCATATAACCAGCATGCACAGGAAGACGTTCCTTCGCCGCAAGCTCCCAATCCTTCATAAACAGCTCCTGCAGGAAATATACCGAATCCCCTTCAAGCTGAAGCTGCGTATCCCGCCAGAAGCCTAGTCTTTCATCCTTGCCCAAATACTCATCGCCAATATTGATTCCGCCTACGAATCCGATTCTCCCATCGATGACGGCGATTTTACTATGATTACGGCTGTTTAACAGCCTCTTGAACAAAGCGGCTCTTGCCGGCAGAAAGCAGCTGACCTTAACACCTGCTTGCTTTAGTTCCTTAATGTATCGCTTGCTCAAATGAACACTGCCAATCCCATCATAAAGTACACGGACCTCAATGCCTGCTTTTGCTTTTGCCGTTAGCAAGGTTAAAAATTGCTGCCCAATCCCATCATCCCGAATCGTGTAATAATCCAGATGGATATGATGTTTGGCTTCTTCAATTGCATGAAGAATAGCTGCAAACGTCTCCTTCCCGTTTGTCAGTACCTTCACCTGATTCCCTAACGTAATTGGTCTCCCGGAGCATACGTTCAACAGACCGAGTAACTGCTCTTGTTCCAGCATCCCGATATTACCGAGCTCACCTATGCTGCTAACAGAGCTGGACAGCCGTTCAGCGGCTTGTTCATATTCTCTTGAAATGTCTTGGCCTGCTTTCACCCGCTTCGAACGCCCAATCATCCAGTATCCGAAGAAGCCTAGAAAAGGAACAGCCAATGACAAAAAGATCCATGCAATAGCCTTAGTAGCTACTCGCCTCTCAAGCCATAGAATGATAGCAGGCTGAGCACTATATATCAGTAGTAATAAAATAATTGCAATAAGAAAGCCGATCATACCTGCACCCCATTAATCCAATCCATTCAACTAGTTTGGTCGGGCAGCTCCCAACGTATACGGTTATGTATAAAAAACAGCCTGTTCCAGCCACGATGTGGCGGAATAGACTGCTTAAATGTTTTTCGTATTCGATAGATAATGCCGCAGCGCTTCCCGCCATGGCCGAAGTGGCTCCAAGCCATTGCTGCGAATTGCACTATGATCCATAACGGAGTAAGAGGGACGCGGCGCTGGACGAGGAAATTCCGCCGTTGTACACGGTTCAATTTGTGTACCGTACCCACTCTCCTCCATGATAGCCTTAGCAAATTCGTACCAGGAACAGATCCCGCTGTTAGAAGCATGATAGAGGCCGTAATAATCGGTTGCTGCCAGCTCCAGTAGAAATAACGCCAGGTCATAGGTATAGGTCGGCGAACCAAATTGATCGGCAACAACCTTAAGCTGATCCCGTTCAGACGCTAGCTTCAACATCGTCTTTACGAAATTATTGCCGTACGCCCCATATACCCAAGATGTTCTTACAATAAAATATCGATCATGCAGGCTCTGTACGAGCTGCTCTCCTGCCAGCTTGGATTGTCCGTACACCGTTAACGGATTCGTACGGTCGTATTCCTTATACGGGATTGTCCCTGTACCATCGAATACATAGTCGGTACTGATTGCGCATAACTTAGCGCCAACCTCTCTTGAAGCTACAGCGATATTACGTGTCCCTGCCGCATTGATCCGGAAAGCCTCATCAGGCTCAGCTTCTGCTTTGTCCACTGTCGTATAGGCGGCACAATGGATCACCACATCGGGACGCAGCTGGGATAATACCTCGCGGCATTGTTCCAAATTAGTTATATCCAAGACTGAACGGTCAAGGCCTGTAATAGCAAACCTGCCTTTCGAGTCCATCATGACGAGTTCACGCCCCAGTTGTCCATTAGCTCCGGTAACGACTACCTTAAGCGTCCTCTGATCTACTCCGGTCATCTCGACTCCAGCTTTTTCAGCCAATCTTCATTCTGCAGATACCATTCAATCGTTGTCTTGATCCCATCCTCATAGGAACGCTTTGGTTCCCAGCCAAGCTCATTACGGATTTTGCTGGCATCAATCGCATATCTGCGATCATGACCTAGACGGTCCTCTACATGGCGAATGAGCGATTCCGCCTTGCCCAGCTCTTTCAATATGGTCTGTACCACATGAAGATTCGTCCGTTCATTGCTTCCGCCAACATTATACACTTCGCCGATTGTTCCTTGATGGAGCACCAAATCGATAGCATGGCAATGATCCTCCACATAGAGCCAATCTCTCACTTGGAGACCATCGCCGTATACAGGCAGCGGCTTATCTTGCAGAACATTACGAATCATGAGCGGAATAAGCTTCTCCGGGAATTGATAAGGACCATAATTATTCGAGCAGCGTGTAATAAGGGCTGGCAGACCAAAGGTCTCATGATAAGCGCGAACAAGCAGATCTGCACCGGCTTTGCTGGCTGAATACGGACTATTGGGCGCAAGCGAGGTTGTTTCGGTAAACAGCCCTTCTGAACCTAACGTACCGTATACTTCATCCGTTGATACCTGTACATATTTTGACACTTTATACGTTTTGGACAACTCAAGCAGCACCTGTGTTCCAAGCACATTCGTACGAACAAATACCCCAGGCTGCAGGATGCTTCGATCTACATGAGACTCCGCCGCAAAGTTGATAACCGCATCTATTCCATTCTCAAACAATGGAGTAAGTACAGCTTGATCAGCAATATCCGCTTTGACAAACGTATAATTGGGATGATCCTCAATAGACTTAAGATTTTCCAAATTGCCTGCATACGTTAAGACATCTACATTAAACAATTGATAATCGGGATAATGGTTTAACATATAGTGAACGAAGTTGCTCCCGATAAATCCCGCCCCTCCTGTAATTAACAGTTTCACTCTGCATGCTCACCCCTCATATACAAAATTATTTTCCGCTTGGGCAAGCTTAGGATGCTTTGCATCTTTATCCGACAATACCGGCTTCGTTACCGGCCAATCAATGCCAAGTGCTGGATCGTCCCAAGCGATACCTCGATCATGCTCAGCCGAATACAAAGCATCGACCTTATACTGTACTTCACAGTTCGGCACCAAGGTGCAGAAGCCATGGGCAAAACCTTGCGGTACAAGCAGCTGCCTCTTATTCGCCGCACTTAGAATAAATCCCTGCCACTGCCCATAAGCTGGTGAACCTTGGCGCATATCAACAACAACATCATAAATGGCACCTGCTGTTACCCTTACCAGCTTCGTTTGTGCTTTGGGAAGAAGCTGATAATGCATCCCCCTCAGCACTCCCGCTTCAACCGACAGAGAGTGATTATCCTGTACAAAAGTATGGAGGATTCCCTGGTTCCGCGCCGTTGTCTCATTATAGCTCTCCGAGAAGAAACCTCTGTGATCGCCATATACAGGAGGCTCCAGCAATTTGACACCTGGCAGCCTCGTTTCCATCACCTTCATGCTTCACCATCCTGTTATATCAAAACTCCACTATATTATATATATTCGACAAGCTCGTACTGACTCTTAGGCATACGCCATTTTTCTCCCCTCGGAGTCATATAATTCTGGCATGTTTCGAGCTTTGCGAGAATAAAAGTCAATAGAACGTTCCAATACCGGCCGGAAGGCAAGGAGGATCACAACAACTATGTTCAAAGACAATAAGCGCGCATCAGCGACCGATACGTTAATCGGACTTGGTACGCATATAGAGGGCAAATTGAACTGCGAAGCAAATATCCGCATCGAAGGAGAGCATAGCGGAGATATTGAATGTGCTGGTGATGTCATCATCGGAGAAAACGGTATGGCCCGCTCCACGATTACCGCAAGGGATATTACGATTGCCGGAAAAGTATATGGCGAAGTGACGGCAAAAGGCAGACTAACCATTACGGCTACAGGCCAGTTGACCGGCAGTATTTCGGCTCATACTATCATTGTTCAAGACGGCGGTATGCTAAACGGAACCTGTCATATGGAGATGGCAAATGAGATACGGACACGTCCATTGTCGGAAACGGGCAGCGGAAGCAGTTCTACCAGTAATACTAAGGACCAAACTCGCGAGAAAGAAAAAGCACGTCAAGCCGTTTAACAACATAAAAAAACTCCGATCAGGTCCTGTTGGCAGGGTCCTGATCGGAGTTTTTTGGTGATTACGCCGCAACATCTCTCTTCTTGAAAACATACCAAGCGAGTCCTACAAAAATCGCATAATAGATCGCTAATACAAAGAAAGCGAAGCCTAACGTCATGCCATCTCGCATTGGAGCATCGTTCAAATACTGTGTAAGATCAAGGTGGATGAACAATAAATAATCAGCCCACTTGTATTTGAGCGTTGCTAATAATGGCGCAAAGGAGTTGACCCCAAGAATGAGGAACAAGGACAGCCCAATGGATAAAGCTCCACTACGGGACACCGTAGCAAGCATAAACGCAAGAGTAGTCGTTACCACAAGGGATACATATTTCAATAGGCTGTATTTCATCAAATAAGCCGCAACGGATCCCGATACGAGCGGTGAAACGACCTCTGATGCTGTCACATCCTGATAGCCGAATAATACTGTATTTAAGATGAAACTAAACAACAGCATGACGACAGCCATTCCAAGCGCATACAGCAGCACAGCGATATATTTGGATAACAGCACCTTTGATCTTGACCATGGACGGATCAGCAGCAGCTTAATCGTACCGCTTGTGAACTCATCCGCCACACTACCGGAAGCGATAATGATTGTAAATACCGTAATGAGCATATAGGAAATCATTGTCTCGGTAAAAATCATGTTCCAAGCTAAAGTGTTGTGTGTATCGTCTACAAAATAAGTAATAATCGAGATAGCCGCTATCAACGCAAGCATAAGGCCCAACATCACGTAGGTACGAGGACGGCGGTAAATTTTCATATTCTCATTTGTAACCAGCTTCATAAATTTAAACAATGCGTTCACCTCCTGTTACTTCCAGGAATTGATCCTCAAGCGATTTGGTTTGGACGCGTATTCCATATACTTTGATTCCTTCCGCAACAAGTCTTGCATTAAAGGATGCCACGAAGTCACGGTTCGCTTCCAACACAATGCTATCGCCTTCCTTGAGCGCATCTTTACCAAGTTCAGCCGCAACAGCAAGCGCTTCGGCTGGCTTGTCTACTTCAAACAAAATATTAACATCACTCTGAGCGTTAATGCCGCCTTGTTGAATCGTACGCACGTCGATCAGCTTGCCATTCTGAATAATGGCTACACGATCGCACATGAGCTCCATCTCCGAGAGCAGATGACTGGAGACGAATACGGCGATGCCTTCTTCCTTGGATAACTGGCGAAGGTAGTCGCGCAGCTCACGAATGCCTGCTGGATCTAGACCGTTTGTAGGCTCATCTAGAATGAGCAGCTTTGGCCGATGCAGAATCGCTTGTGCAACACCAAGCCGTTGACGCATCCCTAACGAATACGTTTTTACCTTATCGTGAATTCGGGACTCCAGACCAACGAGGTCAATAACCTCCTGAATTCGCTGCGGTGTAACGCCGTCGATCATTCTGGCGAAATGAACAAGATTCTGATAACCGGTCAAATACTTGTACATTTCCGGGTTCTCTACAATTGCCCCAACATGGCGGATCGCCTGCTGGTACTGACTTCGAATACTGTATCCGCCAATTTTGATTTCACCTGAAGTCATCGCCATAAGCCCTACCATCATACGGATGGTAGTCGTCTTGCCTGCTCCGTTTGGTCCGAGGAAACCAAATACTTCACCCAGCGGCAAATCAAGCGACAGGTTGTTGATGATCGTCTTCTTGCCGATCTTCTTCGTGACCTGCTGCAACTGTACAATCGGTTGCTCCATAATATCCTCCTTAAATGAATTATCACCAAGATGACCTTATTAAGCCATTGTGATCATTCATAACCGTCAACTTTTTCCAAAATCTAGTTATATGTATTGTTCGTCTATTATAGCGAATTATTAGTGTGAGGGAAAGTTGCGTGAGTCATTATTTAGACTTGCGAGCAGCCTGAGCAGCAGCCGAGCGGTAGAACGACACGGAAAAAGCCTGTCCGAAACAACGACTTTGCTTCATACATCCGCACCATTTTACCACAGCCCACACAATAGAAATGTTCTTCCAGTTGTACCATCATTACTTCCCTACTTTCATGTAATTATACTTTTTGTATCAATTAGCATAACTTGTTACAATTCGTATCTTAACTTTATTGGATTTAGCGAAAGTTGTCAATACTTGTATACGTTTTGTCGTCTTTTCTTATTGTAAGCGTTTGCAGATTCTGCGATAAAAACAGCGCCCTTTAAGGCGCCGCCGCAGTAGTCAAACTATCTTCCATTTGCTCTTTCATGAGCTCGTGAATACGTTCCCGTTCATCTTTGTTCACGATTAAGTACCATACTGAGTTAATCATGCTTCCAGAACCACTTATCTCAACCATATTGATATTACCGACATCTTCCCGATAATCGGTCATAAAGGTTTTCATCTCGTCGAACGTTATGTTCGTTTTCACACTGGTACCAAGCTCTTTTAATATCTTCTGGATTTGTGTGATGTTGTTGAACTTAAGCGAACTCTTCATCACTTCCATTAAAATATCGCGCTGCCTGGCATTGCGGCCCAGATCACCTCTCGGATCTTCATAACGCATTCTGGAATACAAGAGTGCCAGATCACCATTAAGCTTAAGAGGGCCTTCATTAAATTGATGTTCACCATAATAAAACGAGAACGGGTTATTCACTTCAACTCCGCCTAAAATATCTATTAAATGCTCGAAGCCTTCCATGTTAATTCGGACATAATAATCGATGGGATAATCTAGAAAATGCTCAACCGTATTTTTTGCCATCGTTACTCCGCCAAACGCGTAAGCATGATTAATTTTATCCGTTGTACCGTGTCCGATAATTTCGGTTCTCGTATCGCGTGGGATGTTAAACATAAGAATGGATTTCTTGGCTGGATTAACGGCTAGCACAATTAACGTATCTGAGCGGCCTTTATCATTTTCCCGCTCATCTACGCCCATAACAACAACCGAGAAAGGATGACGCTTCTCTATTAAAGCCTCTGCAACATCCTGTGGTTTTGCCGTCACTTCCGGATCTTTGCTCACATATACAGTTGGCTCAATCGGCTCATATATTTTCGCGGCCGTATCTTTCACCGAGCCGTATAGATGCCAAGCATAACCGGCTATCCCCAATCCAATGATAACGACTCCTGCTCCAACCCCGATAAGTGCTCTTTTCCAGACCCGTTTCACACTCAACTGCCCCCTTCTTTCCTACGGAGACCTATTCTCTATATGGCAGCATAGTCTAGAAGCAGGTCTTCCCAATTGTCTGCCAGGATAATACGGTCATCTTCCATTAGCTCTGAACCGATCTGTACCTCGATTATCGATAGATGTGAAACAGCCCGAATCGTATGCTTCACTCTTGGTGCGATCTCGATCACATCGCCTGCCCGGATGACTCGTCTTTCCTCATTGAGGATAGCTTCTCCCTCACCAGCCAGCACGGTCCAAATTTTTTTTCGTTTCAAATAAAGCTCATAAGCCAGCTCTTTACCCGCCATTACAGTAAGCTGTCTAGTGACGGATTGGTGACCTTCAAGACTTCTTGTAGTGGTATGGATGACCGTCGCATAACCCCAGCTTCCTTCTTCATAACCAGACAAAAACAGCGGCTCTTCTGATCGAAATCCTTCAAGCTCCATCTCGGACTGGACTGCCCCTTTGGCTGCTACGAGAATACCTGCAGAAGACATGGCAATTGTAATGTCGTTCAGCCCCTTCAAAACGATGGGTACTGCCGAATCATTATAAATAGGATCGATATTCGGCAATGCGGTGTGAAGCGCATCCCAGCTGTTGATGTGATAAAAAGGCAGCTCCGGCATCTTAAAAGTAGGGCAGCCCTCAACCAGTTGCTCAACGACCTGAGCTAGGCTGCTGTGCAATTCTTCATAATGCCGATAAAGCTGCTCATATTGGAGCGGCAGCCCTTCTTGCTGCAAGCAAGAAATAACAGTCCCTAGCTGAAATGCCACTATCCCACTTCCATCGCTAGTCTGCACTAGGGATAGCTCATGCTTACGAAACTGCTCCGGTAGCTCCTTTAATGCTTCAAGCCATTCCTCGTCTTCGAGGTACAAATCAGATGGCAGCACTGCCACCGTCTCATAAAGCGGGATGGATGCAACGGAATATAAATAGGCAGCAGCAAGCGCGACGGCAGGATACATCCCTCTAGCCTCAGGCTCACGGATGACATTCGAGCTGCCTTCCATCTGATTGCGAACAGTCTCCACCTGATGACGGCTAATCGCAATAAACGAATCTTGTTGCAAACCGATTTTGCCTAACTGGCTCCAAAGTCGCTGCAACAAAGATTGCCTCGCTCCTTCTTCACCAGTTAATAAGGGAAGAAGCTGTTTCGCTCGCTTGGCATGAGAAAGCGGCCACATCCGCTTGCCCTGGCCGCCGGCGAGCAATACAAGTCTCACCTGCTGCTCTCCCATTACTGCCTCCCATTGGTACCGTAATAGGCGTAGTACAGCTGGTCTTTACTTTTCTTCTTTTTGTTGTTAAGTACAACTCCAAGCAGCCTAGCTTTTACATGTTCCAGACTGGCGTACATTTTTTTCGCTTGTTGGCGCTTTGTCATCCCTACGCTAATGACCGCAACCACTCCATCACATTTGGAAGCAAGAACTAAACCATCAGTCACAATAAGTGAAGGCGGCGCATCAAACAGGATCATATCGTAATGAGCAGACAGTTCCTCTATGAGCAGATTCATTTTTTTGGAGCCAAGCATTTCGGATGGATTAGGAGGAGTAGGACCTGAACCTATGAAATACAAGTTATCTATTGAAGTTGAACGAACAGCATCCTGCCATTCCATTTGATTAGCAAGAATATTCGTTAGACCGCTTTGATTAGATTGTACAAATATCGTATGAAGCGTTGGTCTGCGCAAATCTGCATCAATTAGGAGCACCCGCTTACCTTCCTGTGAGAAAGCAACCGCCAGATTGGCTATCGTGGTCGTCTTCCCGTCGCCAGATTGGCAGGAAGTTACCATTAAGGTTTTTACAGGCGCATCAATTGAAGAGAATAAAATGTTCGTACGTAGTGAACGGTAAGCTTCGGAAATGGGAGACTCCGGATTAAGCGTCGTGATCAGATTGCTTTTTTCCATTGCGGATTGTTGCATGAGTTAACCACCTGCCAGCTATTATTGGTAAGCCTTATGATTTAGAGCACGATATAAAGCGTGGATTTTGTACTGCTGCGGGCTTTGACGTAGAAGTTCTTGATTTAGCATACGGACCAGTACAGCTCGAAGCCTATTAGGCGGATGAAAGACAATGCCATATTCATATTGGTTATCCCGTTTATTCCGCCAAACCACATGACCTCGAAGATTCATAGCAACGCCGGCCAGGTTCATCTGAAAATCCAGCATATAGCCTTTATTCACAGGAAAACGCAAGCCAGACATAAAACAAAGCCCATGACGGCTGATGTTCATGATTAGAACCGAGCATGTTGACGAGGTCAGCAATAAGCCTTGCTCATCCAGCAGCCCTGCCTGAGCAGTTACTCCTTCATGTAAATGAATACGAATGTTGGTCCGTGGAATATAAGGGTCGGAACCCATGATGATGCAACTCCTTGCCTAATTTTCATAGGGAGGAATAACGGCAACGATTAGCGTGAATACTGGAAATCATAATGATACGTTTCGTATCCCTTGTTCTTCTCACTTTACGATACGATCTGTATCATGTCAAGGAAAATTACTAATACGGTAAAATTTTTGCGACGTTTTGTTGCAATAAATGCATTTCTAACGTTTCCGTATTAATATAGGTGTAGCGGAAATCGGTCAAATTTAGGAGGATATGTAATGAACATTGGGAACCGAATTGCTGGCATGAGGGAAGAAAGAAAATGGACACAGGAGCAAACCGCTGCGAAGCTCGGCATATCCAGGGCTGCTTTATCTCATTATGAGAAAAACCGCAGAGAACCTGATACGGAGACATTGGCAAAGTTCGCTGACCTGTATCAAGTATCCATAGATTATTTGGTAGGTAGAACGATGAATTCACAAGCGGCGCTAAGCGATGATATTCGAAACTTTGTCGATCATCTGGAGTTATCTGACGAAGAGCTGCTGGAGAAATATAATTTAAGCGTGGATGGACGTAAGCTTACGGTTGAAGAAACCAAACGGTTTATTGCCTTCGTTCGAGCTGAACGTATGATGAATTAGTCAGGTATCATTTGTTAGGGCTGGATGAGATCTGAAGGCCATTTTTCCGGCGGAATATCCAATTGCATAAGAATTTCTCTAATGTTTAATTCTGTTCGTGTGTCTTCTACATTCGTTACCTGAATTTCTACTTCTCTCATCATATCCGATTCCTACTCTCTATAAATATGAAATCATTAGTAAAACAATAATGTTATTATACCTAACAATTAGACTGGAATATGTCGGAAGTTGTGGTAACTTTAGTTCTTTTTTTGTCGAAAATAGGAAAAACTGCCCATTTATTTTTTGAGATGATGCCTTTTAGATTGGCAATCCCTCATTGGTTAGCAAAAGGTTAGAAGCAGATTGGTTCTGCTCCTAACCTTTTCTTCATTTCTGAAGTCGATTTATCTTCCATTTTTTTGTAAAATAGACGAACATAAGAATCGAACCACCTAGCCATATTATCTACAGATGGTGACGATGGAATATATCTAGCCTTGGCAGTAATTTTCTCTCTTCAACTTTCATTCCTTACTGCTTACATCCTATGCAAGTCCAACACATAAAATAACCGCCCAAATGGGCGGTTATTTTATGTGAAATAATACATGTTTGCAGAGTGGACTAGTATTCTCAACCTTTGGGTGATCAAACGATTTTAAGTAGTTCATACCTAGCTTGCTCATTACATTTTTCGACGGGGTATTAATCTCGGCTGTGAAACTATAAACATCAATAAAACCAAGCTTGCTAAACCCATATTGCAAACAAGCCTTCGCCCCCTCTGTTGCATAACCCCTTCCCCATGCCTCTTGTTTCAGCCGCCACCCAATCTCTATGCACGGTGTAAAATCAGCTTTAAACGTTGCCCGATGAAATCCAATAAACCCGATAAACTCTTTGTTATCTTGGAGCTCCACGGCATATAATCCAAACCCGCACTTTTCAAACTCTGCAGCAATATTTTTGTAGAACACGTTTGTCTCTTCGGCCGATAACGTTTTAGGAAAATACTCCATCACCTTCTCGTCCGCGTTCATCCGGCTAAAAGGCTCCAAGTCCGTTTCTTCCCAGTCGCGTAATCGTAATCTAGGTGTTTCGATGTAGATCATTCATTCTCTCCTTCCACCTCAGACTGTGTGCTCGTTTTCTGACTTCAAATAAATGACGTTTTGCAATAACCGTTCAAGCAAAGCTCCGAATATGGCGATCACAAACGAGGCGAAGATTACAACTAAGCCAAGTACAACAACCCCCGGCGCATCTTCCTGTCTTGCCATGATGTACAAAACAGGCTCCATTGCCACAAAAATAAGACTGATGCTGAACCCGCAGTATTTGATTTTCTTTAATGCCCGGACAGACAGCTCAGAAAAAGCGATCTTTTTATCAATATAACCAATCAATTGAAACGCTTTATACAAAGCAATGAAATAAGGAATAACGGCTGTAAAAAATCCGATATCCGATACTTGCATTTTTCCTGGAAACTGATCAGGGTTATCTCGAATTAATGCAATCACCGCAAATACGCACACAGCAATCGCTGGCAACCCCATCAGAACCACAGTAATCTTCAAAAACAATATTGTAAATCGACTCACAAATAACACCTCATCTGTATAGATTCAGTGATATTATAAACCGTCGTTTATCGTTTTACAATATATATTAATTGTTTTGTGAGATGTTTCTCACAAGGAAATTGAGGGAATGGTTCCACATTCCCGCCTCCCCTTGTCCTATCCATTCAGGCGAGCGGCATTTTGCTTAGCTTGCCTTTTTTTGAGTGGTGGCTACGAATGGATAGAGGAAAAGTATCTCCTGGAGGAGTGCAGCGTTCGCCTTTGAAATCGTGGGACAGCCTCAACCTATTCTAATCAAAGTCCCACGATTTCAACAGCGACCGTAAGGAGATACTTTCCCGGCATCCAGAGTACACAGCCACCATCCTCAAAAAAAACAGGCTGAGCAACTGCCCAGCCTGTTTCCCTTTATCCTCCTGTACGAGCCAACTCTTTCATGCTTGCTTCAAAAGCTGCAAGAAGAGCTTTGTCGTCAGTCAAGCCGGCATCTTCCGCTTTGCGGATATGCTCCAGCATTTTCTTGTAGTCCTTCGGAATAACCTTCACGAATTTGTTAAGCGATGCTTCCCAATCGTTCAGAACACGCGAACCAACGGCGCTTTCTGTATATTCCACATGGCGCTCAACCAAGCCGCGAAGCTCAGCAACTTCTTCTTCTGTCTCGAGACGCTCAAGCAGAACCATCTCAATGTTACAGTTTTTGTAGAAGTCACCATGCTCATCGTAAATGTAAGCAACACCACCGGACATACCTGCCGCAAAGTTACGGCCTGTGCTTCCGAGTACAACAACTCGGCCGCCAGTCATATATTCACAACCGTGATCGCCTACGCCCTCAACAACAACCTTCACGCCGGAGTTCCGAACCGCGAAGCGTTCGCCTGCGATACCGCGGATATAAACTTCGCCATCCGTTGCACCGTACAGCGCTGTGTTGCCGATAATAACGTTCTCTTCTGCTACGAATGTAGCCTTCGGAGATGGAGCAACGATAATTTTACCACCTGATAAGCCTTTACCAACATAGTCATTGGAGTCGCCTTCCAGCGAGAGCGTAATGCCCTTCGGAACGAATGCGCCAAAGCTTTGACCAGCAGTACCAACGAAGTGGTAGGAGATTGTATCTTCAGGCAAGCCTTTCGCGCCGTAACGACGAGTTACTTCGCTGCCGAGAATGGTACCAACTACACGATTCGTATTGCAGATCGGGAATGAGCCGCGAACACGTTCGCCGCTTTCCAATGCTGCCGCTGCTCCTGGAACAAGCTCTTGCATGTCGAGCGAAAGCTCGAGACCATGATTTTGTTCTTGTACGTTATGACGCGCTGCGTCTTGCGGTACATCCGGGGAATGCAGCAGAAGGCTAAGATCAATACCTTTTGCTTTATAATGGTCAACCAGATTCTTCGATTCAAGAATATCAACACGGCCAACCATTTCTTGAATGGTACGGAAGCCAAGCTCAGCCATAATCTCACGAAGCTCTTGTGCAATGAAGTGAAGGTAGTTCACGACATGGCTTGGATCGCCCATAAATTTAGCACGAAGCTCTGGGTTTTGTGTTGCAACGCCAACCGGACAAGTATCGAGTTGACATACACGCATCATAACGCAGCCCAGTACGACGAGTGGTGCAGTCGAGAAGCCGTATTCTTCAGCACCCAGCAAGATTGCAATCGCAACATCGCGGCCGTTCATCATTTTACCATCGGTTTCGATAACGACACGGTCACGCAGATTGTTCAGCATCAGCGTTTGATGCGTTTCTGCAAGCCCAAGCTCCCATGGCAGACCCGCATGACGGATCGAGTTCATTGGAGATGCACCAGTACCGCCGTCATAGCCGCTGACCATGATTACGTCTGCACGTGCTTTAGCAACGCCGGCAGCAATTGTGCCCACGCCAACCTCGGATACAAGCTTCACGTTAATGCGAGCACGAGGGTTCGCATTTTTCAGATCGTGAATCAGCTCAGCAAGGTCTTCGATCGAATAAATATCATGATGCGGAGGAGGCGAGATCAGACCTACACCAGGAGTGGAACCACGAACTTCAGCAACCCAAGGGTAAACCTTACGTCCTGGAAGCTGACCGCCTTCACCTGGTTTCGCGCCTTGCGCCATCTTGATTTGAATCTCATCCGCATTAACCAGATAGTTGCTCGTTACGCCGAAACGGCCCGATGCAACCTGTTTGATCGCACTGCGGCGGGAATCGCCATTGGCATCAGGAATGAAACGTGCTGGATCTTCGCCGCCCTCACCTGTATTGGATTTACCGCCAATACGGTTCATTGCAATTGCGAGGCTTTCATGCGCTTCTTTACTGATCGAACCAAACGACATTGCGCCTGTTTTGAAACGTTTGAAGATAGATTCAACCGGCTCGACTTCGTCGATTGGCACGGATTGCCGTCCATCCTTGAACTGGAGCAGCGAACGAAGCATCAGATGCTTCTTGTCTTCGCCTTGCACCATGCTCGAGAACTTCTTGTAGAGCTTATAGTCGTTCTTACGGGATGCCATTTGCAGCGTATGAATCGTTTGCGGGCTGAACAAATGGTCTTCGCCGTCTTTACGCCATTGATAATCGCCGCCGGAATCGAGTTCTTTCTCCCCGCCCTCTTGGTCAGCGTATGCTTTGTTATGACATTTCAGCGCTTCTTGAGCGATGATATCAAGACCGATACCGCCGATACGCGAAGGTGTCCATGTAAAGTACTCGTTGATCAGCTCTTCTTGCAGACCAAGTGCTTCGAAGATCTGTGCACCGCGGTACGACTGAATCGTCGAGATACCCATTTTGGACAATACTTTTGTTACGCCCTTCGTAGCGGCTTTAATGTAGTTCTTAACTGCCTTATCATGCTTGATGTTGCTCAGCATGCCTTGGCGGATCATATCGTCAAGCGTCTCGAACGCCAGATATGGGTTAACCGCATTGACGCCGTAACCAAGCAGCAAAGCATAATGGTGCACTTCGCGCGGATCGCCGGATTCAAGCAGAATCGCAACCTTCGTTCTTGTACCTTGACGGATCAGGTGATGATGCAAAGCGGATACAGCAAGCAGCGACGGAATCGCAGCGTTGTCTTTATCCAGACCACGGTCAGACAAAATAAGAATATTATGACCCTTTTCAATAACGCGGTCTGCCGCTTCGCGCATAAGCTTAAGTGCGGAGCGGAGGCCTTCTTCGCCTTCAGCAGCCGGGAAGAAGATCGGAAGCGTAATCGACTTGAAGCCAGGACGGCGTACATGGCGAAGCTTCGCAAATTCTTCATTCGACAGGATTGGCGTATCCAGCTTGATATGGCGTGCGCTTTCCGGTTCAGGCTTCAGCAGGTTGCGCTCAGGCCCAATCGTTGTGCTAACGGCTGTAACAATTTCTTCACGAATCGCGTCAATCGGCGGATTCGTTACTTGCGCGAACAGCTGCTTGAAGTAGTTGAACAGACGCTGTGGACGCTCCGACAATACAGCAAGCGGCGCATCGTAACCCATGGAAGCGATTGGCTCTTGGCCGCTGCTCGCCATTGGTTCAAGCACTTTACGTACATCTTCAAAGGTGTAGCCAAATGCCTGCTGACGCTGTTGCACCGTAGCATGATCCAGTTCAGGAAGCTCAGGTGCGTCCGGCAATGCTTCGAGGTCTATCAGATGCTCGTCAAGCCAGTCACGGTAAGGCTGTTCAGCCGCGATTTGT
The DNA here is from genome assembly GCF_056269375.1 of Paenibacillus sp. J22R56. Taxonomy (NCBI): domain Bacteria; kingdom Bacillati; phylum Bacillota; class Bacilli; order Caryophanales; family Paenibacillaceae; genus Paenibacillus; species Paenibacillus sp. J22R56. The sequence goes on from NZ_JBWDNV010000001.1 coordinate 635,697, forward strand.
GCTTTCACTTCCTCATCGGAAATAATGCGGCCTTCTTTCGTATCTACAACGAGCATACGGCCCGGACGGAGACGGTCTTTGTACAAAATCTCTTCAGGAGCGATTTCGACAGTGCCGGCTTCAGAACCAAGGATGATATGATCGTCTTTCGTTACATAATAACGGGCTGGGCGCAGGCCGTTACGGTCAAGGTAAGCGCAGATTTGCGTACCGTTCGTAATCGCCATTGCAGCAGGTCCGTCCCACGGCTCCATCAAAGTGCTGTGGTATTCGTAGAATGCTTTTTTCTCGTCGTCCATGCTTTCATGGTTCGACCAAGGTTCCGGTACCATCATCATAGCAACATGCGGCAAGGAGCGGCCGGACAAATGCAGGAATTCGAGTGCGTTGTCGAACATTGCTGTATCCGAACCATCCGGGCTGATTACCGGTTTTACTTTCTCCATATCGCTGCCGAACAGCTCGGTTTCGAACAATGTCTGACGCGCATGCATCCAGTTGATGTTGCCGCGAAGCGTATTGATCTCGCCGTTGTGGATCAGGTAATGGAACGGATGCGCACGTTCCCAGCTCGGGAATGTGTTCGTACTGAAACGGGAGTGAACAAGTGCCATAGCCGACACGACAGACTCGTCGTTCAGCTCTTGGTAGAACGAGCGTACTTGCTCCGTTGTCAACATCCCTTTGTATACGATCTTCTTGCTCGAAAGGCTTGTGAAGTAGAACATTTCTCCGCCTTCTTTGCCACCGAAACGGATCGCAATCTCAGCGCGTTTGCGGATCACATACAGTTTGCGCTCGAAGGACAATTCGTCCTTAAGCTCAGGGTTCTTCGCAATAAACACTTGACGAACAAATGGCTTCACCGACAAAGCGGATTGACCAAGTTTCGAATCATCCGTAGGAACAGTACGGAAGCCGATCAGCGATTGGCCTTCTTCACGGATAATGATCTCGAGCTCACGCTCAAACGAACTGCGGATCGCTTCGTCTTGCGGCATAAACATCATGCCAACTGCATATTCTCCTTCTTGCGGCAGGTCAATCTCAAGCTTTCTTAATTCACGCGAGAAGAAATCATGCGGGATTTGGAGCAGGATGCCTGCGCCGTCCCCCGTGTTAGGTTCGCTGCCTTGACCGCCGCGATGCTCCATGTTCTCGAGCAGCGTCAACGCTTGACGAATGACAGTATGCGATTTTCTTCCCTTGATGTTTGCCACAAATCCCATGCCGCATGCGTCTTTTTCATAGCGCGGATCATATAGACCTTGTTTCGGCGGTAATCCAAAAATTTTCTCTTTCATCGTGTGCAACCTTTCTATCAGAAGATTTTTGGGCAAGCATAGCTCAGCTCAATAACGGTATATCGAACGGCAGCAAACGTGACACATCGGCCAGTTGCTTGCTGTTCTTGCGAGCTTAAACGTGATGGCTTTATGGCCAATTTTCCGCGGACACAAACTTTCCAGAAGCTTAGAGAGGAAAATGTTCGTATCTAGCGGAAAATTTTTAGCTGAATGAAGCTTTCGTTTAAGATTGACCATGTTCCGGGCCGTGTTCCGCCATTGCGGTTATTATATTATTTTAACATCACCCCAAAAGGGAATCAATTTAATATTTTTATGAATGTGATAAAACTTTACTTTACAGTACATTGTTCGTGTTCTTATACTATGGCTAACATTTTATCATTAGGGGGATGAACATTTGTATAGCAAATCAAGGAAACTCAGTATCCGATTCACATTTGTCATGCTTGCAGTCATCATATTAGCCGTCTCGGCTTGGGGAGGTACATACGCATCAGCCGCCCAGCAAGAATCTAGGCCTTACCAAATCGTCGCATTAGGCGACTCCCTTACTGCCGGTTATGAGCATGGTTTTACGGAAAAATCCGTTCCTTACGGTTATGTAGAACAGGTGTACGAGCAAGCTTTGTTCCATGGACTTCGCGCAGAATATGTCAACTACGGGATTATTGGCCTTAAAGCTGAGGGGCTTAAGCTGCTGCTACAGGCTGCCTCGGAAGGACGAATGGTGAAACCCGATGAGATTCAGCAGCAACTGCAGGATCCGCGCAAGGATGTACTCATTGGGCAAACCGCTCAAATGGCCAAATCCATACGTTCTGCCAACCTTATCGTCTTAACGATCGGGGGAAATGACCTTATCCCGGTTATGGACAAACTGGCATCCGGTGCTTCAGATGAGGAAGTCACTAAATATATCCAAGATCTGCTGGATCAGTATGAAAAAGATCTCGAGAGCTCTATCCGAACAATCGCTGGTCTTAATCCGACTGCACAAATCGTCATTGCGGATCAGTACTTGCCGATTCCTGCGCCGGTGAAGATTGGCAACGTTACGATTCCTCTTTACCCAGAAGAAGACCGCCTGCTCCTATTGGACGGTGTAAAGAAAATCCGAAACAAGCTTGACCTGATTAGCAGTAGACTCGCGAAGGACGATATCAAGCTTCAAATCACCAGTGTGAGTGACTTATTCGTCGGCCATGAGCTGGAGTATACCTCTATCGCCAATAAGGACATCCACCCGAATCAACTCGGTTACGCAGTTATGGGCCGCGCATTCGCCAATACGATATGGGGTGATTACCGCACCGTTCGGACACGTCCAGCCAATGTTCAAATGTCTGTCGTTGTCGCTGGCAAAGAGCTTCCAGCCGGAGCTGCCCCGCCTGTTCTGCGCAGCAATCGCAGCTTTGTTGCGATGAGGGACATCGTGGATGCTCTTGGTGCAAAACTTAGCTGGAGCAACACATCACAAAGCGCATCCGTAACCTATAACAGCCATAAAGTGGTCTTTATCATTGGTTCGGCTTATGTAACGATCGACAATAAGAAGGTTAAGCTGTCCACGCCGCCAGCCTTCCTGCTTAAATCCGGTAAAGAAACAAAAACCTACCTGCCACTGGCTTCCCTTTCGGAAGCCCTTGGCCTGCAGGTCATTTATCGCAGCACCCTGCAAACCGCCTTCATTAACAAGTAATTTAAGCAGTAAGCAAGGCAGCATACTATTGTAGCAATAATTCTATTTACTTATAATCCTTCCGCAATTCCTTCAGCAGCTCCAGCCCGCGCGCGGACCAGCGCATCAGCCGGTCCAGCGCGGCGATCTGCGAAGCTACAGCCTCATGCAATGAAGTATTGTAATCCGGCACTTCTCCCTCGTATGGCTTCAAATCACGAAGCAAAACATTCGTCTTCTCTGTATAGCCGAGTGCCCTCCGCTCATGGAACATCGCGACATCCGGATCATAAGGATGATGCAGATCCCCTTGCTCAGGATGCTTCAGCACCGCCAGCACCTTGAATACAGCCCGTGGTCCATTAACCTCTATAATCTCACCAATGTACTGCCCCGATCTTACATCCGCCCGGGCAATCGTGCCTGGAGTTATCTCATTCATATGTAGTCCTCCTCAAAAGAATTGTGAAGCAATTCTTGCTTCGTAAGCATTAGCTTAAAAGAATTGTGAAGCAATTCTTGCTTCATAAGCATGGGCTCAAGAATTTCTTACGCACGCTTCTGATTTCCAATGTGCTATAATACCGCTTAGCGTCCATTCCTATTTTGAATGATTCCCCTATCATATAAAATTTTTTTAACGCAAATCAACCCATGATTTTCTCGGTTGCAGCATGCATGTCCGTACTAGGACTACCGCACCTGCAACTTCAATAGCAGGATGACTTGTTTTAAATCGAACAGAGTCGTAATATGGAACTAGAAAAGTAGGTGACATTATGCGTAAGAAAAGAGTGCTCCTGCTCTCCGAAGGATTCGGATCAGGGCACACGCAAGCCGCGCACGCTTTGGCGGCAGGCATGCGTCAGCTCAGTCCGGATATACAAACCCGCGTTATGGAGCTGGGTAATTTTCTTAATCCCGTACTAGGACCTTTGATTATTTCCGCCTATCGCAAAACGGTCAGCAGTCAGCCGAAGATGGTTGGTCTCATGTACCGCAGCAATTATAAAAAATCGTTAAATCGATTCGCTCAGCTTGCGCTCCATCGCGTATTTTACACACATACCTCGCAAGTTATCGCACAGCTTAAGCCGGATCTCGTTATTTGTACCCATCCTGTTCCAAATGCTGTAGTCAGCCGACTGAAGCGGCTAGGCCTTCATATCAAGCTTTGTACCCTCATTACCGATTATGACGCACATGGCTCATGGGTAAATCAGGAAGTGAATAAATTCTTGGTCTCATCCGCCCTTGTGAAGGACAAGCTGATCAATCACGGCGTTCCTGAAAACCGCATTGACGTAACCGGCATCCCTGTCCATCCGCATTTCTGGAAAGCTCATGACAAGGCTGAGGTTCGTCAGCAGTTTGGTTTGAAATCATTGCCTACCGTCCTTATTATGGGCGGCGGATGGGGACTTATGTACGAGGACAGTTTGCTGGAATATATGACGAAATGGCGCGAGCACATTCAATTTATTTTTTGCGTAGGGAACAATGATAAGGTTAAGGAAAAGATGCTTTCCAACTCTAATTTCCGGCATGAGAATATTCGAATCCTAGGATTCACCAAGGAAGTCAGCAAGCTGATGGATGTGGCAGATGTTCTTGTAACAAAGCCCGGAGGGATGACCTGCACGGAAGGCATGAGCAAAGGAATCCCAATGCTGTTCTATGAACCGATTCCGGGGCAGGAAGAAGAAAACTGCGAATATTTCATTCGTAACGGTTTTGGAGAAATGCTGGAGAAACCAGAGACGGTAGACAAATGGATGGCTGCGATCCAGCAGACCGATGCATCCAGCCGTTACCGCCAAACCCTGCTCGACAAAAGAAATGAACAATATAATCCGACTACGTGTCCGAAAGCCGTCTTGCAGCTGTTGCAGTGACGGCTTTTTACTATGTACATCCTTTTATTTTAGGAGAATAGTACAAGCCATTTCCGGTTATTGTTATAGAGAGGATGTACTTGTCAGTGTAAAAAAGGGAGCGGATAAGGATGAAAGAACGGAGTATGGATGGAAAAACAATCATATTACGACTCGAAATTGATACCCAGCAGGCGCAATTTGGCAAAGCCGTCACAGCCATTGAAGCGGCCGGCGGAGATATAGTCGCAATTGACGTTATCCAAACCGATAAATTGATAAGCATACGCGATTTAACTGTAAAAATTACCGAAGCCGGGGCAGCCGAGCGGCTGCAATCTGTCTTGCAAAGTGTACCTGGCATTCGTCTGCGGCATGTATCCGACCGCACCTTCCTCCTTCATCTTGGCGGCAAAATTACGATTCAGCCTAAAACTCCAATTCAAAACCGCGATGATCTATCCCGTGTCTACACACCGGATGTAGCCAGAGTATGCCAAGCGATAGAAGCGGACCCTAAGAAAGCTTACACTCTTACTATTAAACGAAATACAGTGGCTGTTGTCTCGGACGGAAGTGCTGTTCTTGGCCTTGGCAACATCGGCCCTTACGCAGCCATGCCCGTTATGGAAGGTAAAGCCATGCTGTTTAAGCAATTTGCAGATGTGGATGCTTTCCCTATCTGTTTGGATACGCAGGACACGGAAGAGATTATCGCCTCTATTAAACATATTGCTCCTGCTTTTGGAGGAATCAATCTGGAGGATATATCGGCGCCGCGCTGCTTCGAGATCGAACGCAGACTACGTGAGGATCTGGATATCCCCGTCTTCCATGACGATCAGCATGGAACGGCCGTCGTACTGTATGCCGGGCTGCTTAATGCACTAAAACTAACGAAACGGAAAATAGAGGATACACGTTTTGTTGTATGCGGCATCGGCGCTGCCGGTACAGCTTGCACCAAAATGCTGCTCGCCGGCGGTGCAAAACATATTGTTGGCGTAGATCGTGAAGGGATCCTAACAGCTGATCTAACTTATAACAATCCTATGTGGCAGTGGTATGCCGAACATACAAATGAAGCTAGAATCAGCGGAGGGCTAAAAGAATCGCTTGAAGATGCCGATGTATTTATAGGGGTATCAGCAGGTGGCATTCTTACCAGAGAACATATCTTATCTATGGCACCTGATCCCATTGTGTTCGCAATGGCTAATCCCGAACCAGAAATCCGACCAGAACTAGCCGAAGATATTGTTGCCGTTATGGCTACAGGAAGAAGCGATTATCCGAATCAGATTAACAATGTCCTCTGCTTCCCCGGTATATTCCGCGGAGCACTCGACAGCCGGGCAAGCAACATTACAGAAGAGATGAAGCTCGCAGCAGCCGAAGCGATTGCATCTGTCATCAGTGAAGATGAACTGAGCAGATTGTATATTATTCCAAGTGTGTTTAATACGAGAGTTGTAGAGGAAGTTCGTAAGCGTGTCGTTCAAGCGGCGCAGGACAGTGGAACAGCGCGAAGAAAGCCTAGAGAGTAAAGAAAAAAACAACAATTTGTCTTCGTTTCTCTCTGGGAGATAAAGACAAATTGTTGTGTATGCCTGTCCGTTTATACTATAATAACTAGGTTAATAGTATAAACAGTTGGAAGGATGAATAACGAATGGCTACGGCTTCTCCATCACTGCAGAAACGGGATAACATACCTGAACTGCTACTCGTTCGGGCAATGGCTATCATCGGTGTCTTGTCCGTCCACTCTACTTCGTTCGCTACCGTTGATATGGTGAACTCGAATTACTTTTTCATGTATAACTTCTTTAATATTTTTATGAAAATCGGAACGACGACCTTTATCTTCCTAAGCAGCTTTGTCCTCTTCTACAACTATTACAACCGGCCTTTGGACAAGAAGTTGCTAGGCAGCTTTTATAAGAAGAGACTGCTGTATATTATAATTCCATACCTGGTCTTTTCCTTGTTCTATTTCGCTATTTTGCATTTCTATTATTATCCGGACCGGACTCTACCAACTGAGTTTCATAACTTTATTGATAAAGTACTAACCGGCAAGGCTTATACGCATCTTTATTTCGTCTACATCAATATTCAGTTCTATCTGATGTTCCCACTATTCCTGTGGCTGATGAAAAAGTATCCGCGTACGGTCAAATGGGCCATTCCTGTCGGCTTTGCGCTGCAATGGGGCTTCTTCATGCTTAACAAATACGGCCTGGAGACACCTGTTCCCAACCGCGGAAGCTGGTCGTTCTCTTATTTCTCGTATTATTTGATGGGCGCAGCTCTAGGAATCTATTATCCGAAAATAAAAGAATGGATTATAATCGCCAGAAACCATGCAACTACCCTTCGTGTGATCACATGGATCGCTTTGTGGGCCCTTTGGATTGCAGCAGGGTTAGCGCATGTGTATTTGTATTACGAGACTAGACTTCACCTTGATTCATTCAATACTACATTGTTCGATCTCGTGTGGAATATTCATGGGGTACTAACGGCACTTGTTTTAATGCAAATTGCATTTATTTTATCTCGTAAACTACCAAAAGTCCTAACCAAGCTTATTGGAAGATTAGGTGCTCTATCTTTTGGTGTCTACTTGATCCATCCATTCTTCCTGCTCGTCTACCGGCAATATCCGCTCCATACGGGTACAGCCTGGAAGCTTCATCTCTGGTATCTCGGCGGCTTCGCGCTCGCCCTGGTCGGATCCTGGATCGCTGTTTCTTTCTTTGCCCGTTACGTTCCATTTAACTGGATCGCCTTCGGCAATCTGCCGAAGCCAAAGAAACGCCCTTCCGGGCCAGTCGTTCCAGAAAGACAGCTGGACGCGTAATTCATCCGTAGGAGGAATAAGTCGTGAGAATGAAAGTGATTGCTGCACTCCTCGTCATCGCCCTCGCGATCACTTGGCCGGTGTCCCAGTATCAGCTAAACGCTGCTACTAATAAACCTGCACATTATAAGAACAAAGTTATCGTTCTCATGTATCACCATATCGATGAGAAGGAAAGCGGAGCAACGATTTCTCCAAACCGGTTCGGCACGCATATGAAGCTTCTGAAGGAGAACGGCTATAACGTGATCAGCGTTGAGCAGTTTGCAGATTTCATGAAGAAAAAGGCCTCCGTTCCTGACAATGCAGTTGTCATTACGTTCGACGACGGCTACGAGAGCTTTGATCAATATGCAGTTCCTATTATGAAAAAGTATAATTTTGTTGGTACTCATTTCATAATTGGGGCAAGCAGCGACAAACAAAATGTACACACCAAGCATCTGACTTGGGATACGATGCGTAAGCTTAAAGGTGAAGGCAACAGCTTCTACAGCCATACTTACAATCTTCATGAATATGCTGCGCTCGATAAAAAAGGAAAGAAAAAAGGGCCAATGCTGAGCAATCCAATCTATCTGCCAGACAAGGGCCGGGTAGAAACGAAGAAAGAATACATGACACGTGTGGAAGCAGATGCACAGCTGATGGAAAAACGTTTGAAGGAAGAATTGAACAATTCCTACCAGATGATTGCTTTCCCATTTGGCTCCTACACCTCCAGCGTTAAGCAGCTTGAGAAAAACGCAGGCGTCAATTTATTTTTCACTACCCGCCCAGGTATTAACCGACCGGGATCGGATGAAGTATTCCGCTTGAATGCAGGAACACCGGCTCTCACAGCCAACAAATTCCTCGATATGATGAAAAAGTACGGAAGATAATGATACGAAAAAAACCTTAGCCAAACGGCTAAGGTTTTTTTAATGAGGTTCAATTGCGGTTGCCTCATAAGGCTCTACATGCACATGAATGCTCATAATATTATGCTTGTTCTCCATTCGCTGCTCAATCTCATCACTTATCCGATGGCTTTCGATAAGCGACAAGCCAGGATCAACTTGCACAATTACGTCAATAAGTACATTACTGCCGTGTACACGTGCTTTAATGTCTTTAATCGACCTCACGCCCGTCGTCCGCTCGATCGTCGAGCGAAGCGTCATCAGCTCATTCGCATCAAAGCCGTCTGTGAGAGCATGCGTGGAGCTGTAGAAAATCTCCCAAGCTGTCTTGCAGATAATCCCGCCCACTAACAGCGCAGCAACCGGATCAAGCCAAGGCAGGCCAAATTGAGCGCCTATGATGCCGATAGCAGCTCCGATACTAACCAGCGCATCAGATAAGTTATCCTTCGCCGCTGCATGTAATGCCTGATTATTAATGCGATTAGCAAGTCTACGGTTATAGATATAAACGGCTCCCATACACACTGCCGCAAATAAAGCGACCCATGCCGAGTTCAGAGAAGGTATCTTCTGCTCATCGGAGAACAAGGAGCGTACTGTATTGATAATAACCTGCAGACCTACTGTCGCCATAATAAACGAGGCAATCAGGGCTGCAATGGTCTCCGCCCGAAAATGCCCATACGGATGATCCCTATCAGGCGGCTTCTGTGAAATTCGCAAACCGATTAAGACAGCTACTGATGCAACGATATCCGTTAAGTTGTTAAATCCGTCCGCAACGAGTGCGCCTGAGGCGAACCAATAGCCGGCGCCAAGCTTGATCGCAGACAGCCCGATATACGCGCCAATGCTGACCAAGGCTCCCTTCTCGCCCTGCCTGATCTCTTCATACTGATTCATTTATGTCCCCTAACCTCATTTCACTGTTAATCCATGAATGCAATATGGAGTATCATACCCGAACGAATACAAGTGGGTCTAGAGAAACAGTGTTTACCATATACGTACTTTTATGCATAGAGGCAACTATAAGAAGGATCGCGATTGCTCGGGATTGCTGTGCTGCGTAAAAGCTTTGGCCTCCGATCACTGTTGTTCCCAGATTTCTTTAATCAACTCGCTTAGGCGGTTGAAATCTGGGAACAAAGGCGAACGTTTCACTTCTCCGGCTCAAACCTTTTACTCCGCACAGAGGCTCCCTTACAAAAGCGACTACTTAGTAAAAGTAAAACAAACAAAAAGGCTGTACGGAATAAAACCCGTACAGCCTCTTATTCTTATTTATACCGCGTACATACGCTCGCGGAGCGCTTTAACTTCTTCGCTCTCCAGGTACTCGTCATACGTCATCATTCTGTCGATCAAGCCGTTTGGCGTGATTTCCATGATGCGGTTAGCGATCGTTTGCACGAACTGATGGTCATGCGAAGTGAATAGAACCGTGCAGTCTGTATCTGTCAGACCATTGTTGAGCGCTGTAATGGACTCAAGGTCCAAGTGATTCGTTGGCTCATCCAGGACAAGCACGTTCGCACCGCTCAGCATGATTTTCGACAACATACAACGTACTTTCTCGCCACCAGACAAGACAGTTGCTTTCTTCATCGCATCATCACCAGAGAACAACATACGGCCTAGGAAGCCGCGAATGAAGGTTTCATCTGGATCCTTCGAATATTGACGAAGCCATTCCACGAGGTTCAGCTCAACCCCATCGAAGTAACTTGCATTATCTTTCGGGAAGTAGCCTTGAGTTGTTGTAACGCCCCATTGGTACGTACCCGAATCTGCTTCAAGCTCGCCCATGAGCAGTTGGAACAATACCGACTTCGGAAGACCGTTTGGACCAACAAATGCGATTTTGTCGCCTTTGTTTACAGCAATCGTCAAGTTATCAATGATTTTCTCACCATCGATTGTTTTCGTCAGACCTTCAACAAGCAAAAGCGATTTACCCGCTTCACGGTCGCCTTTAAAGTTAATGAACGGATATTTACGGTTCGACGGACGAATATCGTCAAGCGAAATTTTGTCCAGCAATTTTTTACGCGAAGTCGCTTGCTTGGATTTCGATTTATTCGCACTGAAACGTTGAATGAACGCTTGCAGCTCTTTGATTTTATCTTCTTTCTTCTTGTTCTCGCCGCGTTGAAGCGCGAGAGCCAGCTGGCTCGACTCATACCAGAAGTCATAGTTGCCCACATACATTTGGATTTTAGCAAAGTCGATGTCCGCAATGTGCGTACATACCGTATTCAGGAAGTGACGATCATGGCTGACTACGACAACAGTGCCTTCGTAGCCGGACAGGAAATCTTCCAGCCAACGGATGGACTCAATGTCCAAATGGTTGGTAGGCTCATCGAGCAGCAGGATGTTCGGTTCGCCGAACAATGCTTGTGCCAGCAAGACGCGGACTTTCTCGTTACCGCCAAGCTCAGCCATCTTCTTGTCATGCAGATCAGGAGTGATACCCAGACCGTTCAGCATTTCAGCTGCTTGCGATTCAGCTTCCCACCCGTTCATGTCAGCAAATTCAGCTTCAAGCTCGCCTGCGCGCATGCCGTCTTCGTCAGTGAAGTCCGCTTTCGCGTAGAGAGCGTCCTTCTCTTTCATAACGTCATACAGCTTTTTGTGACCCATAATAACCGTTTCAAGTACAGCGAACTCATCGTATTCGAAATGGTTCTGCTTCAATACTGCAAGGCGTTCGCCTGGTGTGATATGAACTTCCCCGCTGGATTGTTCAACCTCGCCGGACAAAATTTTCAGAAACGTCGATTTACCGGCGCCATTTGCACCAATGAGGCCATAGCAGTTGCCAGGCGTGAATTTAATATTTACATCTTCGAACAGAGGCTTCTTCCCGAAGCGAAGTGTTATGCCGCTAGTACTAATCATTTATTTAATCCCGTCCTTCTTTACCATACTCAATTATCTCGAACCATTATACCACAGTCTCCATCGGAAACGAACGTTCAATTGCACCCAGCAGGGAAAAAGTTAGCTGCCTGCAGCGCTAGTTCCTCTTGACTCGGGAACCCTTGTCACTGCTGCCTTTCGCATCCGCCATATCGCCCATGCGCTTGCTCCATAGAGATATGGTTCAGATTTCATTTTCTCTAGATTGTCTTTTCCCAGAGTAATCTTCGGATGCTTTTCCTATTTTTCTAGTATAAAACAAACCCAGTACGGGTGCGGTACTGGGTTTGTTTTTTCAGATACTGTATTCGTTTTACAGGGCTGTCGAACCCAGCTTCTTTTATTGATTATTTAATTTCTTTAAGGACTTCATTTAATTTGGCGATTTGTTCTTTAAGCACTGCTTGGTCCAGTGGAGTTTCTTTAACACCAGTTTGAATCGCACCCAATGGATCTTCAACTTTACCGTATACATCGGCTTGATTAGCCTTTACATCGTCTTCAAACTTCTCCCAATTCGACTCAAGCTCTTCAGCGTTCTTTGCTGCTTTTGCGGCATCGTTCGCATCCACGTTCTTCTGCATCTCCGTTAAAGTATCCTGCATTTTCTTTGCGCCATCTGTGGTAGAGCTCGAATTTGAATTTGACGAACATGCTGCTAGAACAAGAACCAAACTTACTAATACTGTTAGCCCTTTTAACGTTTTCAAATAAATAACCCCCGATTAAATATGATTTATTTTTGTCTGCTGTTGAATCTTTAACTCTTGTATCCGTTTAAAAACAACTACAAGGATTGCAGCCAGCAGAAGGATACCTTGCGGAATGATATTTTCCCAAGTTGGATACAGGCCAAATACATCGGCCACCGGGAGACTGTCGGAGTGCGTAGCTTTCAATACGCCTGCTAATTGCAGTCCGTGGATTCCCATGCCAAGAAACTTGAAGCATAAGTAAAATACTAGAATGCTGGAGATGAGGAAAAAGGGTCTCATTGGAACTTTCACGCCAACTTTTATGATCAAGAAGGCAACAATAATCAAAATCAACAGCCCGATTGCAATACCCGATAATAAACTGATCAGGCTAATGGAGGAAGCCATACCGATAAAGAAAAGCACCGTTTCCGTTCCCTCTCGGAAGACGGCAAGAAAGGAAAGAATGGCAAGCGACCATAGGCTTCCGGAAGCAAGTGCCTTGGTGCTTTTGCCATCGATATAGGCTCGCCAATTGGAAAGGCTTGATTTGCTGTGCAGCCAATAGCTCATATAAATAAGCATGACCGCAGCAAATAGTCCGGTACAGCCAGCAATCAAAAAGTTATTATTGCCAAATGTGCCCTTAGCGAACAGTTGCTGGACAACGATGCCTAGAATAACGCTAACCAGTGCTCCTGCCCCTAGACCATACCAAATCCAGTTCTTTTTCTCCCCATGGCCTGATTTCTTTAAAAATCCAAGAAGAGCGACGATTACCAAGAGTGCTTCAAGTCCTTCGCGAAGCAGGATCGTGATGACATCGATTATCCCGTAACCGGTTTTAGCTGCCAGCGGCGCTAGATATTCGCTCATGTCCTTCAGTATCTGTTCAGACTTCGCGATTTGGGGAGGATTTGAAGTAAGCAAGGCGTACGAGGAGACCATATCCCGTTCCGCATCCCCATAAATTTTAGAGGACTGCGTGAGTACGATGCCCTCGACATCCAGCCATGAATTACGAAACGCCTCGATCTTGGCTTTCGCCGTCTCCACATCATTTTGGGCTAGAGCCGTATTCGCTTGGTCGAGCAGTTGAAGGATGTCTTCAATCGTTGCATCACCGGATGAGACAGGCTCTGTAAAGGAAGATAAATCGTCAGTTTTAACTTTTTGATTGATGCTTATTAGTTTGTTAAGGCTTTGAACGACTTGATCTTTAGAAATCGGATTCTTGGCAAAGGCATATTGAACTTCGCCCATTGTTTCTTCAATACTGCGATAGGCGCCTTTAGATTTGGATTTTATATCCTGTTCAAAGACGTACCAGCTCTTGTTAAATTGGTCATATTGCTGCTTGGCAAGAACAAAATCATTTTGCTTGGCCGATTCTGCAGCCTTTACAACATGATTATTAGCGTCCGTTAATGCATCAGATGCTTGATCTGCGAATACACCGGATGGCAATAGAAGCATGCAAAAGAAAATGAGAACAGTTAATTTAAACTTCATAAATCCACCCCAAATAAATGAGAATCGTTATCAAAAAACTTTCCACGCTCAATATTACGTATTGGGAAGAAAAATGTCAATAATGATTCTCATCCGCAGCGGTTACAATATATTGAAATTTCTTCAGGGGCGATGTGCAATTTAAAAGGGGTGTCCGAAACGACCGAAAACAGGTTTGGCCATGAGGCTGTTGAGCATGCGGCCAAAGAGATTAAACGCTCGGTTCAGCGACAATACAACAAACCCAGTACCGGTGCGGTACTGGGTTGCTTATTACAGATACTGTATTCGTTTTGCAGGGCTCTCCTTGTGGGGCAGCCCATGTCATGTTCCTATTACTCCCAGTTCAGCTTTACTTCATTGCCTGTACGGGATGATTCATAGATCGCATCCAGAATACGGCTGTTTGTGTAGCCCGAGAGCGCAGAAGAGATTGGCTCTTTTCCTTCGTTGATACATTCGATGAAATGTTTGCTCAATAATACGCGGTCCTCTTCGCCTTCCAGCGGCTCGATATTGCTCTCAACAACCTCGTCGCCTGCATGGGTCACAAATTTGCCGTCATTGCCAACAAGCGCAGCGCCGCCTTCTTTGCCCATCAAATGGATGTACGGGTCTTGGCTCATACCTGCCGCATGAGCAGCCCAGCTCACATCAAGCGACAGCGTCGCTCCGTTATCCAGCTTAATAAGTGCTGTTGCAAGGTCTTCTACATCGTAATAGCCCTCCCAGTTAGGTGTACCCCAAGTGCCAATACCACGACGTTCCGGTCCAAACTCAGCATAAGTGGAGCCGTATACGGATACTGGCTTTGGATTCCCCATTAGGTACAACGAAAGGTCAAGCATATGAACGCCGATATCGATAAGTGGACCGCCGCCTGCCATATCTTTGCGAGTGAACCAGGAGCCCCAGCCTGGGATGCCTTTTTTACGGATCCAGCCGGTCTTGACATTATACACATGGCCGAGATCACCATTCACAACCCGCGCTTTAATCGCACGGTTAATACCGGTCCAGCGCATTTGTTGTGCCATCATTAGTATTTTCCCAGAAGCCTTCTGTGCTTCGTAGATCGTACGGGCAGCTTCAGCATCAATAGCCATCGGTTTCTCGAGCAAGACATGCTTGCCCTGCTTCAGTGCTTCGATTGCGAGTGGAGCATGGAATTGGTTCGGAACACCGATAACAACTGCATCGATTGCCGGATCCTCCAGCAGTGCCTGCGGATTCACATGAACAGTCTTAATCCCGTGCTCCTCTGCTCTTTGTACCGCAAGCGGCAAATATGCGTCCGTAATCGCAGCTACATATACCGACTCTGCACCTACCTTTGCGAATGTTTCCAGATGAACTTTACCTATAGCTCCTGCACCAATAATGCCAAGACGGATTGGTTGACTCATGTTCTCTAGTTCCTCCTAAAATGAATGATTACCCATAAGGTAATCAATTATATCCATGTATATATTAAGTATAGCTTGAGGGACTTTGTCCGTCATTGCGCTTATTTGGCTTACTCTTGTTCTCGTTTGTTATTTTTCGCTCCGTTTCGGGCAGCGCCATGTCTCCCCATGCGGAAGCACCATAACCTTCTTCTCATCGATTCCTCGTTTAACCCGGTCCCGCTCCAGTCGGTCAAGTGCCTCACGAGGTGTATCATCGGCAAGCTTGAAGGCGCCGTAATGCATCGGCACAAACCACTCGGCTCCGGTATCTTCGAACGCCTGCAGCGCTTCCTCCGGCGTTACATGCTGATCCCCCATGAACCACTCCGGTTCATAAGCACCAATCGGCATCAGTGCGATATCTATCTGGAACCGTCGGCCAATCTCCTTAAAGCCTGGAAAATAACCGCTGTCCCCGGCAAAATAGATGGTTGGATCTGAAGAGTCCTTCTCCACCGATTCTAGAATCCAGCCTCCCCAGTGGGAGCTGTTCGTGTCCCAAAGATTACGGCGGGTCCAGTGCTGGGAAGGTACAAAGGTAATACGAATCCCATTTATCACAACGGATTCCCACCAGTGCAGTTCTCTTACGTTTGTAAAACCTTTCAGCCTAAGCTTCGAACGAAGGCCGGCGGGTACAAGAAGCTGCTTACGGCCTTGAAGCCGGCGCAGCGATTGAATATGAAGATGATCATAATGGGAATGAGAAATAAGAATGAGATCAACAGGCGGCACATCATCTATCGGTATGCCCGGCGGTGTTAATCTTCGCTGAAAAGCCATCTGCCCCGCCCAGACCGGGTCGGTCATGATGTTTTTGCCAGCTAACTGAATAAGGAAAGAAGAATGCCCCACCCACGTTAAGGCGGGCTCTTTTTTATTATGATGCAGGAATTCCAAATCCGGCTTTACGTTAGGAACGGAATAGGAATAATCTTTCGTTTTCACTTTACGAAGACGTTCTTGCCGCTCTAACCGCCAACGTTGCAATTGCTTCATGGAATTATGCTGCCGAACTGGCTCGCTATTCGTAAATTTCTGCTGCCTCAACCGTTCATCCCTCCCATTTGTCATGTCCTGTACCTTAAAGATACCAAGTTGAGGATGCCGAGGCAACTGCCTCAAGGCTGACTACTTTATGATTAGGCCTATTCGCACAAGCGGTTTTTTTCATGTACACTATGATTATAATATCGAGTTAGTGAACAGGAGGGCATAATTAAGATGAAACTTATTTCTATAGAACCAACACCAAGTCCAAATTCCATGAAGCTGAATATGGACGAGTCGCTGCCGCGTGGTGTTAGACAATCCTTTACGAAAAAAGAAGCAGAGTCCGCCCCAGAGCCGCTCCGCTCACTTCTTGCCATAGATGGCGTGCGCAGCATCTTCCGCACAGCCGATTTCATTGCCCTCGACCGCGTATCGAATGCGGACTGGGCGCGTATTCTCGCCGATGCAAGAGCACTGCTGCTCAGCGGGGCTGACGGCGACACCGCAGGTGGAGCCGCACTTGCTGCTGAGAGCTACGGCGAAGCACATGTGCTTGTGCAAATGTATCGGGGAATTCCGATGCAGGTGCGCGTGAAGACGGGCGAGCGTGAAGCACGCTCTGCACTGCCGCAGAAGTTCACCGACGCTGTAACCGAAGCGGCTGGTGCATCCATGATCCGCGAACGGAAGCTCGAGGAGTTTGGTGTCCGTTATGGCGAGCTGGAAGAGATCGCTGCCGAGATCGTCAAGGAGCTCGAAGCAGCATATACACCTGAGAGGCTTCAGGAATTGATCGCAGCAGCTCAGGTGCAAGGTCCGGGCGAAGAAGCTCTCGCTCCAGCAAGACCGGCACCACTGTCCGCAGTTGAAATCTCAGAGCGGCTGGATTCGCCGGAATGGCAAATCCGCTATGCCGCGCTTGAGCGGATGTCACCGGAGCCGGAGCTGCTGCCGCTGATCGCAAGAGCACTGCATGACGAGAATATGTCGATCCGCCGACTTGCTGTTGTCTACCTTGGCGATCTTCGCACGCCAGAGGCAATGCCATACTTGTTCGAAGCGCTGCGTGACAAATCCGTATCTGTGCGCCGTACAGCAGGAGACACGCTGTCCGACTGGGGCGACCCTGCTGCTACCGGCCCGATGATTGAAGCGCTTCGTGATCCAAACAAGCTTGTCCGGTGGCGCGCCGCACGCTTTTTGTATGAAGCCGGTGATGAAAGCGCCGTGGAGGCTCTTCGTGAGGCGGCAAAGGACGCTGAATTCGAGATTCAGCTGCAAGCTCAGATTGCGCTGGAGCGGATTGAGCGCGGCGAGGAGGCTGCTGGATCAGTCTGGCAGCAAATGACTGCGGCCCGGAACCGTGAACAGCAATAAGCATCTTAACCAAAGAGCCGTATCCTCAGCAAACGCTAGGGATACGGCTCTTTTTTACTATTGATAATCTAACTGAATCTGAACCAGCATCGAACCATCATTGCTGTATGGCTCGTAACGAGCGGAGTATCGTACCGATACATGCGCTGCCTTGAAGGCAGCCGTCAGATCAGCAGCCAGCTGTGAGCCATGGAGATAGCGGAAATGCATACTTGTCTGCTGTTCCATAACCGCCTCACGAATGTCTTGTTCGAGCTCAACAAGGCTTGCTACAGTATGCTCAGGCTCCGTCCATTGAAGACCAATTGCGGTTTTGAGCTTCTCATACACCGCGGCTTTAGCGCTGTCTGTGCTCTCAAGCTTTTTCAGCTCTTCACTATACGAATGGTTCGCCGTTGGATAGGTTTTCACCCATTGATGATCGACATGCATCTCATCATCTGTCTTCAAATAATAATTGTAGCTGATAGTGGATGCGGCCTGCGTCTCTGTACCAGCCTGCTTAACAATAGGATCATCCCATGTTAAATCCAGATGGTACCAATCGCCATTCAACTGCACCATATTCCAAGCATGGTCACCTGTTTTTACTTTGCCTTCTGCAATCAAAACCGGAATTCCGACAGCTTTTAGCATTTTGTAAGCCAGTAGTGAATAACCTTGACATACAGCCGTTCCTGTCGTTAATGCGTCATAGGCAGTATAATGCTTCAGCGTTTCATCATACTGCAGCTTTTCAATGATCCAGTCGTGAATGGCTTTTACTTTCTGATGCTCATTCATTCCCGGGGTAATAATCTGGGCGATCGCTTTCGTCACTATCTCGTCAACAACGGCCGTTTGCTCCGTTGTCTCGCGATATCTGGCTTCCAGCTTAATCGTCGACAGATTCCCCCAGCTGCGGATTGTATACAAATAGGAGTCGAGAATGTACGCTGTGTAATCATCCTGTGCCAGCGCCAAATTTATCGTATTCTGCAAGCCGTCAGAAAGCTTGTGCTTGTCTCCTTTATATTGCAGTGTAAAATGTTCGGACCTGCTTTGAAATTGCGATGCCAGCTCCTCTTCAAGCTGATCAATCGTGCCGCCTCTTTCTGAGGCTGACGCAAACACAGAGAACAGATCGGATTTCATGTTCAAACCAATTGAAGCAGCAAGAAGCACTGCTACTGCCGTAATTTTCCAACCTGTATTTCGCATAGGTACCTCCCGTTTGCGGGAATATTAGTGTATTACTCCATTTTATGCGATTCCCTTTTGTGTTAAACACAGCAGTACCTAAAATTTATATAAATGTTATATCTACCTTCATCATAACGCTAATTCTCACTATGGCAAGATAAGATTTCGTTGTTAAATAATTGATAGATTAATATACCCTTCCAATGCAATTGCTGGGGTGGCTTGTCGTCATCTTGCTTTTCATAATAGCAATGAATTATAGTAGTTAAGTAATAATTACTAGCTTAATTCATTTGTCATATTAAAGATTTTCTACACCGTGCTCGGAGGTTGATGCTTTACCGTCAAACACCCCGCAGCACTTTTTCGTTTGTTGCGATGCATGTAAGTTAGGAAATTAACAAAGCTATCTAATAAGAAGCAAGTTGCGTGCTGTTTACGGTACATCACCGATGCAGCCGTTCATGTTATAAAGCTTACCCTTAGTTATTACATTAAGGAAAAGGGAGACGATTGGTTTTGAGTAACGAGACGGGATGGAAGGCGCTTCTTAATAAGCCGTTTATGGTCTTTTCCATCATCATGATTTTAAAAATGCTTATCGTCTGGATCATCGTATTTGATGGCGGGACCGGAGATATTATCAAAATGCTGCTTACCGGCATTTCATCTATTGGATTTATTTTCTGCTTAATCGAGTCCTTCGCTTATCGGAAGAAGTTCATGACTTATTTAATAAGTGATCTCATCTTAACTGCTATTTATTTTGCCGTTATTATGTACTACAAGTATTTCGGCGTTATTGTAACTTATCATGAATTGCGTCAAGTCAATCAGGTAGGAGAAGTGAACAGCAGCGTATTCTCGCTGATGGATCCGTATTTCCTGTTTATCTTCACCGACATTGTCGTTCTGTTCATCCTGTTTGCCAGCAAAAAACGTTTCCGTGCTTGGAGCCGCACCTTGTCAGTGAAAGGAAAACGGACCTGGTTCGTCGCTGGACAAGTGCTTGCGGTTGCAGCTTGTGCCACAGCTATTATTCCTTATCGCCAAGATATGAATGAGTTCCAGCAAGCGAAAAACATGGGGATCCTGAACTACGAGATCTATGCAACATTTGCTCCATCTAAAGACTTACCGATCAATGCAGAAGAAGTCACACCTGCGATGGTTGAACAGGAAAAAGGAAGCGCACAGCCCGCACAGCCTGCCTATTGGGAAGCTGCCAAAGGGAAAAATGTCATTATCATTCAGCTTGAAGCATTCCAGAATTTCTTGATTAACTTAAAAATCGACGGCAAAGAAATTACTCCGAATATGAATAAGCTGGCTGCTGATCATTTCTACTTCCCGCATTTCTTCCAGCAGGTTGGCCAAGGTAATACGGCTGATGCCGAGTTCGTCGTGAATACATCGCTTTATGTTCCGCCAAATGGAGCTGCCTCTGAGGTTTATGCGGATAAAGAACTGCCAAGCATGCCGAAGGCTTTCTCCGCTAACGGCTATCAGACTGCATCCTTCCATACAAATAATGTTATGTTCTGGAATCGCGATCAGCTGTATAAGGCGATTGGCTGGGACAAATATTATGATGACACCTTCTTTGGCAAAGAAGATCCTGTTGCTTTTGGCCCTTCTGATGAAGTGCTGTATGCCAAATCAGCCGATGAGCTCGCTCGTATGCAGCAAACTGGCCAGCCGTTCTATGTGCAGCTTATTTCCATGTCCGGCCATCATCCATTCCGTATTCCTGAGAGCAAATATAAAATGGAACTTCCGGAGCGTTATAAAGATACACTTGTTGGCGATTATATCGAATCTCAAAACTACGCTGACTACGCGCT
This sequence comes from Paenibacillus sp. J22R56, assembly GCF_056269375.1. NCBI lineage: Bacteria > Bacillati > Bacillota > Bacilli > Caryophanales > Paenibacillaceae > Paenibacillus > Paenibacillus sp. J22R56. The sequence continues at coordinate 656,309 of NZ_JBWDNV010000001.1, forward strand.
TGGCCAATTTATTGACGAGCTGAAGAAAAACGGCGTTTGGGATAACAGCGTTATCGTCTTGTATGGCGATCATCAAGGCTTGCCGATCTACTCGCTCAACAACGATGAGAAAAAGCTGATGAAAGAAATTTACGGCCGTGATTATACACTGCCTGATATGATGAACATCCCGTTTATTATGTCTGTGCCTAATGAGCAGCATCAAGTGTTTAATCAAGTTGGCGGACAATCGGATATTTTCCCGACTGTATCTAACCTGATGGGCGTATCCATTAAAGATCAAGTCCACTTCGGACAGGATCTGCTGAATCATACAAGCAACATCTTGCCTCAACGTTATTATCTGCCTTCCGGTTCGTTTATCTCGGATCTAGGTGCATTTGTACCAGGCTCTGGTTATGCAGATGGAATCACTTATCCACTAGCAGGCGGCCCTATAACAACTCCGCAGGATACAGAGGACACGTATACGAGAGCACACAGACTGATTAGTATGTCTGACGAATATGTCGCTTCTCTTCCGGAATGGGATAAGAAAGTAGTTAAATCGGAGGACGATGATAAGCAGGTTGCATCAAGCAAATAACAGTTAAACAAAAAAGGCCTTGCAGGTATTGTACCTGCAAGGCCTTTTGGCTTTTGTATCACACTAGATCATATTAACTTCCCGGATTTTTTCTAGCGGGATCTTTGGTTTGCGATCTGCAGTCAAGAGACCATTAACCTCCTGCTGAACATCGGTTACTTGGGTATAGCAATAGCCTACGATGTAATCCTGGTCCTTAATCGCCTGATGGATATTACGGAACCGATTCAGGAATGCATCATCGGATGCGACCTGATTGCCGTATCCCCAGCCTGCTTCCGTCTGGAAGGCGATACCGCCAAACTCGCTTACGATAACCGGCTGTCCTTTATATTCATACCCATCTGCAAAAGCATATTTCCAGTGGTTGAATGATATCTCATTGTTCAGAAGCTCATCCTTATTGCTGTAACGCTTCTCGAACTCTTCCTTTGTCTCCACATAATCATGGAGCGTTAGAATATCCGATACGGTATGCTCCCAGCCGTCATTCGTAATAACCGGACGGTATGGATCAAAGCTTTTCGTCAGATGATAGATGGCTTCGGTAAACTTCTGCTGCTTCTTGTCCTTCTTAATGTTCATGACACCCCAGGATTCATTAAACGGTACCCAAGTGATGATAGAAGGATGATTGTACTGCTGACGTACAACCTCCATCCACTCATTGGTGAACTTATGAACGGCGTTGTCATTAAATTCAAAGGTCGCAGCCATCTCTGACCAAACAAGCAGGCCTTTAACATCACACCAGTACAGGAAGCGTGCGTCTTCTACCTTCATATGCTTACGGACACCGTTGTAGCCCATCGCTATAATGAGATCAATATCCTCTATCAGCGCTTCCTCCGATGGAGGCGTCAGATGGCTTTCCGGCCAATAGCCCTGATCCAGAATAAGACGCTGATACAAAGGCGCATTATTAAGCAAAATACGTCCTTTATCGATTGAAATCTTTCTCATGCCAAAGTACGAATAGACGTGGTCCAGCTTGGTGTCATCCTTGTACAATATAAATTCAACATCGTACAAATTCGGATGCTGCGGCGACCAATGGCTATGCATCCAAGGTCCGTTCATTTCATGAACCAGATCGGCATCCAGCTGCAGCCAAGGGCGGTCGATGCTTAGGCTCATCCGCTTTACTGGCTTGCCCTTCAGGCTGATGATCGTCTCAAGACGAATGTCAGACTGCGAGAAGTCACCTTCTACCTGATATTCAAAACGAACCGTACGAGAATCAATATCCGGCGTCATCTTAACGGAGTCTACACGGACGGGCGCTACAAATTCCATCCATACCGACTGCCAGATTCCCGTTGTCTGTACATAAAAGCATTCAAAGTTATCCTTCACCCAGCGCTGCTTGCCGCGTGGCTGTGTAGCATCCATGCTGTCTTCTACTTTTACCGTGAGCTGATTCGCTCCTCCAACTGTGATATACGGCGTAATATCAAAGGAAAATGCCGCATAGCCGCCTTGATGGGAGCCAACGTAGGAGCCGTTAATCCATATTTTCGCGATGTAGTCAACGGCCTGGAAATGCAGCAGCACTCTTGAGCCTTCCACATCTGCCGGAATATCTAAGGTACGGTTGTACCAAACATAAGGATGATGACTTTCGTCACCAATCCCGCTAGCCTGTGTTTCGTAAGTAAATGGTACATTGATTTTCAAATCACCAGTGAATGCAGTGGGCAACTCGCCGGTATTCGCGTCATCAAAGGCAAAATTCCATTCCCCGTTTAGATCAACCCATTGCTCGCGAACGAATTGCGGCCGTGGGTAATTTTTGATATACATTTTTGTTGTCATACAGCTTCTCTGCTCCCTGTCACGCTTTTATATTGCTGCGTTGTATTTATGAAATTATTTATGAAAAAATTTAATTATCAGATGTTACTGTCATATTGCTGAACAGCCAGCCTGACGAGCTTGTTCTTAGACCTACCCTGCCATGCAGAAATGCGTTCCGGTCCGTCCATTCCAGCAGCGGCTCCTTCTGCTTACCGTCATACACGCTGATCTTGGCGCCGTCCAGTTTGATTCTAAGTGCTCTGGCTTTGCCGTTCGTAAGCTCCAGCACACCCGAAGTCAGCTCCTGATTCACTTCATAGCTGATTTTTCGCAGGATGATTCTGCCGTTACGCAGAGCCAGCTCATAACCGATGAAAGAATCAGCTACCTGATCACGGAATGAAGATTCCATCGTTGTCCGCAGCAGGATCGAAGCTTCACCTTCCGCTGTATCAGTTTGTGTAACCTCGACACCAACCTCCATGTCCGTCCAGCGGGTATCTCCGCCGAAGATCATGGCATTATTGCCGTCCAGCAGCAGTCCAGTCGTCCCGTTATCTTCCTGCCAATCTCCAAAGGTTGAATCTAGGCCAAAGCTGACCTCCTGCTTCCCTTTGGATATAGCTGCTTCACTCGTTTCTATGAACCGGATGTTTGGACTCCCTTTCCCGTTCGTGACGGTCAGCCACTGCAGTCCTTGCTTTAATGAGAATTGACCAAGCGGAACCTTCATCCATTCTGAAGAGTCATCCTCCGTTACGAATGCCTCCGCCTTCAGCTTCACAGACCGTTTCACACCACCCGCCTCGACCTCAAGTGTCGAGCCAACTGAAGCATCGGATACCATCGCTGCGATGGTATAGTCACCATCCGCGCGTACATTTACTGGGAAGGAAAGCTCAGCATCATGGCCAGTGAGCTCAGCCGAATAGCTGCCGTCTGGTGTACCTTCTTGATGAATCGTAATACCTTCCTCACCAATCGATGTTGCATGAACTGCCTCCATCGTACCTGGCACTTGCTTAATCGCTTTATTGTCGCTGCTGCCGCCCGCTTCATTGGCGAATGCTGTGTAATGAAGCTCCGGCGTAAGTCCGCCTTTCCAGGCATAACCGATCCGTCCAGCTTTCGCCGTCAGTTGCTTATTGTCGATAAGCAATAATCCGTCCCAATACACTATCGTACCTTTCTGATCTGCTTCTACCCGAACCGTATGCAGCTTGGCAAAGTCCATGCCTTCAGGTAATGCTGCCTGCTGCAGCACCTCATCTGCTGCTGTATCCCGTAAGGCAATCGATTGGCTGCCTGGATCAATGCGAACACTGCGGTAATTGTCTTCATCGGTATAGGAGAAGATCGTTTCTAATTCACCAGCTGCCATTGAAGCCTGCCCTTTGTCCAAGACTACGTTGTACTCCGCAGTAAACCGGTCTTCCGTCGACGTCTTGGTCAACCAAGCTGCATCTGCTCCGGAAACTTTCACCGATTCCCACTGCTCTGTCTCCGGATTATCGCCAAGCGAATCCCGAAAGGCCGGAAGCGCTGGAGCTGGAGCAGGCATGCCATGCGTGGGACCAACCACCGACATTTTATCGCCGTTGAACGTCAGCCGATCCATATTGAGCTTTCTGACTGGCGGCCCTTCAGCCGATTTGCCTGCCAAATTGTGATAAACGATGTAATAAGAGTCCATATCAGGGCCAAGTACAGTCGCACTGTGGCCAAGTCCGTTAAAATCTTTTTCTGTTGAAATAATAATAGGATTATTGTCAGGTATCATATAAAGGCCGTTTGGCGACTCATGTCCCACCGCGTAGTTCACACGGTAACCCTTGGAGAATACATGGTTGCCGGTATAAGTCATAAAATAAGTACCGTTTCGCTTAATAATCATCGAGCCTTCCGTCCAATGCCCAAGGGAAGTATTCAGCTTGTCACCCGCATCCATCGTATAAGGGTCACTCATACTGCTGGCCATAATCCCACCGGATTCCGCATGGGTAAAATACCATTTGGCATCATCATCGATGAAGACGGAGCCGTCTATGGTCAGGCCGAGATTCTCAGTCTCCACAGTGAATGGTCCTGTTGGACTGTCGCTGCGCAGTACATAATGCCCTTTCCCCGCAGGTGAGGTGTACATATAGAAGGAGCCGTTCCAATAGACTACCTCTGGTGCATAAGCACCTTCAGTGAGAGGATCTTCCGTTACCAGCCCTTCATAGCTCCAATTGACCAAGTCATCGGAGCTCCAGGCTTTTATGCCAACCCGCCAATCTTTGGTGCTGCAGTACAGATAATATTTGCCGTTGTACCGGAGCACATAAGGATCACCAATACCGTAATCCTCCCATTCCTGGTCGAGTGTCATGGGATTCTGATAGGAGCGGTCCATGGTTACGGTCTCTCTAACCTTCACTTGATCTTGATCCTGCTTCTGCGTCATCATCCATATCCCCCCTCCTCCTGCTGCCAGTACAACCGCGATGCTAATGCCGATCAAGGATCGTTTCATTTGCGATGCGCTCATGTAATTACCCCTTAATGCCGCTGATTGCCATCGATTCAATAAAGTAGCGCTGCGCCATAAAGAACACGATAACAACCGGCACAAGAGCAACAACCGATGCCGCCATCAGAGACGGGTAGTTCGAGGTGGAGATATAGTTGGACTGCATGCTTGCGATAAGCACCTGAATCGTTTGACGCTCTGGCGTATGCAAGTAAATAAGCGGACCCATAAAGTCATTCCAGATACCCATAAAACCAAGTGCTGCCTGCGCGGCAATTGCGGGCTTCGCGATTGGCAGCGCAACCGTTGTAAAGGTACGGAAATATCCGCAGCCGTCGATTTTGGCCGCATCAATCAGATCGTTTGGGATAGCCCCCTGCATAAACTGCCGGAAGAAGAAGATCGTTACGATATTACCGAATAAGCCCGGTACGATCAGAGGGGCAAGCGTATCGACCCAGCCCAGCTCGGAGAAGCCGATATACTGCGGAATCATAACGACTGAATACGGGATCATCATTGTTCCGAGCAGAGCCATAAAGATCCATTCCTTGAATGGAAATTCAAACTTGGAGAACGCATATGCGGCCATTGCTGCCACAAACAAGCCGACAGTCAGTACGCATACTACGACGATGGCACTGTTCATAAACCCATATAAGAGAGGTGCCTTCGACCAAACATCCTTATAGTTGAGCCAAGTTGACGGATTAGGAATCCATTGCGGCGGAACATCAAACACGTGCTTCTGTGTTTTAAGCGAAGTCGATACTGTCCATGCAAGAGGGCCCAGCATAATAACGGATCCCGCAAGCAGCAGCACGAAAATAATTGTATCTATAAGACGGCGTTGATTGGCCATAGCGTAGGGGCCTCCTAATCCTGATACACCCACCGCTTGGACAAGCGGAATTGTACCAAAGTAATGATAAATATAAGGATGCCAAGCACCCAGGCTACCGAGCTTGCATAACCCATGTTGAAATATTTGAACGCTTCTTGGAAAATGTAATAAACAATTGTCGCACCGCTGTATTCAGGACCTCCATCAGCAGCCAGTATGTACATCTGACTAAACGATTGGAAGGTACCGATAATACCCATAACAACAACGTAGAAATGAATCGGCGACAAAAGTGGAAGCGTAATATGCTTGAATTGATGCCAACGGGTAGCCCCGTCAACTTCTGCTGCCTCGTAATAGGTAGAAGAAATACCCTGGAGACCGGCTAGATACAGCACCATTGTGCCGCCTACACCGCCCCATAATCCCATAATAATGAAGGATGGTTTTACCCAATTCGGATCGCCCAGCCAGTTCGGCCCCTGTGTTCCGAATATTTTCCAAATAAACTCGTTAACCAGACCGTAATCATAGTTCAGCATCCACTGCCACAAGAGTGAAACGGCAATAATAGGTGAGATGACTGGGATATAATAGATCGTCCTGAAAATCGAGATCCCTGAAAGCTTGCGGTTCATCATGATAGCAAGAATCATCGAAATAACCATGCCAACCGGGATGCCAAGAAGCAGGAAGAACGTGTTGTACAATGACTTATAGAACTTCTCGTCATTAAACATATAGTTGAAATTATCAGCCCCGACAAACTTCGATGGCGTCAGCATATCCCAGGACATAAAGCTAAGCCCAAACGAAGTGAGCAGCGGTGCCAGCCCAAAGATCAGAAACCCGAGCACGGGCGGCATAACGAATATAAGAGACCAGATCATTTCTTTGCGCCGGTATCCGACTTTTGTATTCTTCATTATTAATCCTCCCTGGCCGAAGGTGAGAAGGGCAAAGACGATGAATGATCATCTTTGCCCCACTGCCTCAGCAAGTTCAACCTGCTTTACTTATTGCTTTCGTCGTACAGCTTTTGAAGCTTCGGCTGCTCAGCTTTCACAAATTCAGCTGCGCTTTGCTTGCCGTTCCAGACAACGCTTGCATCCTGCCAGAACGTATCAAGCCATTTCGTGTTTTTCGAGCTGTTCTCGATTGGAGGACGGCCGTAATCGGAAATAATATCAAGGAATACTTGGCGGCTCTCTGGTTTTTTGTCCATTTGCAGGAACTCGCCTTTTGCCATATCCATCAAGTTTGGTACCGCTTGACCAAGCTCATAGTTTTGTTTTTGTGATTCTTGATCAAGGCTGAGGTAAGCAGCAAGGCGGAATGCATCGTCAGGGAACTCTGTTTTGTCCGATACAACAAAACCAAGCGATCCAAGCCATGTTGCTGTTTTACCTGTGTTCGGGCTAGCTGGCCATGCTGCGATATCCCAGTTGAATGGCAGATCCCAGAAGCCTGGCTGATCCCATGGTCCCATTGGGAACATCGCGATTTTACCAGCTACGAAACGTGCATAGCCATTTTGCGCTTTTTCGTCATCCGGGGAAGGACTTACTTTATTAACAAGACTAAGGTCAGCGACAAATTGCATTGCTTGTGCAAATTCAGGAGTGTCGATAGTGATTGTTCCTTTGCCGTCTGTCCAGTCGCCGCCATTTGCCCATACAGCAGATTCAGTGGAGTAACCAGCAACACCAAAGGTATCAATTTTACCGCGATCATTAGCAACGGTCAGTTTCTTCGCATCAGCAATCATATCGTCCCAAGTGTACTCGCCTGCTTTGGCACTTGGATAAGGAAGACCTGCTTTGTCGAACAAATCTTTGTTATAAGCAAACGACCATGGACCAACGTCTTTCGGCAAGCCATAAATATCGCCTTGGCCTGTTGTTGTGCCGTCATAACGATAACGGTCCAGCGCCGCCGGCCATACATTGGTTTGATCAACCAGGCTGCTAGAATCCAGCATCGTCTGCAGGTTTTTCAGAACGCCGCTGCTTACGAGCTTGTTAAAGTTCGCGCCGCCTGCATAGAATACATCCGGCGTTTTCTTCGCTGCAATCAACGTATCAAGCTTTTGATAGTATTCTCCTGGTGGAACAACCGTGTACTTCACCTTTTTGTTCGGGTACTTCTTCATATAAGCATCGATCAGCTTTTGGAATACAGCCTTCTCCGTATCGCCGCCCCAGCCCATAAATTCGATACTGGACTTCGCATCAGCACCGCCATCCGTAGCTGCGTTTGTTGCACCCGTATTCGCAGAATCCTGCTCTGCTGCTGCATTGCTGTTGTTTTTACTGTTGTTCGTGTTTTCCTTGCTGCCACCGTTATTGGAACTGCAGCCTGCCAGCACGATAATGAGGCAAAGCATTGCGGCCATCCATACTTTACCGTTTTTCCAAGTCGCCATTTGTTACTTCCCCCTTCATAATGAATGAACGATTCCCCGTAACCCCTAACCCCTAAACAGATAAGTTTTGATCCGTATGTACAATCCGATCGGCCCCCGCTAGCGTTCCTTAAAACAGGCTCGATTAAACCGACATATTTTTTAATTTGTTACAACTTATTTGTTTATAAACAAAATATACAATTGCTCAATCATAATGTCAACGCTTTCTTTCAATAAATCTGTATCATTCAACAAAAAAGTTCCAGATGCCTGTGTTCCCACAAAACATCTGAAACAATTGGACAATCTATCCCATTTATTCGTATTGCATTCGCATGATGATGCCCTGCGCATAATCGCCAAATGATTTACCAAACAAATTCATACCACCTTGATGTTTAGCGTCCTGCTTCAAACCAATACGGAAAGTGATATATGGCTTCTGATCCAGATTCAAATCACGGAGTGTGGTCAAAGAGCTTTTATCGTTGTCGACCGTACTGCGGCTTTCGTCCACTGCCCATGTCTTAAGCAGACCATGCTGGGTGCTGGAATCATTCCACCATGGCGGATTCAGCTTGCCCCGATGATCTCCGAAATCGCCCGGCGAAATCCAGGAGCCTACCTCTACATCATTCACCCAGACTGTAATTTCAGAAGGCCAGTCATTATTATAGTTCGGCGCTTCCGAGCATAATTCGAGCGAGAACTCGATTGACTTTACCTTCGCACCTGCCGGAACCTTCTTCGGAAACCGGTATTCGATCCAGCCCTTGCGGAACCAGATAATCTCTGCTGTCCGGCTGTCCGGATGATAGAAGTTATCCGGCTCGTCCTCCGTAAACAGCATACCTGTCGTATTTGCCATTCCGCAGGTCGGTAGGATATCAAAGTTAATGAAATGGCCAATCGGCATTTCGACTTCAACGGCTTTGCTCGTATTCTGGTAAAAGGCAATTGGATTAAGTATCATGCGCACATCATCGAAATTACGGCTGCAAACTTTCATCGCTCCGCGTGAAGCCGGCTGCAGTTCGGTTAAGATCAGCTCCGCTTCCTCAAGCACCTTCACATTGGTCGCCGCTGTGGAGACCGGAATATGAAGTGCTTCGGCAATTTCGATAATGTTTAAATTCGGTTTGGCGAGCAGCAGCTTTATGATGCCGATTCTTGTATGTGTACTGAGAGCATGCGCGACCTTTACGAGACGATCGGGCTCGTCTATCGTTAATTCTAACAACGCAAAGTCCCTTCTTCCTCTTATCTGATAACTTTCTTACAATAAGATTAGCGCGATCTGCCTGATTTGTCCAGTTTAATTGTAACAAAATATAATTTATTTTTTGTTACAGATTTATTGGATGATAAAATAAAAATCAGCCGCGTTTGTCTGGCTTGGGGTGTTAGCCAATTCAAACGCGGCATGTTCGCACAAAAACATCCGTTCATTAAGTTAAGCACGCGGGGCCGAAGTTGATTCACGTTCAATAAGTGTTGTCGGCAGCAGCAGCTCCATATGTGGTGCATCCGGCTGCTTCATCCGCCAGAAGAGCTGCCGGATAGCCGTTTTCCCGAATAACCCAAGGTCTACACCCATTGTGGTTGTTTTTGGTGTGGCTAGTGTGGAAAGCTGTCCATTATCAAAGCTTACAATAGAAATATCAGTCGGAATCTTGGGCTGCGGGGCTGTACCGTTCCGCACTGAAAAAGGCTGGCTCGAGTAATACCACGGCGCATCGCTGGATCACCGCTACTGCATGGGCGCTCTGCTGCTGGATCTGAACGACCCGTCCAAAGTCATCGCCCGCTCCAATCAACCAATCATGGAGCCGGAAACCGACTATGAGAAGAACGGATTTTTCGGAGACGTTGTGTTCTCCTGCGGCGCATTAGTCGAGGGCGATGTCGTGAAGATGTATTATGGCGTAGCCGATACGTCCATGGCTTGCGCTGAGCTTAGTGTGAAGGAAATTTTGGACAGCTTGACTTACGTATAGGATGACTTATTTGCTCCGCCAAGGCCTTCAACAACTAGCCAGGATAGAGCTATGCTGGATTATATCCAGTATAATTCATTGCAAATGAGCGACAGATTAAGCTGCGATGGATTTAATACAGTAGAATTAGCTCTATTTGAATGATATAACCTTTTACCGTGAAATCTACTGGATGAAATCCAATGTAGCTGTTAATCTTTTTAGCTAGAGCCTGCTCCTGCTGGAGAGAATCCAACGTAAAAAGCCTGACATAGAATGAGGGTTGTCCCGTAAATCATCTTTATGACTTATGGACAGCCCTTTTTATTTTTCATATGGAGCTTTTAGTTGTTTTAGCTCTTCGGCTACTTGTTTCGCCTCTTCTATAGTACTAGCAGGAGAGCTGACAACCAGTTCAGATACGCCATCATAGCTTTCTGAAGTTATAAGCTTATAAATCACAGGGTCTGTTACCTCAAAGGATAATCTTAAACTTTTATGATCAAAAAATCCCTGACCTACAGAAGTTCGTGTTGCGCCTTCGTAAAATCTTAAACTGAATCCGTTCGTGATCATAACATTTTCGAGCTTGATATTGTCTCCTAACGTTAGTGTACCCATGAAACTATAGTTCCGCTTATCATAATGCCCATCCATAGTAAACCTAGTCTCTTGATTAAATTTATTACCGTATATAATTGCAGGACTATCCATGTGTATTTTCTGATAGGGATCCGTGCAGCCTGTCATAGAGAGTGCGGTAAAAAGTGATATGAACAATATAGTAAAAAGGCTTCTCAGCAAAACCACTTCCTTTTTCTCGTTAGTATTGTAGATCAGCACTCCATTCACACCTTCCGTCCCGCTAACGAATCGTCAGATTCTTATTTATCAAAAACTAGTAGCTTTACAATTATAACGAATCCTCACAGTGTTATTTGGATGTTTGGAGGCAAAATTGAGCGGTTTAAAGGACAATAGCGATATGAGAATTCGTTACAGATTCAACCGCCTCTAGTTCGGGCAAATAGCGTTATGAGGATTCATTAGCGCATCTAGTACTTAACATAATAACGCATCACCCTCCTATTAAGTTCCATTTATAGTTGATATACAACAAGATGGCTGTACGAAAAAAGACTGTCCCATAAGCCAACGGCTTATGGGACAGTCCACTTCGATATATAAGACTAGCCTTTGATCACATAAAGTCTGCTGGATTCTTCAAAGATCTCCCCAGGAGCTAGGCTCAGGAGGCCGATCTCATCTGCAGGCAGATCCACATTAGGAGCGTTCACCAGATTGATCTGTGGTTCCGGACAGAAGAAGCCTTCTGTTGCGTTATTGTTCCAGATCATCCACTGCTTGTAGGAGGTTCCTACATCATAGACAAGCTTGATATTCGCCTTGGTATCCGTAAGCTCCATCCGGTTACGTCCGTTCTGCGAGCGAGACGTGTAATGATTATCCATTGCTTCGAAGAATGGATACACGCCTTCGCCTTGCATTTGGAGCTCTTCTTCCTTCAGCGGCTGATATTCCTTTGTAGGAAGCATCCGCTCATCCAGTTCCCAGCGCTCGCCGATTGTCATATGAATGCGGTAATCCTGAGCTTGTCCTCCCGGCACGAATGGTGCATTCACCGAGGTATGGAAAGCAAGAAGGCATGGCATATCCGATTGCCCATCATTGCGGACCGTAACCTGCTGAAGCAGACCGTTCTCGCTTAATGAGTAACGAAGCTGGATCGTGTAGTTGAACGGGAAGCTTTCATAAGAAGGATGCTGCTCATCCACTTGAACGGATACAACAACGTAGCTTTCTGTTTTCGTAGAACCATAGTCATCTACCTGCCATGGTGTTTGATAGAGAAAACCATGCAGATGATTGCCCGTTGCAGGCTCATTTACAGCGAACTGAAGCGTCTTCCCAGCCCAAGGGAATTTGCCGTCCTCATAACGATTCGGTGGGAAAAGCACAGGAATACCATGGATCATCGGCCTTGCCTTGAAGCTCTCCATCTCCTCCATTGTTGGCTCATGCAGAAAACGGTGCTCCGCTTCTACATCCCGGAATGCGATCAGATTACCGCCAATCTCCGGAAGCAGCGCCGCTTCATATCGTCCTGAACGCAGCCAGATCGCACGTTCGCCATTAAACAATCCTTCATTCGCTTGATTCATCGTCTTCACCCTTCTCCTCTGCTGTTCATTCTAAATGTCTTCCGTTCACCAATCAGCGGGAATTCCCCAATTCGAAGCTTGGCTCCGCCATAAGGTACAAGCTCGAGATCTACTACTGGCTGATCATCTGTTGCTGGAGCAAGCGGTGGAGTTCCCGCGTTATTGCCTTCCATCCGCCAATCTGGCACCAGCTTGCCTTGCGCCTCCAGCTTAATAGGAGAATCCACAGCCAAGAATGGCTGATAAGGCAGGTCTCCTTTATTCACGACAACCTTAAATTCGGTATCCGCAAGCAAGCCGTATTTCCATGGCGAAGCCGGGTACAGCTCGTAGTCATGGAATCGCTCGCGCTTCCGCAACAGCTGCCAGTTCTCCTCCAGAGGAAGCGCATAAACGAGAGGGCCACGTTCCACGCTCACGGCAAATAGATTACGTGATACCGTTTTCGCTTCCATCGGCAGTGTGAGCTCCACACGATCACCAATGCGCCATTCGCGGTCAATTGTAGCATATCCTTGCTTAATGGCAACCGTAATTTCTTCTCCGTTCACCATAATAGTCGGGGAACTGCACCATCCCGGAATTCGCAGCTGCATAGAGAAGTTCGCCAAACGGTCCAGTTGGATATCGATTCTAACCCGCTCCCGGAAAGGATACTCTCCAGATACACGAAGCTCAGCTTTTACATCTCCGGCAACTGTTGCACGTACGAGACAAGGAGCGTATGACACCGCTGCCAGTCCACCTTCATTGTCCTGCATCCATAGATGCGAGACCAGCTTTGGCCAGCCTTGATGCATATTTGCTGTGCAGCAGCCGAAATTCGGCTCTAGACCAAACACATTGGCATAAGGACCGTTGCTCCAGGCGCGTGGTGCAACATTACAAATAATCTGATTCACCTGCTGATCGTATTGATGGGAAGTCCAGTCCGCCGAAATAGCGGCAGGCAGCGCGTTAAAGGCCACCTTTTCCAGCACATCCGCAAACTTGCCGTCTCCGGAAATCCGTGCCAGCTGCTCAAGCGTGTACATATATTCAACAACCGCACATAATTCAACACCTTGGCTTGGGTCTGTTCCCGACAGCCATTCATCGCCAGAGAACATACCATGCGCTTGCCCGTGGTAGGTCATCAGACTTTCAATCCCGCGGTACACTGCTTCCAGCTCATGGCTGTCCTCCGTCAGTTCATAGAGGACTCCGGGAGTTTTGAGCCCCATGGCCACATTCACCACATGTGTTCTCCAATCCCACTGTTCTACCTTCCGCCAGAACGGAAAATCATAAAAAATATCGGTCCAATCCGTTGTCTGTTCCTTCACAATAGAAGCGAGCTTCAGCAGCTCTTCTTGCTTAGTCCGCTTATACAGCCAGACTAGGCAGAGCAGCAACTCCGCTCCACGGGCTTTCGCCCATCCACGCAAAGGGTGCTCTTCGATCTGTCCGGACACATAATCCGTGAATTTCGTCAGGAAAGGAATGACCCGGGAATCACTAGTCGCTTCTTCATACTGCATCATCACCTTGAGCATGATCATGTAGTGCCACCAGTCCTGCTCCTTGTCTATATCGTTATTTACAGTCTCAATCCGTGCCGGCCCGAACATACCATTCTCCTGCTGACTGTTCAGTGCCCACTCGACCCAGCGGCCTGCCTTAGCGATCAGCTTCTCGTCGTTTAATATATAGGCAAGCGGCAGTAATCCGTCCAAATAATACGGACCACGCTCCCAGCTTTCACCGTTTCCACCAATCCAGCCGTTATCAGGACCTACATCTGCCCAATGCTCCTCCAGATGCCCCGTTAATCCATCTGCCTGAATCCGAAGCTGGTTGTACAGCCACCCTTCCGCCTGAATACTGCCAAGCGGCAGAGCCTCAAATGCACTCTTCATCGCTAGATTCCCTCCCTTTCTGTTGCAACTCCTTCGAATATACCACTAGAGCCGTCTGCCGATGGATAGACAATCGCAACTACTATTTATCCGATTACAACATAATAGGGAGAATCCGCTTATTTACGAATCTCTTGTATTTACTTATACTGGAACCATAATTCCGCGATATGAGGAGAACAATAATGTTTCATTTTGAATGTCCGCCTATGCCCCACTTTATCCAAATTGGCCAAGATACCTACAGCATCGGCAGAAAACATCCCGACCGCAGCAGCATTGGTGTATTTGACCTCTTGTTTGTGACAAGCGGCTGTCTGTATCTGGCTGAAGGCGAGCATGAGCTCACCCTGCCAGCCGGACACTTCGGCATCCTTCGCCCGGATTTGGAGCATCGCACCGTCTCCCCTTGTAGGGAAGAAACGCATTTCTATTGGCTGCACTTCCAGACAACCGGACAATGGCAACACGATTCCTATGAAAAAGAGCCCTTGCCGCCTGAGCAAGAGCATCTGTATTCCCCTATCGAATACTTCTCCTTCTATTTGCCGCAGTCAGGCTCTGTACAAAGCCTTGGACTCACGGAAGAGCAATTCCGCGAGCTCCTTCAGCTGTATCAGAATCCCTCCGGCAATTCCCGCTGGCAGGAGCAGCAGCAATTCCATGCTATTCTGCTCCGGCTTCAGGAGGATAGTAAGGAAGAAGCGGCACAAAGCTCTCATCTTCAGCTTGCGGAGGAAGCCGCCCTCTACTTGCGTAAAGTTTACCGCGACCCGCTCAGCTATAAGCGGATGGCAGAGGAGCTGCATTTTCATCCGAATTATATCGCCTTATGTATGAAAAGAACGTTTGGCTGCACACCACTCGATTATGTGACCCAATTCCGGATCGAACAAGCGAAGCGGCTGCTTATTCATACGAATGAGCCTGTTGGAACTATTGCGGAGGAGACTGGCTTTGGTTCCTTCCCGTATTTCGTCCGTTGTTTTCACAAGCGTACCGGCAAGACCCCAAAGCAGTTCCGAATGCAGTACCGACAGCACTCATCTTCTACTTAGGATCCAGGAAGCCCGTTCTTTCCAGCTCCGCCATCGCTTCAAACAGCATCACGCCACTAAGCTGACCGCTGAGCTGGACCTCTGGTTCCGGCTCTCCTGCCCAGGATAAACTGAACAATCCGGCCTCAGAACGCCCGCGCTCCCATAAGGAAATTGCATTATGTTGGATCAAATTGATCCATGGCAGCGATAAATCTGGCTGAATGTGAATGAGATTAACGAGATAACGGATAAGGATCCCTTTGAACAGACCACAATCATCATTACCTTCACGCGGCAGCATTCCCGTGTCTGGGTCTACAAGCTCCTGTACAGTAGCTGCTGCAGTTCTCTGTGCATCAACTAGATAGCTTTCATCTCCCGTACAGTTGAACAGCTCGATGCCCGCGCCAATAAAGACACCTTGGCAATACGTATACTTCCAGTCGTAATCGATCTGGCCATCGCCCAGACGGTTCATGCCGTCCCAGACAAAGCCAGTCTCCGGATCAACAAGACGTTCCTTGTTAAATTGATAGATGCGCTGTGCCCACTCCAAATCTTCTTCCCGGCGGTCCATTTGGTAGATTCGTGCAGCCAGAATAGAAGCAGGAGCATTCGCAGGCGTATTCTTGTAATCCAGCTGATCCTTCTTCCAGGCCATGCCGCCGCCCATATTGTCGTTCCAGGCTGTCTTAATATCTTCCCAAAGCTCAAGTACGCCTTCCTTATAGAACGACTTACCTGTCTTATGATAAGCACGCAGCAGCGCCAGTGCCATCCATTCCATATCATCATAGTAGTTATGCAGCAGCGTATCGCCGTTCCACTTCTTTGCACCGCGGAACGCCCGCTCCAACAGCACTTCATCCTCACTTGCGTCTGTGCGCTCAAGAGCATCGACCAGCACATCCACAACATGCGCATGCCACCAATAAATCCAAGGATCATTGCACTTGCCGCCAACTGGAATCACCTGCTCCATCACACCACGAGCTTCGTTCCAGAACAAACGCTTGAAGTCTTCCTGAGAGATTGCCGCGCGTTGTGCCCATTCAACCTTAACTTGTACGGTCATTACTTGCGTGCCTCCTCTGTCTGTTCCGTGTTGATCAAGCCGCGCCGCTCCAACGTTGCCAGCTGCTCCAGCAGCATAATGCCGCTAAGCTGCGTGCTGAGCGTGACGCATTCCTCAGGTGGAATGGCCCAAGAGGTGCTGAACACTTTGCGCGAAGCATCGACCCCATTTTGCCATAGCGTCTGCCCTTGCTGCTCTAGTAAAGCTCCAAGCTCCTCCCGATCCGCAGATACGGCAGCAAGCTCTCCCAAATAACGGACGAGTATCCCCTTAAACAAACCGCCGTCTCCATTACCTTCATCAGGCCATAACCCGTCACTGAGCAGTTCATTACGAGCTGCCTGTGCCGTACGTTCAGCATCCTGCAAATAATTAGCGTCACCTGTAATCCGGTACAATTCTACGCCTGCGCCAATAAAGACACCTTGGCAGTACGTGAATTTCCAGTCTTTATCGATCGAGCCATCTCCGGTACGGTTCATGCCATCCCAGACAAAGCCGGTCTCCGGATCAACAAGCTTAGCCTTCAGCCAGTTATAAATGTTATTTGCCCAGGCCAGATCTTCTTCTCTGCCGAACGCCTGGTACAGCCGTGCTGCCAGAATAGCAGCTGGTGCATTCGCAGGAGTATTTTTATAATCTAGCTGCGACTTCTGCCAAGCAATTCCTCCATCCACATGATCATTCCATCCGGTCTGGATATCGTCCCACAATAGGAGGGTCGCTGCCTTATACTTCTCTACTCCGGTTGCCTGATAAGCCCTGAGCCAAGCAATCGCCATCCATTCCATATCGTCATACAGCTCATTTGGCCAAGCGCCGTCGTTACGCTGCAGGATCCCTTCGTAAAAAGCAGCCAGCCGCTCTCGATAGGCTGCGCTGCCCGTCCGGTTAAGACCATCTGCCAAGGCGTCTACGGCATGCGCCATCCACCAATAATGAAAGATCGTATTACAAGCACCATCCGGGCATGGGATCTCGATGTCATACATGTTAATCGAAGGATTCCAATATAATTGCTCCAATGCCTGCTGCGCTTCTTCCGCCCGTGCTGCCCACATCATAGTTCTCACTCTCCTATATCTACTGCCCTAATGTAATTGTCCGTTTTTCTCCAATACAGCCATCTGTTCGAGCAGCATAATGCCGCTTAATTCCGTGCTTAACTGCACCACGGCGTCCGGCGTCTGTACCCATGAATTGCTGAATACCGCTTTATCCTCCGCTTTACCGTATTGCCATAAGCTGTCTGCGTTTGTCTCAAGCATACCAATGAGCTCCTTCTGCTCCGGACCATCCGGATCAGCAGCAATCAGCTCTCCTACATAGCGAACTAATACACCCTTAAACAAGCCTCCGTCCCCTTCACCTTCCGAAGGAAGCATACCGGTTGCAGGAGATAGGAATATGTCCTTCAGATTAGCCGCCGTTTGGCGTGCATCCTCCAGATAAGCCTTATCTTCTGTCGCGCGGTATAGCTCTACGCCGGCTCCGATGTACACTCCTTGGCCGTACGTGAATTGCCAGTCCTTATCGATATTGCCATCACCAGTCCGGTTAATGCCGTCCCATACGAGCCCGGTATCCGGATCAACGAGCGTTTGCTTTTGCCAGTTGTAAATCTTCTTAGCCCAGTCCAGATCTTCCTCGTTCTGAAAATGTTCATAGAGACGTGCAGCCAAAATCGCAGCTGGCGCATTCGCCGGCGTATTCTTATAATCGATTTGCTCTTTGCGCCATGCGATACCGCCGCCTATTTCCTCGTTCCAGCCGCCTTTAATTTCTTCCCACAGTTCAAGCGATGCCTGCTTATACCGCTCATCTTTAGTCGCATCATAGGCTCTTAGCCAGGCGAGTGCCATCCATTCCATATCATCGTAATAATCGTTTATCATAACGCCGGCGTTACGGTCGAGCAGTCCCTGATAAAGCTTAGCGATCTGCTCGGTATACCGTTCATCACCAGTACGTTCGTAGCCGTCTGTTAGTACATCAACAGCATGAGCCAGCCACCAGTAATTGAACGGATCGGTACACAGCTGCGCAATACATGGTGCTGCATTACTAAACAGTCCACGTTTCTCGTCCCAGAACGATCCCGAGAGTTCAAGCTGTGCTTCTTCCGCCCGTTCCTGCCATACAGCGGAGGCTGCCGCTGGTTCATTGTTACCCGCGAGCTGCCAGACTAAAGCTGCTACAAGAATGAGCAGCACGGCCACGCTGGCTATTATCTTCTTTTGTTTCAACTGGATTCCCCCGCTTACCCTTTTGTTCCCGTAAACGCAATGCCTTGTACGAAGTACTTCTGAAGCAGGAGGAACAAGACGAGAATAGGTAAAATCGCTATGAGTGCCCCGGCCATCATTGGTCCAAAGTCGGTCTGATGGTTAAACGAGAACGCCTGCAGTCCCATCTGTATCGTTGCTTTCGCCGGATCATTCAGAATGATCATTGGCCACAGGAAGTTATTCCAGCCTCCTTGGAAGGTGAAGATTGAGAGCGTTGCAAGTGCCGGCTTCGTTAGCGGCAGGTAGATGTTCCAGAAAATACGAAACTCTCCAGCGCCTTCGATCCGTGCCATCTCCATCATGTCAGAAGGCAAGGTCAGGAAGAACTGCCGCATGAAGAACACCGCGAAAGAACCCGATGCACCTGGCAGAATAATCCCCCAGAAGGAGTTCAGGAAGCCATTGCCTCCAGCGCCAAGCAAGTCATTTCCGCCAATAAGTGGGAAATGCTTCAATACATAGAAGCTTGGAATCATCGTAACGATGCCCGGAATCATCATCGCTGCGAGCAGGATACGGAACATTGGCTTATTCAGCTTGAAGTTCAGCTTTGCAAAGGCGTAACCGCTGATGGAACCAAAGAACAGATTACACAGCACGCCAGCTGATGCCAGGATAAATGAGTTGGCGAAATACCCCGCAAACGGCACCGTTGTAAACGCTGATTTATAGTGCTCTAAAGTAAGAGTGGAAGGAATCCACTTAATCGGCACCGAGAAAATTTCATTACTTGGTTTGAATGATGTAATCAGACTCCAGAAAAAAGGTAAAAACATTGCTACCGCTATCGCCACAGTGACGACATAGAACAAAACTGTCGCCAACACCTTTTTTAAGGCGTAAGAAGGCGGCTTTGGTGCGCGTACTGCAACAGATTTAACAACAGGCTGTACCATGTGCTTGCCCCCTTACACGATTGGCTCTTCGGATTTATTAATGCGCATGTTAATGAATGAGAAGATCAGAATGGCAACTGCCAGCACAAAGGCTTGAGCCGAAGCATAGCCCATCTTAAGCTGGTTGAAGCCTTGATTATAAATCAGGTATACCGGTGTTTTAGTCACGTTGCCCGGACCACCTTGTGTCAGAACAAATGCCTGGTCGAACATCTGAAGTGCCCCGATAATCGCCATCGTGCTGACAAGGAAGGTTGTTGGTCTAAGCTGCGGCCAAGTAATATAGCGGAAGCGATTAAAAGCAGTCGCGCCGTCAAGTTTTGCGGACTCATACAAATAGTCTGGTACACCTTGCAGGCCAGCGATATAGATAACCATGTTAGAGCCAACTGACTGCCATAAGGTCACCATAATAATAGATAACATTGCTGTCTCAGTCTGAGCGAGCCAAGCCGGACCTGTAATACCGACATAACCAAGGAGATTATTAACTAAGCCAAACTCCGGGTGAAGCAGCCAGATCCATACGGTTGCCGCTGCAACGGAAGAGGTCAGTGTCGGTAGATAGTTCATTGTACGGAACAGCTTAACGCCAAACCGTTTGAAGTTAAGAAGCATGGCAAGCAGTAAGGAAATAATGATGTTGAGCGGTACGAAGATTACGGCATAGAAGAATACATTTTTGAACGTTGTCCAATACAAATCGTCATCCAGCATCTTCTTGTAGTTGTCGAATTTAACGAACTCCATCCGGCTGACCACATCATAATTCGTAAAACTTAAATAGAGCGCCATGACGACCGGTATAATGGTAAAAGCGATAAACAGCAGCATCGTTGGTGTAACGAACAGATAGGCCATGCGGGCCTGATGTTTGTTCAGCTTGCCCATTGAAGACATCAGCACTCCTCCTTTCCTTGTGAGAAAGGATAAAGGGAGGTCTCCCTCCCTTTATCTCTTCCTTATAGCTTTACAGAAGCGGTATTATTTCACGTCTACGTTGTCAGCGAGCTGCTGATCTCCCCGCTCTTGTGCTTTCTTCAGTGTATCCTCTGCTTTTTGCTTCTTCTGCTGGAACAACTCCAGATTCGGAATAAGTGCTTCCGTCTCCATTACGGAGTAGCCAGGGTGAGATGGACGAACTTTTGCGAATTCAAGCGTGTCAAGGAATGGCTTATAGAGCGGATCATCTTGGAAGAACGGATCTTCCAGCGCCGGTTTGTAGCCAGGGATGTTAAGACTTGTTTTTGCCCACAACAGTGCATTGTCTTTGTTAGCCGTCCACCATTTGATGAACTCCCATGCTTCTGCCTGATGCTTCGAAGCTTCTGGAATTACAAGGCCAAAGCCGCCCATCACGCCGCCCTTGTCACCATTTGGTCCTGCTGGTGGTGGAACAACCCCGAAGTCCAGATCCTTACCGTATTTCTTGTAAGTGCTGAGCATCCATGGACCGTTATAAGTCATGGCAACCTTGCCAGTTGCGAAGGCATCCGTACCTTCACCAAGCCCTTGCTCAAAGCCAACTTTATACACTTTTTCCTCGTTCAGCATACGATCCCAGAAATTAAGCACCGCTAGGCCTTTTTCATTATTAAAGTTTGTTTTGCCATCATCGGTCAGCATTTGGCCGCCCGCCTGTTGAAGATACATATTAAAGAGGCCATTGTCGCCAAGCGAGAAGCCGGCCACTTCGAGCTTGCTGCCGTTCCACTTGGTTGTCTTGACTGCAGCTTGTTCGAGCTCATCCCATGTCGTAGGAGGCTGCGTTACACCTGCATCGCTCAGAAGCTTTTTGTTATAGAAAAGAGCACGGGCATCAACCGTTAAAGGAAGGCCGTACAGCTTGTCACTATTGGTCAATTCCTTCAGCGCTTCGCCGTAGAAATCATCCTTGTTCAAGCCGTCCTGATTCATGTAATCATCAATTGGATGAAGGACATTTTTTGGTGCATACAGCGGTGTACGCCATCTATCCCAGAGCAGAACGTCAGGTGCGCCGCCGGATGTAGCAGCCGTCAGGAACTTCGTAATCAAGTCCTGCTGCAGCACGTATTTGACATGGATTTTATCCTGCGACTTGTTGAAAGCATCAACCATCGTCTGGAATTGCTTCTGGCCGTCACCAGCCCAGTCACCCCAGAACGTCAGCTCTACTGCCTTGCCGCCTCCAGCATTCCCTGATGCGTTATCTGTTTGCTCGTTCGTACCAGTGTTTGCATTTGTATTGCTGTTACCGTTGCTGCTTGTAGATGTGTTTGCGCAGCCAGCTGTTGCTACAACTGTGACCAAGGCCATTATCGTGATCCATTTTTTCACTTTTCATGCCTCCCTTTTTTAGTAACCCAATGAGTTTCTACTTGAACCTTTTATATTTCGAAGAAAGCCGCCTTAAGGGCAGAACCTTCTATGAAACCGCTTTTATTTTGTTTGCACTTGAATCCCGCAATAATCCAGCAGAAGCTCGCTGAACATCATGTTCGCCCAGGAGAACCAAGGACGGCTGAACTGGTACGGATCATCCACATGGAAGCCTTCATGCATGAAGCCGGTACCGGCTGTTGTTGCCTCCATGAGAGTAAGCAATCTTTCCTTCTCGGAACGATCTTCCGTCGTTAAACCCTGCATCGCCAGCGCAATATGCCAAATGTATTGGTCAGGCGTATGCGGACTGCCGATTCCGGCTGCTGCTTCGCCTGCGAAATAATAAGGATTGCTGCTGCTCAAGATAAAGCTTCGAGTATTGCGGTAGATCGGATCCTCCTGTGAGGTATAGCCGAGATATGGAATCGATAAGAGGCTTGGTACATTCGCATCATCCATAAAATTGTAATGGCCAAGTCCATCTGTTTCATAAGCGTAAATTTTTCCAAATTGCGGATGCTCGGTAATGCCGTAGGTTTGGATGCCTTGATCGATTTCCTCGCCAAGCTTAGCTGCGCGTGCTGCAAGCTCCTCGTCGCCAAGTACTTCTTCAGCAATTTCCTTCAAATATTTCAGCACAACAACCGCGAACATATTCGCTGGAATGAGATAGCCGTATGTACAAGCATCATCGCTTGGGCGGAAGCCGCTCCATGTCATGCCGGTATAGCCAGTCTCTGTTCCTTTCCCCTCACGGAGAAGCGTATCCGTTGGTGCGCAGTTAAAGCGCTGGAACCGGTAAGGAGAAGCGGTCTCGTGATTTTGCTCCGTGGTCCATAGATTCAAGATCGCATCTGCCGCCTGCTTGAACGTCTCATCAAATTGCGAGGTCCGGCCGGTATTTTTCCACAGCAGATAGCTGAGCTGGAGAGGGTAACAAAGCGAATCAATTTCGTATTTGCGTTCCCAGATGGATGGGCCTGTATCTGTCAGGTCATCCTGATGACCTTTCCCCGTTGGTCCGTTGTTGAAGGCATTCGCATACGGATCAATGAGCACCGAGGCCATTTGTCTTCGTACCAGACCTTCGATCAGATCAGCCAGCTCGGCATCCTCAGATGCCAGTACCAGAAACGGACGAAGCTGAGCCGCCGAATCACGAAGCCACATAGCTGGTATATCACCTGTTATAACAAATGTCGTTCCATCTGGCATCCGCTGAATAGTTGTCTGCAGTGTATTGTGGATCGCCTTCTCGAATATTGCGGCCCAATTGGGGTGGTCCGGTAATTTATCCTTTATACGATCCACCAGTTTTGTGAGGGATGCTGGGATTTCTGTCGATTGAGCCATGCTATTCCTTCCTCCTTGTTGCCGTTAATCAACGATTTGTAAAACGCTTTCATTTGATATTGCTATTATATTGGCATGTATATGGTATGTCAATATGTATTTTTTTATATTGTTTATACCAATCTTTTATACTATTTACACAGGACTAATGGCTCATGAAAAAGCCCCATACTTGGAAACTTGAGTTCCCTTCTGCCATACTTCGACAAAACGATTGCAAAGAAAAACAGCCTCCGAATGGAGGCTGTTGGCGCCTTAATCATATCTTATTGTTTAGCCTGACCTGTCGAGTCGCTGATGACAAGCGAAGCATCCAGCAGGATTTTATTTGGCACGGATTGTCCACCCCAAAGCTTGAGCACGTTCTCGAACGCAACACGCCCCATCTCATGCTGGTTCTGACTAAGGTGAGTGAACGGATAACGCCCATTCGTCTCCGGACAGTCAAAGCAGACGATTGAATAGTCCTCAGGTACAGACTTACCCATCTGCCGCACCGCTTGATAAGCAATCTGACCGATATTATATTCGGTCGCAAACAGCGCAGTAATCTGTGGATGATTAATCAGGTGGTCAATAATTTTCTGAATATCCATCTGCTTATTCTCTTCTGTATTATGTTTCGGGAGCGTTGACGTAATATTCTCCATCCAGATCTCACGGTCCACAACAATGCCTTTCTCCGCATGGGCTTGAATAAACCCTTCGATCCGCTCCTCAATCGCGGTTGTATCAACCGGCGGAGGGGTCAGAAAGCCTATATATTTGTGCCCCAGCTCGAATAGATGGTCTGTACCATCCTTCGCTGCGCCTACATTATCTGTTGCAATTGAACTCGCCGAGATGCCTTTCAAATGGCGGTCGACAAGCACAAATGGAAATTGGTTGATGACCAGCTTCAAGATCTCCGCATTAAAATATTCGCCCTGCGCAGGAAAAATAATGAGGCCGTCTACTCCAAGCTCCAGCAGCCCCTTGATCGCTTCCTCTTCAAGAGTCGGATTGCCAAACGTCCGCCGAAGGACCAGATAGCAGTTGTGCTGGCGCGAAGCCTCCTCCATGCCATAGATCAATCCGTTGCCGTAGCTGTCCGCAAAGTCAGTAATGACAAGGCCAATCAGCAGCCTGCCGTCTTCTTTACGCGTCTTTTGAGCCGGAACGCTAGCGACAGCGGAATGCTTCGCTTGCGGCGTTGGCTGATCCGACACGAATGAGCCGCGGCCCGGCTGCCTGACAATATATCCTTCAGTGGCCAGCAGCTCAAGCGCCTTCTTGCTTGTGATCCTGCTGACATTGTATTCGTCACCCAGCTCCTTCTCGGAAGGAACTCGGTCGCCCGGTTCATATTTCTTCTCACGAATGTCTTCGCGGAGTGCTTCAAATATCCGTTCATACATCGGTTTCGATGATTCATTCATCCTGTTCGTTCCCCCGTCTTCCACCTGACAAGTGTTCAATATATATAATAATATATCATGATATATGTTATTTGCCAAGTTGAAATGACATATCAACCTCGGAAGCGAAGATAGAGAAAATGTTGTGGTTAAATTGGCATTTCCTTGCCGGTATAATCCACAAAGTTGAACTTGCCTTGAGGCACAATCCGCCCCTCGATTATATCAAGAATGCCCTTCGAGCTCTGCCGTGGATCAGTAGGAGCCTGCTCCCCGCCCATGTCTGTCTTCATCCATCCCGGATGCACGCTCACCACTTGAATTCCCCGTTCCTTCACAGCGGAAAGCAGCTGTTGAGTGAACATATTTAATGCCGTCTTCGTTATACCGTATGGATAATCGCCTGGATAAGCATTCGTTATACTTCCCGCTTCAGAGGAAATATTCATAATGGCACTGCCTGACTCCGTTACAAGTGGCAGGAAGTGCTTCACAACTCGCATAGGACCAAACAGATTAATATCAAAAGATTGCAGAACCTCATTCATATCAAGCTCTTCGATAGATGTATTCCGCGCTGCTAGAATCGCTGCATTATTAATGATGGCACCAAGCGTCCGATCCTGCTCCTTCAGGGAAGCTGCCAGAGCAGCTAGTCCAGCCTCATCCGTAACATCGAGTTGTACCGTCTCAAGCTGCTCACCATACTGCTCTTGTAAGCCCGCCAGCTTTTGACTTGCCTGTCTTGCTCCTGCTATAACATGATGGCCGCGTTCAAGCGCCTCAACAACCATTTCATAACCAAGTCCCCGATTAGCACCCGTAATTAGTATATTCATTATCCTATTTCCTCCCTTATCTTATTACTCCAGACAGGCATCTACATTAACGATCAGCTTGCCATCGATAAATTCCATCTTGCTAATACATGTCTCTCGAAGTACGGTTGTCTCCGGATCAATCAGCCGGTGGTAGCATAACACCCAGCCATCCTCATAGCGGGCCATTGAAGCGTGACCAGTGCCAAAGAACTTCTCTGACGGTGTTGTCACGCGATTATCCTCAGGTGATTCATAAGGCCCAAAGATATGGCCGCTCCTCGCAAAACAAATTTGATAACGCGGATCCCGTGTATCGTAATTGCTCCAAGTCAGCACATACTCGCCGTCGATTTTTTGCAAATGAGGACCCTCATTATAAATACCGTTATCCGTCATACTTGGATCAGCCCCTTTATTACGATACAGCTGATCGGACAACAATACCGGCTCCGTCTTGAAGGTTACCATATCATCCTCAAGGGGAACGATCCAGCACTTTCCTTGCCCCCATAGCAGATACGGCTGGTTGTCATCATCGATGAATAAATCCGCATCAATACTTTGACATTGATATTGATCCTTCGTAATAAGCGGCCGGCCAAGAATATCCCGGAAAGGGCCAAGTGGAGAATCCGCAACAGCTACGCCAATCTGCGCTTCTGCAGAAAAATACATATAGTACTTGCCATTAAATTTGTTAATGCCAGGCGCCCAAGCTCTCGAGCTGGCCCACTCTACATTATTAAGATCCAGAGCAAGATAAGGGCCATCCCAATTAATCAGATCCTTACTGTGAAAAACATGGAATTTCTCGTACAGCCATCCTTTGCTGTCCTTCGTTGGGTAAAGATAATAGTCATCGCCGTCTTTAAACAGGAACGGATCTGCCCATTCTCCCTTGATTGCCGTTTGTTGATTCGCCATCATATTCCCCTCCATATTTGCACAATCCGAGATATTGAGATCGCTTTCATAAATGACTGTCGCTACCAGTTGTCTGGTATTCGTCCAAGTCCCCTATGTCAATTAATGATAACATCTGGGAGAGATTGTTCAATATAAAACTAGAAAATCACGACAAATATGAAAAAAGAAAAGCAGTTCGCACGCCTAATGCTATGTTGGATTTAATCCAGTAGAATTCCCTTTGCTAGCTTTTCTCGCTCAGCTATGTTGGATTCCATACAGCATAATGAACTCATATTCACCAGTAACTATCCATTTAGCCTGATAATGTTGGATGGAATCCAGCATAGAGACAAAGTCGCAGCACTAACCTTGCGTATACTGGAGAAAATCCAACATGTGCCGAATAATAGATCAATTAACCGATATAATGTTCGAGCCTCCCCGCACCTCCTCAATAAGCAAAAAATACGTGACAGTCCAATTCCTTTGGCCCGCCACGCTTTTTCATATGTTATGTATGCAAATCTCTAACGGTCTGCCGCTCTACAATCTCATGCGGAACGACTTGGCTTGAAACTGTACGACCTGTTTCAATTATCGTGATCAGTTTGCTGACCGCTTCCTGCCCCAGCTCCTGCAAGGGCTGCCCTACCGTCGTCAAGGCCGGATAGATCATTCTAGACAGCCGGATATTATCATATCCGATAAAGGAAATCTCTTCGGGGATTCGAATCCCTTGCTGCATAGCATAATTCATAGCACCAACCGCCATTTCATCACTTGCAGCAAAAACCGCCGTAATCCCTTTATCTTGCTTCAGCAGAGTCTCCATCGCTGTCATTCCACTGTCATAATGGAAATCCCCATACGCGACACGAGAGCTGCGGAATGGAATTCCTTTATCGTATAAGGCATCCCTATACCCTTGTTGTCGTAACACTCCGGCGATCGGATCCTCTTGCGAACCACTGATCAGCCCGATGTCCTTATGGCCCTTCTCGATCAAATAACGGACGGCATCGTATGCAGCCTGCCTGTCATCCACCCTTACGAACGGAATATGGGGATCATCGGTAACCGAAGACACGAGTACAATCGGCACCTTCATCGCATCAAGCAGATTCTTATGCTCATGCTTCAGCACTTCACTTGCAAATACGATGCCGTCAATCTGCTTCTCCCTAAGCACCTGCAAATACTTCATCGTCCGGCATCCGACCACGGCCGTATTGCAGACAAATACGCTGTAGCCCCGCTCCAGCGCATACTCTTCGACTCCCTGCAGTACAGCAGAGGCGAACTCATTCGTAACAGCCGGGAACATAACCCCGATCGTCTGGGTGCGTCTATTATTCAAGTAACGCGCAATCGCGTTTGGATGATAGCCCATATCCTCAATCGTCTTAATTACCTTTTGTTTGGTTTTATCGGAGTATCCTGTTAATCCGTTTAGAACGCGAGAAACGGTCGCAATTGATACATTAGCTTCTCTAGCTACATCTCTGATTGTCGGTATCATAGACCATCCTTCTCATTCCCGTTAGTCGTGTCGCCAGTTTACGTAACCGGTTTCTCAAAGTATATGGGCATGAAAAAGTTATTGCAATCGCGCAGGTATAGTTAATTTTTTACTAAAATTCTCGATTATTTCGATAGATTTTCCGATAGGCAGCAGGAGTAAGGTTCTCGAATTTCCTAAACGTCTTGATAAAATAGCCTGCATCAGCGAAGCCCAGCTCGTCGCTGATCTGATTAACGGCCAGCTCCGTTGTCTCGAGCAGCTCCTTCGCCCAGCCAATCTTTAGATGAGGGACAAACACCGAGAAGTTCTCCCCTGTCTCCTTTGTAAAGATCCGGCTGAAATAACTTGGGCTGACGTGGCATAAGGCGGCCATGTCCTTCAAGTCTGCATTCTCATGCTTATGCCGGAATATATGGTCAAAAGCAGGCTGTAAGAGCGAATTACCAGCCTGATAAACACTAGAAGACTTCTTGATCTTCTTCTCAATTAAGGTATTCGACAGCTCGCTTTGCAGCGCTTGAATATGCGCATAAGAAGAGTCTGGTGCATGTGCCGGATGCTCCAGCGTTATAGAACTACGGTACATCTCAAGCATATCGCTCTTCCGAATCGCTTCCTCTACGATATAGTTGCATAGATGGAACAGCATATCCGCAATCTTCTCAACCTCTTCGAAGGACAAGACTGGCAGCGATTCATATTCCTCGCGCAACGCTTTAAACTTTTTATCTGTCTCCACATTTGGAGATCTCGTTACAATCTGCTCGATTGGCACATCCGGATCTCGAATCTTAACCTGCCCCGCCATGACGGCACCAATATATTGATCATCGACTACAATTGGAATGGCGATATCAAGAATTTGAAAATGGCACTGATATATATAAGGCTTATTCGACCGAACCGCCTCAAGCCCGCCCCGCGCATCACATTTCTGGCAATAGGAAGATAAAGTGGGATCCTTCCTCACCGCAGAGCAGAATGCCTGGCACTGGCTATGCTTTGATACTGGAACACCTTTGTAATCCACAGTAATAATAGCCATCTTCGTAACAAGCGACATCGAGTCCTGAAGCTTATGCCATTTATCTATATCCATAATTTGCTTCAAATCATATCGTGAATTCATAATGTTCGCCCCAAACGTCCAGCCTAATGTGTACAACAATATTATACTCGAAGGCAGACTCAGGACAAAATAGTACAATTCCAGATCGTTTTGCACAAAAAAACACCATCAGATACTGCATGAATTTGCGCTTATCGTACAATGAATCCCCTTTCATCAACGCTTATAATGGCAGTAATCAATTCATTTCAGGAGGTTATCTATAATGAGAAAAGCATTTATTAGTCCAAGTAAATATGTTCAAGGCGAAAACGAACTGCTGAACCTGGGGTACTTTATTCAAACGTACGGTGATTCCGCCCTTCTTATTGCCCATCCAGATGATGTGAAACGTGTAAAGGACAAGCTGGACTTCACTTCAAATAAATTCAATATTACGCTGGTAGAAAGCGGCTTCCGCGGAGAATGCTCCCGTGAAGAGATCGGGCGGCTCAAGGACCTCGCTCGCGAGAAAAACTGTTCATGCACGATTGGTCTTGGCGGAGGAAAAGCGATTGATACGGCGAAATGTGTAGCAGAAGGCGATGCGCTTATTATTGTTCCAACGATTGCCGCTACTGATGCTCCAACAAGCCATTCTGCTGTCATTTATTCGAACGAAGGAGCTTTCGAGGATTACGCTTACTTCAAACAAAGCCCAAGCGTCGTAATGATCGACACTACCGTTATTGCGAATGCTCCAACCCGCTTCCTCGTATCCGGTATGGGTGACGCGTTGTCAACGTATTTCGAAGCGAGAGCAACTTCCCGCTCCTTCTCCAAAGTGAATGCTGGCCTGCCTAACGGCGTACATGCTGGTGCAGCACCAATTGCACGTGGGACAAAAGCAGCCCAAGCGTTAGCAAAGCTATGTTATGAAACTCTGCTTGAAGACGGTATTCAGGCGAAATTAGCTTGCGACAGCAACAAAGTGACGCCTGCTCTCGAGAACATCATCGAAACAAATATTCTTTTGTCCGGTCTCGGATTCGAAAGTGGCGGCCTTGCGGCAGCCCATGCGATTCATAACGGCCTGACTGTACTCGAAGGCACTCACCATTATTTCCATGGCGAGAAGGTTGCGTTCAGCACGATTGCTCAGCTCGTTCTTGAGAATGCACCGAAGGAAGAAGTGAATGAAGTACTTGAGTTCTGCGTGTCTGTTGGACTCCCGGTATGCCTTGCGGACATCGGTGTAGACAGCATGACGGATGAGGAGCTTATTAAGGTAGCTGCACTGGCCTGTATCCCAGAGGAATCGATTCATGCTATGCCATTCCCGATTACGGAGGAAGCTGTAGCCGCTGCGATCATTGTAGCTGACCGGCTCGGCCAGGCTTTCAAACAAGGAAGGAACTAAAAACATGAAAAAAATCATGAATCAACCGGAGACGCTCGTAAGAGAAATGTGCAACGGTTTTGTCATGGCACATCCGGGCTTGGAATTTGTCTCTAAATATAAAGTGATTAAAAAGCAGAACATTAATACTTCTAAAGTGACGTTAATCAGCGGCGGCGGCAGCGGACATGAACCCGCTCATGCCGGGTTTATCGGCAAAGGCATGCTTGATGCTGCGGTATGCGGCGACGTGTTTGCGTCCCCTTCTCAAATTCAGGTGTACCAAGCGATCAAGTCTACAGCAAGCGAACAAGGTACCCTTCTTATTATTAAGAACTACAGCGGCGATATGATGAATTTCAAAAATGCCGCTAACCTTGCTGCGGAAGATGGGATCCGGGTCGACTATGTCAAAGTGGATGACGATATTGCGGTTGAGGACAGCCTGTATACGGTTGGACGCCGCGGTGTTGCCGGAACTGTGCTTGTTCATAAGATTGCAGGTGCAGCAGCGGAAGCAGGCATGACTTTGGAGCAGGTGAAGGCAGCTGCTGAAAATGCGATTGCTAATGTCAGAAGCATTGGATTTGCTTTTACCTCCTGTACGGTTCCTGCCAAGGGCACTCCAACATTCTCGATCGGCGAGGATGAAATGGAGTATGGTGTCGGCATCCATGGTGAGCCGGGTATTCGTAGAGAAAAGCGTATTTCCGCAGACGAACTGGCAAATCGTATGGTGTCTGAACTATTAGCGAATCTGAGCTTGAAAGACAATGCTGCAGAGGAAATTGCCGTACTTGTTAACGGCTTTGGCGGCACTCCGCTTCAAGAGCTCTATCTATTGAATAACGCTGTAATGCGTGAATTGCATGCGAAAGGCATTGCCGTAAATAAAGTGTTTGTCGGCAATTACATGACTAGTATCGATATGGCTGGAGCATCACTCTCCATTATGAAGCTGGACGAGCAGCTGAAGCAGCTTCTGAATGCAGAATGTGATACACCTGCTTTCCTCGTACGCGGCGGAGATACTTCCGAGCCTGTGTCCTATGTGGCGCTAGAAGAGCCGGAACAAGTGGGTAAATCGGTGTCTTACCGTGTGGAGACAAGCGAAGAGTATGCGGTTGTAAAAAACGACAAGTTGTCACTCAACAATATGATTTATCTCATTGATAAGATGAGCGAGATCATTGTTGAGAACGAAGTGCCCTTCTGCGAGCTGGATTCCCATGCCGGCGACGGCGACTTTGGCATGAGTGTAGCTAAAGGCTTCAAGCAGCTGAAAGCAGAATGGATCGATATTCTTGGTGAGTCGCAAGATATCGGCAGCTTCCTGCATGCCTGCTCGCTCATCATTATGGAGCATTGCGGCGGTGCGTCTGGTCCAATCTGGGGCTCGGCTTTCCGTGCAGGCGGCAAATATGCTGAAGGCAAAACAGAGCTTTCGGTCGCAGAGGTTACACAGCTCCTCGACGCTGTTGTGAAGGGTATTCAAGCAACAGGCGAAAGATCGTTTGGCCGCGGAGCTGAAGTAGGCGATAAGACTTTGATCGACGCGCTGATCCCTTATGCAGAAAGCTGGAGGTCGGCTGCTGTAGCTGGAACAGAGCTGAAGGCTGCCGGTATAGCAGCTGCTGAGGCTGCGGTTGAAGGCGCCAAACAAACGGAGACGATCGTTGCCCGAATGGGCCGCGCCGGCACGGTTGGCGAACGCAGCATCGGTTATCCTGATGCCGGCGCTTATGCGCTTGGTGTTATTTTCACAGGATTGTCGGTTGTGTTGAAGTAATAACTGTTAGATTTTAAAACAAAAACAGCAGCAGTCATGGACAAGAACCTAACTGCTGCTGTTTTATTATTATATTAACTAAGGTTAAGTATTTTCCTAAATAAGAAGCGCATAATGAGTTGGGTTTATTGCGAGAATAACAACGAAGTGCAGCATCATATGAGTAAAGGAGAGGCGCTTAGTTAATGTCAAACAAGAAGAACTACTATTCATTCGAAGATCCAGCTGGCACTGCAATTGAATTTCAAGCCACCAGCTTACAGCAGGCCATGGTAATTAAGAAAAACAAGGCCCTAGAACTTGGGATTCCTAAAGAAGCTTTCGAACTAGTGAGCATTGGCAAAAAACCAAACCAAAGCGAAATCGCTGTTTCAGAGTAAAATAGACGGTGAACCCCTACCATTCAAAAACTAACGTCCCAAATGAGCTTAGAGAACATCTGCCTTTGGTAGGTGTTCTCGAATACCATTAAATAATAACCCTCCCCGCCATAAGTCCTCCTCATAGACTGTTCTTAAACTCTTGCGGCGTCATCCCATATTGCGTTTTAAACAGCTTAATGAAATACTGCGGTTTCTGATAGCCGACTTCATGCGCAATTTGGCTGATCCTCAAATCCTTGTGCTTCAATAGTTGAACCGCTTTCTCCATTCGCAGGCGCAGCACATAGTTCGAGAAATTCTCTCCTGTTTCCTGTTTGAATAGGTTAGACACATACACGGGATGCAGATTGACATGATCGGCTACCGTTTGAAGGGTGATATCTATAATATTCTCTTGTATAAATCGGCGAATGCGTTCCATCAAGTCTGATCGAATATTGTCCGAGCGTCTGTCGCTGTAAGCTTTGATTTGGACATAACTGCTGAAGGCCCATTCTTTTAACGGCTCCACACTCCAGCTGGCATCAATTTTCAACATCTTCTCAATATCTCTTCCAAACACATCAAAGATCCGTTTACCTTTCTTGTGCAAATAATAGGAGTAGGCTTGCAGCAAGGTAACATAGATTTCAACTCCGTATTCACGAGCTCCGCTGCCTGCACCTTCAAGCTCATCAAATATCCGGTTCAGCTTAGTCTCAAATGCCGTCCACTGTTCGAAATCAATTAACTCCATAAAAGTATGGGAACGATAAAGCTCCGCAAGCGGCTGGATTTCAAAAATTTCTTTCTCTTGCGTCGCATGAAAAAAGCTTTCCGTCTGATAGCCGATGTAATCGGTATAGATCGATAATGCAGAGTGATACATGGACATGATGTCCTTAGGGAAAGCTCCCCAATTGCTAAGCACAATGGAAACCTTAGACTTTAAATATAATTTGATTTGATGCTGGGAGAGCCTCGCCAAATCTTCTATACTAGCTTTGTCTGCTTGTTCTATTTGATTGGCCTGAACCAGGAAAATCAAATAATCATGCGAATCTTTACAATACATCACATTAAACTTGTTCGTAAAAACTTCTTCCACGATATTAAACATGGCATATTCGATCAACGAGAGACTATAAAGATCCGTATTCGAATAATCCTCCTCTACTCTCATACATAAGAGGATAGCTTCCTTTTCAACAGAAAAGGGAAGACCATATAACTGGAT
Source organism: Paenibacillus sp. J22R56 (assembly GCF_056269375.1). Taxonomy (NCBI): domain Bacteria; kingdom Bacillati; phylum Bacillota; class Bacilli; order Caryophanales; family Paenibacillaceae; genus Paenibacillus; species Paenibacillus sp. J22R56. The sequence continues at coordinate 690,012 of NZ_JBWDNV010000001.1, forward strand.
CTTATTCTTCAGATCAGATAGGGGGTAATTTTTTCCTGCTATCAAATCAAACAAGAACATTTCTCTTAATTTGGGCAGACTTTCCCGGAAACGGTAAGCAAATTTTTGCTGATTGAGCAGCTCATTTCCTTCTTCTTTAATCCGATCAATAATACTTCGAAGGGTTTGTTCCAATTCCTCGTTTGATACCGGCTTGAGCAGATAATCGCATACTTGCTGTTGAAGGGCTTCTCTTGCATATTGAAATTCATCATAGCCCGTTATAATAACAGCCTTTGTGTTCTTCCACTTCTCATTTATCCGGGCGATCAATTCGAGTCCGGACATTCCGTTCATATGGATATCCGTCACCACAATATCTACGGAACGGTAATTCAGCAGCTCGAGAGCCTCTTCGCCGGAATAGGCTTTATAGACATTGGAAATCCCCATTTGCTCCCACGGAAGCCCAATCGCCAGACTATCAACCAAATGGGTGTGGTCATCCACAATTAATATTTCGTACACACTCATTCCCCCTTCAATCAAGACACGCTTTCCTTACTGCTCCAGCTTAATTGGACGCAAAGTCCACCTAATTGGGATTGGCTAAGCTGCAAGCCTGAGTCGCTGCCGTACATTAGTCGTAGTCGTTGATGAACATTTTTTAGCCCGGATTCTATTTCTTCGCTGCTCGAATAGATCTTCTTGCGGATAGACTCGATTACTGAATAATCAATTCCAGTGCCCGTATCCTCAACGGCTACATGATTCATCCCATCCTCACTCCAGCACCTGATTTGAATCATTCCGTAACCCTGTTGATTATTGAACGAATGAAGAATTACATTCTCAACAAGCGGCTGCACAATTAATCGCGGCACTTCGAGATCCTCCATCTGCGGATCGATCTCAATATGAAATTCAAAGTCATCTCTAAGCATGCAATGGATTTCCAGATAGAAATGAATCAAGTCCAGCTCTTCTCGGAGCCGCACCATCTTGTTCCCCGTCTTGGTCGTATAGCGATAATACTTGCTCAAATTCATGGTCATCGAAATGGCGGCTTTATTTTCATTGAGCTCAATCATACTTTTGATATAAGCAAGCGTGTTATATAGAAAGTGCGGATTGATCTGCGATTGCAGCTGCTTCAGCGTTGCATCCTTCGACCTAAGCTGTTCTTTGTATACATCGACAATCAGTTCTTCTATTTTTGAAGCCATGGAGTTAAATCGCTCATAAAGAAACCGATACTCCCCTTTAGGCTTGTCTGTCATTCTGACGGAATAAATCCCTTTTTCGATCAAATTCATGTTCCGAATCATCTTACGGAATGGAATCTGTATATTACGATACATAACAAAAGCAAGATAAGCCCCCATAAACAGAAGCATACCGCTTATCACATAAAACATGGTCTGGTTCCGACTAATAGGCGCCATGATATGGCTGATGGGTACGTAATCAACAAGGTACCAATCTAATGATTCCAGCTTTTGATAATGAACCTGAAACTTCGTCTTATCGGATTTCAGTAACAGGTATCCACTTTCTTTCGAGGGATCGATCTCTTTAAGCCGGGGTAAAAATTCGTCAATTTGCTTCACATTAACCGAATAATTATAAATAGGTTCTGCACCTGGATGGTACAGGAACGGATCTCCCGAACCATTTGCTTTAAATTCAGATAAGGCGCTTCGCAGTGCTGCTATACCAAATTTAAGCACGACTCTCATATGTGCCTCACCAAACTCCGCTGAGTTCTCAGGATAGGACAATATCTCCATGAAATAATCCTCATTAGCATCGGAGTAGTATTGCCAAAAAGTATCTTTTGCGGGAAGCTCTTTGGGGAGCGCATTCAAGCTGGAGTTGCTTTTGATGACGATTTGGGTCTTCGGATAAACAACAGCGATCACGGCTTTCCAATCCCCATAACCGGCAAGCCGATTAATTTCTTCAGATACAGTTCGATTAATTCTATATTTACCTAAGACATCGTCCAGCAAATCAGGATAAGCCAAATTTCGTACATCCGTACTTTCGTACAGCATTTTCTTATAGGTATCCAGCCGAAAAAACAACTGATCCAATTGATTGGCGAACGTTTCAATCTGATATCGCTTTACCTTAATAATTTCGTCCGTTAATACATCCGTACTTGTGCGATTCGACACAGCAAATAGAAGTAGGATTGGGATAAGTAAAATTAACAAAGTAGCTATCAATTTGGTGAATATATTGAATCTGCTCATGATGGATTATCCTCTCCACTTCGGGCCTGGAGCTTAAATTCAGAGAATTGCTTTTTCAATTCAGCAAAAACAATGTCAAAGCCCGCTTTCTTAAGGGCTGCGAGGGCATCTTCATAATATTGATCGTAACTGGCCAGTCCAAAATTGATCGGCTCGAATTTCTCTTTATAGACCGCCATGACTTGCGCGATTTCATTCTTAACGGGGGCCTCGTTGAAATGAAAACCAAAAAGTTTCGATATGCGAGAGTTCTTGTCATTTTTCAGCATATCATCGATAATGTCGTCCTCTACACTAGCGGGCGCGATAAAATAGTCCTTGTTCCGCCACATCCATTCGTACATCAGCTGATCATTGGTCAATTGCTTAATTTTACCGTTTTCCAGTTCATAATCCTTGCCTTCTACCCCATAAATAATAAAATTGTAATTTTCTTTGCTATGCAAAATCCAATTCATAAACATCATCGCGCGTTCAGGATTTTTTGATGCGGAGGTAATCATAAAGGCTTCATTGCTTGGGGTCGTAATATACTTGGGTTTCGCCGTTGCAAGATAATACTCACGGAGTCTTGCATTTGGATCGGCATTCCGTGCTGTTTGCAGATTTTCCATAGCTCTAGAGACCGCACCTACACGGAAAAGAAGCTTACCGGCATTCTCCTGGTCGATCTTCGCTGCTGGATTACCTACTAGATTCTTATCAATAATCCCCTTATTCACCCATGACTCACGTAATTGAGCTACTTTTTTGAATAAATCAGATTCCACGTAGCTTAACATCTCTCCAGAATCTTCATCCACCATAAATAACATTCGCTCATCCAACGAAGAATAGTTGCGATCTGTTAATTCACGCCACAACATTTCATGCCCACGATCGGTTTCCAAATAACCGTAATAACTTGGATCTATCGCATGCATGCTTTGGTAAAATTGTTCTAAATCTGAGATCGTCTTAATATCTGTCATGCCAACCTTCTCCAGCAAATCCTGGCGGACCATGACAGAAGAGAATTTCCCGGCGGACGTAAAGGCTTGAGATGGTATCGCCCAAAGCTTCCCGTCAATCCGGTTCTGCTTGAAGTTTTCATCGGGGATATGTTGAATCAGATCCTGACCATATTGGTCAAGAAGCTCATCTAACGGTTGAATATAACCTTTCGTGGAGTAGACAGAGACAAATGGTGCACCGTACCAGAACAAATCGTAATCTTCTCCCGTTGATAAGGCGAGCTCCAGCTTTTGCTGGTAATTCGACCATGGGATATACGTCAATTCAAGATTCATATTCAAATCTTTCTTCAATCGCTCGTTTAATTCATTCTGGGCGAAGTCACCCATACGCGCCGACTGGTCGCCAGGCATAATCACTTTTAGCGTCACAAATGATTCTGGCGCGTCCTCCACTTCGTTATTCGCTAGATCAGTATTATGGGATCCTTGCGAAAGTGATTGGCCTGGGCTATTAGAATGGTTGAATAAGATGTACATAAGAAATAAGAAAAGTATCGCAACACTACCAATTACAGCAGCAGGCTTCATCTTATAATGCTTCCCCTTCAACATAGAGTCTCAATGCTAGTCTACACTAATTCTATTAAGGTGAATACGCTTACCATCATAGAACAGGAGCACATGATTACTAACGTCATGTGCTCCTTATTCACTTCAAAAATTAGTTTATAAATTGTACGAACTGCAAGAACCGTTTGATCATAACAGCGGCTTCCGCTCGGCTTGCAAACGCAGCAGGATCGATTGTCGTGTCTGATTTCCCTTTCATAATTTGAGAAGTGAGTAATTCAGCAATTGCAGGTTTAGCCCATGCACTAATGGAACCTTTATCCGTATATTTCTCAAGAGCATTTTCATTTACTTCGACGGTTTTGTTCACATAGCTCAGCGCTCTAACTAGCATAACAGCCATTTGTTCACGGGTGACTTGTTCATTTGGTTTGAATGAACCATCCGTATAGCCGTTAACGATTCCCGCATCAACCGCTGTTGCAATCACATCTGCGAACCAGTCACCTTTGGCTACGTCACTAAAAGTGGCTGCCTTATTCGAAACACTGAGTCCAAGGGAACGAACAAGTATAGCCGTGAACTCTGCACGAGTAATTGATTTGTCCGGTGAGAAGCGATTAGGTGCTTCACCGTTTATAATCCGCTTGGCAGCCAACAGTTCGATATCTGATTGAGCCCAATGGCCATCAAGGTCAGCGAACGTTTTGCCATCCGAGCTAGACACCACCGCATAAATGCTATTCCCATTTCGTTTGATGACAACTTCGGTATGTCCCCCATTATCTTGAAGGACCGATGGAACAAACGTAAATGTCCCTGTAGCCGGGTTGAATAGAAGTGCAGTCGTGTTCGCTTGATCATTGCTTCCCGGCACAATAACTATTCTCTCGAGGTAGGTGCTGCCAAAGCTAGTTATCTCGATTGACTGTCCTTTTGCTTGAGCAAAGATTTTGTAATCCAGAGCAGGCGTAAGCAAGTTCAGCCCTTCTTTACCAGCCTGTTCAGTCAATAGATCCGCCGTCTTGCCTGCAACTTTGTCGATGACAATACTTATCGTCATATCTCCAGTGCTCACGCCTAGCTTTTGTGCTAAAGCTGTGAGGCCTAACGATTGGACAGGAACCTTGTAGCTGCCAAAATCCGTCTGTACTAGGATTGATGCGTCTAACCCTGCATCTACAAGCGCTGATGACGGAATGTTGACCTTCACGCTTCCACCATTGTTTTTCAATTCGATAATCACCGAATTTGATTTAACACTAGTTGGTTTGTTATGAAGAGCTTGGAACGCATCCAGAAGCTTCTTCGAATCAATAGTTGCTTCAATTACGCCATTTGTTGATGGAATAATGGTTACCGCATTTTGTCCCAGCTTGATTCCGTTCTCCGTAAACACTGGAGCTGGCTCAGAAGATGTGCCGCCAGTGGATGGGTTCGAAGTTGAACCAGACGCAACCGTCACCTGGAATTGCTGTTCCAGATTACCGTCAGAAGACTTAGCCGTAATCACGGTGCTGCCAACGCCAACAGCCTTGACCAAGCCAGTAGCAGATACATAGGCGACCTTCGTGTTTGTCGAAGACCACACTACTCCTTTATTGCTAGCTTCTGCAGGTGCTACTGTCACACTAATTTGGGCACTGGAGTCCGGGGCCAATTGGATCTGGTTCGATGTATTCGCCGTTAAACCCGTAACCCTTATTGGTGCCGCGGCAGCACTATTCGATACGTCTACACGACCCAGATTCAGCCATCCATCACTATTCTGCTCCGCATTAGCGAAACGGAATTTCTTCGCGTCTGCATTGATCTGCTCTAATGGATTCACGTAACGCATCAATATTTGATAACTTCCATTACTTAATTCCGGATTGCTAGTGGATTCAAACAGCTTGTTGTTATCGAATCCATTCGTATTAGGAAGAACATCCTTCAGATCCCAGCCTGGTTCCCACACTTTCACAATTCCATCTTCTGATTGGGCAGCAAGCTCTACCTTCCAGTTGTAGTAGAACGGCGCTACTCCTTTGTTCTCAAGTTCTACTCCGACCTTCAAGCTTCCATCCGATGCGTCCAGATAAGTTGCGGGCACATAATATTCATAGCCCATGCTGCGTGATCCTTCTGTAGCTCTTGCTAGTGCCGCAGACTCCAGCGGAGTTTGGAATATTCCTTGCGCAATTAACCAGGATGCATGGGTCAAGTTTAGACTTGTGTAGTAGTCTTCACCTTGGGCACCTTCGATAGGCGTCGATGGTTCGTTGTACACTGGCGGATCATTGTCCCACATCTTCACTTGGATTTCCGGTCTCATCTCTCCGCCCATGCTGTTTGTTTTCCAGAAATCCGTTACCCCTGCGTCGTTAACTCTTCCCCAGAAGTGCCAGCCTTGCCCTCCAAGACTTGGCGGGAGTGTCTGGAACGCAAAGGAATCATCATGGTAGCCAACATCGAAATCTTTGGTTTTGAGTGTACTGTTATCCATCGGATATCTTAATACGAGCTGCGTTTCGTTAAAGGCGTCATCCATATCGGTAAGAACCCGCTTCAGATTGACATCAGTTGGCATTAAGTTTGGTGATTTGATATTCCCATCATAAGGGTACGTATGCCATTCACCCCAGAAGCCGATCAATCCGATCATCAAAGATCCGATACGAGGATCGCCGTCATAACGTGCTCCAAGCGCCCCAATGAAATTGTCCAAAGCTTCCATCAAATGTTCATCATTATAATCAGGCGCTAGACTCGTGGCGTCCTTACCATTGTTGTATTCCGAATAGGCATACGTCTCCAGCCCTTCATCTAACAGGAATTGCGGTATACCCGAAGGCTTATTCGGATAGTCCAGATAGACCCTAAATACGGCATGATTACCTCTGGACGCTACTGCATCAAGCCGTTTGTCCAGCTCCGTCCAATTAAAATCATTCAGGTTGTTCATCAGCTTATTAAGCGGCAAATAGAAGAACTCCATGCTGTAAGGCAGCTGTGTTGGCTGGTCTCTCCAATCATCGCCCTCCGTGAAATAAGATTCCTCCGCTGCATCATAGAAAGGAAGGAAGCCCTTGAGCGGATTGTCTACAGGTGCACTTTGATACGTAAGCGCATCTGTTCCTGCAGATGTTGCCCAAGCTGGCGGAGCCGGATGGTCAACAGGCTCTGTCGTTGAGCCTCCTCCTGATCCGCTGGTTCTGCCGGCTAACGCATAGAGGCTAATCTGGTCAATGCTGAGAACATTGTCAGATTGATTTTTTGGACCAAAGCCGAATTGAATTTGAAGAACCTTGCTCGCGTCAAACGCAGCGTCGCAAGCGTCGCAGCCTTGCCATGACGATTGGACGAATGCGCTCCAAGGAATTCGAACCATTCCTTTGTAACCTGCAGCGATGGATAGGGAGCCTCCACCAAGAGTGGTTGATTTCCATCCTTCGGCAGCTTGATAGAACTGTACGGTTCCTCCTTGTTTTAAGGAAAATTCGCCTTTAGGAGCATCTGTAACCAGCGAGATATTCAGGTCCATAGCTTTGCTGCTTGGCGACGTATTGTTGACCCAGAATGTGAGTCCGTCAAATGCAGACCAATCTGAATCCGTCCCATTAAATGCCACGCGTTTAATGTTTACCCAATCGGATGTCGTTTTGCCCGGAGGAGGAGAAACAGAAAACTTCATCGCTTGACTGCCATTCGAGACATTCACATGGTCAATCGCACGAAGGGTAGACGGCTCTCCGGATTCCCAGTCTATCTTCCAGATATTTTGCAACGCTGCATCATCTGTATAAGATTCGAAATCATCCAATATTTTATCTGCCCGGTAGAGCATGATGTCATCGATGGTGATGACGTTATGACTATAACCCGCTGGCGGGTATCCGAACTGAAGTCCGGTTACTTCGCTTGGATCAAGCGCGGCTGCGCAGTCTGCCTGAACACCGTCGCACTGCCATGCGGATTGAACGAATTGATCCCAAGCAATCTTCACGACACCTTTGAATCCTGCAGGAACATTAAGCGAGCTTCCATTAAATGCTGCTGGGTGCCAGCTTCCATCAGGTGAGATCGTTAAGGCATGCCCGCCTTCCTTCAAGCCAAACTCGCCTTTCGCAACAGGCGTTTGAAGCGCTACATTTAAGCTGAAATCCTTATTATCGTTGGTTGTATTGTCCACCCAGAAGCTTAGCCCGTCATACTTGGACCACTCTCTCTTGTCTGAAGGGATGGAATGAATGATATTCGACCACTCCGAATCAGCGATTGCGGTCGAAAGCTTTAAGCCCTTGCTTCCGCTCGACTCTCCAAGTGCTCTTGTAACAGAGCCCGGTTTGTCGGACCATGCTTCCGTCCATGCTTGCCCAAGAGCAGCGTTATCTGCATAGGATTCGAAATCGTCTATGAGCCCCGGTTTGTCAGAACCAGAACCTGGACCAGGATCGGTGCCTGGATCGGTGCCTGGATCCGTACCTGGATCGGTATCCGATTCGTACTTATCGGTAAAGTAGATTTCATCCACGTAGATTGTCCCTGTAGTATCCCAAGCAGCTTGTGAGATCGCAATGCTCCAGATCGTTTGCGATAGATTCACTCCTTGAGCAGGCAAGTCGATAACAAGGTCCTTATAGCTTGTTGTTATCGTATCGCCGCTGAATTGACCAAGTGTTTTCGTCACGCCGCCAATACTGACATTAACCTGATTCTCTTCGCCTCCAGCGGCCCCTTTCACACGGATGACCAGCTTACTTGTATCTGTAAGATTTCGTCCGATATTGGTCTCCATGCGTGACATATTCTGATATTGCAGCGTTAATGCGCCATTCTCAACAACACCAGCGCCATTCCCATTGGCAAAATGGCTAGATCCGGTCCATTGGTTCAGATCATTTGCAGTCTCTCCAGACCAGGCTGGCGTACCGTCATAATCATCTACGAGTAAGCGCTTTGGCGGCGCCGGCGGTGAAGTTGGAGGCTCCGAACAAGGTGAAGTGCAATCCCCTACTCGTACTGGCCCCAAATTCAGCCAACCTGCACTGTCTTGATTCGTATTCGCAAATCCTACCTTTTTCGCCTTATTGCTAATATCCTCTAATGGATTAACGACCTTCATCACTAAATAGTAGTAACCGTCATTTAAGTCTGGTTCAGCAATTATCGTATCAAAATAATAGGGCTCGCCAAATGAGACATATTTCGGATCGCCAGATACATTCCATTCGGGATACGTTCTGATCTCCGAAGGCATAACCTTTGTCATATCCCATGCTGTATCCCACTGTTTAACAAGCTTACCCGATGCACTCTTAACTCCCAGCTCTACTTTCCAAGGATAAGAGAACGGTGCAACACCATTATTCTGAATGGTTACGCCAACCTTAAGCGGGTCACCTTGAGCAACATCATTATAGTAGGAGCTCTTCACATTCAAGTCATAGCCCATCTTTCTCACGCCCGCGGCAACGGCTGCATTGTTAGTATCATAGTTGCTGATACCACCTTGGTTGATCATCCACGTCGCATGAGTAAGTTCAATATCATCCATAGCATCATCCACATTAGAGCCGCCAGCAAAGAAATTGCTCTGAATTTCTGGCCGCACTTCACCGCCAACCGATTCCGTTATCCATTTGTTCTCCGAACCAAATTCCAGCATCTTGGTTAAGAACGAATAATAGGCTCCGCCCATACTCTCAGGCTGCGTTACGCTTTGCAGCGGATCACCTTCCTTATATCCGAAGGAGTCGTCGTGATAGCCCATATTGTATTCCGATGCGCCAGGCAGGCCAGGATATCGGACCTCTAACTTCGTTTGATCGAAAGCCGTATCATATGCGGTGAAAAGTTCTTCGATTGTATCTGCACTTGGCATGTAGTTCGGCAGCCCGTCTGCATCATCCTCATCATAAGGGTAAGTATGCCACTCCCCCCATAAACCAACGAGGCCCATATGAATAAATCCAATACGCGGGTCACCATCATACTTTGCGCCAAAAGCTTTAATAAAGTTCGTCAAATACGTTACCATTAACGGATCGTCATAATCAGGTTCGTCCTGGTTAAAGGTGTCATTATGACGCATGGCAACACCGCTGTCGTGAATAAACGCCGGTATAGCATCCTCTTTACCCGGATACTCCAAATAGACTCTAATCGCTGCCTGATTCCCTCTTGCCGCAATGGCATTTAGCGCTGGCTCAAGCCCTGCATCAAAGGTATAGGAATCCGGGCCATTCATTACCGCCTTCAGCGGAATATAATACCATTCCAAGCTGTGGGGGAATGAGGTCTCCGTTTCCCACGGATAGAACGGGGCAAAGCCTTTTAACGGATTGTCCAGCGGGCTCGGGGCATAGGTCAGGTCATGCTTGGTTAGAGCACTATCCACCGCAGGGCTCGGATAGGGATTCGTTGGTACACTCGCCAGAGCCGGGGCTGGGTCCGCACTTACTCTGCTTGAACTATTCCCAAAGAACGTGCTCAATAGCAAGCTTACAATGAGCATCACTTTTAATGATGATTTCCTAAGTTCTTGCACGGATAATCGTTTCATCAAAATTCTCCTTTCAAATTTGAAAGCGCTGTCAATGCGCAGCAAGTTAATCCGGACTCACAGAAGTCCGGATACCTATTAACCTTTTGTCGCACTGAAGGCAATCCCTTCAATAAATTGCTTTTGGAATATAAAGAAGAGAATAATCATCGGAACTACCGCCATAAAGGCACCTGCCATTAACACCGGGTAATCTGTTCCAAACATAGACACCAACGTCGCTATGCCTGATGATAAGGTCATCTTCTCTGGAGAGCTGTTAATAATAAGCGGCCATTGCAGTTCATTCCAAGCCCACTGCAGTTGAATAATAACGATAGCTACCAAAGCCGACCTAACTAAAGGAAGCATGATATGCCAATAAATTTGGAACGGATTGCAGCCATCCAGAACGGAGGCTTCTTCCAACTCCTTCGATATGCCCATGAAAAATTGCCTTAGCAGAAAAGTAGCAAAAGGGCTGATCAATGAACAAATCCAAAGAGCAGTAACGGTATTGACGAGTCCTAAGTCACTCATCATCATGTATTGCGGCGTATAGAAAACAGGATTCGGCACCATCATGACCGAGAGAAGCAAAACAAAAAGAAAGGAACTTCCTGGAAACTTTATTCGAGCGAAGGCATACGCCGCCATTGAACTAAAAATAACCGGAAACACGGTCTTCATTACCGCTGAAATAATCGTATTGAGGTAATAATGCGGAAACTCCGATTGCTTGATTGCCTCAATATATCCTCTAAGGCTAGGAGCATCCGGAAAATAACGGATCGGAATTTGCGTAGCCTCCGTCGTTGTCTTCAGCGAAGTCAGTACCATCCATACAAATGGAACAAGCATAGCGATGGCGCTGATAATAAGAATGATATGAACAACCAGATTGATCTTCCTAGGCGATAAGCTGTGCATAGTTAGGTCTCCCCTCCCTTAGTCGTAGTAGACCCATTTTTTCTGGAATGCAAATTGAATGCCTGTCAGCGCAAGGTTAATCATCAGTAATACGTTGATAATGGAAGCGCCATAATTGCGATCATTATAAATGAAGCTGTTTTGGTAATAGGCATATACAAGCGAGCGAACCGACGGAAGCGCAACATTCGTCTTTCCGATAATCAGATAGATAGAGTCGAAGATTTGCGTCGCTCCAATTAATAGAATAATACTTGTGAAAAACAAGGTTGGCGTTAACATGGGAATCGTAATAAAGCGAAACTTGTTAAATCGCTTGGCGCCGTCAATATCTGCCGCTTCATAAAGGGATTTCGGTATTCCTTGCAAGCCTGCGAGAACGAGCAGCATATTCATGCCGATGGCCCCCCACACGCCAACGATAACGAGCACGATCATGGCATAATTGCCATTAGACAGCCATGCAACATGCGTCCCCAATAAATGGTTGATAAGTCCGAAGTCCTTAGCGAACAAGACTACCCATACCATCGCTGCCGCGGCAGGCATGGTCACTTGAGGCAAGAAAAAAATAACACGATAAAGGGAAACCCCTTTGACCTTCGTATTTAGCAGAACAGCAAACAAGGTAGAGAGCACGAGTGTAACGGGCACAAACATAGCCACATAAAGCAGGGTGTTACGTAAATTCTGCCAAAACTCTTTGTCATGAACTAACTTGACATAGTTATCAAATCCAACCCAATGGTTAACGGTTCCGAAATTTGAAGAATGCTGGAATCCCAGCAAAATCGATTGAACAACCGGCCAACCCCAGAAAACCAATGTGCCTATGAGAGTTGGCGCAATCATGAAATAGGCCCACACATATTTGCTTCTGGAATTCAAATTCACCACTCCCTATTCATTCGAGACGTTCCTAATCGCTAGGAACGTCTCCTGAATCACTGTCCTTTTGGTCAGTACTTACTTTGTATCCGCGATTGCTTGATTCATCATCTCAGCAACCTTCTTCGCAGCTTCTTCTACCGAGATCGCTCCGCCCCATGCTTGGGACATAATCTCAGGCTCTTTCGCGAACCATACCGGATACGCCATCGAACCACTCGGATAAGGGGTTGCATCTCCTACTTGCTCCGTGAATACTTTCAGATTCAAATATGGTCTCGAAGTCAGCCATGCATCTTGTGTACCGTTGAATGCCGGTATAGCTGCACCCATTTGAGCTGTAATTTCTGCTGCTTTTTGGGATCCCAGGAACTTAAGGAACTGCCAAGCCTCTTCTTTGTTTTTACCGCTTGCAGCCATAACGTTGCCAAGGCCGTTGATGATATTAGCTCTTTTCACTTTGCCCATAGGCAATTTCGCCCAATCCCATTTCCCCTTAATAATATCGCTGCTATCAATATCGCTGATCCGCCAGGATCCGTCGAAGATCATCGCCAATTTGCCGGATTTGAACATTTCAGTTGCTTCCATATCCGTCAGTTGTTGATGAGTTGGAGAAGCTCCGTCAACCGTCATTTGATAACGAGCTTGCAAAGCTTCGATTGCTGCCGGTTCATCGTACCCCGACTTGCTCATATCATCGGCAATAATTTTACCGCCATTAGCTAAAATATCGTTCCAATAGCCGGTTTGCGTGTCCATCTTCGCTCCGAAACCATAAATGCCTTTATCAGGCTGGCTCAGTTGTTTAGCAACCTCAGCTAGCTTTGCATATGTCCAAGTGTCGTCTGGATACGCAATGCCCGCTTGATCAAACAGTTCTTTGTTATAGGCCAAACCAATTGTGTCAAAATCCTTAGGAATACCATAGTTCTCGCCGTTCAGCGTATAAATGGAAGCAAGATTCGCAGCATAGTTATTCAGATCAATTTCTCCAGCCTCTACCTTACTTGTGATCGGCTCAAGGAATTTACCAGATGCATAGGTAGCGAATTGACCTCCGTGCATCCAGAAAACATCAGGCAATGTTCCTGCAGGAGCAGCAGCCGACATTTTTGTCCAATAATCGCCCCATGGGATGACTTCGACCTTCACCTTAATATTTGGATTTTGAGCTGTAAACTCTGTCGCAATGGCTTCCATCGCTGGCTGTTGAATTTTATCCCAAATCGCATAGGTAAGCGTGACGTTCTTTTTAGGAGCTTCAGTCGCTTCCCCGGCATTGTTGCTTGCACTGTTGCCTGGTTTGTTACTCGGTTTGTTGTTCGAGCTGTTGTTCGAGTTGTTGCCGCATGCTGCAGTGATTAAAGATAAAACCATCATCACAGCCACTAACATGAATGAAAATTTGTTTCTCTTCACCATTTGACATCCCCCTAATGAATTTGAGTGTTTAGGCAAAAATTTGCGTAAATGCAAATTGTTTTGCCTCTTTACATGTTTAGTGTAATCGATATGTATAACCGCTTTAAATGCCCCTTTTTTAAGATTACATGCCTAATTGTTAAGATGAAAAAAGGTTTGCATTCGATTACATATTCCTCCATAATATCAGTAAATAATTGCGCAAATTATTTCATAACACAGATTGGGAGTGTCTGCGATGACGATTACTGTATTGCAAAGAGAGCCAGGAGAATTCTGGTGGGGAGGCGTTATAAATGAAGGACATCTTATGCCGTTTGGCGACGGGCCGCATTCGCGAGACTTGCGTTTGACGGACGATAACCAAGCTTCCCCCTTATTACTTTCTAATCTAGGAAGATATATTTGGAGTGAAGAACCGTTTGCGTTCTCCTTTAATGAGGGAACCGTTACAATCGACCACAAACAGAAGATTAAGGTTGAGGAGGGTCATATTACTCTTCAAGGTGCATATCAGCATGCATGCATGAACCATTTCCCGCCTTCCGGCGTTACGCCTGACAAACTAGCCTTTATGGCACCGCAATACTGCACTTGGGTAGAAATGTTCTATGAACCAACACAGGACAAACTTCTTAATTACGCGAGATCTATTATTGAGCACGGCTTCCCTCCAGGTGTGTTAATCATTGACGATAACTGGATGCAAGACTACGGAACGTGGGACTTTGAGAAGCATCGATTCCCTGACCCTGCCGGGATGGTCCATTCCTTGCACGAATTGGGGTTCAAGATCATGCTTTGGGTATGCCCGTATGTAAGTCCCGACAGTATTACTTTCCGGCAATTACGCGACAAAGGCCTATTAATGAAGCATGCTGATGGCAAGCCTGTCCTAAGGAGATGGTGGAATGGGTACAGTGCGATCGTTGACTATACAACCACAGAAGGATCCGCATGGTTTAAGCGGCAGTTAGACAGGCTGATTGATGATTACGGGGTTGACGGCTTTAAGCTGGACGCAGGTGAGCCTGTGCTGCCAGGCCTATTGGATGACGTTTCCCAGGATGTCGAATGGTCACGTCCTATCCTTCCAATGGAGGATTGCGAATGCTATGCCCGGCTCGGAATCGGATATTCACTTAGCGAGCTGCGCATGTGCTGGAAACTCGGAGGGCAAGCACTCATTCAGCGGCAACGCGATAAAACGCACACATGGGATGCAACTGGACTTGGGGGATTAATCCCTAATGCCATCGCCCAAGGCTTGATGGGATATGCCTATAATTGTCCGGATATGATTGGCGGCGGGATGGATGGTGACATTAATTCACCAGATTTCCGTTTTGATTCTGAGCTCTTTATCCGTTTTGTTCAATGCTCGGCTTTATTCCCAGTGATGCAGTTCTCCATGGCGCCTTGGCGTGTACTAAATGGAGATGAATTATCCTGGTGTATGAACGCTGTACAGATTCGAACGAAGGTAGGTCCTCATCTCTTTGAGCTTGCGAGCCTAGCTGCTGAAGATGGATTTCCCATTCTGCGCAGTTTGGAATTTGTTTTCCCAGAGCAAGGCTATCATTCGATTCAAGATCAATTCATGGTTGGCGACTCCATTCTGGTAGCTCCGGTGTTAATGAAGGGACAGAGAACTCGAGTGATTCAATTCCCGGAAGGTCGATGGCTCGGTGACGACGAAAGCATAGTTGAAGGCCCTGCACAGATCGAAGTGAGTGCACCTCTTTCCCGGTTGCCATGGTATCGAAAAATATAAATCGTTACTTTGAGGAGATCAGCTTATGAAAACAATCAAACTAGCTGTAATAGGAGCAGGAGCACGAGGTTTCTTGTCCTATATGCCGTATGTTCAGAGGTTTCCCCGCGAGGTAGAGGTGGTCGCCGTTGCCGAACCAAACGAAGAGAGAAGAATGAGATTTGCGGAAGCCCTAAACCTAACTTCAGAGAAGCTTTATTCCACATGGGAAGAGCTTTTGAATGAGCCCAAACTCTGCGATGCGCTCCTTATCTGTACGCAGGATCAGATGCATTTCGAACCTACGGTTGCCGCTCTTAGAAAGGGCTATCATGTCCTTCTAGAAAAGCCCATGTCCAACAATCCGAATGAGTGCGTCGAAATGGAGGCCGTCGCCCGTGAAGAGGGGCGCTTACTCTCGATCTGTCATGTTTCGAGATATACACCTTTCTGGCAAAAAATGAAGCAGCTCATCAGTGATGGCTCGATCGGAGACGTCATGTCCATTCAACATAACGAAAACGTCGGCTACCTCCACTACGCACATAGCTTTGTACGAGGCAATTGGCGGAACGACACTCTTTCAAGTCCAATGGTATTGGCCAAGTCTTGCCACGACATGGATCTGATTCGCTGGATTGTTGATGCAGACTGTACGAAGGTTAGTTCCTTTGGTTCGTTAAGCCACTTCCGGATCGACAATGCGCCGGAGGGCTCGACTGACCGATGTACAGATGGCTGTGAAGTAGAATCTACCTGTCCCTATTCGGCATTAAGATTTTATATGCAAGACATTGAAACTAACCCTTTTGCAGCACTCATAGCCGATCCGCCTACCGAAGCAAATAGAATGAACGCCATACTGGGAGGTCCCTATGGCAAATGTGTCTATCGGACGGATAATAATGTCGTCGACCATCAAACGGTAAACATGGAATTCGAGAATGGCGTTACCGTTATGTTCAGCATGAGCGGATTTACGCGTGATATGAATCGGATCGTCCAAGTGATGGGAACCAAAGGAGAAATTCGCGGCGATTTACTAAGCGGCACTATCGATCTATTTGAGTTTTCAACCGGCATGCAGTCTGTCACTCAAATCCCAGTCAGCAAAAGCGGTCATCAAGGAGGCGACGACGGGATCATGCGGCAATTTGTGTCCGACCTGCGTAATGAGCGATATATCGATACCTTGACCTCAGCACAAGCCTCACTGGAAAGTCATCTCATGGCCTTTGCTGCAGAGGATTCCAGGCTGAATGGCGGCGCCGTTGTAGACATGAAGCTGTTCCGACAATCTTTTGCACCATCCTCCCTAAGCGATACTGCAGTATAAAAAAGGGTCTGCTCAAAGTCATAAAATGACGATGGGCAGACCCTTTTTTATTTGGGTTAGACAACAGCCTGCGCATTTAAATGTTCTTCCGATCGCCATTGCTCAGGGATTCCTTTGAATCAACGAGGTAAGGTTGGAATCCCTTCACAAAAGCGAACGCTGACGCTTCTCCAGAATCATTTAAATGCTCCGTCTGCCTTTAACCTTTTCGTTAAATTAGTAACCCAAAGTCGCTAACTTAATCCCCTCGCGATTAGAACGTTACTTATTCGAAACGAATCTCGTCTATCCAGACGGTACTGTTGCCTCCGTGCCAAAATGTCATCGTCAATTGTCCAGGGGTGGTGCGATCTACACCTTTTGACACCAAATTAATAGCAATATCCTTGTAGCTCGTTGTAACCGTATCCCCGCTGAAATCCGCCAGTGTCTGAGTTACTCCGCCAAGCGTGAGCTGCATATGACTTTGCTCGCCGCCATTTGCACCTTTGATGCGAATGATCATCTTGGTGTAACTGCCGATGTTTTGAGTAATATCCGTGCCAAACCATCCGTTATTGTTATACTCAAGCTTTAATGCCCCTGAGTCAATAACGCCTGCATTATTTAAGAAACTGTTTGCGCCTGCCCATTTGCCGAGGTCATTGCTTCCCGGCCAACTCGGCGAGTTGTCAAAGTTATCTACCAGCAATGTTCCTCCGGATGCGGCATTGGTCGTTACATTAATTCCTGCACTAGCAGCCGATAGATTGCCAGCTGCGTCCTTCGCTTTTACCGTATACGTATATGTCGTATTGGCACTCAAACCGGTGTCCGTAAAGCTAGTCGCCGTAGACGTGCTGACTTGAACTCCGTTTCTGTAGATGACATACTGTGACACGCCGACATTGTCCGTTGAAGCGGTCCATGCCAAGCTCACGCTGCTCGTTGTTTTAGCAGATACGCCCAGATTGGTTGGCGCAGTTGGTGCTTGCGTATCTCCGGTGCTACCGCCGCCGCTGATCTGAATGCGGTCAAAATCAGGCGTCCATCCTGTTGGATTAGAGAAATGGATGGTATTATTGCCTGCATTCAACTGTACTTGCGTCGTAACGGTGCCAATTGCTGTCCAACTTCCTGTGCTCGGCATATTGAGTGTTGTAGCTGAACCGCCGTTCACACGTATTTGAGCGGAACGCGCCTCGCCGCTGAGGTAAGAAACGGTCATTGTATACATTCCTGCTGCTGACGCACTCACTCCGTTGAATTGTAAAGTACCGTCATTATTGCCGACATACCCGACTTTCGAGCTTCCTGAACAGGTGCTGCAAGTGGAAATAACCGCCGCTCCAGTCCGTGTATTAGCAGCAGCCTCTGCTTCATAGGCCGTTGATGTACCTCCTACTCCGGAAGCGCTAGTGGTCGCACTTACAGAGCTGCTTGCACTGGATGTGTTCCCCGCCCCATCCTTGGCTTTGACGGTGTAGCTGTAATTTGTACTAGGGCTAAGTCCCGTATCCGTAAAGGCAGTGCCTGTCGCAGAGCCTGCCAATACGCCTCCACGGTAAATATCATAACCGGTCACGCCTACGTTATCGGTTGAAGCCGACCATGTCAGACTGACACTACTCGAAGTCGTGCCGCTTACTGCCAGATTCCCCGGAACACTTGGTGCCTGAGTATCTGTGCTTCCGCCGCCACTATAGCCGCCATCATATGCTGTTTGGGTCAGGTTATACGAGAGCGTATTATCTGGCTTCAACAGATTGAATGGCCCGATATTTTGATCAGCGGGATCCATACCGATTCCCACTTTACCAAGCGGAGTTCTGCCGCCTGTATAGTAGTTCGTATTGGCAAATCTAGCGCTTGGCTTATAGCCAAATGGGTCAAGAATGGAAAGTGCCAAGGTATATGTTCCCGCAGGCATATTAGATGGGATGGTAAATGCACCGGAAACTTGTTGAACGGCTGGCGCTTGATTGTATTGACGGGTCGTGCTGTTCCAGTCGTCACCTGGCATCCAGTTCCGAATGTCAGCACCATTGAATATGCCTTTCCAAGCTACTGTACGATCGCTTCTCAGCAAGCTTGCTTCCAAAGGCCAGTTATAGTAGAACGGTGCCGACCCTTTGTTCACAACGGAGAAGGAAACATTCATCGACCCGCCTGGCTGCACGCTACCGGAATATGTAGCCTGGTTGATGACGAATTGATAACCAAATTCCTTCTGCATCAATGTAGCACCTTGGGCGACAGCGGCATTGCCTGCATCGTACAGATCAATCCATCCCAGACTTGTTGTATGTGTTTTTTTGATCCAGTCGATGACGTAGTTCCGATGGTTCGGATCGCTTAACGTGTCATTGGGAGAATCACCCGGCTGAATTTGCTTTTGCCCCCAATCATAGGCAACCTCGCCGCCGTTAACTTGCGTTCTCCAAACATTTCTTGCAACAATGCCTTCTCCTCCTGACAGATCATCGATTAATGCGAATGAATCCCATAGGAAGCCGAAATTATAATTTGTGAAGGTATCGGGATAACGCACTTGAACTTTTTTGTTCTGAAAAGCTTGCGTAGCAGCGTCACCTAACGCGGTCTGGAAGGTGAGCGGCATCCGGTCAGTCCCGTCGGCAAGCTTATCTGGCCAAATATGATGCTCTCCCCAATTCCCCCATAAACCTAACTCGACATAGGCGACTCTCGGATCATTATCCCAAGCTTGACCAAGCTTCTGGATAAAAGCTGTCAGACGATTCTTCAAGGTTTCCGTCGTCCATTGTGTAGTCACATCTCCATGAGGGACGCCTTCCGGCCAATATTCTCCTCCGTTCGGATAGACGATAAACACGCGAGGGATGACCTTTTTATTTTGATTTTCAATCCCTGTCCAGGCCGTATTGCTCCAATCCTTAATCTTCTGGACGGAGTCGGATGCCGCATTCTCCAGATCGGTGTATTTGATATAGTGCTTAAACACAGTCCCGTACTCTTGATCTGAAAAACT
Source organism: Paenibacillus sp. J22R56 (assembly GCF_056269375.1). Taxonomy (NCBI): domain Bacteria; kingdom Bacillati; phylum Bacillota; class Bacilli; order Caryophanales; family Paenibacillaceae; genus Paenibacillus; species Paenibacillus sp. J22R56. Next base: position 709,622 of record NZ_JBWDNV010000001.1, read on the forward strand.
AGTGTCATTCATGAACCGGGTTGGCCTAAATCCCTTTAATGGATTTTTGAACGCCTCTTGCGTTTCCGTTAAATTAACCGTAATTGGACCAACCGCTGCTGACGCTTTATCAGGAAACGGCAACACAAAACCTCCTGTCAGTAGCACAAATGATAGCAAAACAGAAAACGCTTTCAAAACTGACCTTGAATAAATACCTTTCATCAATCATCCCTCCTAGATTAGTGGAATTTACGCAAATTAGTTGCGCAACTAATTTGCGCTCTTAGTATATTCTACCTTCGTTTGCTTCGTCAATGAGAATCATTCTGAAAAGAAAAAATAGCCGTCCTCCGATCATCATATGATCGGAGGACGGCTATTCGGATCCATTCGCGAGAGAGCTTTTTACAGCTTAGCCACTACTTTTGAGCATGATTCCCGCTCAATGAACTCGGTCTTAAGACTAATGAAAACTTCTGAGATGTTCTTGTTTGTTATCAATTCAGTCAGTACTTTTACGATAATAGAGCTGATATCATATCTAAACCTTCGAACGGTCGTTAATGGCGGAACCATGAACTCCGAGAGCTTTAGATCATCAAAACCAACCAAGGAGACATCCTTAGGGATACGGAGATTCATCTCCGCCAAAGCCTTCATAGCCCCATATGCAATGATATCGTTAAATGCGAAAATCGCCGTTATAGACGGCTGATCACTCATCAATTGTTTCACTGCCTCATAACCATGTGCAGGATCAAATGATCCCATCACAACATTGGTGTCGGTCCATGGCATTTCTAAATCACGAAAAGCGTCTTTGCATCCATCCAGCCGGTTTGAGTTCACTAGATGATTCTTAGGCCCTGCGATCATCCCTATTTTCCGATGACCCAATCCATGCAAATATCGAATGACCTCATACGCACCTTTTCGGTTATCGTAATCAATATAGTTTTGACCGGACTTATAGATTCTTCCATTCGTAAACAAATACGGAATTCCGAGTTTGTTAAATTCCTCAAACATCTTATCGCCCACAACAGGGTCAAATATGATGGCTGCATCCACTTTTTCCTCACTCAAAAGCTTATAGGCTGGAGAAGAATGCATGTCCGTGTAATGCTTCACAATATGAATCTGATGACCGTATGCTTCAAATTCATCCTTTAAGTGATTCAAGTCCGCAGAGGTAGACGGGTCATTATCAAAGAAGTCATTATCGCCTGGTACGATTACGACGATATTATAGGATATACCTACGAGCTTGGAGGGAGCGGTCCCTGGCTTTAAATGCTCATTCGCAATATCCAATACTTTTCTGCGAGTTTCCTCGCTGAAGTTGCCCTGGTTGTTTATGATTCTGGAGACTGTACTAATTGAAACATTTGCTTTTTTTGCAATCTCTTTGAGTTTGATACGAGCTCCCTCCAATTCTTACGAAAATTTTTGCACAATAAGGAAATTATAGCGTTTAATAATGTGTCCAGTCAATTAAAGCGCAAATTTTTGTGTAAACTTAGGAGACTGCGAATTAAAAGAAGATGACTCCTGAAAACATTCAGAAGTCATCTTCTTTTATGACGTTATTAATTCCGATTCTAGCAGGTATCCGCTGCCGCGCACCGCACTGATTAGGAAAGTATCTTTTCCGTATTTTTTACGTACCCGGTAGATCAAGGCGTTTAATTCATCAAGCGTTACATCTGGGATACCTCCTGCCCCAGGCAAACGTTCCGGCCATACCCTTACTTTGATTTCTTCAAGCGGGACAAGCCGGTTCGCATTCTCATATAGAATGCGAATAAGTAAAAATTCCTTCTCAGACATCGGGATTCGCTTGCCTTCCACCACACATTCCCTCTTCTCCCAATGAAACGAAAATGACGATTCCGGGACTTCTGGCTTCCTCGTTGTACTGAACGGTTCAATCTCGATCGTTTGATCGGCAAACAGATACGAAAAGTGGATGACCGTCATCCCTTTGGCGAGCTTAATGATATCAAAGTTTTTCAGTGGATATGGCGTATATGAGGTTAACCGTACTCCGTTAATTTCCGTACCATGACGGCTTCCCAGATCATAAAGCACTGCCTTATCCTTCTCTTTTCTAATTACGAGATGCTTTCGGGAAAGAAAAGGGTTCGTAAAAGCGATATCCGGCGTCATCTGATTAGATAACCGGCCGACCAGCGTTTCATCCTCGTTCAGATTAATGCAGGTGCCCGATCGGTATGGCTCACCGCGAATGACATATAGGCATGCAAAGCCTTCCATTGTTGCACCTCCGTTTTTCTATGACAGATTCCCACCAATTATAGGAAAAACTCTACCATTATCGTATCTCAAACGAAGGTTGATTATAATCGCATTCGACTGACGGAACACTCACGTTTCAATAACAATATGGTAAACTTTACCTCTATCTAATTTGACCAACATGCTTATTTCGCAGCACGTCCTCATCCGAGGGCGAGCTGCTTTTGTTCTATCTGCAACTAAAGTTACTTACCATTCGTTTAGTAACTTGTATGTAAAATATGACAATATGTTTACATACTGTAATGTTTCGCGTTTAAGGTTCATTTTCACCTTTCAAATGCCGTAATCAATAAAGAGTAGAAACATTTTCCAAGGAAAGGGAAGGGATGTAGTGAAAGAGAACAGCAAGAGAATTCTGTCGTTCAAGTTAGCCCGCAGATGGCTGGCAGCCGCATTAGTCATGACGCTAGTCATGAGCAATCTGGCTGGAGCCGCCTATGCGGCGGAGGATACGGTGACCGGCATTGAATGGAGCTACGAGGACTCCGATTACAACACCGGCACGTCGTCACTGGAAATGTTCGTGGAGGACGGCACCGTCGGGCTCAACGTACTGGCTACTATATCGGGCGCGACATCTAAAAAATCGGTAACAACAGACGCAACCTGGAAATCATCCAACAGTTCTATCGTCAAAGTCGACAAAGGCGTGTTAAGTGGTGTAGGTAAAGGAACAGCCACGATCACCGCTACCTATAAAGGCTTCTCCATAACCATTAAAGCGACTTCGGATTACGTGTACGACCAAGTCACAATTATGCAGAACGGTCTATCCGCCCCTGCGGCTTTAACGGATGTTCTTCTCGGGCAATCACTTGTCTTCACGCTTGATGGAGACGGCGAGAACATTAGCGATGACGCGACGTGGAACACGTCAAGCTCATCCGTTGCCACCGTCGACAAAGGTGTCATAACGCTAGTTGGCGTTGGCACGGCTACCATTACGGCCAAATATAAAGGCAAATCAGACTCGATTAAACTGACCGTCTCATCGCCTTACAAGTCTATCTCAATCAGTCCTGAACCAACTAATAATCTTCTGGAGCTCGAGGTTGGCGGTGATGATTACCTACTGAAAGCAACCGCGGCACCTAACTCAGGCGGAACGCTGGATGTGACGAGCGACGCCAAATGGACAAGCGCCAATACGAAGGTGCTGACTGTGGACAAAGGTGTCATTACCGCAGTTGGCGCAGGAAAAACAATCGTTGCGGTGTCTCATCTGGGAGTAACCGATACACTCACTGTTGTTGTTCGGACGCCTTACCAATCTATCAAAATCTCTCCCGACAAGGAGTACCATTTGCAATTGCAGGACGCGCCTCTGCAGATTAAAGCCGAGGTGCTTAGCAATTCGAATGTTACATCGGACATAACGACTGTAGGCGACTGGACATCGTCCGACGTTACCGTCGCTACCGTCTCACAGGGCAAAGTGACGCCAAAGGCAGTTGGTACAACGAAGATCACGGTATCTTACCGGGGCGTAAGCCGCAGCATGGATGTAACGGTATATCCGAGCATTACCAAGCTGAAAGCAGAAAAAACGACAATTGACAGCTTTAAAGGGATTGAGGATGAGCTGCCGAAAGTAACGGCAACTACGTTCGACGGCTCCAGCATCGATGTCTCGAAGCTAGTGAAATGGACGGTTTCAGATGATGAAATCGCCGATCTGAAGGACGGTGTCTGGACGGCTAAGCAGCTTGGTGAGACGACCTTCACGGGAACCGTGCAGGATTTGAAAGTTGAAGTTAAGCTTATCGTTCATTTGAAGCCGATTAAGCTATTGACCGAAACGAAGGATCTGAGCATTATTTTGGGCAAAGAGACCGACTTCCCGATAGTAACCGTCGTGTATGAAGATGGCAAGGAAGCCGATATTTCGGAAGCGATCGAATGGAACACGACCTCCGACAATATCGTGCTATTGGAGAAAACGATGAAAGGTCTGGAGGCGTCAAACGTTACGCTGACGGGCACTTACCTGAGTAAAACAGTCTCTGTTCGCGTCAAGATCGAAGAAGAGATTGTAAAGTTAGTCGTCGAACCAACAAAGCTTGAACTGAATCCAGGACGATCCAAGTCGATCAAGGTCACAGGTTACTACAAAAGCGGCAAGAAGGTATCCATCGGCACGAAGATGAATTGGGTCGTTGGAAGCGAGAAGATCGCAACGATCAGCGGCTCCTCATCCGTTAAAGCACTCAATGTGGGGACGACTACAGTGAAGGGTACTTATCAAGGCAAGACGGTTAAAGTCCCTGTCACCGTAACTCCAAAGCTGAAATCGCTGCAGCTCTCCAGCAAATCCGCACAGTTGTCGATTGGCGATACGCTAACGGTCAACTTGCAGGCCATCTACTATACCGGCAGTCCGGTGGCAGCGACGGATAGCGCCGTATGGACTTCCTCCAATACGTCGATCGCAACCGTCAAGGAGGGTAAAATTACTGCGGTCCGCAAAGGCAGCACCACGATCAAAGCAGCCTTCGGCGGCAAGACCACTTCGGTACGAATTACGGTGAAATAACATGTCTTACGGATAAATAAACAGCCCTGCTCGCAACGTCTTTGACGTATGGGCAGGGCTGTTTTTCATAGCATATGCTTATCATAACCGACAACTATTGAATCTCAACAGCAGTTACAAAAGTGACTTCTTGTATGAGAGGCAGGAGCTGCCAGCCAATTAGTCTTGCTATGCAGCAGCTTTTGCGCTGTCAGAATAAGAATAGTTGTACCAATCCCCACAATATAAAGATCAGCACCAATTGCCATACCTATCCCCGCAGTCAACCATACCCCCGCAGCCGTTGTCAGTCCCTTAACCGTCTGCCGTTGCATGAAAATCATTCCTGCTCCAAGAAATCCAACCCCGCTAACTACTTGAGCTGCAATCCGTGACGTATCAAGAGCAATACCGCTCTTACCTATCATGTCTTCAAAGCCATATTTAGAAATTAACATCATGAGTGCCGCTCCGGCAGCTACTACAAAGTGAGTTCGAATACCTGCTTCTTTCATTCTGTTCTTACGCTCATACCCAATAAGTGCGCCACACACGCCAGCCAAGACAACACGTAATAAAAACCAATACTCTATGGCAGATCCTCCTCCTTCCTTGCTTTATTTTCACTTACCCAAGATTTTAAATCTTTTTTCACCTTACTTCAAAGTTTCTTAGCGCGCCTCTTTAATGAAACGGCCAGCAGGATAAGCAATGTAAGAAAAGCTGCTAAAGCTATTATGATTATGATGAATGAGCTATCTGTTCCTTTGTTATCCGAGGAAGTGTCTGAAGGAACCTTTTGAGGGAGTGTGATCTTGGCTGGTTCATAGCCTGCTCCCAGAACTTTAAGATCCTCTTGTGCGGCTGCAAGAGTCTTATTCCCTTCACATATTCCAGTTTCAAGATGATCAGGTTCCCCGTAAGCAAACACGATAAACTCTTCATTCACGTCGAAATTTTCATATCCGCAACTCGCTGAACTCCTTGCTGTGTAAACAGTCGTCTGAGAGTTTACCTCTCCCTTCCAGACTGTTTTCACTTCGAATTGAACCTTTACAGAATCTGCAGTGGATACTAGGTTTCTTTTAGCAGATTCGGTTATACTCACTACTTTCCCCGTAAAAATAGCGGTTTTTCGGTTCAACTGATCTTCTATGTTAGGGGTTGCTGCACAAGAGCATGCATGGACAGTTTCATGCTCAACCATAAACCATGTGCCAAACACGACTAAATAAATTAGAAAGAATTTAGGTAACACCTTCCACATTTTATCACTCCATTCGAATTCCAACATTTACCTAATAGACGGAGTTAGCCTAGTTTTGTTGCAGCACCAATACTATCATCCTGCTATCGAATCAATTGGTATACAAAAATAAAGAAGCCGCACTTTATGCGGCCTCTGTTGTACGAATGCTTCGTATTATTCTCGCGGCAGTTCTGCTTGCAGGCGAATTGTCACCGTCGTCCCGGCCCCTAGCTCCGAAGTAATGGAGAGCCCGTAGTGATCTCCCGCATACAGCTTGATGCGCTCGTTCACATTAAACAGCCCATAGGAACTGCCGATTCCGTCCATTTTCTCTTCTGGCAGCGGTGCTGCCCGCAGCAGCTGCTGACTGCGTTCCTCATCCATTCCGATACCGTTATCGGATATCGTAATAATCAAATCGCCGCTCTCCTCTTTGACGATAATGGAGATCAGGCCACGTTTATGCTTCATTTTCCGGATACCATGCAGCAGTGCGTTTTCAACGATTGGCTGTAAAATCAACTTCGGAATCTGACAGCTTGCAATATGCGGATCTACCTCGAACTGGACATCAAACGTATTCGGGAACCGGCTTTGCTGGATATTAAGGTACACCTCTGCCAGTCGAACTTCGTCTTCTACGCTGACGATACTCTTGCCCTTGTTTAGACTTAAACGGAAATATTTTGCCAAGCTGTCAATCATCTGACTAATATCCGACGCGCCTTTACCGATGGCAATCCAATTAATCATATCCAGTGTATTATACAGAAAATGAGGATTAATCTGCGCTTGAAGCGCCTGCAGCTGGGCCTCACGTTCATGAATTTCGGCCAAATATTTCTCTTCGACAAGCGTACGTACACGCAGGATCAGGTGATCCACACTTCGTTCCAGCACGAGAAAATCACTATTCGATACAACTGCCAGCTCTTCTAGACTATCAGTCCCTTCCCTGCGGATAACCGTAATCACCTTCCTCACCCTCTGGTTCATTCCCCGTACGATAATGGCGAGCAGAACAAAAGGCAGCAGTGTGAACAATGCGAAATATTCCAAAAGGGAAGTCAGACTAGACCGCTGAGTCAGTTTTACCGCCTGCGGCGACAGTTGGCCCCCGTTGCTTTGCGCTACCAGCTTCCAGTTCGTAGGGGAAACAGTTGTAAACATGACTTCATCCGAATTCTTGTGCAGCCGGAAGGCATGGCCGTCACTGTCACGGCTCGCATTAAGCCGATCTCTTATCTCGCTGTCAATCTGGGTCCCAATCCGTGCCCGGTCAGGGTGATCAATAATGGTACCTGCCGCATCCACCAGGTAGACCTGCGTTCCAGATGAGAATTCGAGTTTGGATAATAAGTCGTTGACCATCTTCTCCTTCACATCAATCATCATAACTCCCGAAATTCTATCGTAATGATCAGGATCACGCAGCATCCGTGCTGACGAGAGCACATCCACATTACCCGCTTCCAGGAAGGTTTGCTCATAAATGCCGCTCCAAACAATACTTCCATTGGCTGCAATAATATCGTTATACCAAGGTTTGTCCATTAAGCTTTCAAGTGAGAAAAAGTTCACCTTCTCCCCCGCGTACAGCTTCGACTTATCCACGAACAGCCTTACACGGAATACATCTGAATTCGATTGAACGGATTCAACCAAGTTCCGCAGATCCTTGACTACCTCAAGCTGGGTATCAATGAGGCTGTCGGTATCACTCACGGATAAATATTGGTGCAATTTATTATTCATGAAAGCCGCATCGCTAATCTCCTCGATATGCTCCAGCCTGTAGGACAAATTACTTCCCGCCTGTTCGAGCGTCAGCTGCATCGTCCGCATGACCTCGTTCTTCAGAATCGTAGCGGAGCGTTCATAGTAACCGTATAAGATTACAGCAGCTGGAATCACGATGAGTATGAAATAAGCGATCAGCCACTGGCGAGGGATCGCAATACGGCGAAGAAGGCGACGGATCCATCCGCCACCTTCATTCTTAGATGAGCGCTTCTTCGGGCGCGCCTCCCCTGCCTGCCTATACATATTTCTCCCTGTAGCCGCTTGGGGTTAAACCTGTCATCTTCTTGAACAGTTTGGTGAAGTAGCTCGGATCTGTATAGCCGATCGCATAACATATATCGTAAAACTTGTATTGCGGATCACGCAGCATCTCCTTCGCTTTCTCCACACGTACTTGCGTCATATATTCGCCTACCGTCTGTCCTGATTCTTGTTTGAATAACAGGCTGACATAAGTAGGAGTCAGAAATACCTCTTTGCCGATATCCGTTACCGTCAAGTTGCCATTCGCATAATTGCGATCAATAATAGCCCGGACACGCTCGACGAGATTAGCTACCTTGCCCGTGCGCTTCTCGCGGATACGCTCACAGACAGCAAGCAGATAAGCTTCAAGAATCTGCCTGATCTCTACAAGCGTCTCCCGCTCGAACAAAGACTCCCATACCGAGGATTCCACCGTTTCCAGCTCTTCGGACTGCATATTTAATTCCAGCAGCAGCTGACCTGCGGCCAGAAAAATTTGCATACAGACATTGCGTCCATACTTTAATCCGTCAGGACGGTTACGATTCAAATCAACAAAGATCGAATCCAGCACTTCGTGCAGTTTCTCTGAATCCGCTGCTTTTAGCGCGGAGGTAAGCTCTTCGTTATAAACAAATTCGTACCGGCTGGAGCTCCCGCTATGCTGCTCCGGTGTTTCTAGACTATCCATCGTAATGATACGATTCTTCCCCAAGTACCACTTATGATTAACCGCTTCGCGCGCTTGCTTGTAGCAATTGGTCAAGTTGCCGAGACCCGTTACACGGTCGCTGATTCCGATAGTCACACTAATCTTCAGCCAGCGCTCGAGATTGTCACGGATCTTACCGGCCAGCTCAAGCAAAACTTCCGCGGCATCTCTTACTTCTTCGCCATCCATGTTCAATCGCAAAATTCCAGCAAACTCACCTGTATGATGTTCAAAAACATAGCCGTCCATATGAGTGTCTATCAACTCCTGGCAAATGTTATTGATCGAATACCAAAGCAGCTGCCGGTCTCTCTCGCTCCTGACGCTTTCGACAGTAGCCAAATCATCAATCGAGATGACTATCGCCCAATAGGAAGCATCCTCAGGCAAGTTTAGCTCAAGAAAATGGATCCTCTCCCGAATGTCTTGTTTCTGAACACCGCTGTTGATCAGCGACAACAGGAACTTTTCCCGCAGCAGCGGCATTCCTTCCTTCAGCCTTACCTGAAGCTCTTCCTTCCTCTGTTGCTCGGTACGCGCTTCATCCAGATCGCTTACTACACGTTTCAGGACAGAGCCTAACTCCTCCAGATTTACTGGCTTGAAGATATAGTCGACTGCACTGACTTTCATCGCGGATTTCAAATAATCAGCGTCATCATACCCGCTGACAAATATAATTTTCACCTGAGGATAATGTTCGTTAATCAGGCGTGACAACGTAATCCCGTCCATATTCGGCATGCGGACGTCCGTCAGGACAAGGTCGGGTGTTTCCTGTTCAATCATTTCGTAGGCTACATCCCCGTCGTCCGCCTCTCTCATAATTTCAATGCCGAAAGAGGACCAGTTGAAGTAAGATTGCAAGCCCGTTCTGACCGTTATCTCATCATCAACAATGAGCAGCTTATACATGATCATGTCCTCCTTCTTAAGCGGTTCCATCTATTTCATGAACTTAACACCTTGATCTTCCAATATGTTATGCAGTTTGTCCATGGATACCTCTTCCATTCTGACAGCGTTGTCAATTGAGAGAGAAGCAGCGATACCAGCAGCCTGCCCAAGTGCATAACAAGTTGCCTGCACACGCATCGAAGACATGGCTACATGAGTTGCAGAAATCGAGCGTCCTGCTACGAGAAGATTATCGAAAGCTTCCGGCACCATGCAGCGATAAGGAATATCGTAGCCGTCGATTTTGCGCTCGTCGGTTGTTTTCTTCGCATCTGGGCTATGAATATCGATCTCATAATTCGTTTGTGCAACAACGTCCGAGAATCTTGCGCCACTGGTCAAATCCTGCTCGGTTAACGTATAGAGACCGACGATCTGGTTGGTCTCCCGGGTACCGGTTTGAGGTGCGATATGGGTCAGAGCATAATTCTCAAAGCCGGTCTTCTGGAGATAGTAAGCAATTGAGAACACCTGTCTGAGCGCTTCCGTCTCTGCGTAATTAATGTCTTCGATCTTGGCTCCATTCGCTTTAACACGCGACATGTTGACGAGCAGCGAGCCGTCATTGTTCTGCTCCCAGTACAATCTTCTGCCTTGTGGCAGATCGGATAACTCTTTGTATTCATAACAGCCTTCCGGCAAAATTGGCGTTACCGGCTTGCCCGTATTTTGCATCATAAACATAAGAGTCATCGGCTGCGTCAGCCCATCGCTTTCGCGACCTGTTGTATATGGTACTCCTGCATCTATCGCTACACGAGCATCACCCGTACAATCGATAAACGTTTCTCCTTCAAATGCTCTTAGACCCTCCCGGGTCGACACGATAACGGCTTTGATCATACTGCCTTCCTGAACCGTACCGATAAATTCACAGTGGAAGTAGACATCCACCTTTTCTTTCTTCATCTTCTCATTCATATATTGGCGCATCAGGAAAGGCGAATATTGCGGTGCTATCGATTCATCGTGACCTGCCGGAAGTGACTCAGCCAGCATCTCGGCAATCAGCTCGCGGTAAATGCCTGTCACGTTGCCGATCGGCATAAAAACACTAACGTTAGCGATAGTCCCCATACCGCCAAGCTGTGCTGTTTTCTCCAGCAGAACAACTTTTTTGCCACTGCGGGATGCGCTGATAGCAGCGGCTGTTCCCGCTGGGCCTCCTCCGATAATGACAACATCAGCATGCTTGTAAGTCTCAATTTCCCGCGAGAAAGAATAGCTAGTCATATCAATTTCTCCTCCAATTAGAACGCAGTAGAGGGCTTTTGAATAAGCCCTCCCTGCTGAATTTTTAATTCATTATTTCGAAGTGTACCAAGCGTTAACTTCTTTGGCGCTTGCTTCTCCGCCTTCGGCATTAAACTTCTTCTGGAAATCAGCTAGACCATCGATTTTTTCTCCGCCAGCAATAAGCTTGACCGTATAGTCACCGGACATCGTCTCGAGCTTCAGGTTATTTTTAGAGTAGTTTTCCAAGTATGGTGCAACACTGAGCTCATTCAGAATTTTATCCGAATCGGCTGTCTTGTTGTTGAGTGTGTCAAATGCTTCGAACATAACCGGATTTTTGTGTACACGTGCCTGCCAATATTGCGGATAGTTGGCTTCGTCCGTTCCAACCATATAGTTGTTCGCGAGGTTGCGTTCGTCGTTAAAGATCGGAAGAATTGGCATGTACGCGCCATTGTCAACCGTATAATGCATGCCTTCTACACCAATAGCAAGTTCTTTGAAGGTATTTGATTCAAGAATTGCATTAATCCATTTGATAGCGTCCTCTGGATTCTTTGCGGATTTCGGAATAAAGCTCAGACGGTCAAAGCCTTTGTTCGCTCCAAAGCCGGATTTGCCATTAGGACCTTTAAGGGCAGGCAAGTATGTGAATTTAGCATCAGGAACCGCTTTCGTGAGTGCGTCGGATACGCCTGGAATGTCCGCCCAGTGGATAGCAATAGCTCCTGCTTTGCCGCTGGAGAATTTCTCTTTGGCAGTTGCATCTTTGTTCACGACAAACTCTTTATCAAGCAGTCCGCCTGCATAGAGACCAGCAACATAATTCGCATAGTCAGGGAAGGACGGGTCAAGAACACGAGGAACAAGCTGTCCGTCAACATCATTCCATGGGTTAGGCATACCGAAAGCGCCTACAAGATCATCAATCATTGGCAAGTCACCTTTGATGGTAAAAGGAACGTCCTGGCTGCCATTGCCGCCTGGATCCTTGTCTTTGAATGCCTGCAGGACAGCTTGGAATTCATCTGTTGTTGTTGGCATCTTCATGCCAACCTTGTCGAGCCAGTCTGTACGAATAAGAATGCCTGTACCTACAGGATAGGTAATGATGTTCGGAATGCCATACAGTTTACCGTCAACCTTAAGAGCATCCATCGATTGTTGAGAGATCGCGGTTTTAATATTTGGACCAAATTGATCAATTAGAGGTGTCAGATCGATAAGTGCACCTTTTTTCGCATAATCCGAGTACAATGCCATATCGATGTACGAAGTAACGATATCGTAAGGCTCGCCGGATGCCATAAGCAGATTCAGCTTTTGCGCCGGGTTATCCTGCGGAAGCATATCGTATTGCACTTTGTAGCCCGTCTTTTCTTCAAGCAGCTTCGCTACCGGATAATTGGCATAATCTTCGCCTTGGAAGACATCGAGGCGCTTCAGCGTTGGAAGATTGGCATTGGAGTCTGTAGCTGCAGCGTTGTCTGTGGTTTCTGCCGGTGCATTAGATACCGCCGCGTTATTAGCATTGTTATTCGAATTCGATGAACAAGCGGCCAAGGAGCTAGCCAGAACAACCGTTGATGCAGCAATTGAAAGCACTTTTGTCATTTGTTTCATTTGTGACCCTCCATTTAGATATAATTTATCATCAAACCGCAATTATTGAAGTGATATTCTTCAATAATTGTCGGTAAAACGCAAGAATTGAATAAGAAGTTAGGTTTGACTCAACCTTTTACGGAGCCAATGAGTACACCTTTAATGAAATACTTTTGAAGGAACGGATAGACAAGCAGAATTGGGACGGTAGAAGCAATAACGGTAGCAGCCCTTACTCCTTCGGCTGGGACATTCATCATATCTTCCGCGCTCATCTTGAAGCTTGAGGAATCGGCGTTCATCACAATATCCTGCAAGTACAGCTGCAGCGGCTTTAGCGAAGTGCTGTTGATATACAGCATCGGGTTAAAGTAGTCATTCCAGTAATAGACCGCGTAGAAAAGTCCGATTGTCGCGAGCACTGGACCGCTGAGCGGCAGAATAATGCGGAACAGAATCGTATAATTGCGTGCACCGTCAATCTTTGCAGACTCTTCCAGGCTTGGCGGAAGACTTTCGAAATAGCTCTTAATGACAAGCATATTGAAGACGCTGATTAATGCCGGCAGAACGAGAGAACCAAGGTTATCAATCAAGTCCAGCTGACGGATAAGCAGATAGTTCGGTATGATGCCGCCGTTAAACATCATCGTAAAGACAAACAATATAATGATGATGCCGACACCGGGCAGCTCTCGCTTGGAGAGCGGGTAAGCCGTCATTGCCGTAATTAGCAATGAAGCTAGTGTGCCTGCAACAGCCACGAGAGCTGAGATCAACAGGGCATGCAGAAATTGATGGTTCGTTACGACGTATTGCAGCGTATCAAGCTGGAAGCCGACGGGGAATAGATTAACTTTCCCGGATGTGATCGCCCATTCTTCACTGACCGACTTCGATAACACCGTGATAAAAGGAAGAAGCGTCGATAAGCCCATCGCAATTAAAATCACATAAATGACGGTATCGAGTACATAATCACTGAATTTTTTACTGTGCATGGTATTGCCCTCCCTACCAGATACTTCTCTTTAAGAACTTCTTGCTAAGCATGTTGCCGCTAATAATCAGAATAAAACCAACCAAGGAGTTAAACAGGCCAACCGCTGTGCTGAAGCTGTAGTCCTGCTGACCAAGACCCATCCGGTAGACATAGGTTCCGATGACATCTCCGGAATCGTAGACTAGCGGGTTGTACATCGTTAGAATCTGTTCAGTACCGGCTTCGAGCAAGCTGCCGATCCGAAGAATTAACATCAGTACTATGGTTGGCATAATGCCTGGAAGCGTTATCGAAATCATCTTGCGAATGCGTCCAGCTCCGTCAATCGAAGCTGCTTCATATTGTTCCTGATCAATCCCTGCGATTGCAGCGATGAAGATGATGGCGTTCCAGCCGATTTCCTTCCATCCAGCTGTGAATACAACAACACTTCGGAAGAACGAATTATCTTGGAGGAATGAGATCGGCTTACCTCCAAAGGCTATGATGATCTGGTTAACCAGGCCGTCTGTCGGAGAGAGAAGAGTAACGAACAAGCCGGAAATAACCACCCACGACAGAAAGTGGGGCAAATAAATAATCGTTTGGATCGAGCGCTTGAACAGCATTTTGCGAACCTCGTTGAGCAAGAGCGCCACGACTATCGGAATCGGAAATAGGAGCACGATTTTGTACATGCTAATGAGCAGCGTGTTCGTCAGTACCTGGAAGAAATCATCCGAGTGTATTAGCTTCTGAAAATGCTCGAGGCCAACCCATTCGCTGTCTCCGATCCCGCTGAAGATGTTGAAATCCTGAAATGCAATGACAACGCCGTACATCGGCGTATATTTGAATAAGAGTAAGAAGATTAATCCTGGTACAAGCAGGAAATACATGTCCCAATTGCTGAGCGCCAGTTTCCAGCGGCTGTTTCTATTCAATTTTCCTCACCTGCTTTTCTCTAAATGTTATATCTGTATTGTAAGAGATGAGGTGGGTTGGTTCGTAGAATGTAATCCTTTGATTTCTGGTTGTTTTCTATAAAAAAATTAGGGTAAAACGCAAACTGCGCATTCAAATGCTCTTCCGATCGCCATTGCTCGAGGATTCCACTCCTTTGAACAATGTTCAAAGTGATGGAATCCTCAGAGCAAAAGCGAGCGCTGCGCTTCTACAGAGCATTTGAATTCTCCGTTTGGGTTTACCCTATAGAAAAAGACCAGGGATCAAAGGATTTGAGGGCAAAAAAAAGCGGTGCAGAATGTACTCTGCACCGCTTTTGGTAATTAAGTTATTTTAGCCCCGTGGGAAGCCTAATTGGTATTGTCTTGGAAGCTCGATTTCTTTGTGGAGCACGGTTGCTGCTTCAAGAGTCCAATAAGGATTACGAAGCATTCCTCTGCCTACTGCTACAAGATCGGCGTCTTCGTTGCCGATAACGGAGTTGGCGAGAGTTGGCTCATCCAGTCTGCCTACTGCAATGACCGGAACGTTCAGAGCTTCTCTAATTGCTCGTGCGAGAGGTACTTGATAAGCGGCATGTGTTCCTGGTCTGCCCGCTGCGGCGATTGGTCCTTCTCCGCCTGCACTAATATGGAACAGATCAACGCCAGCTGCTTGATATTCTTTGGCGAATGCAATACTTTCGTTGATGCCGTATCCGCCTTCCACATATTCTTTGGCAGAAATCCTCATAATTAAAGGCATATCTGCGGGCATTTCGCTTTTCGCAGCTTGAATGACTTCTTTACCAAACAACGTCAACTCTTGACCATATTTATCCGTTCTCTTATTCGTCAGCGGGGAATGGAATTGATGAATCAAGTAACCATGGGCACCATGAAGTTCAATTGTATCTACGCCCGCTTGAACAGCTCTGCGTACAGCCAGACGGAATTTCTGGGCCATCTCTTCGACTTCTTGCGTAGACAGAGCTCTTGGGGTTTTGGACTTCTCATCAAAAGGAATCGCGGATGGCGCTACAGGTACTTCCGCATCTTCAGCTTTACGTCCCGCATGTGCGATTTGTATACCTACTTTTGCACCGTGCTGATGGCTGGCTTCAATAATACGGGCTAATGCCGGAATCTGCTCATCAGACCATAACCCGAGATCGAAATCCGAAATACGGCCATCCGGTTCAACATCGGTCATTTCTATAATAATTAAACCTGTGCCGCCTACGGCGCGGCTTACATAATGCGTATAATGCCAGTCGTTTGCAATACCGTCTTTTTCGGCTACCGAGTATTGGCACATCGGCGGCATAACAACACGATTTTTAAGGGACAAGCCCTTGATCTCATATGGGGTAAATAAGTGCTTCAAATTCAATCTCTCCTCTATTCATTCATTCCATGAATTCCATGCCAACTACAATAATAATGTACCCAGCATTGGACAACTCATGATATGGCTTTATGAAATGGATGATACTGAGCCATTATACATCCACCATGACAATAAAACGAATTATATAAATTGTAATGATCCATAAATATATTTATAATTCGATTATGGATAAAACGCAGGGGATGAACAAATGAATGGTAGATTTTGAATGGTACCGAAGCTTTATTGCAATCTACAAGCACCACTCCGTTTCCGAAGCGGCCAAGACCAGGATGATGACACAACCAGCTATGAGTCAGCACCTCGCTGCCTTGGAAGCGGAAGTAGGCGAGGCTTTATTCGCACGGGTGTCCAGAAGGCTTATCGCAACTGAACGGGGAAAAGAGCTCTATTCCAGGCTAGCTCCACTTGTTGAATCGCTGGAGGAAGCAACCGCCGGGCTTAAATCCGCCTCTCTGCCAAATAACAAGGTGTTCCGAATCGGCTTGTCCCTGGAGTATTTCCAGGAGCGTCTTCTTCCCAAGCTTACGGATGCCGGCATTTGCAGCGTGTCTTACTTTGGAACAGCTGATCAACTAATCGAGCTTTTGAAGGAAGATCAGGTCGAGCTGATTATTACGCCCAAGAAATTCGCCGTTCCCGGCATTGAGTATGAATGGCTTATGGAAGAAACGTTCACGATTATCACTCCAGCTGCTTTTACCGTGCCCGAGCTTCACAATTTGAAGGAAATAGAAGAATGGCTGTCCGCGCAAAAGTGGATTTCATACGGGCTGGAGCTCCCCATAATTAGACGTCTCTGGAGAGAGCATTTCAAGAGAAGGCCTCTTATTAAGCCAAAGCATGTGATTCCCAATATGCATGCTGTTATCAAAGCCGTCGAGACCGGAGCAGGAATCAGTGTTGCCCCTACCTATCTGTTCGAGAATTCGAGTACCAACATTCAAACTTGCTTCGATAGTTTAACGGTTAATAACGAGCTGTTTATCGGTTATAAGAGCAAGCACAAGCATATGCATGAGCTGCAGGAGATTATTTCGATTATTCGGAAATAGGTGACAGAAATAAATTTGTTTACCGATGGCCTAGTAAAAACAAGGGTTTTCGAGGGATAAAATCTACACAAATTAATTGCAAGCAAAATGTCCGGATTGAAAATAAAGTTGTTAACTTCTACGCGGCCTCTTTGTTTTGTCCTTTCGGCGGTAGCCCGCTTTTGTACGGGGACAAGGCTCTGAGGCGCTCTACTTATCAAAAAGTCGACTACCATCATAATTTCCTATACAATAACGCAAAACGTCCCCGCACCGAAGCTCCTTCGGTACAGGGACGTTCTTATTAGTTAGACGCCTCTTGGCATGGGCATTGTCGGCTACTTGCCCAGATTTTCGCTCCACACGTCAATGAGTGCGTTAACGCTCCGATTAAGCGTTGTCTTTGCTTGATCGGAAACCTCTTCCTGCTTCTTCTCTTTATTCAGCTGACTCAGCAAATTCTCCAGATGCTTGATCCCCTGCTTCCAGTCCGGCTTCTTCTTGCTGACCGCATCAGTTGCATGCTCAAGCTCCTTATCCAGTTTCTTCCAGATTTTCTCATCTAACTGTCCGGCTGAGCCAAACAAATCCAGCAACTGACCGATTGCAGGAGCGTTAATGGAGGCAGGGAGAACCGTGAAATTATCGTAGCTTGTTTCATTCATGAATGTCCGCATGCCGACCTTGCCGTGTGTGAATGGACTGCCGCTAGTGTCTGTATAGTCGATAACCGGCTTGCTCATATCATCGACATACACTTGGATGCGTGCACCCTGCGCAACGACTTTTACATGCTTCCATTCGCCTGTCTTCACCTCGAGCGGCGCCCCTGTCAAATAGGTCCAGCTGTAATTCAGCTTGCCGAGATGAACGCCCTGATTGTTTAGGTACGCGACATATCCTTGCACGAAGTTCGCATTGTTCTGATTCAGCTCCTTGCCGTGAGCCGGGTTGCTCGCACGGAACAGAATGCCCCCGTCACCGGAATCGCTAATCAGCTTGATATCGGACTCCACGCTGTAATCCGACCAATTGGCATCCCCGATCGTCGTCTTCGCGAAGCTGCCGACCGCTGCCTGATATTCGCCGGTATGAGCAGCCTTCGGTTCGACTGGATTCTGATGAATCCG
This sequence comes from Paenibacillus sp. J22R56, assembly GCF_056269375.1. Taxonomy (NCBI): domain Bacteria; kingdom Bacillati; phylum Bacillota; class Bacilli; order Caryophanales; family Paenibacillaceae; genus Paenibacillus; species Paenibacillus sp. J22R56. The sequence goes on from NZ_JBWDNV010000001.1 coordinate 727,747, forward strand.
TATTCCTTGGAAGTCGAATTCACCTTTAACGGTTTCGACCTTCAAGGTATGTGTGCCCGCCGGGAGATAGATGCCTTGCTTCGTTGTTGTCGCCCAGTTCTCCCAGGTGACGGAATTCGGAATATCGACTTCACCGGTTAGATCGGTTGCATCGTCGAGCCACAGCCGGACCTTCGCACCGTCCATCGATGTAGTGGTCACGAAATCGACGTTGTACACGCCGGCCTCGGCAATATCTACGTTGTAGGCCAGCCATTCGCCGGTAGCGTTCCACCCCACATTGTAGCTGCCACCCGCATTTCGGCGGATGTCGACCGCTTCATTCCGGTATTCCGTACCGATGTTAGAGGGAGTCAGATCATGGTAACCCGTACCTTCGCCTCCGGCTTTATAATCAGCAGCCTGGATAAATCCGGGCAGCACGTGCGGCTTATCGAATTGGGTGAGCGACAGTCTCGTCATGTCAAACTCGCCTTTGACAATTTCGACCTTCAGTTCATGATCGCCGGCCGGCAGCAGGATACCGGATTTCGTTACCGACTTCCACTTATTCCAGTCGCCGGAAGCAGGAACGCCTAGTACGCCTGTCAAATCAGTCGTGTCATCCAGCCATAGCCGGACTTGTGCATCCGTAAACGTCGTAGCTGTCCACAAGTCGAGATCGTACAATCCCTCTTCCGCGACGCGGATGTTGTACTTCAGCCATTCCCCTGTTTGATTCCAGCCTACGATCTGATCGCCGGATGCAGCGGATCGAATGTCTACCTTATCGCTGCGGTATTTGCCCCCAATGTTCGCAGGAGTCAAATCATGGTAGCCTACGCCTTCACCGCCTGGCTTGTAATGCTCGGCTTCGATAACGCCGGGTACTGGTATCGGCTGATCCATCCTCGTCAGGGCTATACCTGCAAAATCAAATTCCCCGCGGACCGTCTCGGCTTTCAGCGTATGCTTGCCTGCCGGGAGTGTAACACCGGATTTTTGCACCACATTCCAGATGTTCCAGTCACCGGTCTTCGGAATATCCACGATGCCGGTAAGATCCGTCGTATCGTCCAGCCAAAGCCGGATCTGACCTCCATCCAGCGTAGTAGCCACTTTGAATTCTGCGTTATAGGATCCGGCTTCCTCTACGTCAATGTTATACTTCAGCCATTCGCCCGTCTGGTTCCAGCCGACGTTGTAACCGCCGTCGACCGGATTGGATCGTATGTCGACCGAATCTCCCCGGTACTCGCCGCCAATGTTTTCGAGTGTATTTTCATGATAACCGACACCTTCGCCACCGGAGATATAGTGGACCGTACCAATCGCACCCGGGATCGGATGATAAGCGTCGTAAGCCTGCTCCTCCTCGGCAATGTCGCTCTTCACGCTCCAGAAACCTTCATATCGCTTCCAGCCGTCATCCTGGCCATCATCGAAGTTATCATAGAGAACCGGAACGTCCACGTGCCGGTGGAACATCAGCTTATCCAGCGAGATAGTTCCCGATACGGCAGTGACCTTCAAGGTATGAACCCCTGCCGGCAGTTCTACCCCATTCAGCTGTGCGGTTTGCCATCCTGCACCAGCTGGGTCAGTGTCTCCTGCCAGCTCAAACTCGCCCAGCGGCTGTCCACCATCCAGAGTGAGCTGTAACTTGCTGCCCGGGGCTGCATCCGCATAAGAAAGATCGATATCGTATTTGCCTGCTTCCGCGATGTTCAGCCGGTATTGCAGCCATTCGCCTTTCTCAAAAGCGGTGATATGTGAGGTGGCGTCATCTGCTTTGCCCGTATCCACGCCTTCTCCGCGGTAATCGCCGATTGTACTGGGCGTCTGGTCGTGATACCCGACCCCTTCGCCGCCTGACAGGTAATGAACGGCCTCGACTTGACCCGGAACCGGTTTCGCGGCATCAAAATCGCTGCTGCCGTTCACGTCGTTGCTGAAAGCAGCGTAACCGAAATTAGCCTTTGCATTCTCCGTGACATAACCGATGCTGCCGCCGTCAAGCATCACGCTGCGCGTCTGCTTCAGCATACCGTCGACGTAGATCTTGAACGTATCTCCTGCTTTCTCAACCCGGATATTGTGCAGCTTCGTATAATCGTACCCTTCCGGAAGCGTGCTCGCCACCCATCCCAGATCGGCGCCGTTCACCCGGAACTGCGTCTGCAACGAATTGCTCGCCGGATCTAACAGCGCTGTGCCGAAATCGTTATCGCCCTTGTAGGAGAATACGACCCCAAGCCGCGGGCTGACGGTATCGCTGGACTCAGCCAGCTGCAGGTTAAATTCTGCCGTATAGCTGCTTCCGGTCGTAGCAGTGGTCACCAGTCTGCTAGTACCGGCGGTTTGCTGCCGCAGATGGCCGGAATCAACACTCCAGCTGCCACTGTCCGGATTCGTCCACGCCGGGCTGAGTTCCGCGCCATTGAACCGGTCCTCGAAATCTGGCATCTCCGGATCCGGCTGCTCGGTTGTCGTTGGCCCGAGCACCGACATTTTATCCCCGTTGAACACGATCCGGTCCATCCCCATATGGCGAAGAGGTCCGACAATGCCCGGTCCTTCGAGATTATGGTAGATGATATAGCGGGCATCCAGGTTCGGGCCAACGACGACCGTATTATGGCCGAGACCGACTGTCGGACCTTCCGTACTGATCAGAATCGGGTTATCCGTATCACGCACGAATCCCGTGAGCGGGTTTGTGCTGACCGCGTAGTCGACCCGATAGCCATTGCTGAATACATGATTGCCAGTATAAGTCATATAGTATTTGCCGTTGCGCTTGAACAATGTAGAACCTTCCGTCCAACCGTTCATGCTGGCACCTGTATTGACGCTGTTGCCGATCGTCGTCGGCGTAGGCATCGTAGCCGCGAGAATTCCCGCTCCGTTCGCATGATAGAAATACCACTTGCCATCATCGTCAATAAAGACGTTGCCATCGATCGAATGGCCCAAATTGCCCGTCTGCACTGTAAACGGACCGGTCGGGCTCTCGCTGCGCAGCACGTAGTGACCTTTGCCGGCAGGAGAGGTATACATGTAGAAATATCCGTTCCAATAAACGACCTCAGGAGCGTAGGCTCCCTTCGTGACCGGATCGGTTGCGGCCAATCCTCCATAGCTCCAGTTGACAAGGTCTGGCGAGCTCCACACTTTGACCCCGATATCAGTATCTCTCGTGCTCACATACAAATAATAGGTACCATTAAACTTCAGCACATAAGGGTCGCCAAGTCCATATTGTCCCCATTCGTCTGGCAGCGATGCCGGATTCTTATAGGCGAATGCTGCCTGCGGGGCAATCAAGAGCAGCACACACAGAATAGCCACTAAACTTCGTTTCAACATCAAACTTATCACCTCATCGAATTAATTAAAGCGCTTTCATCAATGACTGCTCGTGTTGATTTTCCCCTTACACCACCGTTGTCTCATCACCTCATTTTATCCAATTAATCTAATATATCGAGAGTATATCGGCATTTTCCAGGCAAAGTCAACAGTTTGTTTCAAATATATTGTATTATTCAATTAAATTTTCTCGTTTTCAGTTTTTAATACAATATTATTGTAACAAAAGGGATAACTAAAGGAGCTGTCCACGACAGCTCCTTCAAGATCGTTAGTCAAGCAACATCATCAACCTGACTTCCTGCTTGAGCAGCAGTCAGTCAGGACTCAGCCTCAGATTTAGCGACTGAGATTAACCAACTTTATTTTCCGTTAAACAACTTTATTACGAGCTAAAGAACTTAATTTTCTCACACCATTTTTAACATTCGTATAGTCAGAATGAATTTTGTAACGCTCCTGTAATATTCCACTCAGGTTCATTTCATGATTGGCTCCTATAATAAAGGACAAGACCCCCCTTTATTTATATATTTCTCTTTTATAGCCTGTGGCCCCCGTGCTACAGGCTCTTTTGTTTCTTAACTACAGCAAGCCCCCGTGGGATAATCCCGCGGGGGCTTGCTCTTTATTATTAAAGTTCCAGAATCATAACGCCGTACGCCGGCATCTTAACCTCATTCTCAATTGTTGCTCCTGTTAGAAGTTCTTTTGTTGCCCGCTTCACTTGAAGAGTAGCGGGCTGATCCGAGTAGTTCAATAAGAAAGCATATGAAGCAACCTCCGAAGAACGAATGCCAAGCTCTACTGCGGCAGGAACTTCTAACCAGTCTGCGATTGGAGTGGAGATGCTCAGCTCATCCAAGATAGCATCTACAACCGGCTCGCTGTAAGCTGCGCCATAATACCATACCTCACCTTTACCAACAGCACGGCGGGTTAAAGCTGGCTCGCCTTTGTAATATTCCGACGCATAATGAGCTACTACCTCCGCTTCCGGATTTTGAACGTTCAGTACCTCATTAAAAGCAACGGCTTTTGTTCCTGAAGGAACACGCCCCTCCCAATTCAACTCTGCTGGTTGAATCGTTCCTTTGATTAAAGTGAAGTCCTCAACCGTTATGCCGCACAGTTCTGCAACTGGACCTGGAAACGGCCGCATGTAGCATTGTCCCGCCGGATTCTTATAGCCTGTACGTGCGCCAAAGAACAACTTGCCGCCTTGCTCCACATATCTCGTAAGGAGTTCAGCCGTCTCATCTGTCATAATCGCCGCATGCGGGTAAACAATCACTTTATATTTCGATAACTCCTCTAAAGTTGTGTTTGACCGTAAGGTAAGGAGATCGGCTGGGATATGACGGTATTGCAGCTGCTTGTACCAGGAGCCCTTACTTTGCCATTGCAGCGGGCCATGCCATTTGTCCATCTCTCCATCCCAGAGATTATCATAATCCTGCATGATGGCGACTTCCGCTTGGTATTTCGTCCCGGCAATTAAGGCACCAATCTTCTCGAATTCCCCGCCAACCTGTGCAACTTCTCTAACCCGTCTGTTTGGCTGATTGTGGTAATCATTGATTCCATGCCAATAAATTTCTGTCCCCATCGTTGCTGTACGCCAGCGGAAGTAGACCAGCAGATCCGTACCATGCAGAACGGATTGATAAGACCATAACCGGATTTGACCCGGCCTTGGGGATCCCATCTCGATCCGGTCTACCCAGCCGCCAGGACCAGATTGCTGCTCCATCACGCAGAAGTTTGGCGAGATCGAACGAACGTTAGACAAACTCATGCTCCAGCCACGATCTTTGAGTGAGTTCTCATCATTTCCCGGGAAAATCGTCGAAAACTGCGGGTACGAATCGTAAGAGAAGAAATCGAGCAATTCATCGGTCAACTCATGACTGTCCAGATGTCCGAATAACCCGTTTGTTGTCACCCAATGCTGAGGTGCAAGCTCACGGATTATGTCCGCTTGAAGCTTAGCAAATGAGATGACATTATCCGAGATAAAACGCTTCTCATCTAACGCCAGATGTGGATTCGGCGACTCAGTCTGCGACAGGTGCAGCTGCTCCCAAGCCGTATAAGTCTGACTCCAGAAGACAGTTCCCCACGCTTTATTCAAATTGTCCAAAGTCTCATACTTCTGTCTGAGCCACACCCGAAATGCAGCATGATCAGCCTCAGCATAAAACACGTTCTTCTCGCAGTTGAACTCGTTATCGATCTGCCAGCCAATAACCGCAGGGTGTTCCTTGTAAGCGCTGACCATGTTACGTACGATAAGCTCACAAAGCTCACGGTATTTCGGACTGGAGTAATTATAATGACGTCTCATGCCGTGCTTGATGAGCTCACCACTCTGATGAGCGTTTAATACTTCCGGATATTTATGCGTCAGCCATGCCGGCGGCGTCGCCGTTGGCGTACCTAAGATAACCTTCAGCCCATATTGATGTGCCAAATCCATCACCCGTGTGAAAAAACTAAAGTCAAATACGCCTTCCTCCGGCTCCAGCATCGCCCATGCAAATTCCGCCATCCGAATGACCGAAATATTCATCTCCCGCATCCGGCGGAAGTCATCTTCCCACAATTCCTCCGGCCAGTGCTCAGGATAATAACAAACGCCTAACGTTAACTCGTCCATTTGGATCGATTTTGCCATTTCGAGTCAGCCTCCCAACATCTCTTGTACTACCCTCTATTTTAGTTGAAGCCCGATCAGTTAGGATATGACAAAAACATGCGATGTTTATTAATATATTGTCATAATCATTAATCAACGACTTTGTTAAAAGCCATTAAAAAGAATTATTTATGAAAATATTGCGTTATGAGGTGCTTGATGAAAGAACATATTTTTCTGCCTAAGCCCATCTTCCAAAGACATAGCTGCTTCCCGGATTTTATCGGAGGCTACAGTGATTTTCCCGAGCATGACGTCAATCGTGAATATGCCACTACCGAAAATAATTTAGACCGCTACTATAATCTGCATATTGTTCTTGGAGGCAAGGGTTATCTGCATACAGACAGCATGACGTATGAATTGACTGAGGGACAAGGCTTCCTGTATGGTCCCGGTCTCCGGCAAACGTATCATGCTGATTCCCGAGATCCATGGAATATTCGTTGGGTCCATTTTTTCGGCGTTCGCCTAGAGGAATTATTGGACGGGAAAGGGCTGGATGAGCCATGGCTGTTTCAATTATCTGATCCCTCTCCTGTAGGGTCGTTGATAGATAGACTGCTTCAGCTAGGCAGAGGCTATGAAGTAGATGATGAATATGCGGCTGCCGCCACACTGTACGAGCTGCTCACCAGAATTCAAGCCACCGCTGCCCAGCTTAATGTGTCTGTGAATCAAGCTGCTGACAAAATACGTGCAGCGGCCAACTATATACGCGCCAATTGCAGCGATCCCTTCACACTGGAACAGGCCGCAGCCATTGCCGGGTTCAGCCCGCATTATTTCAGCCGCAGGTTTAATAAAACGTTTGGCAAATCATTTTCCGATTTTCTGATGGAGTCCCGTATCCTACAGGCAAAACGCCTGCTTGCTTCTACCAGCTTGTCCATTAAGCTTATTGCACTCGAAACCGGCTTCTCTCAGACCAGCTATTTCAGCAAATGCTTTAAGAGCCTCGAGGGAATGACCCCTCTGCAGTTCCGGGAATTGCATAAAACCTAATATTTTTAAATACCACTTGACGTATCGGAATTATGGAGTTAATATCAATCCATAATCCTTCAACGTTCATTCTTTTAACGTTGAACTAATTTCATACAGCCGATTGGATAACCAAAGGCCCAACTCACGTACCTGAACACAGGACGTCTGTTGCGGCCTTTTTTGTTTTCTTAGAGGAGGGAATCAACTAGTTATCATGACAGATCTTATATCTCAAATGGAAGAAAATGATTGGCTGTTCAGGCGGATGGTTCGAAGATTCGTGAAGGAACGGGACAAAATCTCAATTGAGGACATCGCACTGCCCGGCTTTCTTATTCTTAGGACCATACAGCAAAGCGGCTTGCAAAAGCTTGGGGACCTTGCGGAGCAGCTGGATCTAACCTCCGGTGCAATTACCGCGTTATGCGACAAGCTTGAAGCAAAAGGCTTCGCTGAGCGGCGTCGTATGCAAGGTGATCGAAGAAATGTATGGCTGGACATTACAGAAGAAGGACGACAGCTGTTAGAACGGTACCCCCATCTAGGTCAGAGAGGCGTAAAGCTGTTATTTGGCGGCTTTAACGAGGATGAATTAGCACGTCAGAAAGAGATTTTCGAGAAGATTTACGCCAATCTGGAAAGCTTCTCCGAGGATTACATGGCACTCATTAAAGAATACGAGCAGCAGGAAAAGCCGGCAGTACGGCCGCCGGCGGCGCCAAACAAGAATTTTTTGAACTATTAATTCATTTGAGTTAATGCTTTCGAGGTATGAATCATCACGAACAGCCATCCGGCTGTTTGGATCACAATTCATTTAAGGAGTGTTGAACATGGGACATCCCACTATTTATCCAACTGGAGCAACTGTTTATTTGCCTGAGAAAGCATGGAGCGGCTATACAATCTTCCAAGCTGCTAATGTAGGTGCACTGCTGATTGATATGAATGGTAAAGAGGTTCATCTGTGGAAAGGACTTCGCGGCTTCCCGAACAAAATCTTGCCAGGTGGTTATGTGGTAGGCAGCACGAAAGAACGTGATCCGAAATATGGCTTCCAGGACGAAGCCGATCTTGTCCAAGTGAATTGGGAGGGCGAGATTGTATGGAAATTCAACCGTCTGGAGTACATAGAGGATCCAGGCTATGAGCCGCAATGGATGGCACGCGCGCATCATGATTATCAGCGCGAAGGCAATCCAGTCGGCTATTATGCACCAGGACAGGAGCCGCAGACAAATGGCGGACGTACCCTCATCCTCGCCCACCGTAACGTGACAAAACCTGAAATCTCGGACAAATTGCTGCTGGACGACGTCATTATTGAAGTCGATTGGGAAGGCAATATCCTGTGGCAATGGGCGGTAAGTGATCATTTTGAAGAGCTGGGCTTTGATGAGGCTGCCAAAAATGTTCTGTTTAACGATCCAAACGGCCGTCACTTCGGCAACGACACTGGCGGCGACTGGATGCATATCAACTCCGCTTCCTGGGTTGGCCCAAATAAGTTCTACGAGGCTGGCGACGAGCGCTTCCACCCGGACAACATTATCTGGGATGCGCGGGAATCCAACATTATCGCCATTACAGACCGTCAAACCGGCAAGATTGTATGGCAGCTTGGTCCGGACTACTCCAAGCCGGAAGTGAAGCATCTTGGCTGGATCATCGGTCAGCATCATGCCCACATTATTCCGCAAGGTCTGCCGGGAGAAGGCAATCTGCTCGTATTTGATAACGGCGGTTGGGGCGGCTACGGCGATCCGAATCCAGCATCACCAGATGGATTAAAAAATGCAGTACGAGACCACTCGCGTATTCTTGAGATTAATCCTGTAACGCTGGAAATCGAATGGCAGTATACGCCAACTGAAGCTGGATTTACGGCTCCACTCGATTCCTATCGTTTCTACAGTCCATATATCAGCTCAGCGCAAAGGCTGCCTAACGGCAACACGCTTATTACGGAAGGCTCCGACGGTCGGATCTTTGAAGTGACACGCGAGCATGAACTAGTCTGGGAGTATATCTCCCCTTACAAAAATCCATTTATTAAATCCAATATGGTCTACCGGGCTTACCGTGTTCCTTATGAATGGGTACCTCAGCTCGAAAAACCAGCAGAAGAAGCGATCATTCCGCTTGATGTTGCGGATTACCGCGTACCAGGCGCCGCAGCAAAAGGAACTAACTCGGTTGTAGAAGTGGTCGGAACTCTATCTTTCGAAGAGGGTGCGTTCTGCGTAGCAACCAATGAGGAAAAACCAAATCAATCTCAAGAGGAAAGCTGAGGGGAAATTCCATGAAAAAGTTTGGAATCCTTGCTACGGCCCTAGCCATCACTTTCACCCTTGCCGCATGCGGCGGCAAGGACAATAAGCCCAGCCAGGCGGCGGCTGACCCAACTAACAATCAGCAGGCAACAGCTGCCGCAGATCCTATTAAAATCAAGATTGCCGACACCTCAACCAATCCGGTCTTCCGTGTTGCGAAGAACAAAGGCTTCCTCGAGAAATACGGCATAGATGCAGATATTATTACCTTCGCTACTCCTGCTGAAGGCATTAACTCCTTATTCATCAAGCAGGCCGATATCGGCTGGGGCGCAGATTTCCCGTCACTAAATGCTGTAAGTAAAGGTGAATTCTCCATTATCGGAGCAACAGGCACGGATACTGAACAAGCGGCAGCACAATGGAAATTGTTCGTCCGTGACGATATTACATCTGCAGCAGATCTGAAGGGCAAGAAGCTCAGCACGCTGCGCGGCACTTTCCTTCCTTATCTGTGGGAGGTGTATCTGAAGGATAATGGTGTAGCCATTGATGATACCAAACAGATTGGCCAAGGCGGCTTTGACGAGTCTTATGTCGCTCTCAAAAAGGGCGAAATCGACGCCAGCTGGGTTATAGGTGCGACGCTTGTTGATAAATTCAAGGCGATTGAAGGTGTTCACGAGTTGACCGATATGTCCAAGACATCGGTTCGGATAGGCGGTACCCTTATTGCCCCTAATTCCTTGATTAAGGATCATCCTCAGGCGATTGCAAACTTCCTGAAGGCACTTGATGAAACCTCGAAGTTCATTGCGGCTAACCCTGATGAAACGGCTGATATCCTGTTCAAAGAAACAAAACAGCCGAAAGAAGCAACCATTCGGGATTTGGCGACCAACAACTGGACAGTTGGCTTCACCCAGCAATCATTCGACAGCTTGACGAATCAGAAAAACTATATGGTTGGAGCAGGCATCATCCAGAACGACTTCAACTTAGCCGATAAGCTGAGCCTGGACGGTATCAAACAGGCCCTTCCTGATTCATTCACCTACAAAGAATAGGAGGGATTACAGATGCTGAATACAAATCCAAATCCATCTCCAAATACGATTACGATTGAACGGCTGAATAAGAGCTATTCCGAGCTGAAGCCGGGCACGAGTGGATCAGTACACTATATCATTAAGGATATTGATCTAGTTGTGAAGGGCGGAGAGTTCTTCGTTCTGCTTGGCCCAAGCGGCTGCGGAAAATCTACGCTGCTTAATATGATTGCAGGCTTTGTCTCCAAGACCGGAGGCAGCCTGCGCGTTGGGAACGACGAGGTCGACAAGCCCGGCAAGGAAAGAGCGGTTGTTTTCCAGCAGGCGGACTCCTCCCTCTTCCCTTGGCTGAACGTACGGCAAAACGTAGAATTTGGCCTAAAAATGAAAAAGATGCCTAAAGAGCAGCGGAAAGAGATTTCGGATCGGTATATTCGGCTGGTCGGATTGTTTGGCCACGAGAACAAATTCCCTCGCGAATTATCCGGCGGCATGAAGCAGCGCGTTCAGCTTGCCCGTGTACTAGCCAATGATCCAGCCATCCTCTTGATGGATGAACCGTTTGGCGCACTTGATGCAATGACTAGAAGAATCATGCAGAAGGAACTCAGCCAGATTTGGCGGGAAACCGGCAAGACTGTTATTTTCGTCACCCACGATATTCAAGAAGCGCTGCTGCTTGGCGAACGGATCGCCGTGATGTCTACCGGTCCTAATGCGCGTATTTCAAGTATCTATCAGGTTCCGCTCGAGTATCCGCGTGACCCAGCCTCACCTGCGCTAAACGAGCTGCATCGCCGGATTCAATCTCACTTTGATGCCGAGCTGGAAGGAGGACTGTATCCGTGAAGATTTTGCAGAAAAAATGGGTTACCATTCCTCTGCTCTGGCTGTTGACGTTTATCGTCTGGCAGATTGGTGCATGGATTTATGGTCCAGAGATTATTCCCGGCCCAGTCGCCACTTGGCAAGGTGCGCAGGAACTGATGAGCGACGGCTCCTTGATGCGATATATCGGTATTAGTTTTTACCGGGTGTTTGCCGGATGGGCACTGGGCAGCCTTATTGCTATTCCGATTGGACTGACCATTGGCAAAGTAACCGCGATCCGCGTATTCGCGGAGCCTTTCCTTAATTTCGTCCGGTTTATCCCTCCAATTGCTTTTATCACCTTATTCCTGGTGTGGTTCGGTATTGGAGAGCAGTCGAAGATCGCTTTGATTATGTACGCGACTTTATTTATCGTCATTATTAATACCTTAACGGGTGTACTCGCGATCGAGGAAGACCGGATTCGTTCGGCAAGAAGTATGGGTGCATCCGAATGGCAGATATTGCTCCATGTTGTTATTCCTGCTACAACGCCGTATATCTTTACCGGTATTCGGCTCGCGATGGGTACCTCCTATATGGCGATTATCGGTGCTGAGATGATTGCCGCGAATGAAGGTGTTGGCTTCCTGATCTGGAACTCCAGACTTTACTTCCGAACAGATTGGATCTTTGTCGGCTTAATCAGTCTTGGCCTGATGGGCTTCCTAACAGACCGTGTTGTCGGCTGGCTCGGCAGCAAGCTGCTGTTCCGGTATGGTGTTATCTACTCTACCGCTGTTCGCCGGCGTTAGAATATGGCTGTAACAAACAAAAGGAGCTGTTCCCTAAGCCAAAACAATGGCCTGGAGAACAGCTCTTTTCTTATTCTATGAGCCACAGATTTACCGTAATACCAGCTCAGGGGCAACCATCACCGAGCGCTATGGGCGGAAACATAAAAATCTACCTTTTGCCTATCAAATTCTATTTCAATTTTGCAAGGAATGTACTAAACTCTGCTTGAAAACGCTTTCCAAATTCCAAGAATTGAAGGGAGAGACAGGTTAGTGAGCTTACGCCTCCGATTTCAAGCAACAGCAACGCTTCTGCTTTGTTTCGTATTATCGGTATCGGGCTGGTTTACCTTTGCACCAACTACCGCCCACGCGGCAACAAGCGTATACACCATGTCTGCATTCACGAACACCAGCGAGTCCAATCTCTACATGTACCAATCCTACAACGGCACAAACTATGGGCTTTTGAAAGGACCTGCTTACACGCCACCAACCGGGCTGATTCGGGATCCTAGCATTATGAAGCATACGGACGGCAAATACTACATCTGCTACACCACTGACTGGTCAGGAAATACAATCGGAATTGCTAGCAGCACCGACAAGATCAACTGGACATTCGTCCGTAATGTTACTCTCTCCGTATCGACCGGGGTTGGCCACAGCTGGGCACCGGAATGGTTCAAGGATACGGACGGCAGCTTGAATATTATTGTCTCAATCTCTCCAGGCAACTACGCGAACTTCCTCCCTTACAAAATAACCGCTCAAACCTCCAACCTGGCTACGACTACCTTCTCAGCACCAACAGCTTTATCTGGAATCGGCCCCAACTACATCGATACCTTCATCGTTAAGATCGGCTCCACCTACCACGCCTTCACCAAGAATGAAACAACCAAGTATATCGAGTACGCAACAGCTTCTAACCTGACTGGACCTTATACGTTCCAGAAGACAGGCGACTGGGCAGGCTGGGGCTCTGGACTAGAAGGACCTGCTCTTGTCCAGCTGGATAACGGATCATGGCGAATCTACTTCGACTCCTATGGGGATGCCAAATACTATTACAGTGATTCCTCTAACAGCTTCCAATCCTGGACATCTAAGACGTTACTGCCTACGTTGTCGGGTACAGTTCGGCACTTGACCGTTCTGAAAGAAACGGGCCAACCGGGGGACATCAAGCGAATCGAGTCTTATAATAACGCAGGTTATTACTTCCGCCATTACAATTACACCGCACGCATCGATCAAAATGTCAGCCCAGCACTCGATTCCAATTTCCGGATTGTACCTGGTCTCGCCAACTCTTCAGGTGTATCGTTTGAGTCAGTCAACTTCCCGGGCTATTATCTGCGGCATAAAAACTATGTGCTGGTGTTAGAGAAGTCCGACGGAACAAGCACATTCAACAGCGATGCCACCTTCCTAAGGGTAACTGGTCTGGCATCCACCGCAACCGGATGGTACTCGTATCAGTCGTACAACAATCCTACCCGCTACATCCGTCACTACAATTACGTGCTGAGGATCGACCCGATCTCGACGACACAGGAGAAAGCCGATGCGACTTTCCGTGAAGTGACTTAACTAGTTGTAAAAGAGCAGCCCTCTCTTCTTCCTAATTGGAAGTGGAGAGGGCTGCTCTTTTAAGTATGCAAAGCTGTAAGACCGATCTCGGACTTACACTACCGTTAAATGCTGCACCAACTGTAGTCGCAGCTAGTACTCTCATTTTAGATCAAATATTTCCGGATGAAATACGTAGGTGTACAGCTCCATGCGTGGCAGTAGCTGTTGATCAGGTTGCTGCCGTATGGGGACAGCTTCTTGTCCTCCGGATTATACAGCTCCCAGAACGTATCCGCTCCGTCCTTGATCATCTCTCCCCAATAGGCTTGCATCTGCTCGGCAGCTTTCTCGCTGCTGCCTACCGAGAATAAAGCTTCAATGAGATGATGGTACATATAAGGTGTGGTCATCCCGATTGCCGGCTGCTCCTCGAACAAACGGTTGAGTAACGCGGCATTCTCTTCCACAGGCAGCACTTCAGCGAGCACTAGCCAGATTTGCGAAGCCCACGAGATTTGCCGTATGTCGCCGCTAACAAAGAAGCCTTTCTTGTCATCCCATAGCTCCGTTACTGCCGCTTTGGTTGCCCGTTCAATCTGGCCCTCAATATATTGCTGCTTGTCCGTCAGACCAAGGATACGTGCCAGCCCCAAGCCCCGCTTCAGACAATAAATAAGAACGCCTTGCGTTGGAGCCTGCTTGTTCAGATCCGGATGCCAGTCGATAAAGCTCCACCAGGTCTCGTCGTCACGTACAATTCCTTGTTCATCCAGCCGCTGCTCAGCTATCTCAATCTGCTCCAGCGCAATTGGCCACAACTCCTGCAGCGTTTCCATATCTTCGGATGCTACATAATAGTCATACAGACAAGCTACGAAGAACAGTGAGTAATCATACAGCCTTGTATCATCCACATGAGCATGCGGCTTTTCAAATACACATGCCCCAACTGCCCCGTCTTCAAGTCTCATCCCAGCAAATAGATACAAACACCGCTTCACCAAATCGAAGTTATTGAAGGTAAGATAGTTCGCCTGTGCCTGCAGCCTTAAATCGCCAATCCATAGGCGCCGGTCCCGCTTCGGACCATCCTCAAACACCGATTGCATACAGTCCTGCAACGTCTTGATTGCGATTCGGTCCATCAGAGCGAGCTCATCAGACAGCTTTTCCGGCAATGGGGCAATGTTAGACGGATCACCGGAAGTAACTGCTGTACATGCCACTTGCTCGAATGACACGTTATATTTCTTTGATGTATCAAGAACATCAATCTTAATAAACCGGAAGGTGTACCGTCTAGGGAGCTTAATCTCAGCCGGCAGTACATCAATAAAGATCGTTTCCTCCTGCAGCCACGAGCTGCTCAGCCAGCCATCATAGCTGTCGAAAGGCTCTGCGATTTCACATGGCATTTCACCAAGCGTCAGCTTTAGCTTCAGCGGTGCATCAGGTGGACTGCCTACAGCTTTTACTTTAAAGCTCACAAACCCGACAAGATGATCTTCGAAGTCCAGAACAAAGCTGTCACCCTTCCCAAGCACCTGCTCCTGCCAGTTCTGCTTCTCCGCCTGATCAACTCTCCAGCCTTGAAAAGCCATCTCATCAGCAACAATCTCAACTACTGCTTTTGGCTCTGCCAGTGAAGTAACTAGTTCAGGTATTAAGGCCTCTGCCTTATCAACCATGGTTTGATTAATTAGCATGGATAAATCCCCTTCCGAAATTCCTGCTGTTAACACTATATTCAATATTCCTTACGATCATCGTATGCGCTTACAAACCATAACACAATAGTCTTACTTTTTGGATAAACATCCGATTTTTTTAGATGATTAAGCAAGGCAATGTCTGCTATTTTTAGGTGCGGTGTACGATTAATTTGGGCCGCCTCCTCAAACCCCGCGTAACTGCGCGGTGACCTAAAAAAAGCAGACACATCTAAAAAATGCGGCGCTTAACAGTAAAAATGAAAGCCTTTACACTTAGGTTCACAGGGCTCCGGAACCCCAAACATCCAACCTAATCAACAATTTCTTGAACCGTAGTTTACGCTCGAACATTACAAGGAGGGTATATCTTAATGGCTCAATCTAAAAAGAAAACTATTCTCGCTCTGACAGGAGCAGTACTTCTCACTTCCGCTTTAACAGCATGCGGCAGCAACAACAATAATAACAACGCAGCAGCAAACGCTAATGCGAGCAAATCTCCTGAAGCAAGCCAGAACGCAGCGGCCGAATCTCCGGCTGCATCAAATGACACTGCCTCGGAGCGTTACGAAAAGCCGGTCACTCTGAAGCTGATGATCGACAACCAGACTTCGACGGACGGCATTAAAGCAGTTGCTGACGAAATTGAGAAGCGCTACAACATCAAGACTGAATTTGACCTTCGTCCGGGTGGAGATGAAGGCGACAACCTGGTGAAGACCAGACTCGCTACCGGTGAAATGGACGACCTGAGCTTCTACAACTCCGGCTCCTTGTTCAAGGCGCTGCAGCCTGAGAAATATTTCATAGATTTGACTAGTGAACCGTTCATGCAAAATGTACTGGATTCCTTCCTGCCGACAGTAAGCGTTGACGGTAAAACCTATGCGGCTCCAAGCGGCGCATCGCAAGCTGGCGCTTGGCTCTACAACAAAAAGGTGTATGCGGAGCTTGGCTTGAGCGTTCCGAAAACATGGGATGAGCTGAAAGCAAACAGCGATAAAATCAAGGCTGCTGGTAAAACAGCCGTCATTGGTTCCTACAAGGACAGCTGGACATCGCAATTAATTTTCTTGGCTGACTACGCAAACGTACAGGCAGATGCCCCAACGTTTGCCGATGATTTCACGAACAATAAAGCAAAATTCGCTGATACACCAGCAGCACTGCGCAGCTTCCAGAAGCTTTCCGAAATGAAAGATTATATGAACAAAGATTACCTTGCAACAACTTATGACCAAGCGCTCAAAATGCTCGTTGACGGTACTGGCGTACAATATCCGATGCTGACTTTTGCACTCACTAATATCTTTACAACTTACCCGGATAAAATCGACGACATCGGCGTATTCGCACAACCGGCTGACAGCGCGGACAAAACCGCTCTGACGGTATGGATGCCTGCTGGAATCGCAATCTACAAAGACGGCAAGAACATCGAAGCTGCGAAAAAATGGATCAACTTCTTCGCTTCACCGGATGGCATGGCACTTCTGGCAAGCAAAGCGAAGCCGGAAGGTCCTTATGTAATCAAAGGTGCTACACTGCCGGATGATGCTTACGCAGGCGTTAAAGAAATGATGCCTTACTTCGATAACGGCAATAACGCGCCGGCACTCGAATTCCTGTCTCCGCTTAAAGGACCAAGCCTGCCGCAGTTGACTGTTGAAGTCGGCGCAGGCATGAAGTCCGCAGAAGATAATGCAAAAGCTTATGACAAAGATGTTGAGAAACAAGCGAAGCAGCTCGGTATCTCCGGCTGGTGAGTTAGCATAAACAAGCAGCCCTGCCCTGCTCATCAGGCAGGTCAGGGCTTTTGTAAAGAAAGTAAGATGGGAGAGATTCACCATGCAGAAGGCTTCCATAACAAAGACTTCCAAAAAGTTTTATACGTATAAGTTTTTGTTGCCCGCCGGCATTATCTATTTCGTACTATTCCTGCTGCCTACCATCATGTCCTTCTTCTTCAGTATGACGAGATGGGATCTTGTGGATTGGGATTATATCGGCTTTGATAACTATAAGACGTTCTTCTCGGAATCATCGCTTAACATCGGGTTTCGCAATACACTGATTTACGCAGTTGTTACCTGCGGCCTTAAAGTCGTCCTGGGACTCATACTTGGGGTTGCACTGACATCCGGCCTCCGGATTAAAGGATATTTGCGCTCTGTCGTCTTCTTCCCAACTCTGTTATCTACGATTGCCGTTGGTATTGCCTTCAGCAGCATGATGCATCCAACGCAAGGTCTGATTAATAAAAGCCTGTCTCTGGCAGGCATCGTTGGTCCTGACTGGCTTGGCGACACAAGCATTGCCTTGTTATCCGTCGCTATCGTTGATGTGTGGAAAGGCGTCGGCATGGCTACCGTTATTTTTATCGCGGGCATTATGTCCATTCCCGAAGAATATTACGAAGCGCTTCAGATCGACGGCGGCAACTCATGGGACAGATTCAAGCATATTACGAATCCGCTTGTTGCTCCCGCGATGAACTCTGTCATAATTCTCGCCTTTATCGGAGGCTTGCGTTCCTTCGACCTCGTATGGGCGATGACCAAAGGCGGACCGGGCTTCAGTACGGACTTGATCGCTTCTATCATTTATAAACAATATCAAGGCGGTTTCTACGGCCTCTCTACAGCGGGCAACGTGATTCTCTTTATCGGCGTATCTCTGCTGGCCTTCCCTCTGCTTAAGCTGCTGTCGAAAAGGGAGGTTGATTTGTAATGAAGATGAAAGGTACCAAACGACTTATTTTCGAAATCATTGCCGTTCTCTTATCCATCGTCATCTTCTGGGTACCGTTCCTATTTGTTATTATTAACTCGCTCAAAAACAAAACGGATGCCTCGCTTCTTGATCTGAGCTGGCCAACTTCCATCCATTGGTCGAACTATAAGGAAGTTCTTACGGCCCAAGATCATATGGTTCTGCGCTCGTTCATGAACAGTACGCTCATTACGCTGCTGTCCATCGTTGTTCTAATCGTGGTCAGCGCCATGACCGGCTATGTTCTGCAGCGCCGCAATGACCGCTGGTCTGGCATTATCCAGTTTCTTGTCATGGCCGGGCTTATGATTCCGCCTGCTGTTGTACCAACCATATGGGTGCTTGATTCTATCCATCTGTTCAAGACGATGACCGGGATCGTAATGGTTGAAGTTGCACTTGGCATCTCCTTTGCCGTCATGCTGTACCGCAGCTTTATGGCAACCATTCCAAGAGAAATTGATGAAGCGGCTGTCGTCGACGGCTGTGGCAGCATGAGGATGTTCTTCCAGATGATCCTCCCGCTCCTTATGCCGGTAACGTCAACGGTTGTCGTCCTGTCTTCCGTTGGCATTTACAATGACTTTGTTAACCCGCTCTACTTCTTCCCGGGAGCGAAGAATGCCACCATTCAGCTGACGCTGTACAATTTCACCAGCATGTACAATACATCCTGGAACCTGCTGTTCGCAGATATTATCCTGATCTCGCTTCCGCCGCTCATCCTCTTTATCTTCTTCAACAAACGGATCGTTGCCGGCATGACAGCCGGTGCAGTCAAAGGTTAGACGAACAAGAAGATCCCGCAACCTGCGACGGCTGCGGGATCTTCTCTACTTATTATTGCTGTTTATCCAATGCCGCCTGTAAATCCTGCATATACATCTCCGGCGTATAGTCTTTGCTTGCAATCAGCAGCTGGGCGTTATTCCAGGCGATCGTCTGCGTATCGGGATCAAATAAAGCCTCAAACCATAAGGCGCCATTCTTTACGCTATCGATCGTCTCCTGTGCCAGCTGCGTAAGCCTCGGCACATCGGCCGGCATATTTTGTACATTAAAGCCTGATATAACGCCATATTCCTTCATCGCTTTATCCCCGTAACCCGTAAATACCGCTTTCAGCCATTCCTTCATGGTATCGTCATAAGAAGCTGCCGATAACGTAGTGGCAAGACCCGCATTCATCAGCCAGTCGTCCTTGCTCCCCACACCGCCGTTCACCAGGGGAATATTGAACAATCCAATAGCATCCGTCCCGATCTGGTTTTTGAGCGAGCTGTTGAAATCCCTGAGGCTCCAGCTTCCGGTATAAAACATAGCCACTTTCCCCTTGAGGAATAACGTTGAGGCTTCATCCGTCTCCGTTGTATTCACATACTTGCCGAAATATCCTTGCTGCGCCATCTGCTGAACAATAGCCGCCGCTTCGACAAATCCAGGCTCTGTCACCTTCAGTTCCTTACGGGCTACACGCTGCATCGCATCATAACCATATTTCCGGATGACGTAACCGTTTATGAGCCGGGTAATCGGCCATTTATTCGCACCAGCCAGCGCAAACGGCTGAATACCTTGTGACTTGAACACCTCCGCCACATGAAGCAGATCATCCCAAGTCTCTGGTACAGCTAGTCCATATTCGGCAAACAAATCCTTGTTATACCAAAAGCCCTCGATATTAATCTCGAGCGGAAGGGCATACAGCCCTTTGTCCCGAACCATCGATTTCAGCAGCTTCACGGCCGCCGGATTTAATTCATTTTGCAGGCCAAGCTCACGAAATACTTTCTCGATATCCAGAATAAATCCGTTATCGGCCAGCTGCTCCAGCGGTCTGCCGGATTCATAGGAGAAAATCTCCGGCAAATCATTGCTTGCCGCAAGCAGCTGGATTTTTTGCACAAGATCCGAGGTATTGACGCTCTCGAATTCATATTTGATATTCGGATGCTTCTTCTCATATTCACGTGCCTGCTCGCTAATGATCCGAGGCTGCTGCTCCTCAAGATCGGACGATACATAATGAATAACCCGCGTCGGATCAGAGATTTGTTCATCGGATCCATAAGAGCCGCCAGAGCAGGATACCAGAAGCAGACATATTGCTGTTAATACGCCTATAGCAGCAGCCGGCTTACTCATGATCGCCCACCTGCTGTACCGGCTCATGCGATTTGCTAATGCCATGCCCTTCCCTGAACTGCCCTGGCGTTACGCCTGTATATTTCTTGAATAGCTCCGTAAAATGCCTGTAATTATAGTAACCAACCCTCTTGCTGACATCATTAACAAGCATACCTCTCAGCAGCATAATCTTCGCTTGCTCCATCCGCAGCTTGGTTACATATTTAATATAGGAGGTTCCTACCTTCTCCTTGAACAGCAGGCTTAAGTACGTCGCATTCATGCCGACATGCTCTGCCACCTCCTGCAGCGTGAACGACTCCAGGTAATGTTTCTCAATAAAAGCAAGGGCTTTCTCCACCGCATTATGCTTGGATGCATGCTTATCTTCCCGCATAAAATTATGAAGCAACTCCATCTGCTCCCGAAGCCACTCAAACATCCGGTCTCTTGACGACATTCCGCCAAGCTCCCAATGCGGTACAAGTGTCCGGACCTCCCCGCCTGCTTCCATCGCAACCTGATACCCGATATAGGCAAGCTTCATAACCTCTTGTTCCACCAGCTCCGGACTTAGTCTCTCAGCTTCCATCCAACGCTTATAATCATCCAATTGGCGAAGAAGCCCTTCCTTATTGCCTGTTCTCATGCAAAAGACGATTTCTTCCTCACGTTCGCTGAGACCCTTCGGCAGACTTTCCTCAGCAGGCTCGAAACGGGTCCAGCCCTTCTCCTCCAGAAATACCGCGTAACGTAAAGCTCGGACAGCTTCCTTGAGGCTTGCTCCTGCTTCCGCCAGATCCATATAGGTTTGGCCGGAACCAACGGTTTCCTGCATCTGGGGAGACAAGATCGTGAGCTGCTCCCATAATTCCTCCGCCGGGAGCGTGTAATGAAATACCGCCATGATCCATTCCTTCCCATACGAAAAGGAAACGATGCGGTAAGAAGGATGCTCATCCAGGAGATCCAGCCTGCCTGTTGAAGCAAGTACAGTAACTCCCGTCACCCGCTCCGCCTCCGCTTTGCCAAAGGCAGCCCTCCAAGCAGGAATGGCTTCTGTGCCAAGCAGCAGCAAATCAAGAGTCGCCTTCTCCAGCAAAGCTTCTTTATTAGCCGACACCTGCGTCTTTAATTGGGTATGCTCCTGCTGATGGCCAATTCTCTCGATGGTTCGTACAATGGCCTCATCGATTTTCTCCAGTGTAATCGGCTTATCCAAATAATCAATGACCCCAAGCTTTAATGCCTTACGGATATATTCGAATTCATTAAACCCGCTGAACACAATACAGGCTGTATCGGGCTTTTCCTTCGCAATCTCTTCAATAAGCTGCAGTCCGGTTAACCCGGGCATACGAATATCGGTCATGACAATGTCAGGCGCAAGCTCCCGAACCATCTGCAGAGCGGAGATGCCGTCATCGGCTGTGCCGACTAGCTCAATGCCGTATCGAGACCAGTCAACCATCATTTGAAGCCCTTGTGTCACGATATATTCATCGTCGAAAATAACGGCCTTTAACATGACTCTCAACCCTCTCTGATTTCATTTGGCCGGAATCTGATCTCAACGACCGTTCCTTTTCCCGGTTCACTGCTTACCCGAAGCGAGCTTCTCTGACCATAGTACAGCATGATACGCTCCCGGACATTTACAAGCCCATAACCCTTCTCCGTAGCCTGAATATCCTCCATCCCAACGCCATCATCTTCTACCGTGAAGACAGCCGTTCCGTCCTCCATTCTGCCTGTAAGCCGAATCATTCCTTCACCAATCTTCGGCTCCAGCCCGTGATAGATGGCGTTCTCCACCAGCGGCTGCAGAATAAGCTTCAGAATTTCAATGCTCATAAGCCCTTGCTCAACATTCACTGTGTATTGAAACCTCGACTTATATCGAAGGTTCTGTATCGTCATATAATGCTCGATATGCTGGAGCTCCTTGAATACCGGAATCGTTTCTTTCCCTTTGTTCAGGCTGATCTTGAAGCTTTCCGATAAAGCAATGGTCATCTTGGCGATATCCGCGTTATTCTGCAGGATGGCCATCCAGTAAATCGAATCAAGCGTATTATAGAGAAAATGCGGCTTGATCTGCGCCTGCAGCGTCCGAAGCTCCGCTTCCCTCTCTTTTAATTGTGAGTGAATCAGTCTTTCATTGAGTTGGATGTTCTCCGTGGAAATTTTACGGAACGTCTCCCCAATTGCCCCTACTTCATCCTCCTCAAAGGAAATCAGATGTACAGAGGCACCGGAGCCTTTGGACCAGTCAACCATCATCTTCTTCAGCTGCAGCAGCGGCCGGGTAATGCTTCCCGAAACAAACATCGACAGGATAATGGCAATAAGCGCAATAAAAGCAGCAATAAGAGTCGTATACGTACCGATCCGGTTCGAATCCTGCAGCAGCACATTCGCCTTCACAACATGCAGGAAGGTCCAATTCGTTGTCGCGTTATGATAACCAACCGTCAAATAGCCATGCTGATGCAGCTCCTGGAGTACTGCAGCTTCTCCATCCTCCCGATCGATTAGATTCGCAATAGAATCATTTTGCGCATATACGCTGCGTGACAGCTCCCCGGTCGTATCTAGCACGACAAAATCCCCGTCATCCCCCATTGCTTGCTCAAATATCGTTTTCTTCAAATTAATAATCAGCAGCCCGATAACACGGAAATTCGCCGGGTCACGCAGCAGCTTCACGCTCGAGAAAGACATGCCCGTATTGCCCGAGTTAAGGGATTGAAGCACATTGTAGCTGAAAAACACTTCTTTACCGTTAGCGGCAGCCGCACGCTTATACCAATCTGTCCGACCGATTAACTCCCGGCTTGTCTCATCATCATAAATACCCGCATTAGCTTCAACACTTCCGTAGCAGACGGAATGGAAGCCACGATCAAATAAACAAATTGAGTCAATATGGCGGGTATCAATTAAATTGCGTACAACGAGATTTTGCAGACGGTTAGCCGTCCGGATATCAAGTACATGGCTTTCATCTGCCGCACTATCCTTCAATTCTTCCCGAAGCTGATCATTCGCCAGAATCAGCCGGTGCATATTAATCACGTTTCGAAATAATAAATCCGCCACTTCGCTGGCTGTCTGCAAATTATGCTTGTTATTGTCCAGGTGGTTATGAACGATCGTATCCTTCGAGATATTAAACGAGATATACCCCAGGATAATGAGCGGCGGCACCGACAATAAAACAACGGCCAGGAGTATTCTTGTACGAAGTCTGCGGGGACGATACTGCCTTAGAAGCGAGGATAAGGAAAATAAACGCATCCGCTTTGATCTCCTTGGCCGATTCGGCTCGTAATGATGTTTCCTTCATTGTAAACGAATACATGGCGAATATCACGGCGCCTTTTTTTAGGTGGAGTGTCTGTTTTTTTTTGATTCGTTGGGTGGAAAAAAGCTCTGTAAGACTCCTTCGGGAGCTTACAGAGCAATGATTGCTTACAGCATTCAGGCTTACCTAATAATGGCTGTTAGTATACCTGCTTCCAGCCGTGTATGACGCTGTCACAGCGTTCGACTGCCTGAGCAAGCTCCAGAGACGGGATGACGGTTGTCTGTAGAACAAGCTGCTTGGAGGACTCGCCAATCAGAATGGTGAACTCTCCAGCTGGAACCACCCACTTATTGCTTGTAGTATTCCAAATGCTGAAGGCTCTTGGGTTTAGAAGCATTTCCGCTTGGACTGCTTGTCCTGCCGGAACCGCTACTTTCGTGTAGCTCCTCAGCTGCACCGGCGGTTCACCAGCAGCTGCCGGGAAGCTCAGATACAGCTGTGGGACGGCGTGGCCGTAGATCTCACATTCATTTCGAATATTGAAGGTAACTTGTAAGCAAGGCATTCCCGCATGCTCCATTTGCGCTGTTTGCAGGTCACCATAGCTGAAAGAGGTGTATGAAAGACCATGGCCAAACGGGAATAACGCCTTCTCTCCGGATGCAGCAAACCAGCGGTAACCAACGTCCAGCTTCTCGGAGTAAACCGTGTCGAGCCCTATGCCTGGATATTGTCCTTTCGTCACGATTGGACCTTGTTCGCTTGATGCCGGGAAGCTGACCGGCAGATGCCCTGACGGATTCGTATCACCGAACAATACTTTGGCTATCGCCTCTCCGCCTTGCTGACCGGGATACCAAGCTTCCACAACGCCTTTCACTTTGTCCACCCAAGGCATCTCAACCGGGCCGCCGGTATTCAGCACAACAATCGTATTCGGATTGGCTTCGGCGACGGCTTCAATTAATTGATTTTGTGCGCCGGGCAGCCTTAGATTCGGCTTATCGAAATTTTCGGTCATGTAGTCATTTACGAATACAACTGCTGTATCCGCCAGCGCTGCTGTCTTAACGGCCTCTTCTATTAAAGCTTCATCCGTTCCTGCATACCACTCCAGCGTAATAGAAGGAAGAGCTGCAGCTTCTCCGCTGGAAGAGGTATAGTGAACCTCCATTATGACACGGCTTCCTGCTTCTAATCTCTTGACTCCGGTCCGGTAGAGAGACTGAAAATTCCAGTTGTCGATGATAAGCTCTCCATCTACATATAAACGGGTCCCGCCTGAAGCCGGGACGTAAAACGTATAATCTGCCGTCTTCTTCGGAATCAGTGTACCAGTCCACTTCGCAGATGAAGTATGCGGAACACCGTCAAACTGCCAGTTCAAACAAAGCTTCTCCATCATTTGTGTGCGCACAGGTTCACCGCTTAAATTTGCAGAATCATATGCCTCCAGCAGCAAACCATTCTCGAACGCTTCGGCCGGAATCGTGTTGCCTGCATTCGGAGACGGATAGATAAAGGAAGGGCCAGAAGGAACAGGCGCTGTACCAGGTACGTAGCTAACCCGCACATCAGGTCCAGCACGATGCTCGATAGCTTGAAGCGGAGTAACCGAGCCTGCATAAGGCACATGGGCGCTGCCTCCGCCTGATGCAATCAGGTTTACAGCTGCTTGCCCGATAATCGCAATGGAATTGGCTTGCGCAAGTGGAAGGATGCTGTCATCGTTCTTCAGCAGAACAATCGATTGTTCCGCGAGGAGCAAAGCTTCCACATCATGCTTGGAATAGACTTTCCTTTCACTGCCTGACTCGTGCGATTCCTGGTCAAATAAGCCGAAGCTGAACATTTTCCTCAGGATGCGGCCGGCACTGTCATCAATCTTCTCCATCGGCACTTGCTCACTGGCTACAGCCTGCTTTAACGGTTCGCCGAAGTACCGCTTAAAGGGAATGGTAAGCTCATAGTCCAGCCCAGCGAATATCGACCTGACCGTGCTTTGGGTAGCTAGAAAATCAGAGACAACAAAGCCGTCGAACTCCCAATTTTCTTTCAGTACCTGATTGAGCAAATGGTGGTTCTCTGCACCGTATGCTCCGTTGATTATATTGTAAGACGCCATGATTGATGCGGCATTGCCTTCTTTAACTGCCGCTTCGAAAGCAGGAAGATAAATCTCGCGCAGCGTCCTCTCATCGATAATACTGTTCTGCACCATACGGTCTGCTTCCTGATTATTGGCCGCGTAATGCTTGATGCAGGCCATGACGCCCTGCTCCTGAATCCCTTGAATAACAGCCGTTCCGGTTACAGCCGACAGCATCGGGTCCTCGCCGTAGCCTTCAAACGTCCGTCCATTAAGCGGAGTTCGAGCGATATTAACGGTTGGACCCAGCAATAACGATGTCCCGCGCTCCCGAGCATCCTTGCCTATGATCTCCCCATATTGATAAGCGGCCTCTTGATCAAATGCTGCTCCCATTGCAATTGGAGCAGGTAACTGCGTCCCTACCGTTTCATGAGGCCCAGTTACACCGCCGGGTCCGTCGTTCAGCTTCAGTAGAGGAATGCCTAATTTTTCATCAGGTGTGCCGCCATGCATCAGGGCTAACTTGTCATCAAGCGTCATAGCC
Organism: Paenibacillus sp. J22R56; assembly: GCF_056269375.1. Taxonomy (NCBI): domain Bacteria; kingdom Bacillati; phylum Bacillota; class Bacilli; order Caryophanales; family Paenibacillaceae; genus Paenibacillus; species Paenibacillus sp. J22R56. The sequence continues at coordinate 753,847 of NZ_JBWDNV010000001.1, forward strand.
GCAAGCAATTCCTTTACTCTTTGTTCAACGCTTAGCGTTGTGTCCATCCATCGTTTCATCTTCTGTTCAACCCTCTCCAGCATTCTTCGATTGCATGCAGTGTTCATATCGCGATATTCTTATTAAAACGCTTTCTATCGCTCCTAACAATTCCGCTTTTACGGATATCGTTCTCCGATTTACAGATGATGAAGACAGGGGGATTATGGTGAACCACCAACAGCTGGATAGGTATTTAAAAAAAGTCAATGAGACGGAAGCAAGGCAGCTCGAGTGGAAGGAGAACGTGAATGACATTCCTTCTGCACCACGACAGCGGGAAATAAACGTCCCCTTCCGTATGCCGGATTCTCCTTTTTTCACTAACGGACCGATTCATATCCGCAAGCATAACCGTTTTGCTCCGATGCCGCCGCATTATCATGATTTTATCGAGCTGAATTATATCTATTCCGGAACGTGCAGGCAGACGATTAATGGTGAAGAAGTAGTGCTTCAAGAGGGACAAGTTTGTCTTCTGGATTCCGAGGTCGTTCACAGCATTGATGCTATGGGGGAAGATGACCTACTCATTAATATAATCATGAAGAAAGACACCTTCACCTCCTCCTTCTTAAGTCGCTTCGGATCGAGGGGAATTGTCTCGGATTTCCTGGCTAATGCCATTACGGAGAATACGAATCATAACCGATACATCGTCTTTGAGTCGGAGGGGCATGAGGATCTGCAGCTATTCATGAAAAATATGATAGGCGAAACGTTTGGCAGCCGGGTCTACGCACAGGAGATGATCTATAACTACACCATGCTCATCTTTACAGAATTAATGAGAGTTTATACAGTCAGAACGAACAACGAAAGCTTGCAAGGTGCTGCCAAAGCCGACCTGATCCAGATTCTTGATTATATCGAGAAGAACTATCGGGACTGCAGCCTCACCCAGCTGTCGAAGGCCTTCAGCTTTAATGCCAATTACATCGGCAATATGCTTAAGAAGAGAACCGGTAAAACGTTTATCGAGCTGGTCAAAACCCAGCGTCTGATCCATGCGGCGGGCCTGCTCGCGAACACAAACCTTCCCATCGAGGACATTGCCCATGATGTGGGATACAGCAGTCTCGGATTCTTCTACCGAATATTCGCCGAGCAGTATCAGATGACTCCTATGTCTTATCGGAATGATCGGCGAACTGGTGCAACATAGATCTCTATGTTATTAGAAGTCAGTAGTCTGAACAGCCTCATTCTCCGTACTGCTATTTCACAGCACTATTGACTCATTCTCGTTAGGTTGGATTTTGTCCAATAAAGCTTCATTTAGTTACTGGACAAGGTAGGCTAGATCAAATCCAACATAAGTCCGGCCAGGGTAACTGCAAGTTAAATTAGACTGTAGTAAATCCAACTTACGCCTCCTGATCGGACTTAAAGAGCAGCAAAAAAGGCTGTTCCACCAGCCGCACTGGCTAGGAACAGCCCCTCACTTCCACTATTCTCCCAAGCTCTGCACCAGATCTGCGATCAGATCCTCCCGGTCCTCAATGCCAACCGAGATGCGGATCAGCCCATCGGTAATACCAAGCAGCTCTCTTCGTTCCTTCGGAATTGATGCATGCGTCATTCGTGCAGGAACAGAGATAAGGCTTTCTACCGCGCCTAAGCTTTCAGCAAGTGTAAAATATTTCACTTTCCGCAGCACTTCCGCTGCCCGCTCCGCGCTTCCGACATCAAAGGAGATCATTCCGCCGAAGCCAAGAGCCTGCTGCTTTGCCAGCTCATGCTGCGGATGCTCCGCCAAGCCGGGATAATAAACCTTTCGTACCGCTGAATGGTCAGCAAGAACACTAGCGATTGCGCGGGCATTCGCCTCATGCGCCTCCATACGAAGCCCTAATGTCTTCATCCCCCGCATCAGAAGCCATGAATCATGAGGACCAAGCACGCCGCCAACGGCATTTTGAATATAATGCAGCTCTTCGCCCAGCTTCTCATCTGCCGTTACAACCAGTCCAGCAACAACATCGCTATGCCCGCCTAAATATTTGGTAGCCGAATGAACAACAACATCAGCGCCAAGCGTCAGAGGTGTCTGCCAATACGGCGTACCAAACGTGTTGTCTACGATAAACATCAGGCCATGGGTCTTCGCCCAGGCGGATACGGCAGCAATATCCGTCAGCTTCAGCAGCGGATTCGTTGGCGTTTCGACCAGCAAAGCTTTGGTATTAGGCCGCATTGCCTCCCCTAGGGCAACCAGATCCGCCGTATCCACGAAGGTAGCCTCGATGCCAAGCCGCGCCAGCACGCGAGTTACGATCCGGAACGTTCCGCCATACACATCATCGGTTACAAGCAGATGATCACCGCTATCGAGGCGGGACAGCACCGTATGAATAGCGGCCATCCCCGAACTAAATGCGAGCCCACGCGCTCCTCCTTCTAGCTCCTTGATCAATTCCTCCAGCGCATGCCGTGTCGGGTTGCCCGTACGTGAATATTCGTAGCCGCGGTGAACGCCAATATCATCCTGTTTATAGGTGCTGGTCTGATAGATCGGCACACTTACGGCACCTGTATGCGGATCAACCGGCGTACCGCCGTGGATCAGCTTCGTTAATCGCTTCATCCTTCGCAGCCTCCTTACTCCCCGTAAATCTGCTTGCTGAGATACCTCTCGCTGCCATCCGGGAACACCGTAACAATTCGGCTATTATACGGGGCAAGCTCCGCTTCCCTCAGAGCAGCTTCAAGCGCAGCACCGGAAGAGCTGCCAACGAGCAGTCCTTCCAGCCTTGCCAGCTCCTTCACACGGGCAAAAGCATCATCATCCGTTATCGTATGAATAGCATCGAAATAGGAAGGATCCATAAACGGAGCCAGCTTTTCCACGCCAATCCCCTCCGTCCGGTGGGAACCTGCCGCTCCGCCCGCCAATATTGAGCCCTCCGGTTCGACAATCACGGTCTTCAGAGACGGGCTTTGCTCCTTCAAATAGCGTGCTGTCCCCATAAAAGTACCGCCGGTTCCCGCACCTGCAACAAAAATATCAATCTTCCCCTCCAGCTCCTGCCATAGCTCCGGACCAAGCGTTGAATAATAGGCAGCAGGGTTAGCCGGATTGGAGAATTGTGACGGTGTATACGCTCCCGGAATATTCCGTACAAGCTCTTCCGCTTTACTTATTGCTCCGAGCATTCCTTCTGAGGTTGGAGTATGGACAACTTCCGCACCAAGCGCACGCATTAATGTCTGCTTCTCGATGCTGAATTTCTCAGGTACAACAAACATCACTTTATAGCCAAGCCCAATCGCGGCAAGTGCCAAGCCAATTCCAGTGTTGCCGGCTGTCGGCTCTATTATGGTTCCCCCAGGCTTCAGCTCTCCCCGCTCCGCCGCGTCGTTAAGCAGCGCAAGCCCAAGACGGTCCTTCACGCTGCCCCCGGGATTCATCATCTCCAGCTTAGCGAATAACCGGATACCTGCGGGTAACGGAAAACGGGTCAGTTCAACGATTGGTGTATTTCCGATCAGCTCACGGACATTGCGATATACAGCCATGTAAGCATCTCTCCTCTGCTGTTTCCATCTGGAGGTGCAGTTTCTAGGCCAGCTTGACTGCTTCCAGCAGCCAGACATAACGATTGAGGCGGGTGAAGCTGACCGTAAATCCATGCTCCATAAACAGCTTATTCAGGATCTCCAAAGACGTATAATATTCCGTGCGCAAATCTTGATAAAGATTCAAAAACCCCGCTTCAAGCGCAGATTGTTCAATCTCATGCCGCTCCTCCGCACTGGCAAATGATGTATCTGCGAATACAACACGCCCTCCAGGGGCAAGCAGCTGGCTGTACAACGCGACTGCCCGCTCTTTCTCCACATCCGTCAGATGGTGAAAAGCATACGTGCTTACAATCGCATCAATCGAAGACGGCAGTGCCGGAAATTCCAAAAAGTCGCCGTCCAGGAGCTCCATCGGCAGTTCTCGCTTGAGCACCTCCCGGCGCATCCCTTCCGAGGGCTCTATTCCATATACTTTATCGCTCTTCGCAAGCAATTTCTCGGTCAAATTACCTGTGCCAACGCCAAACTCTACAACCGTGCCGCTTACCCTCTCCGCTACTGCTTCGAGGATGCGGTCATATCCTTCGAATACTTCCCGATATTCCACATCTTCCCCGGCAACCGTACGATCATAAGACTCCGACCATTCGTCAAACAGCGCTGTAAACTCTCTGCCCATCTGTACGTATGCTCCCCTCGTGCTGCCACAATGTGTTGCTTGCTATCAGCATATGTAGCCGGGCTTTATTTGTTCTCAATATCCAATCCGTTTAATGGGGTTTAAAAAAAGAAACAGCCCTGCTCAGCTTGACCAATAGCATCAAGTGAACAGAGCTGTCTATTCTCTACAAATACTTTGCTGTAACCGAACGCTCGCAAGTCAAGATCCCTGCCGGCGGTCCTTCGTATATCATTTCCCCTCCGCCTGAGCCGCCATCCGGCCCCAGATCAATAATCCAATCGCTCTTGCGGATCACGTCCAGATTATGTTCAATCACAATTACTGTATTACCTTTCTCGACCAGCTCATTAATAATATTCAAAATGTTGGACACATCCGACATATGAAGACCGGTTGTTGGCTCGTCGAGAATATAGATATTGCCTTTCTTGTTCAGCTCTTTACCCAGCTTCAGCCGTTGGCATTCGCCGCCTGAGAGCGTTGAAAGCGGCTGGCCTAAAGTCAGATAACCAAGACCCACCAATTCCAGACCCTTCAGCTTAGTCCGGATGTCTTTGGCTTCGAAGAAGTCTTCTGCTTCAGCAATCGTCATTTCCATGACAGCAACAATATTTTTCCCTTTGTACTCATATTGAAGCACTTCCTGCTTGAACCGATTGCCGTTGCATTCGCTGCATTCGATCTCCACCTTATCCATAAACGACATGTTCAGCTCAATCGAACCTGTTCCGTTGCAGGCCTCGCAGCCGCCCTCGGAGTTAAAGCTGAACAGCCCGGCCGACACATCATTAGCATCCGCAAATGCTTTACGGATCGACCCCATAATGTCTGAATAGGTTGCTGGATTGGAGCGGATATTGCCGTTTACTGCACTTTGATCAATCCGAATCGCCTCGGGAAAATCATGCGCAAACACTTGATTAACAAGTGTACTTTTACCTGAGCCCGCTACACCAGTTATAACCGTGAAGACGCCTTTAGGAACGGAGAGGCTGACGTTCTTCAAATTATGAAGGCTGCTCCGCTTGCTTTCATAGAATTCCGAGACTGGCCTTGGATTAGCATTCAATTCCTCATGACGGGTTAAATACTCGCCTGTAAGGGTTCCCGATGTGAGCAAGCCCTCGTAGCTGCCGCTGTACATAATCTTTCCGCCGCCTGAGCCAGCTTTGGGTCCAACATCAATGATATAATCTGCCACTTGAATGACATCCGGGTCATGCTCGACGACGAGTACAGTATTGCCTCTGTCACGGAGCTTGACCAGAAGTTCATTTAGACGGTATACATCTCTTGGATGCAGACCCGTACTAGGCTCATCGAAAATGTACATTAGCCCTGTTAAGCTGCTCGACAGATGCTTGACCATCTTCACCCGCTGGGATTCACCGCCGGACAATGTTGCCGTCTCCCGAGTTAAGTCCATATAGCCTAGTCCGATTTCAACCAGATTTCGGAGGCGCTCCACAAGACCATCTACGATCGGCTTTGCCACCGGGTTGTCGAGGCGTTGCAGTACATGTATCAGTTCATCCAACTGCAGGACGGTCATGTCGTAAATCGAATAACCCATCATTTTAGAAGCTAGAACCTTCTCGTTATACCGTTTACCCTTGCAGACAGGGCATCTGCCGGTCGTTGTAAACTTGCTCAGCTTATCGGCACCTTTGGAGGAAGTTACCCTGTCGGTCTTAACATTCTGACGCATAAACCGGACTGCAAGCCCCTCATAGGTAGCGTTAATATCGCTCTCCTGATAAGTGACGGTAACCTTTTGCGGCTCTGCGAACAGCAGCTTGTCCAGTTCTTCTTCACTAAAGTCTTTAATCTTCTTATCGTTATCAAAGAAGCCTGATTCCCCATACGTCTTCCACTGCCAAGTACCTGGCGCAAAAGCCGGAAGCAGAATGGCTCCTTCGTTTAATGATTTATCCATATCCAATGCGGCTTCCACATTTAGCGTAATCGACCTGCCGATCCCTTCGCATTCGAGGCACATACCGCTTGGATCATTAAAGGAATAAGCATTGCTGTAACCGATATGCGGCTCGGCAAAACGCGAAAACAACAGACGCAGCAAAGAGTTAATGTCCGTAACTGTACCAAGCGTAGAACGGGCATTTCCGCCAAGCCGTTTCTGGTCAATTACAATCGCCGTAGCTAAATTTCTAATTTCATCAGCTTCCGGCCTGCTGTAACGCGGCAGAAAAGTCCGGATAAAGCTGCTATACGTTTCGTTCAGCTGCCTTCCTGCTTCCTGAGCGATCGTATCAAATACGATGGATGACTTGCCTGAACCGGATACCCCTGTGAAGATCGTGATCTTTCCTTTCGGGATCTGTACACTGACGTTCTTGAGATTGTTCACTCTTGCGTTAACGATTTCGATAAAATCCTGATTCATAGATTGGTATAAGCCTCCTTCGAATTTGGCACTACTCTTTCAGGCAGATGTTCAGTCTATCAGTAGGAGATACGAGATTTCAAGCGAAAATATTCAGTATTCGCAAACTTTACGCAGAATATACGAAGAAGCCCGGAATCACTAGGATTCCGGGTTTCTAACCGTGCAGTATCAGCTACTTATTATAATCAACAATTCGCAGGATCATCGTCACAGCCTCAGCCCTATTCGCAGAATCTGCAGGTACAAACTTGTTATTACCCCGGCCGTTCACAAGACCGGCTTTAACTGCAGCTGCAACAGCCTTCTTCGCCCAAGACGGTATGCTGTCTGCGTCTGCGAATGTAAGCTGACCGGCTTGCTCCGTATCCAGCTTAAGCGCGCGAACGGCTATTACAGTCATTTCCGCACGGGTGATCGGAAGATCAGGACGGAATGTTCCGTCTGCAAAGCCCTTGATCCAGCCTGCAGCTACTCCGCTCTCCACATAAGGCTTCGCCCAATTGCCGATTTTGTCATTATCCTTAAAGGCTGCAGCCGAATTATCCCCATTAAGAGATAACTGCAGCGCACGCGCCAACATCGTCACAAATTCCGCCCTTGTAACCTGCTTAAGCGGTTTAAACGTACCGTCTGTATAACCATTGACGAAGCCAAGCTTAGCCGCTCTCGTAATGGCCTCCTGCGCCCAGAAGTTTGCAGCAACATCTTTAAATTCGCCGCTGACATTCGTGGAAGCCAGGATATTCACCTGTACGGTTTTATTTGGCGTTTGCTTATCGGCTGTCAAATCCGAGCGGACAATCTTAACGGATTCAATAACTACCGAAGCCTTTCCTTCTGCTAATCCATTAAACGTAAAGGCAGCTAGAGATTTAGTCCCGGAAGCACCTGAAACCGAACCCACCTTTGTATAAGCGAAAGTTACCTTATTTCCCGATTTAATAGGAGAGATTGCGAAGCCGTTTTGTTCGGATGTACTGTTTTTCGGCAAAACATTATTCGCTGATTGAAAGGAAAGCTTGCTTGTATCGTAAGAAAGGACGATCTCATAGCCATAAACATCCTTCAATTCGTTCCCGTTAACCGTTACGATTAACGCATTATTCACGCTGACGCTCGTCTTATCCGTACCGATAGAATAAGAAGCTGTTGCCGCTGACACCGAATTAACCGCAACACCGGACAATAGCAAACATAAGGCGATTGTAGATAAGAACCATTTCCGCAGCATCGATAATCTCCCCCATGAAAGCAGGAGGAAGGGTCACCCCCTCCTCCTCTTTGAATTAAGATTGCAGAATTTTTTGCGCGATCATGACGAGGTCGGAAATATCGATAACACCGTCATTATTAAGATCCATCCGTTTTATCGCATTCCAATCTGTGGATTGCGATGTTTTGCCATAGTTGACGGACACTTGAGCCAGGTCGAGCACGCTGATTCTATTGTCACCATTCACATCGCCTACAACCTGCGTTACAACAAGCTGCTTGAACGCTTGAAGCGCTTGGCTAAGTGCTGCAACAGCATCTTGAACCTGCTGCTCAGTTGGTGTACCTCCAGCAACTGTAATCGCTGCATCAATTGCCGCTTGCAGAGTTGCTTTGGAGCCTGCAGGGTATTGACCAAGTGCTGTTCCTTCAACTGCAGCATCATGGAAGGCTTGTGCTTCTGTGATCTTATCAAGCAGCGCATGATTATTGACGTACAGAATTTGAACGCTTAACGAATCACCCGGTTCTGCCGTAATCTCCGTAGTACCGTCCGAGAATAAAGCGTTTGTGATCGCGAAGGCTGCTGTTTGGTTTTGCGTAAGCGCCTTGGCTTTCAAATTCAACTTGATCACATTACCATCGGCCGATACGGCATGGTCCGGACCTTCACTGACAAGCAGGATCCGCACGGTTCCAGGATCATCCGAATCTGTACCAACAATGCTCACACCATCCGCCAGAGATTCCGCACTTAGGAACTCAACCGCGCTGGAATCATAGCTTACCTCAATATCCTGAGCGAGCAGCGGTGAAGATACATGGCTTAAACCAATGTTAAGGCTAAATGGAGCATTGGAGTAGACTTGATTGACTCCGTTCAGGGAGGCTTTAAAAGCTCCCGCAGCGTTGACAACCAGTGAGTTAGTGACGGAAATCGAAGTCGTATTGGTATCCGTAACCGTAATCGTCACCGTATACGGGCTTGCTTCGTTTGTTCCTTCAGCAGGGGTTCCGGTAATTCTTCCGGTCGCTGGATCGAAGGTCAAGCCATCTGGAAGTCCCGTCACGCTCCACGTATAAGGAGCGGTGCCGCCAACAGCACCAAGCGTCAGCTGCTGATCGTAAGCACTGCCGATCTCTGCGCCCGGCAGAACCGCATTAGCAGCCGGAGAACTTATCGTAAGCTCATTTTCCGTTACCTGCATACTGTCGATACGCAGATCCGGCGAGTCGAACACGACATATACCGTGTGCTGCCCTTGCGGTGCATCATCAATTGTGGCTTCAACTTCTGTAAATCCAAGCTCTCTAACCGTTTGATCCGCCGCAGTCGGCATCGTGTAGGTAGATACACTCGTTACCGGCACTGCGATTGTTGCAAATGGCTCATTGGTCGGAGAGTCGGCTCTTAACGTAATGTTACCGCCGCTTCCATTACTCGCAACGCTGGCTACAAGGGTGTTAGCTCCGGTGAAGTCAGCTTTCGGAAGGGCTACCCAGGAGCCTTGTTTCTTCGAATTAACGGTGTAGTATTCGCCTGCTACTTTGTCGTCTCTCAAGCTCTCTACCGTCCGGGCTTTGGAAGCCTCCGAATAGTTCACATAACTTGCAGCAAAGGCATGATCGAACACATTAAACTTATCTGTTGCAGGGAGGGTAGAAAGCTGATCACCTGCAATCGTAATATTACTTGTGTAGCGGATATCATCTGACGAATGGCCTACCAAAAGCGAATAGGAGCCGTCCTCTACGATGTAATCTCCCTTATTCACATCCCAGATAGCGAGATCCTTAGGATCTACAGTCAGAGTAACCACTTTATGTTCACCTGCTGTGAGCGATACTTTCTCGTAACCAACAAGCTTCTTCTGAGGTGTCTCGGCACCGTATGCGGAGCCATTTTTCTTCGCATACAGCTGTACTACTTCTGATGTTGCAATATTGCCCTCATTCGTAATTTCGACGGACACGTTGAATGGCGAGCTGCTGCTGGTTGTAGACGGAGAGACGAAGTCTTTGTAAGTAAATTCAGCGTAACCAAGTCCATATCCGAATGGATACGTAACTGGAGCACTCGTATACATGTACGTTAATTTCGTTTCAACCGGATCTGCATTAAACATATCAACGGTATAACGCGGATCGATCTGGCTTAATGTTGTTGCATTGCCTTCTGGAATCGAATACTTATCGATTGCTGGCAGTGCAGACATATCTGCATACCAAGTGGAAGACAATCTTCCCGTAGGTGCATAGTCGCCATAGAGTACATCGACAAGACCTTGCGCATCGAACTCACCGGAATATGGCTGTTCGACGATGGCAGATACGTTAGGGTCATTTTGAATAGCTTCCATAATAACCGGCGAGCTTGCAAGCAGTACCACAATCGTTTTCTTGTTCTTCGCTGCGAAAGCCGCGGCTGCGTTCTTCACCAGCTTGTAATCATTAGCCCCAAGGTACAGATCGGCACGGTCATTGCCTTCTGCCGCACTGTTGCTTGGATGCGCGCCTACGAATACAAGGGCATAATCTTGTGTTTCGGCCAATGCAGCTGCGTCCGCGCCTGCTTCCTTCACTGTTGTTTTCTCAAACTTCACGTCATCGCCGCGTGTATTCAAGTTCGCTTGATTACCGATAGCTGCAGCGCCAGTTGCGATCTTGCCATCCCCTGCAGTTGTCAGGAATCTGCCGCTGTATACACCCGTCTGGAAGCCTAACCCGCCGGAGATAATGGAGACGGAATTGTCCGCATTGCTCTCGAAGCGAAGCTTAGCAGGCACAGTGCTGTTATTACCCAGAGAAGTAAGAGTAGACCAGTCCGGGTTTGTGAGCAGCAGGCTTGCTGTTGCCGTATTCCCAACGGCCGAGTTATTTGCGGTTGGAGCTGTAACCCAGCGGCTGTTTTCCTTGGAGACAAGACTTGTCGCTTGCTGACCCCAATCATAAACCTCGAACAGCTGGGCGTTGTTGAATGTCTCTCCAGCTGGCGTATAGTCAGCTGACAGTTGCGCTCCTGCAGCAGATCCAGCAGTCAGGTACCTGCCGTTTGCCTTAGATTTAAGCGCGATAACTTCGCCGCCTGTATTAAATTGCACATTGGAAGCGCCAATCGTGTTCAAGATAGAGAATAATGGTGTTTTCCCTGCCGTCGGAAGGCTTGGAGTGCTCGCCGAGTATTGGGCTTTCATACGCATATCGGCATAAGCTCCGATGACAGCTGCTTTTTTGTTTTTCGCCAGAGGGAGCGCATTGTCCGTATTTTTCAACAGTACAACGGTTTCTCTCGCAGCCTGCTGAGCAACCTCTTGATGGGCTGTGGTGCTAAAGCTGGTGAGATTGGAGGATACATCCTTTGCCTGGCTGGCAAAAGGATAATATTTAGGAATACCATTCTGATCCACTTCGTTAAATATACCTGCGCGGACAAGCTGATTGATAAGTGGACGACCAGATGCTTGAACATCCTGTAAGGTAATGCCGTACAAACCTTCTTTAACAGCGTTCGCCAGTGTCACGACATCCGTCTTATCCGTGCCGCTTGCCCGAACAGATTCCGAATGACCAAGCACCATAAGCGCAAGCGCATGTTTGCGGTCTAAAGTGTATTGCGTGTCATAACCGTTCCCGAAGCTTGTGTTATACAAATGCTGCTCCCCGTTAAAGTCCGGCGAGGAGTACATGCCATACTTGGCCATGTTATCGCCTAGAATCATGTAAGGAGAAATAATATTAGGAATACCGTTTGTACGTCCGAATGAGGTCATGATGCCAGATACTGAACCCGACTGTAATCCCTTAAACGCAGATGGAGTCTGATACTCGTAAATGGATCTTGCTCCGGCTGCCGTACTGGAAGATTGCCGGTACCACTCCGCGTTGTACATGGAGAAATGCTTGGTTCCTACAATTGCCCGGATCCAGAAGCCGTCTTCACTCGAGCTTTGATCCGTACCGGACAGGCCTGCTGCCATATTGTCGATCATCGTTGCCGACAAATACGGATCTTCACCATAGCCCTCTGGGAAACGTCCGTTAAGCGGGTTAATACGCATATCCGATAATGCAGTGAAAGCAATCAGTCTGGACGTATTAGAACCGTTGTGAATATTAGCTGTGCCTTGTTTTACATTGTTTTGGCTGATTTTCTCACTGCCCATCACTTGCCCTACTTGAGTCAGAAGCTCCTTATTCCAAGTCTGCCCCAAACCTACAAGAGCCGGAAAATCCGTTGATACTCCATACACGTTATCTGCCGCAGAGATGCCCCCAGGTACGGTTTTCCCCTTGATCGGATTGTCATCCATAACGAACGTATAATTGTCGCGGATACCCGTTGCATACAAGGCTGCACCTTCAAGCCCGACATAATTAAAGTAAGTATCAACGAATGCATCCAAGTGCGAAGGAACTCCATCAAACAATGGCATTCCATCAAAAATGCCGCCAACCTGCGTGTTAAAGCTAACCGCATCTGCTGAGACTTTACCGGGCATTACCTGCAGTGAACCGCTAAGCAATAATGTACCTGCCAATAAGACCGACGTTACTTTTCTTCTCTTTAGCCCCTTCGTACTGACCATGCTGACACCATCCTATTCATCCCAATTTAATGATTGTGACTGACGATGGATGCTTGCTAAGCTTGCAACGGCTAGCCTTCCTCCTCTCGGAAGTAAACAACTGATTTGTCGACACCCTTAGTGTAAACGCTTACTTTAAAGTCGGTAAGCGCCTCATTTTTTGGGATAAGTTGCTCTTTTTTTTTGATAATGGCATTAAATAAGTGTAAACGGCTACGCCGTCCTTAGGAGGAGCAGCAAACGTTTCGCGAAAAATATAATCCCTCATAGAGAGAGAGAATCTATACGTGGGCTTATATTTAAAAAAAACAGACGCCGGTATAAAAAATACCGACGTCTGTATGAAGGAACGGGAAGTCAAAGAACTATCACGTACGCGTACCTTGCAGACTTCGTTTCCTTTCACTTAACGTCAACAGGAAGCTTACAAGCAGAACTAGACAAGCTAACCCGTACGGATAGTTAATATCGATATCAAACAAGAATCCTGCGATGATGGGTCCTGCAATATTGCCAAGACTAGTGAAGGCGGAGTTCAGGCCCGCTACATAACCCTGCTGATCCTTTGCCACCATCGACATCTGCGTACTGATCGCCGGTCTTAATATATCGATTGCCAGGAAAATAATAAACGTAACAGCAAATACCATCCAGAATTGATGGACAAACAGCGTCAGCGCAATAAACAATCCAGCGAACAACAAGCAGATCGAAATGACACGCTTCTCGCCAAACTTCTCCAAAATCCAGCTGAAGATGGTCACCTGGACGACAGCGCCAGCGATCGAGCCAAACGTTATAATAAAGGCGATATCCTTAGGCTCATAGCCGAACTTATGATCAACGAACAATCCAAATACGGTCTCAAAATTCGCAAGCCCAAAGGACAAGACAAATACAATAATCAAGCTTAAGAAATAAGGCTCGCGATAGGAATGCTTCAGTTGGCTAAGAAAGCCGCCCTGTCCTTTTGCTTTAATTGTAGACGGAGCAGTTGAGGACTCTCCCACTTCCTTTACCGGTCTCGACTCCCGCAGACTCACCAGATTGATGAGGGCTGCAACAAGACCTGCTGCCCCAGCAGCATAAAACGGTGCACGAATTCCGAATTCGGCAATATAGCCGCCAATACCAGGACCGATAATAAATCCGGTTGTAATCGCTGCGTTGATAAAGCCCATTCCCTTGGCACGTTCTTCTTTGGTTGTAACATCAGCTGCATAAGCCATAACCGCAGGCATAATCATTGCTGCAGCAATGCCGCCGAGCAACCTCGACACAAACAGCAGGACGGAAGAAGAAGCAAATCCGAACATCGCTTCCGATACAGCAAATACAATCATCCCAATGACGATCATCTTTTTCCTGCCGAATTTATCCGACAGACGTCCGGCGAGCGGCGAGAACAGAAGCTGCGTCAGCGAAAAGGCAGCGACGAGAAGGCCTACAATCCCTCCCGTAATGCCCAGCGTCTCCATAAACTTCGGCATGATTGGGATAACGAGCCCAATCCCCGTGAAGACTAGCAGTAAATTAAACATCAGGATGAGCATTGCTCCCCGATTTTTTAGCAACAACGTCATTCTTTATTCCCCCGATTTCCAAGCTGTCATAATACTGAATATTCATTCTAGATTATTGCGTAAAAAAAGGCCTAGCGGCCCGACTTGGCAATGCCGTGTAAGAACACATCTATCGCCAGCCGGTAAGCCGCCAGCGCTTCATCCCGTTCCATTCTTCTCGTATGCTGATTTAGACCGTACATCAGACTATCCAGAATAATAGCGAGTCCGGTCACATTCGTCGTTTCGAATTCACCATTATCGATCCCCCGCTGCAACAGCTCTCGGTTAAAATCAATATAACCTTTAACCATCTCATTAATGCGCTCTTCTACTTCAGGATTTTTCTCTGCATTGTAAAAAAACTCATCAACAGCCTTAGTAAGAGGGTGATTCAGCTGATCTTCCGCCAGATGCTCTGCCATCCCATACAGCTTATCGATGGTTGTCGGGTAAAGAGGCTCCTTCGCCAGCCAGTTCACTTCCCACTCCGTATTCCAATCCTCGATCAGATGCAGGAACAGTCCTTCCTTGCTTTTGAAATGATAATAAATGTTGCCTGCACTGCAGCCTGTCGCTTTCACGATATCTTCAATGGAAGTCGCCTTGTAGCCCTTTTGCACGAATAAAGCTCGGGCGGCATCAGCTATCTTCTTCTTTGTCTGCTCGGTTTGCTGCTGCTTCTTATTCATCTAGTCTTCACCTCACTTGAGCTCCGATCATTCATACTGAACATTTATTCAGTATTGTAATGGATACACGCTTAATTGGCAACTCGCCAATTGAATGGAATACCTGAAGGTTACATATTCCAGCTCGTTCTTGGAAATAATTAGCGAGAAAATCTGCTGACTTCGGGAGGGAAATGATATTGGGGAACAAACAAACCATTAGCTCTAAGCAGATGCTTTCCCTAATGATATTGTTCGAGTTCGGCACGGCTATCGTCGTTCATATCGGATTTGAATCAAACCATGCCACTTGGCTGCCCATCCTGATCGCACTCCCTCCGATTAACTATTTCCAGTTTCCCGTTTTTTTCAAGATAATATGTATTCATGCAAGTAGACAAGTCAAAAAGCGCTTACCACGGAATGACCATGTTAAGCGCTATTCTACTTCATGCAATAGTTGCTTTAATTAAAAGGCAAAGCTCTTTTCTCCGCGCTGCTTTGCATCGCGAGTTCAATGACTCTGATCGTATTCCTTGCCTCTTCCGCAGCAACCGGCACAGGCTTATTGTCCGTTATCGCTTGGTACATCCCCTCATAGAAGCGTTCATAACTTCCTTGGTGGGTCTCAACCTTACTCGTCTCAGCTTTACCGTCAGCCATTAAAGTAAGCTCGCCATACCATTCTTCCCGGTCTTTGCCCCAAGCAGGCTGCCCCGGCAAGCCGCCATTTCGCAGCATCTCCTCTTGCGAATCCAGACCATACTTGATAAAGCTGCCTTGGCTGCCGTGTACCTGGAACCTTGGACCATGCTGCATGACAAGAGAACCGCTATGGAGAATTACCCGCATATTCTCATACGTCAATACAAGGTGGAAATAATCAACGACCTCAGATCCTGTTCTTTGAGCAAACAGATCCGCATACACACTTACCGGCTTCCCGAACAAATGCAGCGCTTGATCAATCAAATGTGCACCCAAATCGTATAGCATTCCGGAGCCTGGACCAGCCTGCTCTCTCCATCTGTCGGATACTTGCGGCCGGTAACGGTCATAATGCGTCTCGTATGAGGCGATGTCCCCTAATTGACCGGAAGCGATAAGGCTCTTAACGGTTAGAAAATCATTATCCCATCTCCGGTTCTGATACACGCTGAGCTTCTTGTTTTGCTGGTTGGCTGTCTCGATCAAATCCGCAGCTTCTTCCGACGATATAACGAAAGGTTTCTCTACAACGACATGTTTACCAGCAAGCAGCGCTTGCTTGGCAAATGGATAATGCGTTTGATTAGGCGAAGTTATAATAACGAGATCAATGCTCTCATCAGACAACAAGTTATCCAATGAAGCTACAACTGCCGCATGCGGCAGGTATTGCGCCACCTTTTCCGGGTTGCTTGAGACGACCTTCACAATATCCATTCCATCTATCGATTGAATGATTGGTGCATGAAAGACTTGACCCGATAGTCCGAAACCAACTAATCCTACGTTCACTTTGTTCATTTCTAAGCACTCCTTCTCCATCATTTCTTTTCACCAGTATAAGAGATAGCTTGCAGGTTTTCAATAATATTTAATTATTTAACTTAAATGTGTAATTAAAATAATTTTATTGATCTGGAAATTACGCAACTAAATAAGCAAAATACGCACGAAATGATTGTACATAAGTCACCGCTTGCTTATAATGAGAGAAGAAGCACTTATAAGGTGGGCACATGATGAATCAAGAAGAACGGATCAAATCAATCATTGAATATTTGAAGCTGAATCAAAATATAAGTATGACCGATATTTGTAAGATGTATGAGGTCTCCTACGATACGGCCAGACGTGATCTGGTCAAAATGGAATCGGATGGTCTAATCCTCCGCGTACGGGGCGGTGCGATACTGCCTTCCATGACCAAGCATATCAATAGTTACAAAGAACGGCTCACCGATGCTGGCAGCAAACGTTCTATCGCTTTGTCTGCAGTCTCGCTGATCAAGAACGGCGATTATTTGATGCTGGATACAGGAACAACGACACAATATATCGCCGAGTTCATGTCCACCCAAGACAACGTCGTGGTCACCAATTCGATTGATATCGCAGCTATTCTTTGCGACAAGCCGCATACGACAACCCATATGCTTGGCGGAGAGCTTCACGCCTGGCATCGATATGCATTTGGTCCTCGTACAATAGAGATGCTTAGCGACATCCGAGTAGATAAGCTCTTTTTAGGAACATGCGGGATTACTGCCGAGGGCTTATTTGCACCTACAGTGGAAGAGGCTTACATGAAACGTGAAATGATTAAGCGGGCCAATCAAGTTATTCTTCTGGCAGACTCAGCCAAATTCGAGAAAAACCTCTTTCACCGTGTATGTCCATTTGACGACATCGACGTACTGATCACAGATAGCGAGCCGCCAGCTCCATTTAACAAAATATGCAGCGAATACGATATTCAAGTGATCGTTACATCGGAGTAAACAGCTGCTAATGAGCATAACAAAAAGCTTAGCATTGAGTACTCAATGCTAAGCTTTTTGTTATACTTGACTGCCGTTTACTTGGCAGCCGACGTGCCCCATGCTTCCACTAATGCTTTATATTCATCACCAGTCAGGTTCAAGAAAGATCCATGTCTCTTCTTTGCTGCTCCAAGGTCGTACTCTTCCGTGTTCAAAACACGGAACTGACCGCTGGATAGGTCCTCGGTAATAAGCGGCAAATACCCTTTGCCGGTTGCATATTGATCCACCATCAGACACCATTCATTCCGGTCATTAAATTTGAACACCTCCGGTCCTTCAACCCCATACAGATTGTCCAAAACAGATGATCGCTTAGCCACGAAAGCATCACGAGATAAGGAGCTGCTCTCTTCTACCGTAATACACTTCGTTGTTTCATCCTTCGAGTAACAGTAATACGTATTACCCTCTTTGATAATCGTCGTGTCAATGACATGATTGCCACGCTCGATATATTTCTCAGGCTTTGTGAAGGTAACAAAATCCTTCGTTCTAGAGCTGTAAATGATCTGCTTAGGCTCCTTGTCTCCCTCTTTCACCATCGAAGCCCAGAACATGAGATGTTCACCGGCCTCCTCATCAAAGATCGTCTCCGGCGCCCATACGCAGCCCGCATACGGAAGATCAAGCTCTACACTTCTTTCCTTCGACCAATTCACTAGATCAGAAGACTCCCAGACGATAATCGAGCGGCTGCCGCGGTGTTGCGCGGTATCCCAGCCTTTGTCACTTGCAATCCGCAGATCCGTAGCAATGATATAGAACTTATTATCCAATGGAGAACGGATGATAAATGGATCCCGCACTCCCTTTTCACCGATACCAGATTTTAATACAGGCTGGCTTTGATTCAGATCATTCCAGTGCAGTCCGTCCTGACTTACAGAGAAATAAACCTGCTCTCCATCCTCATGCTCGCCGGTAAAATGTACAAAAAGATAAGCTTCATAATCCAATGTCATCTTGTCCCCCTCCTACCTCTACATATTAGGATATAAAAGGACAGCTTGATAATCACTTTTTATGCTATGAATTGACCTATTATGCTTATCGCAAACATGTAATTAAGTTTTTAAACCAGATAGACAAAATAACTTAATATATCAAATTAAAAACAACAAAAACTTTATATTGTTAATCTCGAAACCATCTGCTATACTCAGTCTCACTAACATGTTAGGAAAACTTACACAAACTAATAGAAAAAGGAGTTTTGAGTATGGGGAAACGGATGTCATGGAAGGTTGGAACAGCTTTATCTGCTTTAATGGTGCTAAGTTCGCCTGTTTATGTCGCGAATGCTGACACGAAACCACTGTCAAAAACACATTATCTTGCAGCAAACGCAGATAATGTCCGTTGGGGGAATATCGGAAAAGGTGACCCTGCGCTCACGGTCAATTCCGGAGACATTGTTACGATCGAAGCGATCACTCATCATTCCGGCGATGATTATGAGAGAATGATTGAGGGCGATGCCGGCGTAGAAGATATTTTCCACTGGGATAGTGTTGAGAAGAACGAAGATTTACGCGGACCTGGCGTACATATTATGACCGGACCTATCGCTGTCGAAGGGGCAGAACCGGGGGACGTCCTTGAAGTGAAAATATTGGACATGAAGCTTCGTCCTAACGGCAACGAGAAATATGCAGGCAAAACCTACGGCGTCAACGCTGCCGCCAACTGGGGGTACTTATACGGCGACATGGTCGAGGAGCCAAAGAAACGTGAGGTTGTCACGATCTATGAGATGAGTTCTGACGGAGTAACGGATTATGCCACCGCAGTATACAACTTCAAGTGGGAACCTCAGACCGATCCGGATGGCAAAGTACACCCAACGATCGATTATCCAGGCGTGATCGTAGACCACGACAAAGTTGAAGAGAACTTTAATGTGCTGAAGGGTGTGAAGGTTCCGGTAAGACTGCATTTTGGCACGATGGGCGTTGCTCCAAAAGAAGCGGATATCGTTGACTCCGTCCCTCCATCCTACTTTGGCGGTAATGTTGACGATTGGCGCGTAACTGAAGGCGCGTCGATGTACTATCCGGTTTCCGTACCAGGCGCACTGCTGTCGGTAGGTGATCCACATGCAGGTCAAGGGGATTCGGAAATTAACGGAACAGCAATCGAAACATCAGTGACTGGCGATATTCAGGTTATCCTTCATAAGAAGGCAGATCTGGATAAGAAGCTAAGCAACCTCAATTATCCGCTGCTCGAGAACGAGAACGAGTGGGTTGTACACGGCTTCAGCTACGCGAACCACTTGGCAGAGCTTGGAGATAATGCACAGAAAGACATTTACAACAACTCTTCAATCGATAAAGCGATGAAGGATGCTGCGCATAAAACGAAGGATTTTCTGATGAAAGGCATGGATCTGACCGAAGACGAGGCTTACTCCCTTATGTCAGTATCCACTGATTTCGGCGTTACGCAGGTTGTTGACGGTAACTGGGGTGTTCATGCCGTGATCGGCAAAGAGCAGTTTGGTGAGGCGGAACAAAAAACAGTAGGTCTGCGCGCAAGCTTTGAAAACTTTGGTGCGAAGGTTGGCTGGGAAAACAGGGCTCAAACAGTTACGATCAGCTATAACGGCAACAAACTTGCCTTTAAGTTTGGAGAAACAAACGCAACGTACAATGGCGAAAAGATTAAATTGATCGCACCTGTACAGCTGTCCGACGAAAAAGCGGTAGTCAGCGACTACTTTGCAAGCTTCTACAAATCCGTATTATCGAAAACAAATTAATTAGAAGCACTCATCCCTTACTAAAAAGGACCGCCGGACTTCAAGCCTCCGGCGGTTCTTCCTTTAAATATTCAAGCCATCCTGATTCTTGTGACGCTTGAGCAGAATTTGATTCTCGACGCGCAGGATCCCTTTCAGTGAATAGATTGATTCGTGCATGAATCGATCCACCTCGTCCATGTCCTCCACCAAATAGTGAACATGAAGAAGACAAGGCCCCGTCATTTCATAGAGAACAACGACACGTTCATTCGCCTTAAGCGATTCCAGAATTTCATCCAAATGCGCAGGCTCTACCTCAAGCTCCAAGTAGGCGGAAATTTTTTTCCCCAGCTTCTCGGCATTGATAACAATCGAGAATTGCTCAATAATGCCTTGATTCACAAGCCTGTCAATCCGTTCCTTCACCGCTACCCCCGACAGGCTCACTTCCTTGGCCAAATCGGTATATGAAATCCGGCTGTTCTGAGACAGCCTGAGCAAAATATGATTATCGATCGAATCCAGCTGCATGGCCATCACCTCTTTAGACGTTATTGTAACAGATCTAAAGAAGAAAATGGACACCTCCAGCATGGATGTGTCCATTCCTTATTTTAAACTGCATTCTCAGGAGAGCAGCAAATACAAACAAAGTCTGTGACTTGAACATAGCCCGAACAGAATCCGCCCTCTGGCACAGGTGTTTCGCTTGAGACACATCGTATCCAAATTGCTGCATAATTGTCGACAATAAGGTGGATCTCTTGGTTTGAAGTAGGTGGTATTCGAGGTGGCAACGGACGTTCAATTACGGTACCATCCATCTTGACGACAACAAGTACGGCTTGACAAGAACTACCCCATGTTTGATTACTTGCAGCCGTAATAAAAACTCTCTCGGATGATGCTGAAGATTGATTGTTAAATAGGACAGCATTTGTTCCACAAGGAATCCAGAAATTTTCGTAGCCTTCAATTCTCTCAATGCTGCAATTGGGCAGATTAATTGTGTTCATGTTACTAATAATGGTATTGGTATGGGCAGCTATCGTATTCTGCAAGCTGGCATTTAAAGTATTAATAGAGTTGGTCAGGTTTGTATTTAAATTGTTGTTGCTCGTATTAATAACACTGGTCAGGTTATTCAGATCACTGTTTAAATTGCTGTTGATTCCGATAAGCTGGGTGTTAATCGTGTTTAGCAGGTTTACAACTTGTTTAACTCCTG
Source organism: Paenibacillus sp. J22R56 (assembly GCF_056269375.1). NCBI lineage: Bacteria > Bacillati > Bacillota > Bacilli > Caryophanales > Paenibacillaceae > Paenibacillus > Paenibacillus sp. J22R56. The sequence continues at coordinate 775,033 of NZ_JBWDNV010000001.1, forward strand.
AATGCTTCACCGGACCCTTTTTGCATTTTATTAGCCTAGCATGCTTATGACTGCCATTACCTTTTATTTTGACACTCCCTGTCACCCTATTGTCACGCTCCTATTATTTTTTCTTGCCGCAGCCGCAGTCCACCGATTTGTTCTTCTCCTGAAGCAGCGAATAGATATATCGATAATGTGGATTTTTGTTAATCTCATCTCTGATAAATCTTTCTCTTACCACACTCAACGTATGTGGATTGGGAGAATGAATCCTCAGCAAGAAACTGCGATAAGCATCACTTCTTTCAAGCATCAATGTCTCGAAAGCTTCCAATAATACGGTATAATCAGCATTGTTTTGCACTAGGGCCGTCATTTGCGGCAAATCAATACGGGACAATCGATTCAGTAGGCTTAACTTTTGATAATCGTTCAGAACGAACCCCTCCTCTTTTTTAAGAAGCAGCGGCATCTACTGAGCAGCATAGGCAGAAGAACTCTTTCACTTCAATAAAACCAGCGCAAAAAGCGCCATCCGGTACCTCCACATCCTCCCGCTCACAGCGAATAGAAATACTTGCATAGTTATCAATCGTAATATTCGTTTCGGCACCCTGCGGAGGCAGCTCTTGCTCGATTGTGGTGCCGTCCATTTTTATAATGACCAATACAGCCCTGCATGGGCTCCCGTAAGGAATAAAGCTTCCCGCGCGTATAACGACTTTTTCTGGTGTTGCCGCAGACAGATTCTCAAAATAAGTTTGACTTGTTCCACAGAGGACGGTGAAATCGGTCCAGCGGGTGACTCTCTCTACCTCACAGTTTGGTGCATTAACCGTATTCATGTTGCTGATAATCGTATTCGTGCTCGTCGTGATACTGTTTGTTATACTCGCATTATGCGTATTAATCGCATTCGTCACATTACTATTTAAGTTACTATTGTTATTACTGATAACGTTGCTCAAATTATTGATGTTGTCGTTCAGATTTGTGTTCAACCCGACAAGCTGCTCATTGATCGTATTGAGTACGTTCACAAGCTGGTTAGTTTTAGGCAAGCATGCTTTAGCTCTGTGGTGTTCTTTTTTACAGGTACAGCTTTTTTTAGTTTTGAAGCATATTTTGCAGCATACTTTCACGGACATAGTAGATCTTCACGCTCCTGTAGATGCTCATAATTGAATGAAAGACTCCTACCTTTACAACTAGACGGATATGATATAGGGCAAAGTGACATGGAATGGCATTCGGTATCCGCTATTGGATGGAATGTCCTTCGTCTATTCATAGAATATACAGATATAGCTGCTACGGATTGTACGAATAGAGGGGAGAAAATAGCGGATTTTCAAAACTGTCGTTCGATTAATAGAATCACAACATAAAAGCGCTCACCATGGACTCAACCATGTTAAGCGCTTTTTCCAATTACATAAGAAACCTTCCAATAACTTAATGGAAGGTTTCTTATCAGTTATGCTTCCCCGATCTAACGGTTATCTTATTTCTAACCAAAGTCTTTTAGCTGTATTCAAAAAGAACAACGACTGGTCCCATCGGTCGCTAATTTCATTGGTACGTCCGGCGTATTCATCTGTCGTTATCGCATAGGACGGCGGACCAAGCTCCACAACAAACGGCAGCACATCTCCTTCTCCCGCTCCCGATTGCCAATTCTTCATGCCATCGCTCCACCAGCGTTCGAAGTGTCTCATCATAGGGTGTTCCCCTGCTTTCCCTACGTCAACCTGCACCTGCTCACCATTAGACACCCGGGCGTGGAAGGCCGAACTGCGTGTCAGAACCGTCTGAATCAACTGCTCCGCTTCTTCCGAAATGGTATGCAGTTCGCCAGCCACCACATAATGAGATAAATCAATCGTCAGGCGAAGACTATCCAGCGCTTTGATGTAATCAATAGTACGCAGGAGATCCTGCGTAATTGTACCGCGATGCGTCTCGATATAGGTTGGAATTCCTGCCTCCCGAGACAAAACATCAATAGAACGAAGAAGCTGAACAGCAGGTTCATCTATTAGAAAAGGCGTCATCACTTGAACGTTGATATGTTGAATGCCGCCATATTCTTTTGCCCTTTTCAGGAATTGCTCCATGTCTTCAGAAGTCTTCGGGTATGCATTCACACTAAATGATAATTGATGACGCTCCAGAAGACGTCTCCATGTATCTTCATCCTGTGGAGCAGGGATAAATCCGTTAATACCGTCAAAACCCGCTTCCGCAATCATTTCTACCTGTTCTTGGGCACTGCGTTCCACAGTCGCTGCTAATCCTGACATCCCCCACCATGACATCTGCACATCAAGTCTCGGATTTTTATTATTCTCTTTCAATGCCTTCTCCCCCTCACAATCAACCCTATCCTCTAGTATATTTATTAGGCATAAAGAGGGGCAGTAACGATCCTGCTTTTCACTCACCGTATCCTGCTATTTATTTCTCCCAAGCGCTGTGATAACCCGCTCTAGTAAATCCGCATAATCACAATCGGTTGTTGTATTCAACTCGACAATTGTTCCGCCAATCGACATAGACTCAAGTTGCTCCTGTAAGAGACGCTCCTTATTGCCCTCTTGTTCAATCCACTCCTGGTCCTGATGACTAACATGCCGTTCTGCAGATCCCATCCTGGAATAATAGCGTTCTACCAGCACTTCTCCATCGGCCCTGCACATAATCTGAAGCGGTTCATAATCATACGCCTGTTTCAACTTGAGAAACTCAGCACCTCTTAATTCCGGCCTGCCAAAAAAGCCTTCAATAATCATCGACTGTCCAGCCGCCAGCAATGTACCTGCAAAAGAATATAAAAACGTAAAGGCTGCTGGTGCAAGCAAAGGTGGTGATCCATGGGTCCTACAATCTAAAGCATCAAATAGAGTCTCATAAATACCATCTCGAGACAATAAGGGCAGACGTACGTCTTGAGAAAGCCGCTTTGCTAAAGTTGTTTTTCCTGCACCAGGAAATCCATTGATGATAATGATTAAAGGTTTATTCATAATTGTCTTCCTCCTTAATTAGTTAACCATATGGTTTATTAATTAACCTTTGTATTGACATAATGAATATCCTAAAACATAATATGTACTAGAATCATAAAGTTATTACTTATTATATTAACCTAACGGTTAACAAAAGGAGAGAAAAACATGACCAGCACGCACAAATATGTTAAGGATTATCCGCGCCCGCAATGGGTGCGCGACGAATGGCAATTATTGAACGGTGAATGGTGCTTCCGCTTTGATGATTCATTTGAAGGCGAACGCAGCAAGTGGTACAGTGAGCTCGATGCGGACCTGAAAATTCAAGTCCCGTTTACATATGAAACAAAAGCAAGCGGAATCGGTGAGGAGAAATTCCATCCGTGCGTCTGGTATGAACGCAATGTCAATATTCCTGAGGAAACGGGAGACAAACGTGTGATTCTCCATTTCCAAGCGGTAGACTATCTGGCAAAGCTATGGGTGAACGGCGTTTATGTCGGTTCGCATGAAGGCGGATACGCCGCGTTCTCCTTTGATATTACAGATGCTGTGCAGCTTGGCGGAGACAACCGTATCACGGTCTGTGTCGAGGATACCAACAGCACTATGCAGCCGCGCGGCAAACAGCGCTGGACAGATAAAAACTACGGTTGCTGGTACGTACAGACGACTGGCATTTGGCAGTCCGTATGGCTGGAATATGTTGATGTATACCATGTTAACAGAGCGAAAATTACACCTAAGCTGGAAGAAGCATCGGTTACGTTCGAATACGAGCTGGGCTGCCGCTCCTTTGAGGGTTTAACTCTGCAGACGATTATTCGATATGACGGCAAACTAATCCGCTCCATGGAAATGAATGCAGACCGAAAGTTCCTGAAGCTGGACTTAAGCGTCATGAACGATGTTAACGAATGGAAAATTCATTCCTGGCACCCGAATCATCCAAATTTGTACGATGTAGAGGTTGTTCTGAAGAAAGACGGCCAGCCAGTTGATACCGTATATTCCTACTTCGGTATGCGTCGTATTCAAATTAAAGGTGAACGTATTTTACTAAATAAACAGCCGCTTTATCAACGTCTTCTGCTCGATCAAGGCTACTGGGAAGATACTCACCTGACGCCTCCATCCGAAGAAGCAATTATTGAAGATATCGAGAAAACGCTGGCGCTTGGCTTCAACGGCGTGCGTAAGCATCAGAAGCTCGAGGATCCAAGATATTTGTACTGGGCAGACCGCATGGGCTTGCTCGTCTGGTCAGAAATCGCTGCTACTTACGAATTTGGGGATGACGCAGTAGAGCGGTTCACTAAAGAATGGATGGAAGTTGTTCGCCAGCATTACAACCATCCAAGTATTGTGACTTGGGTACCATTTAATGAATCGTGGGGCATCGGACAAATTTTCACAGACCGGAAGCAGCAGCAATTCACGGAGTCGATCTATCATTTGACTAAAGCTTATGACCAGATGAGACCTGTCGTTGTTAACGATGGCTGGGAGCATACCATCTCAGATATCATTACGCTGCATGACTATGAGGAGCTTGGCTCTGTACTCGAAGCACGTTACAAGGATAAGGACGCGCTGCTCAGCAATGACTTCGCCCATGACAAATACCGCTACCCATTCGCTAACGGGTACAGCTACCAAGGCCAGCCTGTTATCATCAGTGAATACGGCGGTATCGCATTTACCAGCGAGTCTGGATGGGGCTACGGCAACCAGGTGAAGAACGAAGAAGATTTCTTGGCCCGTTATGAAGGCATCACCCAAGCGATCAAAAACCTGGATTACGTCAGCGGCTTCTGCTACACCCAACTGACCGACGTACAGCAGGAGGTTAACGGATTACTCACCATTACACGTGAACCGAAGATCGATATGGAGAAAATCAAGAAAATTAATTTGAAATAATAAAGCACAAATAATCAGCATACAAAACAAAGAGAAACCAGCATCTGAAACAGACGCTGGTTTCTCTTTGTTTTGTAGACGATCTATCTGCTCGCAACCTCCGCCCTATTCTGCAGCCGCTCTAAGGCAAGGTCAGCAAGAAGCGCCAGAATCGCGGCAGGTATAGCTCCTGCGTACAGACGAGCAGAGTTATTCATATTGATACCTGAATAAATTTCCCGCCCCAAGCCGTCCCCGCCTACAAGCGGGGCAATGGTTGCGACTCCAATCGCAATAACTGCTGCGATCCGTATGCCCGTCAGCATGAATGGCAGCGCCAGCGGCAGCTGAACATTCAACATAATTTGCAGCGGGCTCATTCCGACACCTTTGCCCGCTTCCATAATCGACTTATCCACTTGGGTCAAGCCGACGTACGTATTCCGAATGACCGGCAGCAGCGAATATAAGAACAAGCCAACAACTACTGTTGTGGTCCCAAGGCCAAAGACGACCATCAAGAGTACCAAGAGCGCAAGGCTCGGGAATACTTGAATGATATTCGCCACCGTCAGAATAATCCTCGCGCTCACACGATTTCGCGATGCCAATATACCAAGAGGAATGCCAACGACAAGCGCAAGCAGCAAGCCAATCAGCACCATCATAATATGCTGCCCTGTGAATACAAGCAGATCAACCCAATTTTCTCGCACATAGCGGAAAAACAATTCCATCTCGCTTCACTCCATTACTTCAGCAATCCGATCTTTTTCAAGTAATCTTCGGCTACTCTTTTCTCATTCCGTTTATTCACATCAACTTCGTAGTTCAGATCAATCATCGTCTTGGCATCCAGCTTGCCGATGAGAAGGTCAATGACCTCCTGAAGCTCCGGATGTTTCTCCAATACTTCCTTACGAATAACAGGAGAAGCATCGTAAGGCGGGAAGAAATGCTTATCATCCTTGAGCGTAACGAGCTCGTACTGCTTGAGGCGTGCGTCTGTGGAATAGGCGACTACGATGTCCATTTTATTCGTTGCAATTGCACTGTAGACAAGCGCAACCTCCATTGGGTACACCTTGCCGAATGAAATACCGTATACTTTCTGAAAATCTGCATAGCCGTCACCAGCACGTTCAAGCCATGACGTATCGACACCAAGCCTCATCGATTGTGCTTTATCCTTCACATCGGATATGGTCTGAAGCTGCTCCTTCTCTGCCAAATCCTTGCGGACTGTAAATGCATACGTATTCTCGAAGCCATAGGAATCGAACCATTTGAGCCCATAATGCTTATCGAAGCCCTCTTGTGCCTGCTTTAGAATACTAGCCCGATCATTCGTACGCTCAATCGGAAAATAATTATCCAGAATAATTCCCGAATAAAGCGACGCCATCTGAATGTCATCCCTTGTTAAGGCATCAAGTACAACCGTGCTTGTCGCCAAATCAGGCATAACCTTCACTTTCATATTCGTCCGATCCTCAATGAGGAGCTTGTACATATTCGCGATGATCTTCGGTTCAGAGAAGGTCTGCGTCCCGATTATAATCCTATTGCTGTTACCGCAGCCCGACAGCAAGATACAAACTGCGATAAACGCAGCTCCTAACGGCGCAAGTCTCGCCTTGCCTTTCATTCGTATTAGCATCTGTTTATGTCTCATTCCAATTCCCCCATGCTGTCATACCGTACCGGATGCCGGTGCGCTTCTCGTCTTGGCCGTGACCCATTTCTCCGCGAGTCCCAGAAGGAAATCTGCTGCAAGCGCCAGAAGAACAGCCAGAATAGCTCCGGTCACAATCAGTTCTGTCTTATTGACACCCATACCGGAGAAGATGAGCTGCCCAAGTCCGCCAGCTCCTATTAATGTCGCAAGCGTTGCCCAGCTTATAATATATACCGTTGTTACTCTAAGCCCCGACATAATGTAAGGGAAAGACAACGGCAGCTGGACGCGAAGCAATCGCTGCAGGCGGCTGTAGCCCATACCGCGAGCCGCTTCGATGATATTTGGATCAACGGCCTTAAAGCCAGAGTACGTGTTGCGCATAATCGGCATTATCGAATAGAGAAACAGCGCGAAGACAGCTGGTGTACGTCCGATACCTAGCAGCGGAATCAGTATGGCGAGCAGCGCTAGACTCGGAATCGTCTGCAGTACGTTAGCAATAGTGAATATGATACTGTTTAGCCAGCCAATCCTGCTTCCACCAAGCCATATGCCAACCGGGATTGCGACAATCGCTCCAAGGATTATGGAAAGGGCAGAAATATAAATATGTTCACGCAGAGCAATCAGAATATCCCCCTGTCTGCTCGACAAGAAAGATCCATAATCAGACAGCCACTCCATCATGTGCGCTCACCCCCTTCTTGATCAGCCTCAGCCGGTTCAAGCGGAGTCTCCTCCTTCAGCTTTTCCGCCTCCGCAGTAAGCTCTTCCAGACTCATATCATCCGGATTATACATCTCAGCCATATGTCGCACGACACTCCCCCTCGTAACGAGTCCTACTAGTTGTCCATCCCGAACAACAGGTACATAAGGCAAGCCATGCTCATTCATCAACGTCAAAGCAAGCGCAACCGATGAACCAGATTCCACGACATGAACAAAAGGTCTCATAATGTCGGCCAGACGACTGTCTTCATGTCTATATCCCTGCAGAACATTGAATATAGAGACATAACCGAGCAGCTCTCTTTTTTTACCAACAATAATTAAGGAGTCGACCCGATGCCTTTCCATGAATTGGATAGCAGCCGCCATCCCTCGCTCAGGTGAAGCAGTAACAGGATTGACCGACATGACTTCATCAACGATCATACCAGGGTCAAGAGTATCGTTCGTCAGATGCCTCTTGCCGATAAAGCTCGTAACGAATTCATTCGCTGGATGACGTAAAATATGTTCAGGTGATCCGGTCTGTACAACCTCCCCGGCCTTCATCAGAACAATCGTATCGGCGATTTTGATCGCTTCATCCATGTCATGGGTCACGAATACTATCGTCTTCTTCAGTTCCTGTTGAAGGCGAATCAGTTCATCCTGCAGCTGTTCCCGGCTGATCGGATCAAGCGCACTAAACGGCTCATCGAGCAAAATCACATCTGGATCAGCTGCAAGAGCTCGAATAACACCAATCCGCTGCTGCTGTCCACCACTAAGCTCCGAAGGATACCGATTCCGGTATACATCAGGATCCAGATTCACCATACTGAGAAGCTCATCGACCTTACTCGTAGTAACCTCTTTATCCCACTTGAGAAGTTTTGGCACAACTGCTACGTTCTTCGCAATATTCATATGCGGGAACAAACCAACATTCTGAATGACATAACCGATGCTTCTGCGCAGCTCAACGGGATCAATGCTGGAGATGTCCTTGTCACGAATATAAATTTTGCCGCTGGTCGGATTGTTCAAACGGTTAATATGCTTCATAAGAGTCGACTTACCGCAGCCGCTGGGACCAATCAATACCGTCAATTCGCCCTCTTTGATTTCCAAATTAATCATCTTTAATGCTTCAAAACCATCATCGTATGTTTTTTTGACGTTCTCAAATCGGATCATCTATTGTCAACCTCCGAATTTTCTTATGCTTAGACTTTCCGATTCGTGGACATAAAATCCAGCTGTACAAGATTAAGGTGAATTTTTCTTAAGAATTACTACTACCCCTTATCGCTACCGGAAAAATGCATTTCCTAGTTATTACACTCTATATGGAATGTTGAAACACTTTAAGTGCAATTAAACAAAAAAAGTGCCTAACATTACAACATGTTAAGCACTCTTTGTGGCCGCTTTTCAAAATCGCTTTTTGCTTTTATGTATTAACCGGCTCCGGGTTCCAGTTCCTCACTCCGTTATCTTCAAGAATTCCTATCGTTACATCTGCGATCTCCGTTTCATTTAGAAGGGAATCTCTAATTTTGAATTTAATATCATCTGCATCAGCAAGCGTTAATCCTGGCCGCAATTCAACTTGCCCTTCTACGTGATAATAACGTCCCTCTTGAAGGACTCGCATTTGAAAAATATCAGTAACATAAGGATTCGAAAAAATAATTCGAGCAACTTTGTCCTCCACATCTTTTGGGGCAGAAACACCAATAAGGCCAACCATATTGTCGTAACCAACTTTAAAGGCAACACCAAGCATTAGTAAGCCGATCAGGAGTGTAGAAATTCCATCAAGCAGTGCAAAGCTAGTAAACGATGTTACAACAACCGCAAGAAGAGCTAAGAGGGCACCTGTTGTAGCCACCAGATCTTCGTAAAATACTAAACGTGTTGGGGGCGCGGCCCGACCCACATTTTTAAAGGCTTGCCGTACCATCGCTAAGCCCTTTGCTTCTACCCTTGACTCATGAACGATTTCCTTAGTCGCTTTTATGAGTACAAATCCATCAACTGCTACGGATAAGAGTAATACAATAAGGTTCAACCAAAAACCATGTGATTCCGATGGAGGATGAGCTAATAAATGAAAGCCTTCTTTAATTGTCTCATAAGCCATAACGGTTACAACAATAACGGCCACCATACAGAATAGGTTGATTACACGCCCAAACCCGGTTGGGAATTGACGCGTAGGCTTTTTCTCTGCTAAGACACTTCCGGCATATACAAAAGCCTGATTCACTGTATCGGCAATGGAGTGCATAGTTGATGCAAACATTGCTCCACTACCCGTAGTTACAGCAGCAAAACCTTTAATAATTGCAATTCCGGCGTTACCAAGTGCAGCGGCTGCTGAAGATGTGTTTCCTTTTTTTAATACATGAATAAACCTGTTTTGCGTACTTTCAGATTCCATTACAAGCTTTACCTCCCGAATAATTACATTTTCCTATTTGATTTGCTGTACAGGTATACGATTGAGAATGCCATAATGTATGAAATGAAAGTCATCATGATATGCCAGCCATTGTCATATACAACCCTTCCCATCTCTACAAGGACGTACTCCGCAACCGTAATCCCTATACTCCAAATACAAATAAAAACAATAGGTGACCAAATACGTCTCTCAATAAAGTAGATGAGGAATATTCCCCACACTGGATACAAACCTAAATTATATGGTATCGCCGAGTAGGATTCGTTCTCATCAAAAATCGGCTTAACAATCCAAAAGCCATGTTTTACAAAAAAGTCGTTAAGAAGAAATGCCATAAGCGAGCTAATTGGTAAAACACGAAGGACTAGCTTTAGTTTATTGGGAAGTGGTGCAACAACAAGGCATATCCAAGGAATGATGAACCCAACGATAATATTAAAGATCATAATTACACCTTACCTGCTCTTTTTACAAACAGTATGGTCAAAAGTTAACCTAAAAAGACGAAGAAGCAGCCGATCATCTGATCGACTGCTTAATGGATAGCGTAATTGGTACCTTAATATTATCCGTACCTGCCATATTCACATCATCTTTGACCTCTGATCCGACTGCAATAGCAAGTTCGAACGTATCTGGTTTTATCTTGACATTTTTATCGTACTCTATTTCAAGATTGACCGTCCCTGTATCACCTTCACTTACCCTATTAATACTGTCTCTCCCAATCTCAATCACGAATCTTCCAAATCCAGCCGGTCACTGCACCCGGTAGCAATCATCATAATGAAGAAAAAAACGTATAGTGGCCGCTTATTCATAAGTGCTTCCCCCACCCCAAACGATCATGTATCCATACATATAGGAGTAAACAAGCAGGAACCATGTACTCGACAACAAAACCGATCTGACCAAGCAAAGTATTCATCCGTTCGCTCTGAAAAAAAGTAGGCATGAAGAAAAACGTGCCCACAGCAATGAATAGCCAAAGCAGCCGTAAATGATTGCGGTGGTCCTGCTTTCCGACCAGCCAAGTTGTGCAAAAAACGCTCATGTACATCGTCGGTATCCATGATAATGAAAAGATAAGTAAATAAAACGCAATAAATAACACTTCGATCCGCGCTATAAACTTAAACTCGATAGCTTTCAATATATTGATCGTCGGTTCGTTGTAATCCATAATTCCATCTGGACCAAAATAGACGAAACAGATAACGGTAATGAACAAATACATGAGCATCGCCAGTGTATACGAGATAACGATTCCGACTGATGCCTTCCGCTTGTTTTTGAGAAATGGATACAGAATAAACGTGGTTGAAAAACCTATATGATAATAGAAAGTGCCAGGTACCGCTGATAATACAGGCTTCCATCCTTCCTTAAGCACAGGAAGCAGACGGAGCCAATGAGCGTCCTTAAGCGGAATCAAATAAACGAAGGGGATCCATAAAGATAGGAGCATAATCACTTCCACATATCTGCCCAATATGCGCGGGCCGTTCCGCACAATGACATAAGTGGGAATGAGCAGCAGAAGCATAATGATATACGCCGGAGTTTGCTGCAAAAGATATTGTTTTGTTATCAATATTGTATATACAAGACCGGTGTATCCGTAGTAAAAGAGATAGAGGGCAAATAGGACGGCTCCGACTTTGCCTGCCCATTTGCCCAAATACGCCGTCAATAGATCTAACAAGGTGCCATCTGGGTACTTTTTCATCACTTGTATGACGATCAAACTCGCTGCAATAGAGATCAACCAAACAATGATGAGAGCGATCCAGCCAGCCGTACCTGCTCGTTCGGCTAATATTCTCGGCAGCGACAAAAAACCTATGCTCACTACCATACCAAAGTTGAGAAAGATATACTGCATTATGGTGATTTCATTCCATGCATATTTTTTCACTTGTTGCCCCCCCTTAGAGCTTTACTTCACTGCTCCCATAGCGCCTATAATTGTTTTTACGGAAACATGAATGTCCGCTTTGGCCAGCGTTTCACCCCAATGATCTTCTACATCCTTGAAATGGCTATATTCGTGAGCCCGCGCGTAGAGCCCAAGCCCAATCGGATCGATTTTATCCGCTTGTATTTTCTTTATGAGCCTTTCCATCTGCTTTTGCATTTGTTCGGTAATCTTATTCTCCAACTCTTTTCCATGACTTTGCACGTCGTAAGGAAACAAAAGCTCCGATAGTCCAACGTGCATGGTAATGTGCATGTCAAACTGAAAGTTGTCCCTGAGGTAGGAGGTCTTGATTTTCACCTTTATTTTTTGAGCGTTTAAACTTAATTTGTCAGTATGAAACGGTCCGATCTTCATTTCGCCGGGAATGGGAAATGTTAAGCTGACGTTCTTTTTCGTATTATTTTGCAATATTCGAAGTAGAATACTTTCCTGTATGTTCAGAGAATTAGCAAATTCCCCTTTATGATCCAGCAGTGTCGTGCCTGTTATCGCAATCTGTTTATCTTTCACTCGAACTTCAGAGATAACGGGAGTGATACCCTTCTCACGTATTTGCTGGTGCAACCCCTGTAAAGTCGTCTTTACCGTTTCCGATCTGGCGTCCTTCGTTTCGACCATAGCCCGCAGCAATAAGGGGAGCATCGGCTGATCTTTCCGGTTTAGGTATATAATTTCAGAGAGAGGTCCATCGAAAGCAATGATCCTTGGTGTTAACGAATTTTGCGGATCACGAAACCAAACATCCGTTAGTTGGAACCAATTTTCTTGCTGCAGGATTCGCTTAGATATCAGTATGACTTGAATACTTCTGCCTTGGAAAACACCTGGCGTATAACTGTCCTGTTTTTCTCTTGATTGACGATTCGTCTGTGGTTTCACCCTAAGTTCACGCGTTTTTTTCTCGGCATCTTTGCTGAAAACGGGAGATGTACTATATACAATGAACTCGTTTTCTTTATCAAGATCAAAACCTACTAATAAGGCAAAAGAGGAATCTTCCATATCTAATCTGTCACTGCAGCCCGGAATGATGAAGACAACCATCGCGATGAGCATAATATGAAGGAGCAGCTTGTTCATTAGCGCTTCCTCCACTGGAAACGATCATGAATCCATAAATATATGAGTAAGCAACCGAGAAAAACGTATTTTATTCCAAAACCAACCTGAGTAAGAAAATGATTAGAGGTGACCTCATTGCATGCATATTTCATCATTTCCCATCACCTTTTGGACGATTTGATCCTTGCCTCTGCGATTGGGTCGCTCTGGTGCCTAAAGGTCGCTTGCCCATTTTCCACAGCGGTAAACGGACGAACGTATCTTTCCAATCAGCAAACCGTATCGGTGCGAAAGGAGTACTGTACGGTGTTCCAAGCGATTCGAGCGCAATCAGATGCCCGATCATGGTCATCAGAGCAATAATGATGCCAACAATGCCGAACATTGATGCAGCTATCATCATGACGAAGCGGATAATCCGAACAGCTGCGACCATATCATAATTAGGCAGGATGAACGATGCAATGGCCGTAAAGGCAACGACAATCACCATAATATTGCTAATGAGTCCTGCCTGAACGATTGCTTGTCCGATAACAATGCCCCCGACAATACCAATGGTTTGCCCAACCGGAGCAGGGAGACGCACCCCAGCCTCCCGCATCATTTCTAGAGTTACCTCCATGAGAATCGCTTCCACAAAGGGCGGGAATGGCACTCGACCTCTGAACTCGCCAATCGTGAGCAGTAATTTAATAGGAATGATCTCGAAGTTATAAGAAATAACAGCAATGTAGAACGCCGGCAAAAGGATAGCGATGAAAAATGCGAATATCCGCAGCATTCGTATAAAAGTAGAGATTGGCCAGCGTGTGCTGTAGTCGTCGATGTTTTGAAAAAAAGAAATAAATGCGACCGGTGCTATCAATACACTTGGTGAACGGTCTACGACAACAGCGAATCTTCCTTGCAATATTTGTGAAGCCGCAGCATCCGGTCTTTCCGTCGTAATAAATTGAGGGAATGGCGAGTAAGGATCGTCCTCGATAAACTCTGCTAACTCACCTGTGTTAAGGATGACATCGACATCAACTTGCTGAATCCGGTCTTCCAGTTCTTTAAGCACTTCAGGATGCGCGACATCAGCTAAATATAAAATAGAAACTAAGGTTTTTCCTCTTCGCCCAACCACCATTTCCTTAATTTTCAATTCACGGTTTTGAATATAGCGACGGATTAAGGCAATATTCTGACTGCCTGTTTCAACAAAGCCTTGATGCGCTCCTTTTAAAGAAGCCTCGATCTGTGAGTCTTCAATCGCCCGTTGCGGCCAGCCTTGCGTCCCTAAGGCGGAGGCTTCTGTTTGCCCATTAACAAAGAGTACACTACAGCCTTGCAAAATGGCATTCTCGACATGCGGCCAAGTATACAAGCTTTGAACTTGGCCTACATTTACCGTAATATCGTCAACTGCATTGCCGTTTCCCGTTTCAAATTGCAGCGGGCGAAGCACATTATTATTAATTGCGTTTTTATCTACTAGTCCACTTAGGTAGACTAGCGCTGCCTGATCCCCAGACTGCTTGATGATAAAATGCCGCACAACCATATCGGGGGTTAGACTGAACTGACTATGTAAATAGGCTAAATTTTGCACCAAAGACGTACTTATGATGTCGCTAGGCGGCTGATTAACTTGCTCTGGAACCGAACGATACTTCTTCCTTCCGAACCAGTTTGAAAATAGCATCGATCTTCACCACGCTCATCCCATATTTTTTACATATTTTTTATTGTCCCATGAATTTGGGAATTTCATTCATGACAAAGACCGTACTCCCAACGAATAAGGCTTGGGGATACATCAAAGGGTCCTTTGATCCTCAAGGAAGATGGCGGTGAATAGAACTTCCCGCACCAAATCTGAGAGAATGCTCAGAGAGTCATAACCTTGTAATGAAGCTGTAACATTGCACTCAGGTTGATTTCATTTACACAATCTATAATAAAGGACATGACCCCCCTTTATTATATTTCTCTCTTGCAGCCTGTGGCCCCCGTGCCACAGGCTCTTTGTTTTTTATAGGAGAACTTTAAGTTTAGGAAGATTTCCACAGGAAATGATGATAGTCTAAATAGGTGATTGTTATTTGTCGGAGGGGAATTATGAATCCAAATCAAACAAGTATTGCTGATGTGCCTTGCTTGCAGTTCGAGCCCGCAGGACAGCCAATTGGCACCGTTCTCTTATATCATGGCTGGGGCTCTTCTATGGAAAGCTATCAGTTCTTCGCCTCCCTTGTTACAGGCTGGGGCTACAAGGTTGTTGTCCCCGAACTGCCGTATCACGGACAGCGGGGCAAGCTGGATTATGCGAATCCAGAAGTACTGGAAAAGCAGTTCCTGGAGATTGTGTTGCAAGGGGTAAAAGAAGTACGTTCAATCGTCGATGAGATCTCGGATTCCAGCGGCCGTATCGGCATCATCGGACATTCGGCTGGCGGATTTATCGCGGCGGGTTCATTCGCGAAGCATGCGGCTCTGCAAGCTGCCGTCGTCATTAATGGATCCTGTGCGTGGATTCGATTCGAGGAGAAATATCTTGAATATATGGGCAAAACGCCGCTCACCCCAGAGGAGCGAACGGCGCTTAGAGCCCATGATCCGTTCACGCAATTAACGTTTGAGGATGAGCGGGCATTGCTGTTGCTTCACGGAAAAGAAGATACAACCGTTCCGATCGACAGTCAGCGGTTTTTTATGAGCAAAAAGTCAGCTATCGCATCCCAGCAGCTCCACATGATTGAGTACAGTGGAGTGAATCATCAGATTACACTCAAGATGCTTGAGCAATCCAAGCTATGGCTGGATCGTCATGTAGCACGTCTATAGTTCTACAAAGGACGGACCGCATCAACAAATTGACGGGCACGCTCTGTAATCAGTTCATACTTGCCTTCACGAACCCATTCCAGGTTCAAGAGCTTGCCGCCCATACCAACAGCATTTGCTCCAGCGGCAAAATATTCAGCAATATTATGTAGGTCTACGCCGCCAGTCGCCATAATCGGAATAGAATCAAGCGGTCCGCGGATTTCGGTTAAGTATTTGGTGCCAAGCGTCCCCATCGGGAACAGCTTCACTGCTTCGGCACCAGCTTTCCAGGCTTTCACGATTTCCGTTGGCGTCATAACGCCCGGCCACACCGAGACACCCTTCTCAAGTCCGTAGCGGATAACTTCCTCATCCAGGTTAGGTGAGATGAGGAACTGTGCGCCAGCAGCGACAGCCGCCTTCGCCATATCCACATCCAGCACCGTTCCTGCGCCTACGGATGCTTGACCGTCGAACCGGCTCCGCCAACGTTCGATCATGACAGTAGCTCCCGGTGTATTCATCGTAATTTCCATCAGGCGAATGCCGCCATCAATCAAGGCTTGTCCAGCAGCATCTGCTTGATGGTCTTCAATTCCTCTTAAAATAGCTACAATCTTATGCTCCAGCAATAAATCCAGCATTTCACTCATGTTATTGTCCCCTTTACGTCCAATAATCTCGCAATATGCGTAAGAATACATTTGGAAAAGCTAATGTCTCCATATCCTTCGGACCAATCCAGCGATATTCGTCCCTTAAGCTGTCAGCTTCATAGGCTGCTGCTGTCTCTGCGGCCAAGCTTGCACCTGCTGCCTGTGCCATCTCAGCATGAGGACCTAAGTCAGCCAGATAAACACGCATCTTCCAATGAATATGGCTGAAAATATGATCCGTATCCATAAACCAGCCACGCGGGCGAATCAGGATACCCGTCTCCGTTTCCAACGACCGTGTCAGCCATTCTCCGGTTGCCGCATATTCCGTGCTGCTGCCGCTGCCTTCACCTGCCGCCTCAACCACTTGCTCTTGCTCCTTCGGCACCAATAAATGCGGTAGCTCCCACATCTGGGCGAGCAGGCCTGTCTCCGGACGCTGACGGACCAGAATCTTACCTTCGTTTACACCAGTACCGGCAACAATAACGGATACCCGCTTCTCAGGACGAGGCGGCTTCGCCTTTGTCTTAATTGGAAGCTCTGTTTCTCTTCCGGCAATGCGGGCTGCACAATGCTCCATTACGGGACATGGCAGGCAGCTTGGCGACTTTGGCGTACAGACAAGTGCACCAAGCTCCATCAAGGCTTGGTTGAAATCACCAGCTGCCCCTTCAGGAATTAATGATGCAGCAAGCTTTTCGATCCCCACGCGAGTGGCGGGCTTCGCAATATCTTCCTCCAGGCAAAAATATCTGGACAGAACACGCATCACATTGCCGTCAACAGCCGGCTCTGGACGATTAAAGGCGATACTCATAATCGCGCCGGTGGTATAGGGACCGACCCCTTTTAAACCCGCTACCGATGTCTTATCATCCGGCACCACTCCGTCATAACGCTCGACTACTTCACGCGCCCCTGCCTGTAGATTACGGGCACGCGAATAATAGCCAAGTCCTTCCCAGCACTTCAGTACTTCCGGTTCTGGCGCTTCCGCAAGCGCACGAACGGTCGGGAACTTACTCATGAACCGTTCATAGTAAGGGATAACCGTATCTACCCGAGTTTGCTGCAGCATAATCTCTGACACCCATACACGGTATGGATCCTGATTCATCCGCCACGGCAGATCCCGCTTTATCCTTCTATACCAGATCAGCAGCTCACGGCTGAAGTAGGCTTTTGCCTCCTCATTATTAATGGCTCCCATTAATCTGTCACCTCATTATTTCCATCGCCTGGTTTAATATTATGAATATCCACCTGCATCAACCGGCGATATTGCTTGGGTGTAATCCCCGTCTGCCGTTTGAGCAGCCTTGGCAGATAATGATTAAGCATACCCACCTTACTTGCAATATCGGAGATCGGCAGATCCGTCTCCTTCAGCAGCTTCTTCGCCATTTCGAGACGTCTTTCCGTCACATATTGAATAGGTGAGCAGCCCATTACTGTTTTGAAGGAGGTAATCAAATAGTTCGGATGAAGAAAAGCGACCTTAGCCAAATCTTCAATTTGAATATTATGATGAAGATTTTTCTCAATATAATCAATAACCTCAGCCCACTTCTCCCCGCTCTCAAGCATCTCGAAATAATTAACTTTGGATAACATAAGAGCACTATTATCGATGTAGAAAGACAATAACTCTAATATCGCTGCTTTTAACTTCAGAGGGCTGGAAATTGACTCCTGATTAAAAGCATCCATCATACGCAGAATGATGTTTATAACAAACTCCCCATCTGGTAACGGAACCGAGGCGGTAAATGGTATTCGGAGAAGCTTAATAAACTTGAATTCCTGCGTATCCAAGGAAAAATGGCACCAATACAACTTCGCCTTTTGTTGTACGGTAATTTCATAAGTTTCATTTGTTTTAGGTCTGAGCAAATACAATCGCTTAGGTTCAATGTTATGAGTAACACCGTTAATCTCGACAACAGCTTTTCCCTCAGTTGCATAAATAAACCGGTAAAAGTCCATACCATCCCGACTGTCGGTCCATCCGACATCTCTTTCGGAATAGGCAGCCATAATAACCTCTGGTTCAAGCAGAGAAAATTGCCTTTGTAATATTCGTTCATTCGTGTCCATGACTACCCCTGTTGTCTTGTCTAGTTTTCGTAAATTATTTACTTTATTATATAGGCTATGGAGATAAAATCATATTGGAAGTTAAATCATTTATTTAGACTCATTTTAATCTAGAGTAGCAGAAAGAAGGATCAACAATGTTTTCCAAAGGAATTCTACTCTCTACAGCCGTCGCTGTACTGCTTACTGCCTGTGGAAATAATGGAGGGACAGGCTCCTCAGCCATCTCAACCAGTCATATGGACGCACCAGAAAAGACAGGAGCTGTCTATCGGGCCAACTGTGTCAGCTGCCATGGTTCAGATCTGCAAGGACGAATGGGAGCACAGACCAACCTGCAGCAGGTTGGCGCAAGAATGACTAAGCCCGAAATTGTGGAACAGATCAAGCACGGCGGAGGTTCTATGCCGCCTTTCGAGGATCGGCTGACAGACGAACAGATCGATGGCCTCGCCGAATGGCTTGCAGGCAAGTCCTAAATGAGAACAACAAAAAAGGCTGATTCGTTAAGCAGCTGCAGCAGCCGCTTAGCGAATCAGCCTTTCTATCTATTCTACCTGTTCCACAATCGCGACTGCCGAAGCAATAGAACGATCATGTGTAATCGTAATATGAATGCGATACCTTTCGCGCTGCATCTCCAGCCGCTCCCAGGCAGCGCCGGACAAATAACACTCCGGCTTCCCGGCAGGCCCTCGCAAAATCTCAATATCATTAAACCCTGCTTTAGCACCAATGCCACAGCCAAGCGCCTTCACTACGGCTTCTTTCGCCGCAAATCTTCCTGCCATAAATTGCGCCAGACGTTTGCCATCATAGCCGTCAGCCAGATCCCGCTCCCGGCTTGTTAACACTCGCCCCAGGAACCTCTCGCCTGCCTTGCCCGCAAGCAAAGCAGCTATCCGGTCCATATCCGTCACATCATGCCCGATCCCTGAAATCATCGTTTGGATCAGACGCCCGGAATCGGAGAACGTTTATGCTCAGTACGCAAGTATTGCTTCTCAAGCTTCGCTTTCGCTTCCGCTCCGATTTCTTGGCCTTCGAGATAAGCGCTGTTCTCATCATACAAAATGCCCAGCTCAGACTCGTCGGTCTGTCCTTCCCAAAGACCCGCTGTAGGAGCTTTGTCCAGGATGCTTTGCGGCACACCTAGCACGCTTGCCAGTTGACGTACTTGACGCTTGTTCAGCGAGCTAAGCGGTGTAATATCAACCGCTCCGTCTCCCCACTTCGTGAAGAAGCCGGTAATCGCTTCCGATGCATGGTCCGTACCAACAACAAGCAGGTTCAAATCAAAAGCCAGCGCGTACTGGACAACCATCCGCGTTCTAGCTTTCACATTCCCTTTACCGCCGCGGCTCAGATGGCGGGACATCCCGATTGATTTGAAGGCATGTTCTGTCTCAAGCGCAATCTCATCTACCGCTTCGCCGATATTCGTCTCCACCCTATGCTTCAGCTGAAATGCTTCCGCTGTCGCATAGCTGTCTTGAATATCTACTTGCTCCCCATAAGGCTGGAACACGCCAAGCGTCATATACTCCTGGCCAGTCTGAGCAGACAATTCATCCGTTGCCATCTTGCATAAACCAGTTGTAACCGCGCTGTCAATACCGCCGCTGATGGCGATCAAGAGGCCCGTTGTACCTGACTTCTTCACATATTCTTTCAAGAAGTCTACACGTTTCCGGATCTCCACAGCTGGATCAATCTCCGGCTGGACGCCGAAGCGCTCGATTATTTCCTGTTGTAAAATCATAGCACAGGCTCCCCCTACCCAAATAGCGAATTAACGGCAGAAACGGTCAAATGCGTTTGTCAGATCTTCCGCAATCTCAGCAGCAGAACGATTCTCGATTTGATGACGTTCGATAAAATGAACAAGCTCGCCATCTTTCATCAGAGCGATCGATGGGGAAGAAGGCGGGTACGGTGCGAAATATTCACGAGCCTTAGCCGTAGCTTCTTTGTCTTGACCTGCAAATACTGTGTACAGGTGATCCGGTGTAATATCATGTTGCAGCGCTTCAGCTACGCCTGGGCGGCATTGTCCTGCAGCACAGCCGCATACGGAGTTAACAACAATAAGTGTTGTTCCTTTTGCTTCTGGCAGCGATTCCGCTACTTCTTCAGGGGTACGAAGCTCTTTGATCCCGATTCGGGTCAAGTCATCACGCATTGGTTGAACCATATCCAGCATATATCTTTCAAATGACATCGACATTTGAAACACACTCCTTTTTAATAACCTAATTTTAGTTACTATTATACCGCCCGCTATGAAAATAAAGCAACCGGAGTGCACTCACTCCGGTTGCTTTGGTGACTCTTCTTCCGTGCTGAGGAGGGGATCTCCAGCCCGGTAAGCACTATTTTTGTCTAAATGCATAAAAATCCCCGCCTGAGGCTCAATTCCATGTTCGAAATATTCCCTGTTCTCGGCGGTTTGGAACCCGATATCCTTATACGGATGAACCCACTGGTCACCAGCCATTACAGCCGGATCCGTATCGGTGCTCCACTGATTAAGCGGCGAATCAGGTGAATCATAGTCATGATCCCCGATTACAACGCCATGTTCGTTCACGAACGGCTCATGCGGGCCTCTTCCCTCACGAAATTCCGGAAGGAAGGCGATCTCGAACGGATCAAGTGACGGATCGTCCTCTTTGCCCTTACCCATTGATGAATACCTTAAATCGAAGGGCGGTTTGGCCCATCCAGCTTCTTATCGAAGCCTGCCTCACCAGGAGCTGCCGAGCCGGCTTTATTTTTAGCTGCTTGCTGGGATTGCTCGGTTGAGTTGCCTTTTTTGTTTCTTGCCATCGTAGAGGACCTCCTATGTGTGACTGATCTTCCAACGATAGTATGTACGCAAGTCTCAAGCATTATGTTTGGAGTTACGCCGATTGACGTGTAAACGAAACGATAAAGGTTGTTCCGACCCCTTGCTCCGATTCAACGTTAATTCGGCCATTGTGGCGTTCTGCGATACTGACACATAGCGGAAGGCCAAGTCCTGTTCCTTGCGTCTTGGTTGAGAAGAATGGATCAAAGATCCGCTTCTTCTGCTCTTCCGATATACCAGTCCCTTGATCTTGAATTCGAAGCACAATTTCTTCTTTGTCAGCTATGTAAGTCGTATGTATATACAGACGGCCTTTCTCGTTCATGGCTTCCATGCCGTTGCGAGCCAAGTTCAAGAGCAGCTGCTTGATTTCTTTTTCATTTAGCGGAATAAAAGGAATGTAGTCGCAGAGCTCTACATCAATGGTCTGACCCCGCATATTGGCATCCGCGTTTAAGAGCGGAACCATTTCCCGGATAATATCATGCAAGGAGCCTTCCTCCATTGTCAGTGCCCTGTTCTGGGCCAGCGACAAGAAGTCACTTATGATCGTATTCGCTCGGTCCAGCTCGTCCATCACGATGCGGAAATAAGCCTGCTGATTGTCGGGGCTTCGCTCCCGCATGAGCTGCACGAAGCCTCGAATAACCGCCATTGGGTTTCGGATCTCATGCGTAATGCTCGCTGCCATTTGTCCGATCAAGCTGAGTCGCTCCATCCTGCCAACTTCATTCCGCAGCAAGGATAATTCCGTAATATCCTGTGCTAGCAGCACCGCTCCTGTCACTACATTCGTTTGCAAATTGCGGATACAAAATGCCGTCTTAAGCAAAGTACTGTTATCCTCAATCTGCAGAAATTCATGAACAGGGCTTTGGCCTCGAAGGGCTTCTCGCAGCAGCCTAATATTCGTTTCATGCTTTCCTTCGTCATAAAACTCATGGAAGTATTGTCCTATAATATCATTAAGCTCATATTGCCCATCAGCCAGCAGCCGGATTCCCATGTTGTTCACGTGGGTGATCTTGCCATGCTGGTTAACCAGAATGATCGCAATATTTGTCTGATCAATTAACTGCTGGAGTTTTTCTACTTCCTGCTGATAGCTGTTAGAGACCCGCTTCACATCATAATGAAGCTGGGCATTCTCTTTAGAGCTCTCTACCGCGTAGACCGAAATCCATGATGACATCACCGACATGACAAGCGTGAGGACGAAGCGCAGTACAAACTCTGTTGTCACAGGCATATTAGTCGTTAATACAGCAACCGCAAAGGATATAACCACAAAACCACATATACCCGAGATGAGCTGCATCACCATTCTAATCTTACTGCGCCGGTTCGCCCTCTGGAATGGCCCTATTACCGCCAGCATGCTAACAACAAAGATCAGCATAAAGGAAATAAATACGATTGTCTCCCCGGTACTATCGAGATATGGGACTCGAAGCGCCGTATATACGCCACTTAATAGTAGTAGATAGTATGGACCTCCATACAAAGAACCTAATAATAATGGTGTAAGCCTGAAATTCAGTTCACAGCCGTAATAGTCCTGCGTAAATATCATGCACAATGCCATAGCAATACAGCTGGATAAACCCATAACGACGGGAATACTCCGCCAATATCGGCTGGAGTTATGCCATAATTGAAAGGCAAAGGCAGGTACTAGCGTAATAAAGAATTGTAATAGCAATTCTTTTAACACAGACGATCAGTCTCCCCAAAACGGATTCTATATTTATGCGTCATGTTATAGTAAATAACCTGTCTTTCCCTGATAGTCCGATTAAATCATAACTCTCATTATTTTACAATCGCTTTGTAATCCAGTTAGTAACAATATTTAATAAATGTACAGCAAAAATATCATTATGAAGCTCATGGTAGCCGCCATCATACGTAACAAATTTACACCGTTCCTGCAGACGGCCAGCTACCTCCTTACTTGCTTCATAGGAAGTTACCTTATCGCCCGTCCCGTGTACCAGTAATACAGGAACCTGCAGCTCATCACAATGTGCGATAGCCCACTCTCCGGAGTCTGTCATAATATGAAAAGTCCGAATCGTAATGGAGCTATGACATAGCGGATCATTCATGAAGGGTATGGCATGATCGTATCCGGGACGATACAGATCATCTGGGCTGATCCCGGTTGACAGTGACAGTCTTGGAACGGCACGCACCAGAAGCCGTGCGAGCACTTTCATAACAGCATTGGGCCCTTTTGCAAGGCGCAGCCATGGACTGCTTAGAATTAGACCATCAATATCGGGCTGAAGACGCAACACGTAGTTAATGGCAACGTTGCCTCCCATACTATGTCCGTATAGGAAGCATGGCAGATGCGGATGACGAGTGCGAGCCTGCTCCATCAACAGCGATGTATTCTGAACGGCTGCTTCTATAGAAGAAACATGCCCCCGCTTACCAAGTGAACGGCCATGACCTTCCTGATCATGGGCTAACACCGCATAACCATCGCTTGTCAGTCTCTCCGCTACTGAAGCATAACGCTCTCCATGCTCGCCCATCCCATGCACGATACATACGACGCCTCGTGGCTCTTTCACGTCAGGCAGCCACTCTCTTGCATATATCTCCCCATTTGCTCCGCTGAACCGCCAGTCCGTCCGAATCATGCGCCTCGCTCCTTTATGGTTGAACGTGTGATCGTTATAATTCAATTATACTTTCTTCTATTTTAGAAAAGAATGTTACAATGTATCTCAAGTGTAAACGTTAAACGTTATATATGTAGGAAAGGCAGTGGAATAAAAGATGTTTGATGTCATTATTATCGGCGGGGGGCCATCTGGCTTGATGGCCGCAGTAGCAGCCAGCGGTGCAGGCGCTTCAACCCTTCTTATAGATAAAGGCGATAAGCTTGGGCGCAAGCTTGGTATATCCGGCGGAGGCCGGTGTAACGTCACGAACGCGAATGAAATGGATGAGCTGATCAAGAATATCCCCGGGAACGGACGGTTTCTGTTTAGTGCCTTGAACCAATTCGGCAACCGCGAGATTATCGCCTTTTTCGAAGGGATGGGCATTGCCTTAAAGGAAGAAGACCGAGGTAGGATGTTCCCAGTGTCAGATAAAGCAAAAACTGTTGTAGACGCATTGATTCGGAAGGTAAAAGAACAAGGCGTCGAGATCCGCACAAATATGCCTGTGAAAGAAGTGCTGTACGAGAACGGTGCGGTTCAAGGTATTAGACTTGCTTCTAATGAAGTAATCCATACCAAATCGGTCATTATCGCAACCGGCGGCAAATCCGTTCCACATACAGGCTCAACAGGTGATGGCTATCCTTGGGCGAAAAAAGCTGGTCATACGATTACCGATCTGTACCCGACAGAAGTACCACTCACATCGGCTGAGCCATGGATTCGCAGCAAAGAGCTTCAAGGTTTATCGCTGCGCAATATTACACTAAGCGTCTGGAACGCAAAGAACAAAAAGCTGGTCTCCCATGAAGGCGATATGATCTTCACTCATTTTGGCTTATCCGGACCTGCTGCTCTGCGCTGCAGTCAATTTGTTGTTAAAGAGTTAAAGAAAGCTGCCGAAAGCGCAGAAGAAAAAAATACCGTACTAGTAACTATTGATCTGCTTCCAGACCGCTCGGAATCCGAGATATTCGATGAGACGCTACAGCTCGCGAAGCTGGAGCCTAAAAAGGCAATCAAAAACGTACTGCGCACCTATATCCAGGAAAGATTGCTGGAGCTTCTGCTCCGTCAATGCGAGATCAGCGGCGATACAACGTTTGATCATATTCCAAAAGAGCCTTGGCGCGAGCTTGCAAAAAGAATGAAGCAATTCCCTGTTGCAGTGAACGGGACTTTGTCGATAGAAGAAGCTTTCGTGACAGGAGGCGGGGTGCATCTGAAGGAGATTGATCCGAAGACGATGCAATCAAAGCTTGCTCAAGGTCTTTTCTTCTGCGGCGAGGTACTCGATATCCATGGCTATACGGGAGGCTATAATATTACGGCTGCCTTCACGACAGGCCATAGTGCAGGAACAAGCGCAGCATCCTCTGCTTTAAGCAGCTGATGCTGCGCTTTTCTTTTTGTCCACGCTTGGCTAAATATGAACATCCCCTGAGAAATGACCATACTCCCCGGGATCCGGCAGAAATTCATTGCTCGTATCCGCTTCATCATCCCGATTATGCAAGCCAGGAGCTTCTTCGGCCTCTACCCAATCCTCATTCACGATATGTGCAGGAATCGTAATGGCATTCATGGAATAGGCGGAATCTGTTACCGCACCACTCTGGATTGCAGACTGTTCCACCAACTGACCGCCATGTGACATGGCAATCTCAAGCGCCGATGTTAAATCTACACCATCCACATGAATATGCAGACGGTTTCCTTCGTGCATCAATGGTTCATAGCCAAGCTCCTGCAGCGTATCCCGCGCCAGTGCAGCGCTGAAGGAGTCTGCGAAATCAAATAAAATTGCTGAACTCATCGCCATCATCTCCTTTCATTTGCTTCCAGAAAGTTAGGCTTCCCCAACATCAGCCATTTTATTGACCAAAAGGTGTTGTTATTTCGGCAAATCTTTATATAATGGTAGTTATACTAAATGACGTTATATTTATTAACATTTGATGTTATGTATAGGTTTGTGCTGTAAAATACTTCTAGGATGGTGACGTTCAGATGGATAATGTGTTCTATTTATTAGGTGATCCGATGTTTATCGTCGAGCTGGAGCATAATCGATGGTATATACGCGATATAAATTATGCCTTCACAACGTTAACCGGGTACAAGAAATCCGAATTAATGGATGCTGACCCTGACGGGCTGTTAAGAATAGGTTTTTCCTTTGGCGGGCTCATGACACGACTAGGCGAGGATAACGAACCATCGATTGAACAAGTACTGATCTCGAAGTCGACCGCTTCAGTCCCTGTACGGTTCACCAGCCGGCGCCTCCCCTCAAGCGAACAAAACTGCTTTATTATTATTTGTAAGGATTTATCCGAAGAGAAATATATCGAAGAATTCGCAATGGATAATCAGGTACTAATGAGCATCGGAGTGTCTGAACAATTCCGGGTTACAAGCGCTAATCGGTATTACTCACCAATCAAACAGCGAGGGGCCAACCTGATTAATCAGGTCATATTCGATCATGTCGCGGAAGAGAGCCGCAAGCCGCTGCGCCGTATTATGGAATACGCCCGTACCCATGGTACAACCGAAAATACAGAGATCCGTCTGCATGTGGGTGATCAGATGCGGATGACAACCGCTGTCATTAAGCCCTTTTACTCCGGCAATAAAGAATTTAAAGGTTATGTCATCTTGCTGACAGGAATACTCCAGCCCGTGCCGGTACGGGAAGAAGACCCAGCTTATAAACTACGTATGCTGATGCTAACCAAGAACATAACAGCTACTTCACTTGCCCAATCGACGCTCATTTCCTTAACTACCATATCGAAAATTCGGAATGGTAAAATTAAAAAGCCCCAGCGTCTCACAGCCGAACTAATAGCCGGAGAGCTGGGGGTAAAGCCGGAATCGATATGGAGTGGCTACAAACGATAATTCGATTGACTAGAATCGGAACTTCATCACCTGATCGTTCAAATCTTGTGCAATATCCGTCAAACCGCTCGAGGCCGATGCAATCTCTTCCGCCGAAGCGGTTTGTTTGTCTGCACTAGTCGCAACCGTTCTTGCAATATCATAAGTACGATGTGCAATCTCCACCAATTGCTCAATGGATGCCGATACTTCCTCGGAGCTTGCGGCAAGCTGCTGAGCTGCCGCAGCAACCTCCTCGATTTTGCCTGACACATCACCGGTTGCTGTTGTAATCTGACGAAACGATTGCCCTGCAGCATTTACATTCTCCAGTCCTCTTATTGTTTCCGTGCGGCTGGCATTCATTTTATCAACTGTTACTGTCGTATCGGCTTTAATCTTTCCAATAACATTGGCGATGTCGGATACGGATGCTGCCGTTTGCACAGACAACTTGCGTACCTCTTCTGCAACAACCGCAAACCCTTTGCCCGCTTCACCAGCACGAGCCGCCTCAATAGCCGCATTCAGAGCGAGCAGGTTTGTCTGCTTCGAGATTGAGCCAATAAAATCTGTGATTTTGCCAATATCATTCATATGATTCTCAAGCAACGAGACATGCTCGGCAGCCGACCGAACGGTCTCATCAATTACACTCATCGTCTGAACCGCCTGCCCAATCGTGTCGGAGCCTTCTTGCGCTTGCCGCTCCGCCTTCGACGAGAGCTCTGCAGCTAATGAGCTGCTCTCCGCAATTCGCTGCGTCCCAAGTGCCATCTCTTCTGTAGATCGTCCGATTTCCTCAAAGCTGTGCAGCTGCTCCTGCGAACCGGATGCTGCTTCCTTGAACATCGCGGCCGCCTGCTCCACCGCACCTGCATTTTGCTCCGAAGCAGCCAGCATTTCCTCTGATGAAGCAGAGATATTGGTCGAAGCCGTTTGTACGCTTTGCATCGTTTCACGAAGCGATACTACCATCTCATCAAGAGCACGTACCATAACACTAATCTCATCCCGTGTTCTTACTTTAGGAATAGTGACGGATAAGGATCCACCGGCCACCTCGGCAAGCACATCTGAAGAACGTTTGATCGGAAGCGATATCGTCCTGCGTATGTAATAAAGCAAAGCCAGCACCAGCACCAACGCTGCGCCAAGACTGCAAGCAATAGCTAATACCGCTTCGCGGTTAATCTTCTCGCTTGAATTCTCCGCTGCTTTCGCCCCTTCTTCATTCACACGGATTAATGTATTAATATAGGACTGCATCGTACTGAATGATTGCTCGGATGCCATCAAAGCATCGGTAATCTGCTTCTCATCCTCTTGATTAGAATAGCGGATCACGTTGCGGTATAAAGCCAGATAGGCTTTCCATTCACCTTCCAGATTACGGGATAAGTTCATATCATCGCCGGATTTCGGAAGAGCCATAAATTCCTGCAGCTTCTTTTGCAAAATGACAATCGTGTACTCTCCATCCTCCTCCAGCATCTTACGTTTCAATGGATTACTCTCACCCGCCATCTTGTATTGAATCGTCAGCATGTGCTCATTCAAATAATTGATCTCATTGATCGTTTTGATATTAGCGAGCCATACCTGAGATATTTCCTGTGCATTGTCCGTCAGCTTACCCATCCGATCAAAACTGAGTGCGCCATTGCCCGCCATAAGGATAACGATTACGAGGAAGGATAACGTCAGCCGCTGACTGACGGATATTTTCCATTTCCATTTACTAGTGAATGTTGGTTGCATATGAAGCCCTCCCCTGGTCTTGCTCAGATATAATGTCAGTATATCTCACATATAGATAACAACCAACATCTTCCGCTAGCGATAAATCGCCGAATACGCCGCATTTTCTCTTTTTTTGTCTATCACAATCGAATTAACGAACAAAAGGTTAAAGCTTTTACTTTTTAATAAAAAAACAGCCTCGGCATGGATGCCGAGGCTGTTCCGCTGTAGGTTTATGCTTCAACAAGCGCTGTCGTTTTCCTTCGTCCGTATACCACACGCGACAGTAGTACACTGATCTCATAGAGCACGACGAGCGGAACAAATACGAGCAAATGAGAGATGAGTTCTGGAGGCGAGATTAAGCTCGCCACAATAACAAGCACCAGATATGCGTACCTTCTCATTTTATGAAGCACCTGTGGAGTAAGGATTCCAATCTTCGTTAGGAACATAACAATGACGGGCAATTCAAACGCTATGGCAAGCGGTATAACGATATTCATCATAAAACCGAAATATTGAGCAACACCGTAGGTTTCGACCAAGTCCATACTTTTTGTAATTTTGGAAGTGAACGAGAAGCTCATTGGAAGAACGACAAAATAACCAAATGCAAGACCGGTAAGGAAGCAAATAACACTATAAGGAACATATCGCAAAGCGGCTGTACGTTCCTGTTGATGAAGTCCTTGTTTCACAAAGCCCCACAGCTGGTACAAAATATAGGGCAGCGACACCGTAAGTGCAATAACAAGTGCAATGGACATGTACATCCGAATGCCGTCCCAAGGCGAGAACACATTCCAGGTCATCTCAGAGCCAGGCGGCACACTCTTCAAATAACGTAGTAACTTAGGCGCCAAATACAAGCCGCCTCCCATTGATAGCAGTACGACAGCAAGACTTCGCCAGATGCGACGCCTAAGCTCGGTCAGATGCGAGAGCAGCGTCATCGTTTCCTCGATCCTCTTCATTCGCTGCACAACCTCCCCGGTTTTCTAAGCTCAAAGGTATGGAAGCCATCCCGAAGCTTATCATTAATTTCTTTTAAGCGATCCACATCTTCAAAAGAATACTTGCGCGCGCCTCCCTTGGACCTCCCCGGGAATATCAATTGCTTCTCCTCATAATAACGAATTTGCCTTTCCGTCAAACCAGTTAAGTCACTAACGATTCCAATGCCGATTACCTTGTCTTTCATCGCCGGACGCCTCCTCTAACGAACATGTAAGGAAATCTAACATAAGTTCTCTTGAACGAGATATTATCAGGGCTGCCAAATTCCGTCAATGGGACTGATTGCCCTTGTCAGACAACCTGGTGTCAGATGAGATTATGTAACAAAACGAACAGAACCGATGTTCAAACGCTCATTTTACTTGAGTTTTTATGAAACTTACCGTCACAAAGCACACCTATATATGGTTATAATTACCTAATGGTTATTTAGTGAACAGTTATTTTTATTGGTTATATAAATTTTATCTATGTCAACCTTCCTGACAAAACGTTGGCTAACACTTGAAAATCCGTGTTACATTTTTTCCCGAGAGAAGCAAACGATCAAGCGAAGGAGCTGAAGGGCATGGAAACGAAAGAGACACCTAATGAACTATCGCGCAGACAATTTCTGACGACAGTCGGCAAAATCGGTGGGGCAGCCGCGGTATTTAGTGTGATGGGGACGATGGGGCTGTTTACACCGGAAACGCTGAAAGCAGCAGAGTATACGCCCCCATCCAGCTGGGATCTGAAAGGCACGAGCCGTTCCGGTAAAAAAATCGTGATCCTCGGCGCAGGTCTCGCTGGTCTAACAGCTGCTTATGAGCTTGGCAAAGCAGGCTATGACTGTACCATCCTGGAAGCTCGTGCTCGTTCCGGCGGGCGGAACTGGTCCGTACGCCGTGGTACAACGGTGACGGAGTTGGGCGGTCAAAAGCAGGTTGCACGCTTTGATGACGGCATGTATTTGAATGCAGGCTGTATGCGTATCCCTCAGTTCCATGTCACAATGGATTATTGCCGTGAGTTCGGTATTATTATGGAGCCGTTCAACAACGTAAATGATAGTGCCTACTATTACAATGAGAATGTCGGCGCCTTATCCGGCACTCGTGTTCGGAAACGGGCTGCAAAGGCTGATTATAAAGGCTTTGTCAACGAGCTGCTCGCCAAAGCTATTAATCAACCAGGCCTTGATCTTCCGGTTACCGCGGAGGAGAAAGCGAAGGTTGTCGCGTATCTCCGCTCCGAGGGCAACCTTGATGCCGACTTGTTCTACAAGGGCTCGTCCCGCGGTGGTTATAAGGATGAACCAGGATCAAGATTAGATGCAGGCGTCATTCGCGATCCATTCGACATGAAAGCGATCATTAACTCCGGGTTCGGCAATTTCTTCTCAAGCGAATACAGCTACGATCAACAAATGATGATGTTCCATCCGGTTGGTGGAATCGATGCCATTCCGAAGGCTTTCGAGAAACGGCTTGGCAATAAGATCAAGTTCCATTCCGAGGTCAGCGAATTCAAGCATGTCGGAGAAAAGGTACAGGTTACCTACAAAGACCTCTTGAATGGAGAAACGAAACAGATCGAAGGCGATTATCTCATCTGTACGATTCCTCTCTCCGTGCTGAAGAACATCAAGCATGATCTCTCTCCAGAGATGACTAAAGCTATCAATAATACCAAGTACGCCAACGCCGGAAAAATCGGTCTGCAGTTCAAACGCCGGTTCTGGGAGGAAGACGACCAAATCTATGGCGGTAACACGCTGACGAACATGGACATCTCCTCAATCTACTATCCACCAACGAACTATTTTGCCAAAAAAGGCTTACTGCTTGGGTATTACGCTCAAGGTTCAAACGCAGATACAATTGGTGCTTTGTCCTTTAAGGAACGCGAAGCACATGCGCTCGCCCAAGGCGGGAAGATTCATCCGCAATACTACAAGGAATTTGAATCATCCTTCTCCGTTAACTGGAAGTCGATTAAATATAATGAGGGCAGCTGGGTATCTTACTCTGCGGATGACCGCAAAACGAACTATCCGGTGCTCTGTAAGCCTGACCGCCGCGTATATCTGGCCGGTGAGCATATCAGCTATATTACCGCTTGGATGGCAGGCAGTATTGAATCCGCGCGTGAGGTTGTCACAGACATCCATGAACGCGTCATGAAGGAATAGCCTAGGAGGGGTCAAATGATGAAGATGACAGGTAAAATGAAAGTTATCGCAGGTGCCGTTATTATTTCCTGTATGGCCGCAACGGCCAGTGTATACGCAGCGGTTACACCAAACAAATATCCGCTTGCACCTATTCATGAGCCTGAATTTTACGGCAGCCCGCAATCCTCGATCTCAAGCGCGGTAGCGATGCCGGCAGGCACTGCAACCTTCGAGACGAGCGGCACGGTCCCTTCTGTCATTAACAAAGAAGGCAAAACGATCTACGATCGTTATGGCAATACAGAGACGCAAGGCCTCAGCATTCTGAAAAACATCGAAGCCCAGTTGAAAGAGCAAGGCTTATCAATGAAAGATGTTACTTATCTGCGCGTATACATAGCGCCTGATGCTGCTAAAGAAGGCAAGTTCGATTTCGATGGATGGAATAAAGCTTACGCTAAATATTTCAATACAAAAGAAAATCCGACTAAGACAGCCCGTTCTACCGTTGGTGTAGGCGGACTCGTTAACTCCGACTGGCTTATTGAGATCGAAGCAGTAGCGGCTTATCCAAGCAATCATAACCAAGACTAATAATAATCGAATGGAGATGATCGTATGTTGCAAAACGTAGGTTTCCCAGGACTCATGATGATTCTTGTAGTGGTATTGATTATATTTGGACCTTCCAAGCTGCCTGAACTTGGCCGCGCAGTAGGCCGTACGCTTCATGAATTCAAGACATCTGCTAAGGAATTAGTGTCCGATTCCAAAGAAGAAGTATCGACTGAAGCGAAGTCTTAATCCGCCACATTACAAAAAAAGTCCGTCCCCCCATCACAGAGCTGACGGGGAACGGCCTTTTTTTGTTGTATTACTTACTTCCATTCTGCTTTTTCACAAGTTTTTGGCGTACCATTTGAAAGAACTAATCCACTAGGCGAACATCAGCCCTACATTGGAGTTTGTCCAACGTAAATCATCCCAATTTCCCACTGACGCTAGCTATGTTGGATTCTATCCAGTAACTTTTTCCATAATAGCCTCATTTTATCCAAACCAGTCGATCCCATTGGAAAGAATCCAATATAGCGAAGGCCATCGGTCTCGATGCACCATTTTGCTGGATGAATTCCAACGTAGATTGCCATGATTCGCAAAAAAAGAACCGTTCCTCCCAGTTACGGAAGAAACGGTATCAACTCGCGTTATAGGGTAAAGCTATTAGCCCCGGTAAGCAACAAGCGCTTCGTTCATGCCGCGCGTTTGTGCATACACTTGCTGGTAGATGCGGAACAGCCCTTTGTACGTTTCAACAGCTTCAGGCTGTGGCTCGTACGAAGCAGCATGCTTCACGAACTTGTCTGCACAAGCTTCAAGGCTCTCGAACCAGCCGCAGCCGTATGCTGCCAGCATTGCTGCACCAAGGCCTGGGCCTTGTTCATTCTCAAGCGCAACAACTGTTGCGTTGAAGATGTCAGCTTGCATTTGCAGCCATACTGGATTTTGCGCGCCGCCTCCAATGGAGATGACCTTGTCCACTGTCTTGCCAACGCTGCGGAACAGATCAACGGACTCGTTAAGCGAGAAAGTAATCCCTTCCATAACAGCACGGGCAAAATGAATCCGCTCATGCGAGCCGTCCACGCCAATAAAGCTTGCGCGGATTGCCGGATCGGCATGTGGTGTACGTTCGCCAACGAGGTAAGGCGTGAACAGAAGTCCGCCAGCACCAGGTTGTACTTCCCCTATACCTTGCAGCATTTCATCAAACGATTCGTTAGGAGCAAAAGTCTTCTTGAACCAGCTCAGGCTGTAGCCTGCTGCCAAAGTAACGCCCATTGCATAGAAGGAGTCCTCTTTGCCGTGGTTGAAGAAATGAACTTTGCCTTGGAAGTCTTTGTTCTTGTCATTCTCGTAAGAGAGAATAACGCCCGAAGTACCGATACTCGACAGGGTCAAGCCTTCGGACAAAATACCTGCTCCAATGGCTCCGCAAGCATTATCGGCGCCGCCGGCAAATACTTTCGTCGAAGCCGTAAGGCCCGTACGCTCAGCAATCTCAGGAAGCAGCGTACCTACAAGGCCATGCGATTCTACTAGCGGCGGGCAGAAGTTTGCAGGCAGACCAAATGCAGCCAGCACTTCGCTGCTCCATTCTTTTGCAGCAACATCAAGCAGCAACGTACCTGCAGCATCGGAATAATCCATGTGCAGCTCGCCAGTTAATGCATAACGAACATAGTCTTTCGGCAGTACAAACAGCTTTGCTTGTTCGAAGGCTTGCGGTTCGTATTGACGAACCCACAGAATCTTCGGAAGCGTAAAACCTTCAAGCGCCGGATTGCGCGTAATACCAAGCAGCTTGTCACCAAGTGTGCGCTCGATCTCACGGCATTGCTCCGTCGTACGTGTGTCATTCCACAGAATGGCATTACGAACAGGCTTGTTTTCCCCGTTCAGCAGCACGAGACCGTGCATTTGGCCGGAGAAGCTAATGCCTTCGATTTGTTCAGCAGAAATTCCATTAGCTGAAGCAACCTCATGAAGAGCTTCAATTGTAGCAGTTACCCAATCTTCCGGCTTTTGCTCGCTCCAGCCGGAATGCTCGTGGAACAGCGGATAGCTGCGGGATGCTTCCGCAGCTACCGTACCGTTCTTGTCAACGAGCAGTGCCTTAACAGCACTAGTACCTAAATCTATACCAACAACATAACTCATTGACATAATCCTCCCGTTATCCGGTTATAATCAGCGATTAAACGCTGAAGATAACTTCGCTGAGCATCAGTCTCATGCGCTCTTGTTTGCCGGATTTGTTAACGATTGGGTTGTTTTGCATTGCATAAGCTTCCAGGGAAGCCAGGGATGCTTTACCAGCAACAACTTCAGCGCCGATGCCGGATTTGAAGCTGCTGTAGCGATCTTCTACGATGTTGTCGAAGATTCTTTCTTCGATCAGTTTCGCAGCTGCTTTCAGACCCCAAGCGAAGGAATCCATACCAGCGATGTGAGCCAAGAACAGATCTTCTGCTTCGAACGAGCCACGACGTACTTTCGCGTCGAAGTTAACGCCGCCACGGCCGATGCCGCCAGCTTTCAGAACTTCAAACATAGTCAGTGTAGTCGAGTACAGGTCAGTAGGGAATTCATCTGTATCCCAGCCAAGAAGCAGATCGCCTTGGTTCGCATCAAGTGAGCCCAGCATGCCGTTGATTGCAGCTGTACGAATTTCGTGCTCGAAAGTATGACCAGCAAGTGTTGCATGGTTCGCTTCAAGGTTCAGCTTGAAGTAGTCTTTCAAGCCGTATTTTTGCAAGAATGCAATTGTTGTAGCGGAGTCGAAGTCGTATTGGTGTTTAGTAGGCTCTTTTGGCTTAGGCTCGATCAGGAATTGTGCGTCGAAGCCGATTTCTTTCGAATAAGCGATAGCCATGTGGTACAGACGAGCAAGGTTATCAAGCTCGAAGCCCATATCTGTGTTCAGAAGGTTTTCGTAACCTTCACGGCCGCCCCAGAATACATAGTTTTCTGCGCCCAGCTCTTTACCAACTTCAAGGCCTTTTTTCAATTGTGCACCAGCGTATGCATATACGTCAGCGTTACAAGTAGTACCTGCACCGTGAACATAACGCGGGTTCGAGAACATGTTAACTGTATTCCAAAGCAATTTCTTGCCGGATTGTTGTTGTTGGTCTTTCAGCATAGCAACGATTACGTCGAGGTTTTTGTTCGACTCTTGCAGCGTTGCACCTTCAGGAGCGATATCCACATCATGGAATGCATAGAACGGCGCGCCGATTTTGTCCAAGAATTCGAAGTTAGCTTCTACGCGTGCTTTTGAACGATCCAGACCATCGAATTTATCCCAACCGCGGAACATTGTTGCATTACCAAATGGGTCAGAACCGTTAGCGTTAAAAGTATGCCAGTAAGCAACTGCGAAGCGAAGGTGCTCTTCCATCGTTTTGCCCATTACCACTTGGTTTGGATCATAATGTTTGAATGCAAGCGGATTGTCGGAACCTTTACCTTCGAATTGGATCTTGCCGATGTTAGCGAAATAAGTCATGAGATGAATATCCTCCTTTAAAATGTACGAGTATAATTGCAATCTTCTCGTTAGCTAAATGTGTTTTGAAAACGCTCACCAATAATATAGCACCTGCGACTTAGTTTGTCTATTAAACAAACTAAGTTTTTATGTTAAAATATTTTACAACAGCCTCACTACGCAAATTCTGATACAATAGGCTGAATGGACGACATGGACGGAGGCAACTGCAGTTGAAAGTGACGACGACAGGCGATTTGACACTGATCAAAAAAATAAACACTTCCATCGTGCTCGAAGCCGTGCTGAAAAATGCCCCCCTCTCACGGGCGCAAATTTCCGAGCTTACTGGGCTGAATAAAGCGACTGTCTCCAACTTGGTGCAAGATTTGATCGACAGTCATCTTATAATAGAGATTGGTCCTGGGGAATCAAGCGGCGGCCGCAAACCGGTTATGCTGCTGTTCAACGGACAAGCAGGTTATGCGGTAGGCATCGACCTTGGTGTTAACTATATTCGCGGCGTGCTTTCCGACCTTGAGGGCAATGTTATTGCGGAATTGCAGAAGAGCCTCAAGAAGCATCAGCTTGAGTTTACCCTTAAAGAACTCGTTCAATGTATTGAAGAACTAATTGGCAAAGCACCGGTAAGTCCGTATGGCATCGTTGGAATTGGCGTAGGTGCTCCTGGTATTGTTGATGATCAAGGCTCGATCCTGTTTGCTCCTAACTTGGAGTGGAAGCATGTTGAACTGCAGAAGCTGCTTGAGGAGCGGTTCCAACTTCCAGTGACCATAGATAATGAAGCTAATGCCGGTGCGCAAGGCGAGCAAAAATACGGTATTGGCCGCGGTATCGCCCATCAAATCTATGTCAGCGTCGGGATTGGTATTGGTACAGGCATCATACTTAATAAAGAATTATATAAAGGAGCGACCGGATTCTCCGGTGAGCTTGGGCATTTGTCCATCGAATATAACGGTAAGCCTTGCCGCTGCGGGAATGAAGGCTGTTGGGAACTGTATGCTTCCGAGAATGCCCTGCTCGAGCAGGCTGCTCCGCTTGGCTTTGATAATTTGGAGGACCTGCTTGAGGCAGCAGAAACAGGCAACGAAGAGATTCGTGCCTTGTTCTATAAGATTGGTGAGTATATGGGGGCGGGCATTTCGAATATCGTCAACGTGTTTAACCCGGATGTTGTCATCATTGGCAATCGAATGAGCCGGGCGAAAACATGGCTGGAGGAAGCAGTTCAGACCTCCGTCGCACGCCGGACTTTGCCATATCACCGCGAGCGGCTCAAGATTTTGTTCGCTGAGCTGCAGGATCAATCCGCTGTACGCGGCGCTGCGTATTATGCGATCAGCAAGTTTTTCACGAAAATAAAGAGTGGATAAAATAATGGCTGCCCCTGATTAGGGACAGCCATTATTTTATTATTAAACTTTATGATCTATGCTGAACTCAATGTTTTTTGGTTTTAAAACTTCATTCACATCAATATACTCAGCAATTTCTTTTGTTGTACCAACGAATGTTGTTCCTATGTATTCATCATAATAATAATACTTCACGATTGTAATATCATATTGATCGTAGTTCATCCCGCCATAATGATCCCGCGAGTTGTATGCAGATTCTTCAGGTGGACCTGTCCACGTGTCAGATGCTGTGTAAGTTTTATAAGCTGTCCCGCTTACAGAAAGGTTTAAAGCAGTCTTAACAAGTTCTATAACATGACTATTATAAGTCCCTTTTATAGATAATCCGCCAGTAACAGAAACGTTTTGTGATGGGCTGCCGCTTGAATGCCCATTTGCAACACTCACAATAAACTTCTGATTATCAATTGGCCCAACACTGATCCCTACTGCTGTCAACTTATCAATCGCATAGAGTGTATTTTTATAGACGCGATGGTCACCAGCACGTGAAGTGGATGTATCATCGTTACCTAAGTGTAACGGGTCAACAAATGTTACTGTCGCACTCTGATTAACGCCAGTATCATATTCTTTGTAGCTAGTAATCTCTGAATCTTCCCCAACAAAAGTGCTGAGAGAAGCAGGAGCTGCCTTCTCCTGTTCAACTGATGGAATGGTCTTTTCGGTCTTGTTAAATTCAATTTCAGAGGCGTCTGCTAAATGAGCTTCAGCATTGATAGAGTCTAGATTCGTCGTTTTATCGGCTGTTGAAAAAACTTTCGTCCCCAATAGTAAGGCTGCTGCGGCAATTAAAACTATTAGGGGGTATATCGATTTCTTCAAAATCCTCAATCCTTCCAATATCGGTTTGCTCTCATAACATCACTACATAATACCTCACTTCCATAATTTATGAAATCTATTATATTAAAACTCATTTATACAAAAAAAATAGACTCCGTTTTTATGCGGAGTCTTGTCCAGAGTGGGACAGCAATATTCCATTATTTC
Source organism: Paenibacillus sp. J22R56 (assembly GCF_056269375.1). NCBI lineage: Bacteria > Bacillati > Bacillota > Bacilli > Caryophanales > Paenibacillaceae > Paenibacillus > Paenibacillus sp. J22R56. The sequence continues at coordinate 813,224 of NZ_JBWDNV010000001.1, forward strand.
AATCGATGTACGCCTACGATATCGTACACATTCCCTTCAATTTGTATTGTGACCAAGTCCCGCTTCACAATGCCATTATTATAGTAGGCGGTGAATTCAAAGGTTAACGGCCCTTTCACTAATTCCTCGAATGATTCATCCCACAACTCACCTTGCCAGCTAGCGCGAGAGGAGTTCGATGATGACAATGACTCAGAGTAAGTCCTCATCTTAACCTCTACTCTGTCAGCTTTTGTTGCGGTCCCCGTATTTGTCGTCGCAGCGGAAAGAATGAACTTTTCCCCAGCCCAGAATACGCTATAACCGCGAGGCGACAGCTCGCTGCCGCTTTGCTTCTTGTTAAATTCTTTTCTCTTATCATCCCATTGATCTGTATGCTTTACATATCCTGTTAATCCAAGTTCGAGTACTTTGACTTTCTTCTCTGTTTGAATAGTTTCCATCCCATCGCTTACGGCAAGCTGCATCGTCCATTCCCCTGTTTCAGTCATACGATATGCCGGCCCCGTTGATGGATAAGGATACTTGAAGGAGTAAGAGAAGGTCTTAGTTACGCCACTTGGGCTAGTAAGTTGATACGTAATTGATAGATCATTGCCGTCAGGATCGTCTACTGCAGTTGTGAATGCAACCGTATCCCCTTCGTAGACAGGCTTTGGTGACCAGTCGAAATCAGCTGTCGGCGGGCGGTTCGTCGTAAAATAAATGTATTGATATTTCCCCATGTTACCGGCAATATCCCAGTCTACAACCATCAGACGATACTTAGCTCCCGCAACTAATCCACCTACCGAATAGCTGGTTGTCGAATTAGATAGCGGGATGCTGTATTCCACTGTTCCATTTCCGTTCAAATCGATGTTGGTTGTTGAACCGTCATCATTAACCTTTTGCATGTAAAAGGCTCTTGTCGCATGTCCCGATGACGGATCTGCATCACTGAACGGATTAAAGCTGACTTTCACTGAAGTTGGTTTGATATCGAGCTGTTCATTCGTATCATCTGGCGGAACGGTATCTACAAAGAAATAGCCATTCTCGGAATAACTGCCCCAAGCAAAGCTGTCATTCGCCCTCGCCCTCCAGTTATGAAGTCCTTCCTGCAGCGCAGATGATGTATAGGTTGTTGTGCTTATCGCACTGTTTGTATCTATAACAAGTTCACCTGTCGCATTATAAAACACCTCATAATCGACTTTGGACACCGGCTGTCCATCTACATCAGTAACAGATACTTTCAGCAGCGGCTTGTTATTATTCGTATAGATGGGAGCCGATGCTTTCAGTCCATTAAAGCTAAGCAAATGAGTCACTGGCGGTGTATTCAGGATGAAATACACGGTATTACTGTCATCCGACCAATAACCTTTCGAATACACGCGGCCCTGTACTTTTATTTTCCGCCCCTGCTGAATCCCTTCATCCAGAATAAAGGACGTATCATCACCGGGGTAAGTTCCTTCCATAATCGTTGCTCCATTGTCCACATAAGAAACTTTTAGATAAAACTGCTCCTGCCGATCATGGTCAACGTCACTGTAAGTCCAACGCACAATTGGTTCACTGCCAAGCAAAGTTGGAGCTGCTAATGTACCACTTGGGTAAGTAATGACCATTTGTGGTCGATGTTGATTCGCTGCCGGGAGTGCATCTTTGTAAACTCGAGTTTCCGCCCAATAGGACCACACCCCAAAGCCATCCTGCACTTGCTCTTGAATGATCAGTTCTACACCAGGGCGGCTGTAAAGCTCGCGCTTGCCGGACGTCCAACCTGTTTCATCGGCCCATCTTGTCCGGAATGAGCGATTTGCTAAGTAATCCGGGATATCGGGGTCGAACGAGGTATCAAAAGTAGAGTAATCCAAAGTCTCTCCTTCCGGATACACAATGCCCGTGAAACGAACTTCCGGCTGTGCAATCGGCCTTCGATGCACATAAAGCTTTTTAATCACTGGTTCAGACCATTCCTCGTACTCATCTATCCGTGGATTGTCTTTTGCCTTAAAGGTAATGTTATACAGACCCGGCTTATCCAGCATTGGAAGCTTGGTATCGAAGGATTTTCCATCAAAAGCACTCAGTCCAAGTGAATTAGCGAAGTAATTCGGATCATGCTGGTAACTCCAATTTTCTAATGACTCCGGATCCTTCTCGATGTCATCAAAGAATGCATCATACTTGATCTCTTCTCCTACAAGAACGGATTCATGAGTTTCTTCTACATAATAGTCACCGTAGTTTTTTATCTTCACATCACTAAACTTCGCTTGCTGCTGACCAAGTGACATGAGGCCTACGGAACCTTTGCTATAGGTGCTATCCGATATCTCAATTGCCTTAGCATGGTTGATGTAGACGCGCAGCGTTCCATTAGAAACTTCAAGATCGAACGGATACGTTATAAATGGTGCTCGTTGGTAATCGACCGATTGAAGAACCGTTTTAGAACCAGCTGCAACCTTATACAAAGTGAGCTTGTCTTTGGTCCACTCGGCTGCGTACATGTTCTTACCATCTTGTACATGGATTGCTGCACCAACTGGCTTATCATTCACAGCATCGTTAACAGCAACGTTGAAGGAAAGACGATCGTTCTTCAGCTTTGTCGCCGGATCATACCAAAGGCCAGCCCAAGAGGAATCAACAACTTCAACGGTATTATCATCCATTACTTTCGGATAATCGCCGCTGCCACTCGCAGGTACAAAAGGAAATACATATTGAATACCAGATGCTTGGCCAGGTGCCGAAAAGCCATAGAACGATCCGTCTGGCAGTATGGATGTGTTTAATGTCGGATCTTTCTGAGCAGCACCAGGAAAAGTGTAGCCCGTATCTAAAATCTCGCTTTGATAAACCTTATTGCCATAGTAGTTATTATAGCTATCTACCGGTACTCTACCTGCAGCTGCTATACCTGCATATGGCTTATATGTAGCCGTGGCATAATCTGCAGTAGCTCCGTTTATGGGATATGCTATTTTACCGCTTGGCATTAGAAATGCTTTAGAATTCCCGATTCTATTTCCTCTTGTATTCTCAAAAGTGTACTTGGAACTATTGTATTGAAAATATAAAGGGTTCAAACCACTATCTAATTTAAAATCTCCATACTGGTAACGAACGGTAGAATAAAGTGTTCCATCTGGATAAATAATCGGTGTTGCTGCTCCCCATGATTTTAATGCTGTAAAACTATCACAGTAAGGGTAGTCTTCACAACTCCAGCTTTCAAATCCAGTAGAAGTTGGTGAAGAAACATTTGGATAGCCAATCCTCGATAGATTACCCGTTGTCTTATTCCAGGAGTATCCATAGATCCCTGTACTCATATAACTATCACTCGAATACATGGATTGAACGTATGCACCCACGGTGAAATACAAATACTTGGTATTCTGATTGATAGACGTTGCTACGATATAAGAAGGGTCCGATTGGTAACTAGTAAATGAACCATAACCCATAACCCCTGTTTCACCATTAACGGCCATTGCATACGTTTCGTAGCCATCATAAGTTGTATAGGTACCCCAAGTGAGATATAAATCCCCATCCGAGTCTATAACCCCTTTATAGTTCTGTAATATTGTCGGGCTATATCTCATTTCGTTCGTTTTTACATCCCACTTAACTGACTTATCCAGCATTGAATATTTCACAGCATGAACATTCCAGTATTCTTGAGTCATACCAACCCTTGCACGGTAGGCCATATAGAAATTTTGCCCATCATCCGAAACCTCAAAATACAACACGTAAGAAATACCTGTTGATATCGGTATGGTATAGCTGGCAGAGAGTTGACCACGATTGTTAATTTTCTTGAGCTCATAGGTTGTTGCTTTTGAAGAATCACCAACCCATGCCCCATAATAAAAGTTCTCGTTTTTATCTGCCCCTAAATAGGTTAAACCACTTACTTCGGACAAAGAAAACCTGCTGATTTCCGTGCCATTTTTCGCATTGCGTTCTACCATGTCCACGCCTTCACGAGAATATAGGCGATGACCGGCATAAATATATGGGACAGCTACAGCACCTACTGGCAATCCCCAAACAGGCAGATTCGTTAAGTCGGCAGCCAGCTCATACTTCGAGCGACTATTAGCCCCTAACCCCATATTCGGGTACTTAATAAAGAAATCAGCCATTTTTGCATTCTTTGTTTGAAGTGCACCACTACTCGTCTTCCAGCCGATAGGTTTATTCGTGTTGGTTGTATATGGCTGAATTAACTTCCACGAACGCATAATCGAATCGCCTGTATAAGCCAAGTCTTCAGGTGCGCTATCGTCGCCTTGATCTGGCTGCTGCGTAAGTCCAGAGACATCAAAGTCCACAAACGGTGCATAGTTAAGCACATTCGTCGCAGCAATCTCAGAAGTAGCCGATAATCCGTAATCCTCAGTTACGCTCGCTCGATATTGTCTCTTCCCTACACTTGTATATGTGATAGGATAGGTATCCATGAATGGCCCTGTATAAAGGATTGTCCAAGGCTCTTCCTCATAGTTCCCATCGTTATCGTGATCATAACGCTCTTCGATTTTCATACCAGCTAATGTATCGCCATCAACACTTTCGGCATCAATAAAGACCATAGATTCATTAAATCGATAAGTCTGTTCCGGAGCCATTATACTCACTATTGGCGGCTGATCGGGAACAACTTCGAATTGATGAGTCCCCCACTCACTCTCGCGTCCTTGAGAATCAAAAACCTTACCCTCAACGGAATAATCCCCAAGGCCAGACGGCCCTTTGGATGGCCAGCCTTCCGTATATCCAGGATCACCAACCTTCTTGAAACGCGTTTGATTTTTAGTAAAATCGATGGTTACCCCGCGATCTGCTAACGGAGTATACGAGTTAAATAGATGGAAGATACTCGTAAAATCCCTTCCCTGAATAACCTTTGTCGGGCCTGTCACCACTGCAACCGGATTTGGATCAATAACCTGCAGCGAGGCTGTATCCCATCTTGTTTCTGAACCATTAGTAACCATTATTTTCGCTTGATAAAAGCCTGACTTATCGAACTTCACATTAGGATAACGATATTGGCTGGAATCCGTTATAACTTCTTGTAAGTTGCTAGAGAATGTCCATTCCATAGAGGTATAACCATCAGAGTTATTATCTAAGGTGGATTGATCACCTGTAATGATGGTATTCGGTATAAACTCAACATCTGCGGTTACCGGCGGTGCTGGTGGCGGAGTTGGTGTTCCTCCTGGATTTGGTGTGGAAGTTCCTTCTCTTACCACTGTTGTTGTACATTCAATGGGCTCTTCGGCTGTCGTACCATCTGTGAAGTTAACCCGAGCACGCATGACCCATGTCTCGGTATAGCTGTTGACTCCTTCAAGTTTGGTCTTGGATATGGTGAAGTCAAACTTCTGTTCGATGCTCTCCAACCCATAACCTACCGTTGATGTTGAGTACTGCGTTCCGTCATTGGCTCGTCCATAAACCGTCCAATTCTTGACTGTCTTGTTGCCTTTTCCTGAGAGTGAAGCGTTTAGTGTTGCTGTCACTGGGACATCTTTATTAGCAAATGTTATGGTGTCTGGTTCAGCGGAGCAGTCACAGGATACGGTCGGGGTGTCCTTTGGAGGGATTGGTTCGTAGGTGACTCGGACTTCGCCTTCGTAGTAATAGGTTTCTGCAGACCAGTCTAATTTTGTTTCCATTGTATATTTTCTAGCGATTGCATTATTTGAACATCCTGAACAATCCGCATTATCAAGAACTGAAGATTTAACCGGAGGTATAGATACCGACAACAGACCTTTACCAGTTGTACCTTTACCAAAATTCTCTACTCTATGTTGCGCATAACCGGACGGTGTAGCTTTAGTAACAGTAACCGAATCCTGTAGTAATCCTGTTTTATAAACATCTGAGTTATCAATTGGTGAGGTGAAATAAACGGGACTACTTACTCCATCACTTACGGAAAGAATTCGCCCATCTTCTGTTCTGATTTTTTTACTAATCGTTACTCCATTATCATCTTTTGCTGGCAAAGATCCTGGACAAACTGATAAATTTCCACTCCAGCACGAATTACCAGACTGAGGCGTTACATTATAAGGACCTGCTCCATTCCCTTCAATAATCCACTGCTTACCATTTGATCTTCGATTGATTACAGCGTACATTTCTGAAGGTTGTCCACTAGCAGTAAGTTTAATTTTCGTTCCCTTTACATTATTCAATACTAAATTGCTACTACTAACCGCCCCAGTTGATTGTTGTGTTAGTATTAACTTTCCACTGCTATTTGCTACCATCATCCATAGCTGATATGATTTGGGCTTGTACCCTAGAGGTACAGACAAAGAAACAGATAAGTTAGACAGAGAAGCGCTCGCGCTATATTTCTCACTGGGTTTAAATGTTATTGATTTAGTTTGAGCTACTGATTGATTAGTCGCAGCGTCAGCTTTTGGAGAGACATTGAACAAACTACTTAATATAGCTAATACAAGAATGATCGGTAATGTGAATTTTTTGAAATTATTCATTTACCTTTTACATCCGTCAAGTAAATTTGTTCTCCACTACCAAGCGCTACATTATAAGGGATTAAATGAATTGATACCCCACCATATCTCTGAATTTGAGATTGGATATATTTCTTAGAAATTGTCTTAAAGACAAAGTTGTATGCTGCACTGTTTATTTTGTGGAAAGCAAACTCTTGATTGTTATAGAATAATCCCGCTCTTTCAATTAATTTTCCATCTTCATAAACAAATGGATCTCCTAGCAAAATTGTACCTGTGTTACCTTCTGTATACATTTCAAAGCTTGTACGCATAATTTGTCCTGAACCATCTGCTACTAGATTTTTTCCGATTATTTTATAAGCAAAGATATACTGATCACTTGGCTTAAGTGATTGGTCTGCCGGGAAATACGTCGCACCCTTCAAATACTCCGCATAATATCCCTTCGTATCCGCAGGATCTAGAACAATCAACTTATCAATCGTCACATTATACTTCTTACTGATATCCACCGAGTAAGGCAACTTCACCAAATCATTCTGATCAAACATCGTGATCATATTATGCCGGTGCCAAGCGATCTCCGCTGCGCTTGATGCTCCTTGGTCTACGGTTAACGTGCCGCCGTTTGCCAGCTTAAGCAGACGAGTGACCAACACTGCTGCCTCCGCACGGGTCGTCGTGCCCTCTGTATTTATGGTCTCCGCTTTTGTGCCAGAACGTGAAAGTATCCCCTTGTTAACAGCACGGAACATTAGCTCCGCTGCACTTAGCTTTTTGCTCCGATAATCCGTATACTCACCACGAACAGCAAGCTTTGCCATCTCATTACGCGTCGCCGGATTGTTGAGATTGCCTGGGTAATCACCCTCCATATATACGCCAGCTTTCGACAACGCCGTTTGGTAAGGTGCGTACCAAGTAGATCCGCCTGTACCCACTTCGAGCTTAAATGTCAGAGCCATCACTTTTAACAACTCTGCCCGTGTAATCGTATTGTTCGGCTTATAAGTCCCATCCGAATAGCCGTTCAATACCCCTGCTTGGACGGCTGTCTCAATGGACGATTCCGCCCAATGGCCGCTTATATCCGAGAACGAAGGCTTGGCCGCTGCTGCCGCATTCCCCCCTTTTCCAATCAATCCTGATCCTGCCACACTACCTGCCAAAACCACGCCAGCTAGTACTATTGATACCCAACCTTTTCTCACAATCTATCATCTCCTTCGCTAATTTAGGACCTAATAACCTACCATTTCCCCTCCGTATACACAAAATTGGATAGAAAAAAAGCACACAAAAAACCTGTAAGGCTTTTGGCGTGCTTCGCTCAAAAATTATTTCTATAATATCGTATTTTATCTTTTTCTGTCAAATGTTACCGATTACTATTATTCTCTTCGATCCTTCGGCAGCAAAATAGACAACAAGCCAACCAGCGGTAGGAAGCTGCTGGCAACCATCGTATCGATAATGCCATAATGATCAGCTGCTGTACCAAGTACAATGGCGCCAAGTCCGCCCATCCCGAAGGCAAGACCCGTAATTAGTCCGGATGCCATACCTACTTTACCCGGCAGAAGCTCCTGCGCATATACAACACTTACCGAGAAACCCGACTGCAGAATAAACCCTAATACGAACGTAACTGGATATACCCAGCCAAGCGACACGTGTGGCAGCAGCAGTGCGAATGGCGCAGATCCTGCAATTGAGAACAACATCATCCGCTTCCGACCGAACCGGTCCGACAGTATCCCGCCGAAGAAAGTACCTAGTACGCCCGCCGCCATAAAGATAAAGAGCGGAACCTGTGCAGCTTTTATGGACAAGCCATACTTATCCTGCATGTAGAAGTTATAAAAGCTTCCGATCCCAGCCGAATACCACGAGCGTGCGAAGACAAGAACGAGCAGCAGGGTAAGGGCGAAAGCGATCACTTTGCTGTTATACGGTGACACCGCTGGCGCGGAGCCAGCCGCCTTTTTCTTAACCGGAGCACCATTCTGTGCAAGCTGCGCACCGTACCACGGAACAACTCTCAACAACACGATAATCGCAGCAATAGCCAGGAAAGTACCTAATACAGCACCCTTCTGACCTAGCGGAACAAAGATATAAATCGTCATCAGCGGCGCAAGCGCCTGGCCGAAGTTACCACCAACCTGATAAATGGACTGTGCAAGTCCACGGCGCTCACCTGCAGCGAAGAACACAACTCGGGAACCTTCCGGATGGAATACGGCTGAACCAAAGCCAACAAATACAACGGCGAGAAGCAGCATCCAGAAGCTTGGCGCATAAGCGAGCCCCGCCATGCCGACCAAACTGCAGGCCATCCCAACCGGAAGCATCCAAGGGGCTGGTTTTTTATCTGACAAGTATCCAACTGCAGGCTGCAGCACGGAAGACGTCATATTAAGCGTAAAAGCAATCCAGCCGATCTGGCCGAATTTTAGTCCAAGCGAATCTTCGAAAATCGGGAATAAAGCGGATACGACCGATTGCATCGCATCATTAAGTAAATGAACAGAGCTTATGGCAAAAAGAATAGAATATACCGTCCCCAGCTTGACGGCTGGAGAGATTTTCGCCGAATTGCTAACTGACATGAACAATTCCTTCTTTCTTGTACCAAGCTACTCAGCTGCTCCTAGGCGAATACATACCGGGCTTGGCACTTCGAATATCGTTCCTTTTGATTGTATAAGTCCCGTCTCCGGATCAACCGCAAACAACACAATATTACCTGTTTTCTGATTCGCAACAAGCAGCTGTCCGCCGCCTGGCAGCACGGAAAAGTTACGAGGTGCATCACCTTCGCACGAAGCATTCTGAATGAGAGTCAAACTTCCGTCTGCCTGATCAACCGTAAACACGGCAATACTGTTATGACCACGGTTCGAGCTGTACAAGAAACGACCTGATGGAGACAAATGAATATCCGCCGCATCATTGTAACCAGCAAAGCCTTCCGGCAATGCGGATACCGTCTGAACCGGAGTCAATTCGCCATTATCTGATACATTCAGAAGTGTAATTGTAGAGTCCAGCTCATTCATCACATAAGCCGTGGACAAGCTTTGATGGAAGACGATATGACGAGGTCCTGCTCCCCCATGCAGCTTGCATGAGCTTTGCAATGCCAGCTTCGTTCCTTCTTCGATTTTAAACGTATGAATCAAGTCCGTTCCAAGATCGTTCACATACACAAAGCCACCGTTCACGACAATAGCATGCGCATGAGGCGCATCCTGGCGCGCAGTATTACTGCCAAGAGGAGCTTCCTCACGGACAATAGACGTTGCAGGAGCAATCGTGCCATCCTCATTTATTGGGAGAAGTGATGCGTTACCGCCTGAATAGTTGGCAACAAGCACAGCTTTATTCCCTTCATCAACCGTTATGTAACAAGGGTCTGCGCCATGCGTCAGCTGGCGGTTCATCTCCGTCAATGACCCGCTGCCTTGTTCAATAGCAAAAGATACGACCGAGCCGCCAATTTCAGCACCTGTACGACCGGTTTCACTAACCGCATACAAATGAAGGCCAGATGGATCTACAGCCAAATACGATGCATTTTCCACACCCGCAACTTGCTGCTTTACCGTGATTTCTCCCTTATCTCCGTCAAATGCACAAACGAGGATCGTAGGTTCCGATGATGCTCCGTAAGAGCCAATATAAATCGTTCTATTAAGAGATGTGCCCATCATTCAACACCCTTTCCGATATAGAGTACAGTAAAGTGAACATAGCACATGCGAACACTCGGATCAACGATTTTTAAAAAATGTCTTTTCATCCATGAATAGGCGTGTTATAATGTAAGCGCTATCAAAATCAGTAGTTCACATTTCTTGAGGGGGAATCGGAATGATGAATACTACGCTGAGCGGCCGAAATGTTTATGAGGATTTCGAACTGGAGTCAGACGTGCTTTACTTTAAACTTGGGACACTTGGTTTAGTAAGCTTCCACGGCAGAAACTACAACATAAAGAAGAGAATGACTGCCGAACAGATCGAGCAGCTAACAGCTAATAGCAGTTTCTACCCGGTGAATACGAATTGCTACATTAATATCGGCAAGATTAAGTCCATTGCTGGCGGCATCGTTTATTTCGGCTCGGAATATTCCGAATCGAAGCAGGTACCGGTTCCTAGAAGAAAACAATACGTGCTTCAGCAGCTCTTCACGCAACGCACCATTAATAATGAGCTGCGCATTACGCCATAAGCTTAGCCTGTATAGACAACCGCCGCCTTTCCACTAGGGAATGCGGCGGTTGTCTGTTCAAGTTCATCCTGTTATTCTAATGAAAGATTGATTATAAGGAGGCAATAATTTTGACTACGCAAGGAAAAGCATTCGAGCAAGTGTATAAAGGCGAGCCAGCGGTATGGCTGCAATGGGGTTCATATGAAGCTGCCGTGCTTCCTGAAGTTGGTGCGAATCTAATCGCTTTCCGTGATACAAGCAAAGGTTATCATATTCTTCGCGAGCCAGCGGAGCAAGAGATGGAAGCTTTTAAAGCTAATCCAGGTATTCATGGTATCCCGGTGCTGTTCCCGCCTAACCGATACGAAGATGGCCGTTTCGAGTTTAACGGCAGAACGTACACCTTCCCAATTAACGAGCCAAAAACAGGCAACCACCTGCACGGCTTCGCCCACACGGCAATCTGGAACGTTGAAGATTATGGCGTAAACAAAACAGAAAGCTATGTAACACTAGCGCTGTCGGTTGACGAGAAGCATCCGATTTTTGAATTCCTGCCCCACATCTTTACTCTTCGTCTTCGTTATGCCCTGAATGATACAGGCCTTCTTCAACATATTTCCGTACATAATGAAGGACAAGATGCAATGCCTTGTATGGTCGCTTTCCATACTGCGGTTAATGCACCATTCGCTCCAAACAGTACGCCTGATGACTGCTCCTTCACCATGACAATCGGCAACCGTTGGGAAATGAGCGAGCGCATGCTGCCTACCAGCAAGTTCCTTCCTTTGTCTGATGGTGAAAAAGCGATTCAATCCACTGGCGTACCTACTTATTGGGAAGCCATGGACAACCATTATACAGCTGAGCCGCGTAATGGCCGCAACCAAATGGTGCTGACGGACTCGCGCGAGCAAGTATCGCTCGTATATGATGTTGGTACTGCCTTCAAACAATGGATGGTATGGAACAACAATGCGACAAAAGGCTTCTTCTGCCCTGAGCCGCAGTTGAACCTGGTTAATGCACCAAATGTGGACCTGCCTGCTGACGAGATTGGCCTTGTAAGCCTGGAGCCAGGCGGCATCTGGGAGAACTCGAGCCGCTTCTACCTGAGAGCAGCGAAGTAATAGAAATACGAAAGGAGCCTGGGCAATTCATTGCCTAGGCTCCTTTATTTACTCTAATCTCTTCCCAACCCCAAGACGAACAGCTGCATTAGCATAATGTGCCGCCACTGCAACATCGAATACAGCCAGCCCCATTGGAGTGAACAAGGTTGGTCCTTCTGCCCGAATAACCTGCTCCAGCGGAAGGGCAATGGCTTCCGACAACGTCATCGTATCCTTTTCCTGTAAACCAGCGGACAGATGCAGCCTCTCTGTATCCGTATCCGCACGACATACCTCTTCCCAGCTGTCGACAATGATGGTTCCTACATTACTCAGTGCAGCCAGATGATAATCACGCAGCGATACATGCATCAGAATTGTGCCCGGCGCTGCAGCTTCATCTATATAACGTTCCGGTGCTGCGGTACAAGTGAACACAACATCCGCACCACGATAAGCCTCCTGCCAAGTGGCTGCCTTCTCGACCGGAATCGTCACCGGCACATCATTCAGCCATTCTTCTACATCTATGTCACGCCGGTCATAAGCTACAATCCGGCTAATCCGGCTGCTCAGCAAGCCATTCAGCATATGAACATGCATCCGGCCAATTGGCCCCATACCAATCAATGCAACACGAAGCGGCTTCTCCCCTCCAGTTACCAGCTTGCGCAGCAAAGCGCCGCTGACTGCTGCTGTTCGAATGGCACTAATGAGGCTGCCTTGGACTAATGCTGTGGGAACTCCGGTATCTGGATCGTTCAACACGGTGACACTATTCGCCCGCGGCAGCCCAATCTCAATGTTGCCAGGAAAGCTGGCAATCCATTTCAAGCCTGCAGCACGTACCGGACGGCTGACATAAGCCGGCATGGCAATAATGCGATTACGCTCATTGCCATATTTCAGATAAGGTTTGATCGGCTGTGCACATTCCTCCGCTGCAAAGGCTGCAGAAGCTTCTTCAATCACTCGAGCGAGTTCAGCCCAGTTAATACCGATAAGCTCCAAGTCCCGCTCATTCAAATAGATCATTCTTCGATCGCCCCTCCTTGCTTATGCAGACCGGCCATAAAGTCATTGCCGAACAATTGCGACACCCATGTGTCGTCATATACGGTATTCAAGTATCTTTCTCCCCGGTCCGGCAGCAGCACAGCACAGGTTGAACCAGGCTCGATATGGGGACTGTATTTTTCCACCGCCCTGATGACGCCGCCTGAGGAACCACCTGCAAGGATCGACTCCATACGAACTAGCTTCCGACAGCCGGTAATACAATCTCGGTCATTCACTTTAACAATTTCATGAATACCCTCATCCGGACACAGCCCTGGCTTAATACCAGCCCCAAGCCCTGGCAGCATGCGGGTAACCTTGCCCTTTTCCCCGCCGAAAATAATGCTGCCCTCCGCATCCACCGCAATTACTTTCGTCTTAAGTCCGTTTAACTGGATATAGTCCACGCAGCCCCGAATTGTTCCGCATGTACTTACTCCGCAAAATAAATAATCGAGATGAGGAAGATCAGCCGCGATCTCCGCCATCGTGGTCTGCTGGTGAGATAAGGCGTTATTCTTATTGCCGTACTGATTCGGCCAGAATGCATCTGGCAGCCGCTTCAGCCAACGGCGAACACGGGCAAGCCTCGCAGGAACAAACTCTCCTGTCTCCGGGTCCGGCTTTTTGACCAAATCAATTCTTGCCCCGTAAGCGCGAAGCACTCGTAAGTTTGCTTCAGTTGTCTTAGGATCAACAACGCAAATAAATGTAAAACCCATCGTATTGCATAATTGCGCAAGCCCTACTGCCAAATTACCTGAACTGGATTCTACGATGACGGAGCCTGGTCTAATCCGGCCTTCCTCCAGAGCAGCTAGCAGCATCGCTTTAGCTGGACGGTCTTTCACACTGCCTCCGGGATTATGCATCTCCAGCTTCGCATAGATGTCAAAATGGGCATGCTCAAACAGTCTTCCTAGCTTCACCATAGGGGTATTGCCGATCATTGAGGCTATATTATTGTAAACGGTCATTGACCATCACTTCTTTGGCTTGCTTGCTGCACAAACAGCTTCTTCTGCTTAATCGGCTTTTTACCTGATCCCTCCGGTGATGGATCGTCCATATCATTACTAAGGAATACAACATCCATCTCCTCAAGGAGTCCACCGCGGATCATCGCGCCAATTGCAGGTATCGTACTATGCAATTCGTCACGGATCACCTCTCTTAATGCTTCATTAATGACTTCAACAGTCGTAATCATTACCTGCAGTTTATTGCCGTTTACGAGAACCTTAACGACTGCTTGCTGAACATGTTGAAAGATCGCATTCTCAATATCGTATACGCTGATTTTCTCCCCATGCTTCAGTTCAGGCCCAACACGCTTCACGATAGCCTCAAAGGTGGTGATCAACTTGCCATCTTGCTCCTCAATTCGCAAATCCCGGACCACATCATAAGTGACGAAACGCAGTGCCGGAAAACGCCGACGCACAAGTGATGTGAGGACCAGCAGCTGCTCGCCTGGAGGAAGTTCAACATCAGGCAGTCCCGCTTCAGCAGGCGTAACCCCTTCTGCGATAACGCCATCCATCACGACATAACGCTCAATTGACTGATCATAATAAGCGATCGTCCCAATCTCAATGCTGCCGAGTGTATCCATTACATCATGCTCGGTAATCCCAAGCCTCTCGGCAACCCTCTGCCTCCATGCAGGTGGAGCCGGTTCCCCAACCAGAATCACACATTGCAGCCCCCACTTGAAATCCGGTGGAGCGACGCGAAGCATCCCGTCCAGAAGCGAAGGCATTGTATACAGCACATCCGGCTGGTAGTCAGCAATTCGCAGCAAATGAGCCGCCGCCGGCAGCCCGAATGGAACAGACTCACACGCAAGGCCAATTCCTTCGAAAATTTGCACAGCTGTAGCCTCTGCATGACCTGTCCCCATATCACTCAGCGCCCGAGACACGTTGTAGCCTTTCAGAAGTTCCGCAAACATCTCTATTTTATACTGAATATAAGCTTCTTCATCTATCGCATCATAATAGATTGCCTTACGTTTATTGCCGCTTGTACCTGATGTTCGATACACATTCCAGTCCTGCGGGACAGCCTGCTCATCACTCTCGTAATAGGGAAGCAGACGTTCCTGCGTCAGAAGTGGAATATCCCTCCAATCCATCGTATCTCTATCCCCCGTGATAGATTTATACCAAGGATAAAGCTGTCTCACTTCCTCCCATTTGGCTTGAAGAGAGAGATTATTCTTAGAAATAGGCATGAAGCATCCTCCATTTCAGTCGATCACTATCCCTCCATCGTATGCGCCCCAATCCGGAATCGCCCCGTACAAAGCCCACTCGTACAAGAAAGGGCAAGCATATGTTATTTCTGTAAGACTATCATGTCAGGAAGACGGAGGAAGATAGTGTCCCTATGAAAAAAAGAAGAGGCGTCTATAACAAATGGGCAAAAACCGTGGTGCTTAATAAAAAAGCGTCAACCCGAAGTCATGTTCCGCATACACTCCTGTTCAGTGCATACTCCTTGAGAAAAATGCTTCAGCTCTATCAAATGGTATATGTAAAACCGAATTCTGGCTCCCATGGCGTAGGCGTCATGCGTGTTGAATCTCATAACGGCACCTACTCCTATCAGATCGGTGCAAAAAGAAAAAGCAATCTGAGCTGGAGACAATTAATAACTTCCTTGAAACGTAAAATTGATAACACAACTTACATCGTTCAACGAGGCATCCATCTGTCGAGATACAAAAACCGGATTTATGACCTGCGTGTTGTACTTCAGCTGAACGAAAGCCGCGTTTGGCAAATTACCGGTATTGCCGCGAGGGTCGCTAAACCCGGTATGGCTGTAACGAACGGTGCGCAAGGCTCTGATACTCATACCTTTGAATCCGTCATATCCGCTCAGGGAGGCACCGAGTTAGTTGAAAAGCTAAAAGCTGAGTTCCATGACGTATGTATTGATTGTGCGCATCTGCTGCATGCCAAGTATCCTTTCCTTAATGAACTGGGATTTGATATTGCACTTGATCACCAAATGCATCCCTGGATTCTGGAAGTGAATACAACCCCTGAGGCTACTCCTTTCCGCAAACTTGCGAATAAGTCGATGTACAATCGAATGCTTCAATTGCGCAGGCTCAATGCCCGAAGATCTTAATGAGAACAAGCTGAAAAAAAAGCGAAAAACCAAGCTTAAACGGCTGCGCCATCCTTAGGAGGCGCAGCTTACTTTTCGCGGCTGAAAAATAAACCCACTATAGGGAAAACTTATACACTTTCTGATATTTTGAACAAGCTGTTTGAATAGCCTCTATAGTAGGTCAAGAATTGACGCCAAAACACGCGCCAATACTTTAAGCTAATGCTTACGCAGTAAGAATTGACGCCAAAAGCATGCGCCAATTCTTTAAGCCAACGCTTACGTAGTAAGAATTGACGCCAAAAACACGCGCCAATTCTTTAAGCTAATGCTTACGTAGTAAGAATTGACGCCAAAACACGCGCCAATTCTTTTTAGGGGGGATCAAGATGGCCATCGTTCAAATGGAGCAAATTACGAAGCATTACCGAATGGGCGGGCAACGTTATACGGCCTTGCAGCATATTTCTCTGGAAGTTGCTCAAGGGGAGTTTGTTGCCATTCAAGGACCGTCCGGCTCCGGTAAATCAACGCTCATGAATATCATGGGCTGCCTGGACACTGCTGACAGTGGTACTTACATGCTGGAGGGCAAACGGGTATCGGCGTTGAGCGATAATCAACTGGCGGATGTACGCAATAAACGGATTGGATTTATTTTTCAAAACTATAATCTGATACCAAGTTTAACAGCTTATGATAATGTCGAACTGCCGCTTATTTATAGGGGAGTTTCGGCCAGTACTCGAAAAAAAGCGGTGCTGGAGACGCTCGAATCGGTTGGACTCAGCGGACATATGAACCACCGCCCTGCGGAATTGTCTGGAGGACAGCAGCAACGGGTTGCTATTGCGAGAGCGCTTGCAACGAATCCATCGATTCTGCTCGCAGATGAACCTACAGGGGCGCTCGATTCACATACGGGAAAAGAAATAATGGCTCTGCTTGCCAAACTTCATGCGGAAGGCCGCACCATTATTCTCATTACTCATGACCAAACGGTGGCCGCCTGCGCAGACCGTATCCTTTATATTCGAGACGGTGCTATCGCATAGTCAATTCATTCGTAAGCCCCATCGCGCTCTCCATTTTACATGGGGAGGCAATGGGGCTTATCTGAGTTTACATAGCGGTAAATTGACTTCTTTCGCTCGGCAAGTTACTTTTAGAGGAACGATGATTCATGTAAGCAAGTCGCAATAAGAGAGGGTTAGGTAAGATGCAATTACAGCAAGCAACATTTGCCGGAGGCTGCTTCTGGTGTATGGTTACACCATTCGAGGAGCTCCCAGGGATTCATGGAATTATATCCGGTTATATGGGAGGCCATGTGACGGATCCAGCCTATGAGGAAGTAAAAAAAGGAACGACTGGTCATCTTGAGGTCGTACAAATTACGTTTGATCCAGCGTTGTTCCCCTATGAACGCCTGCTGGAGCTATTCTGGCCTCAGATTGATCCAACCGATGCAGAGGGACAATTCCAGGATCGCGGAAGCCAATATCGCACCGCTGTCTTTTATCATAATGAAGAGCAGCACGAGCAGGCACTTGCTTCCAAGCAAGTATTGGAGCAGTCCGACCGCTTCGATAAGCCAATTGTGACAGAGATCCGTGCAGCCGAAACGTTCTATCCGGCAGAAGAGTATCATCAGGATTTCCATAAGAAAAATCCGAAGCATTATAAAGAAGACCGCGCGCAATCTGGACGCGATGAGTTTATCGAACAGAACTGGAAATGAGAAAAAGGGGCAGCTCATGAATGTCATGAGTCTGCCCCTCCTTCCTATACTTCCCCGATCTTCACAATGGTTCTGCCTCTAACCTGTCCTTGGAGAATGCTGGATAGTTCTTCTGGCAGCTGCTCCAGCGTAATTTCGTTAACGATTGTTGAACTTAACATCGTTGGCTTCAGGTCCGTCCCAAGCCGTTCCCATACACGCCGGCGAAGCTCCATCGGGCACTCAACCGAATCAATGCCAAGCCAGTTCACGCCTCTTAGAATAAACGGATAGACGGAAGTTTCTACTTCGATGCCGCCAGTTAATCCGCTGGTTGCAACCGATCCGCCATACTTAAGAGTGCTGAGTAAATATTGAAGCGTTTTGCCGCCTACTGGATCAACCGCCGCTGCCCATAATGGACGACGGATGGGCTTGCGCTCCGAAGATTCCATCAGCTCATCCCGATGAATAACATGAGCGGCACCAAGCTCCTTCAGATAAGCTTCTTCCCTAAGCCGCCCTGTGCTTGCCGTCACCTCGTAACCACGTCCCGCGAGAATGTTCACAGCCACACTGCCTACTCCCCCGCTTGCGCCAGCAACAACAACCGGACCTTTATCCGGTGTCAGCCCATTGTCTTCAAGCCGTTGGACAGATAATGCAGCTGTGAAGCCTGCTGTGCCAAGAATCATTGCTTCACGAAGTGTCAGCCCCTCCGGCAAAGGAACAACCCAGCTGGCAGGAACACGAGCTAGCTCACTGTACCCGCCATAATGTGAGACACCAACGCCATAGCTCGTTACAATGACGGAATCGCCCGACTTATAACGAGGGTCGCTTGATTCAACTACGGTACCGGATAGATCAATTCCCGGGATATGCGGGTAGCTTTTCACCATTCTCCCTAGTATCGCTATCATTCCGTCTTTATAGTTAACACTGGAGTAAGCTACTCGAACGGTAACTTCCCCTTCCGGCAAATCTGCTGCTGTCAGACTCTTAATGGTAAGCTCTGGCTGTTGTCCTTCTTCATTGCTATCTGCTACTAAAGCACGAAAGTTATCCACCCTTGTATCCACTCCTTTGACTTGTTTCCTCTTTCTATTTTATCGCAAAGGAAAGAGGAGAGCCAATGAAGGAGACTAGCTATTAACAAGGCCTAGAACAAATCCGTCATAACCTTTGACGCCAACCGTTTGAATCGCTGTTGCTGTCACCCTGGGTTCCTCAGAGAGCAGATCGTAAAATTTTCTTACTCCTTGAACACGAGGATCTGTACTGTTCTTGTTTATCACTTCACCATCTCGTATGACGTTGTCGCCGATAATAACCGTACCGGGATGAGAGAAACGAAGCGCCCATTGCAAGTAGTTAGGGTTATTTGGTTTATCTGCATCAATAAAGATCAGGTCAAATGCTGCCGCCCCTTCCTCCTCCAGCTTCGCCAGTTGCGCTAAAGCATCTCCGACTCTTATCTCTACCTTTTCCGCTAGCTGGGCTAAGTTTATATTCTCTTGTGCGACCTGTGCATGGAAGGGTTCAAGCTCGAGGGTAATGAGTTGACCGTCTGTTGGTAAAGCTCTAGCCATCCAGATCGTGCTGTAGCCGCCCAATGTTCCAATCTCCAAGATTCGTTTAGCACCAATCATTTGCGCGTATAGATTCAACAGCTTTCCTTGATTTGGCGCTACATCAATCGCCGGCAGCTCTGCCCGCTTATTGCTCGCAAGCACCTGCTCCAGCACAGAATCCTGCTGAACAAGGAGGTCCGTAATGTAAGCATCAACTTTTTCCCAAGTGTGTACAGAACTCATAACGATCACTTCTCCTCGTTGTGGGGTTAACTTCTACTTCTATAGTAAGCGAGTTACAATGATAGGAATAATATATGTTTTTCTTGTACTTATATATAAAATATATGATATCTCAAATGTCTCAAGGAGGTGGCTTTGCCTTGAATTTACATGCTTTGCGTTTATTCCATACAATTGCTGCTGTTGGCAGTGTCACTCGCGCTTCGGAATTACTCAATATCAGCCAGCCTGCTATTACTGCTCAGATCAAGAAGTTCGAGAAAGAATTAATGATCTCGCTGTTTAAGCCACAAGGCCGAGGTATTGCATTAACCGATGCGGGAGAAGAGCTTGCTGTGTTAGCCAAAAGACTATTCGCCGTCGAGCAGCAAATCGAGCTGTTTGCATCTAATTACAGCAACGGTGCGATAGGCAGTATCCGGCTCGCTGCAACTTATCTGCCAGCACACTTCCTGATCCCCGCCTGGATTGCAAAGTTTAAGCAGCAATATGAGCAAGTCGAAATGAAAATTACAACAACCAACTCAAGTGATGCCTTGAAGCAGCTGTTAGATGTAGAAGTCGATATCGCAATATTCGGAGGCATTGCCGAGAACTACCCGGATACGATTCAGACCGAAGAGTTATTTCAAGACGAGCTGTGGTTTGTTGTAGCACCCGGCCATCGCTATGCCAATCAACGGGTATCGCTGCCTGACATGATGAAGGAGCCTTTTGTTATGCGTGAGGAGGGCAGCTCTACTCGGGAAAGGCTGCTCTCTTTATGCCGTACTTACAATTCATCCGCACCAACCATCTCTCTGCAATTTAACGGCCTGCATGAAGCGATCACCGCCGTTATTGCCGGTTATGGAGCCAACTTTGTCTCCTCTCTGGTTGTACGCGATTATGTCGAGCGCGGCGAACTTGCTCGTGTGTACGTGGAAGGCATCGATCTCAAAAATACGATCGCAATTTGTACCCGCAAGAACGAAAAGCTCCCGGCTTCCACCATGAACCTCGTACAGATGATCCGCCAGAACCCGTATGTGAAATAGGGGGCAAAAAATAAAGCTGTCCCCCATCATTCAGGGGGACAGCTTTTTACTGCTGTTATACACCTAGCAGCTTATAAATCACTTTCGCGCTTTCGGCGCGTGTCGTGTTGCCTTGCGGGTCGAACTGACCTTGGCCTTTGCCACTCAGGAAGCCAAGCTTCACGGCTGCTTCAATGGAGGCTTTTGCCCAGTCGTGGATAGCAGCTGAATCGGTAAACGTACTAAATGATTCACTGCCTTCTGCTTTCTTACCCGTCTTCACTTCATACGCACGCATGAGCATAACTGCCATCTCTTCACGTGTAATAACAGCATTTGGCGCAAAGGTTGTTGCTGTACGGCCGCGGATGATTCCCGCTTCAGCAGCAGCATTAACACTCTTGGCATACCAACTGCCAGCCGCTACATCTGTGAATCCAGCTGATTTAGTCGCCTGCAAATTCATCGCACGAACGAGCAGCGCTGCAAATTCCGCACGAGTAATGCTTCGTTCCGGCTCAAACTGATTTGCCGTCACACCTGTGATCACATGCTGAGCAGTGAGCTCCTTAATCATTCCCGCAGCCCAATGGGAGGAAGGAACGTCCGTAAACGGCTTGTTGTATTCCAACGCAGCATAACTAGAGAAATGGTGAATGTCTGCCGTCATCGTACCGTCTGCATTTAACGTGCCACCGACATACTCAAGCACACCGTTGTCTGCCACATAATAGATACCAGTCAGCTTCTTATCTGCCTCACCATTTAATTTAAACGTCAGCTTAAGCGGCTCATCAAACTTGCTGAGTACCGTTATTTCTTTACCGCTGCCATCAACAAGCGCAAGACGGAAATCAAATACTGTTGAGGCTGATTTCAGTTCCACATCGCCTGCCGCAGAAGCTTTAGCGAGCAGCTCTTGCTGCGTTTTCGCATCGAGTGGTTTAAGCTGCAAGACGATATGTGAGGAAGAACTTGATCCTCCAGCTTGCTTAATCAGTTCTTGAAGCACCGTACTTGAAACTTGGAGCGTCAAGCTGCCTTGCTTCAATTCAAGCGTCTTACCAGCCAGCAATTCGGCAGTGTTAGCAGGCAATACAATCTCCATTTTCCCTTCAGCAGCAATTGTTACTTTGCCATCACCGGACTGCTTGATTGCATCTTTTAATTGCTGTTCCGTTACGGTCACGGACGATGGATCCGGCGTTACTCCACCACTTCCACTGCCGTTACCATTCCCATCACCGTCTCCGCCGCCGTCTCTCGTAATGGTAAGCTCCATCGTTTTAGTCGCTTGAGCAGCACGACCCGCATCGGTGTACCAATCCTGGGCAAGTGTCTCTTCGCTTGGCTCAATATGAAGAGTGAATTTGTTCGCTCCCTTTTGAAGCGGAATATTCTCAATTAGAACATTACCGTAAGCATCCATTGCATCGCCATCAATTGGCTGCCCATTAATAGTAAAGTCTACGCCGTACGGCACATTCGACCGGAGAGTAAACGTCTCATCCGTCGTATCGTAAGAGATATCCTCACCATACGAGATACGCGGCATCGTTACGATCATCGGCATATCGACCCAGCGCAGCACGTAATCGTCAACGACCATCGTATTGCCGCCTTGATTTTTAATTGTCAGCCTCATGTTCGTATCCGTCGATGAATACGCATAGTTACCGGCATCTACGGTATCATTCGCCAGACGAGCATGCGAGGTAAACGCCTCCGTCTCCCATGTGCCGCGTGTATATTTGTATTGAATCGACTTGCCAGCCATCATTTTGAAGCTGTATTCTACCACATCACGTGTTGTTGCACCGCTTGGAACATTCAGTTTATTCCCCGAAGATTTCCAGCCATTCAAATCACCAGCAAGGTAAATATCATCTTGTACCGGCGTATAGCTCGGCAGGTGAACGCGAAGCTTCACGTCGACCATAACCAGCTTTGGTGTAACTGCCTGCTCACCAGAGAAAGCACGATTATACGCGTTGTCCACAGCAGCTACTTTGTACGTGTAAGTTGTATCATTACTTACGGTGAAGTCTACATAAGAGACATCCGCCTTGCCGGCAATCGCGATTTTTACAAATTCAGAATCAACCGTCTTGCGGAAAATCTCATAATGATCAACTGTTGTTTCCTCAGCATCCTCTGTCCAGTTAAGCAGAACACGGTTCGATTCAACCGCAATATCCGCGAGTACTGGTGCTTCCGGTGCATTTGTATCCGAGCCGTCTGCTTGAGCAATTAGTGAAGCTTCTTCAGACTCCGTGAAGGACTCACTGTTATCCGTGGATATCTTGGCAAAATACTTATAGGTTCCCGCTTCCGTTGGCTCAAAAGCTGCCCAGTATACTTTTTGGCCATCTTCCGTATCTGCTTTGTAACGAAGCTTTGTTTCTTCTGCAATCGCTTTGCTTGTGCCATCCTTATAGAAGGCAAGACGGGCAATCACATTTGGCGCTTCTTTACCCGCATAGGCTTCGTCATCTGTCAGACCTGGAATATCGATGGTCACTTCAATCTCCGAAGTCTTGTTGCCAACACCTAGCGTAACCTCATCCGATTGCTTCGTAATCGTTACACTATTAACCGGGAACGAAGGTGTAGCGGAGCCGTATTCGCTGAGCGGGCTTTCGCCATTTTCCGTTACTGCTGTTACTGTATAGTAATATTTCTTACCGTTTACAACATCCGAATCGGTAAAGCTTGCATCATCCGGCTGGCCAACCAGCTGCAGTTGTCCGCCTTCAATCGCTGCACGGTATACGTTATAGCCCGTTGCCCCAGGCATAGCATCCCAAGTCAGCGTCACTTGACCATTGCCTCCAGCTGCGTTTACCTGCTGTACCTGCGGCACTTGCACCAATTCAGTCGTCGAAGTCATCATCAAACCGCTCATAGCCTTAATGGTCAACGTAATCTTACCGCCTGTAACCGCTGCTTCAACCTCGCTGCCAAGCTGATCTACAAGCGTCAAGCCTTCCGGCAGGAAGCCCGCTACATCAGCCTCAATCGTAATATCCGTTTCGCCGCGGTTTACAACAACCAGCCCCGCTTGACTGTTTGTTTTACGAGCATAAGCAATAACATCGCCCGCATGATAAGCTGTCTTCAGCTCTCCTGTACGGAATACTTCATTGTTATCTCGGATGCTGCCCGCCGTTTGATACGTAGCAAACAGATCCGCATAGCGGCCTACTCCTTCATACGAACCTTCAGTACCTGCTACACGTTCCCAAGGGAAGGTACGGCGGGAATCCGGATCCTTTGTGCCTGTAAGACCCACTTCATCTCCATAGTAGATCGTTGGTGCACCGGGATAGCCCATTTGGAAAATCGCCGTCAGCGCTTGCATCTTCAGCGCTTTGTCCGAAGCATCAGGTGCAATCGCCAAATGCTCTTCTTCCCATTCCGGCTTATCGTATTTCGTAATCGAACGAACCGTATCATGAGAATCCACCAGGTTCAGCATCACTTCCCATGCTTCAGCCGGATAATCCTCACGGATCGATTCCAGTGCATCGTTGAACTGCTGCGCATTGCCGTTAATAATAAAGCTTTGCAGCGCACCACGGAAGCGGTAGTTCATAACCGAGTCGAATTGATCCCCTAGCAGGAACTTTGTTGCTACGCCCCACTCTTCGCCAAGAATAATAGGTTCTGGAATCGTCTCGCCATTGGTGTCCACACGGCCTTCTGTCGACTTCACTGCTTCGCGGAATTTCTGCCAAGTGCCTGCCGATACATCAGGAGCAACGTCCAGACGCCAGCCGTTAGCGCCCCTCCATTCCCAGCGCTGCGAGTTGGCTTTCTGCATCATCGCTGAAGCATCTTCATCGCTTTTGCCAGTCAGGTCATGACCAATAACAAGGTCGCGGTAACCTTGAACGTTCCATTCATGATTGCCTTCAAGCCCTTCTGTATCACCTACTGCAGCTGTTGGCGCATCGATGACAGGCAAGGAATCATACCCCCACCAGCCTTCATATTTGTAATGCCCTTCCACTTTTTCATTGGATACCGTAAACCATGTTGTAAAATCAAAATCCGCCGGGTAAGCATAATGCTCGCCTGTTGCCGGGTTGATCTGAGCCGTGAACGAATCAACCACCTGCTGCTTCGCTTCTTCCAGCGCTGTACCTTTGTCATTTACCAGATCGTACACTTTAGCCCAGAACTCATAAGCACCAATCTCGGGATATTTCCCATAACGGTCAAAATAAATCGAGTCGTCGCCGACATGGTTAAACACGCCGTCAACAATCAGCATGATGCCCATGACATGGGCTTTTTTCGCAAAGTCAGTGAACACACGGTCGGATGCTACCCTTGTCGCTTCATAATCCAGCCCGGAATTAGGATCACCTGGCGTATTGTACACGGGCTCGCCAAACATCGGATCAAGATGCTCGTAGTCTGTTGCATCGTATTTATGATTTGAGCTTGCCCAAGCAATTGGATTAAAGTAAATGACGTTCACGCCAATAGACCTCAAGTAATCGAGCTTCTGCGAGGCACCTTGAATATCGCCGCCGTAGAATTCATTGGTCCATACGCCGTCCGATTTCGCATCCGGGAAATACGGCTTCTGCTCTGGTGTAATCCGGTCCGGATTCTCCGGTGCAGTCGACCATGTGCCATCCACTTGATTTGGCGTTGGATCATTCGCAACTCCGCCGTCGAAGTACTGCAGCTCATACCCGCCTTTAGAGGTTACGCCTGCCGTTGTTGTGTCGCCTTGGACAGGACCACGATAGCCGTCTTTGGTCTTCGCACGGTTATTCGTCTCATCTCCATCATAGAAACGATCAGGGAAAATCTGATAAACAACCGCATTTTTCATCCAATCCGGAGTTGTAAAATCTTTATCGTACACGGTCAAGTCATAGGGCAGTACGCCTTCGTCCGCCGTAGTGCCTGTCGCACCACGTGAGCCGTCATCGCCGTATTCCACCTTCGCTGTTCCGTCGATTAGAATAAACTTATATCCCCATACGCCAATGCCTTGGAAAGCCTCGCCCGGAATCGTTACTTCCCAGTAATCCTGGTTATCAAAAGAAGTCGCTTTGTGCATATCAAATGCGGAAGCAATACCTTCCGGATTGCTAAGCTCAACCCGCACCACCTGTGCGTCACCTGCTTCTGTTGCAATACGCAGCGTGACATCTTCGCTTCCTTCTTTTATAGCGCCAAACGGTTTCTTATAAGTAATCGAGCGGGAATCAAAAACCAGCTTATCTCGCTTGATCATCCCGTCAAACTGGCTGTCCGCTGGTTTGTAATTACTAGTAATCGTCCGATCTGCAAGTACAGTGCTGAAAGTGATATCCGCAGGATCGAGAGTCGTCAGAATGAAATCATCACCACCCGTACCGTAATTATTCACCTGCCAATTGTCGCCCTGTACGACTTTCATCTTGTAACGGCCTGCCGGTATCGTTCGCTGCAGCTTATAGACCGAGCTGTCGAAGTTATAATCGACGAACATTTGCTTCGCTTGATCAGGTGCCCAATCAGATTCGCCAAATACAGTTTGCACATCACCTACAAGACGAGGCCATTCTGCTGCAGTCAGCACAGGCACATATTGCGAGACACCACTCACGTCAGGCAAGTTGATACGAATTTGTCCGAGCTCATCATTTAAGTAGAAATTGACTTTCGTTGGAGCTGTAAGTTTAAAAGTGAAGTTATTGCCATTATTCGAATAACCATCCCATGATCCTTGGCGCACAAGCTTGAACTCATAGCTGCCGGGATCCAGCACAATCGAATAAGCGTAATACTCACCGACCAAATGACTCATTTGCGTGACTGTTGAAGCATTGTTCCATTCTTGGAACGATCCAACGACTACCCATTTGGCATTGCCGCCTGGCTGATTAACGAATAAATCCGCAGCTGGTCCTTCCGCAGGAGACTCACCTACAACAATTTTACTATTCCCATTAGATGTCGCATCGTTCGTTGGATCAGCAAACCATATACTTGGCAGCCCATCTGCCGCCGAAATAAATTTATACGTATAAGTGCCGTCTGCCAGCGAATCAACGGCAAACGTGTAATTACCTTCATCAAGCACCATCTCATGCTGATCACCAAAAGCATTAGCGTCGAAGCTGCCCGCCACTTTCATGTGTGGGGTATAGCTGAGATGAATGATACTATTCTCGTCCGACGTAACACTCAGGTTCGGATTATCCAGCCAATTGCCGTTGACGAGAAATTTATAGCCATAAGCTTTGTTAGCCGCATCACCTGTCACTTCTGCCGTAAAGGTGCCGTCCCCATCCTCATCCGTCAGCACAACCGCAGGATCACCCCAGCTGTTGAAATCTCCTTTTGCCGTAACGCTGATCGCCGACTTTGGCAGTACAAAATGGATCGTACCGCCTTCCGCATAAGTCCCATTGACAGCGCTTGCATTTGATTGCTGCGGGAATTGTCCAAGACCTTGAATAACCATAAAAATAGCCAGCATGAATGACCAGACACGGGTCCTTTTCCTGCTTCGTAATTGTCTCTTCATACGTGTGTAATCCTCCCTAAATCAACGAAATGAGCAAACGATTGCACAAAAGTACGTCAAAACTCCTTTCCGCTGATAAAAAAAAGCTATCCCTCGGATTAGAAGAGATAGCGGGGTTGTTCCGATTTTTCTTCGAAAAATCAGAATACATTGCCCTTGAACTAGGCGTTTATCAGCATGTATTAACTATTCTCATCCTATTATGAAAACGCTTTACAGTCAATAAGGAGTTAGAAGAAATTTACTATTCGACAGGATGGGAGAATATATGAGCAACCGTTTGCGCAATTTGAACTAGGAAAATAGACGGATTGCTCCCCGCCTATTCAACTCGCGGCTCATAGACCATCAGCCAGCAGTCGCGATATTCGCCTTCATGCCATTCATGCTTTTCGAGCAGCTTTACTTTCTTGAAACCACACTTCTCATAGACCCGCAAAGCCCTCATATTCCAGGCCTGTGGATCCATGACAATCTTCCCTGCCTTACAATCCTCAGTAAGATAACGCACTGTTTCCTTGATTAGCTCCGAGCCTATTCCCTTATTCCAATAGTTCGGCTCGCCGATAAATTGATCCATTCCATAGATGATGCCTTTATGATCGGAGAGGTCATACTCTTCTTTTTCATCTTCTTCAATCTCATAGAATTGCAGATAACCGATGTCGATACCATGATGCTGTATAATGCAGGACGTTATCCCTTCCCGATCCTCGTAAAAATGCTTCTGAACGAGTGCTTCGTCATGCGGATTATCCCTGCCCTCATAGAATTCCAGCACAACAGGATCACTCAGCCATCGAACAAGCAGCGGTACGTCCGACAGCTCAAGCTTCCGCAAATTGATCTTCTTCCCTTGTAGAAGGATCATATTATCACCTCGTATCCTTTATTTAAGCAGGTGCTGCCTATAGGCCAAAGGAGCAACCCCCATAATTTCGCGAAATACTTTGCTGAAATACGAGGCATTGGAAATGCCCACCTGATAGCCGATCTCCGATAAAGGTAAGGAGGTTTTGCGAAGTAGTCCGCAGGCAAATCGGACTCTTGTCGCCTGGGTATAAGCAACAATGGTTGTTCCCGTCGATTCCTTGAATAGATGGGCTACATGATACGGTGACAAATGAAGGGCACTAGCCAGCTCCTCCAATCGGAACGGCTCCATATAATGCTCTTCAATCCATTGCATGATATCTTCTACGTGATGGTTATGCTTTTTCAGAAAAGATGCGTCACCTTCTGGGTTTTGCTTGAGCTGATGAACGAGGCTAAGCAGAAAGACACCCATATTTTCCTCGAATTCACCCTCACGCATGCTGCTGCTTGTTTCATTGAATTGCCTCAGCAGCGCAACAAACGGCGTGTTTTCCGCTATCGCATGGACAGGATGTATATTGGACTGCTGACGCAGAATCCGTTGAAAAAAGCTTCTTAGTGAAGGAAAATCATTCAAATAGCTTTGCAGCACAGCCGGCTCGAATAACAACACACTTCGTATAAAAGGCTCCTCTTGCGTCACCTGAATTTGAATCCGGTGCATCTGAAACGGCGGAAACAGGAGCAGCGTGTTCGGCTCTATGGAATACGACTTTCCCTCTATAATTAACAGCCCTCGGCCTTGATGCACATAAGTAAGCTCCATTTGCGAATGAGCATGAAAGACTTCGCCGAAGAATTCTTTTGACGTTCTCCGATATTCGTAGTTGAACCATTCTGTCGGAAACAACCTTTTCCCCGCCCTTCTCTCATAACCGCAAGATATAAACATTTTAACGCAAAATGGAGCCATTCACCCTCTCTTTTTTCATTTATTCTATTATCAAATCCAATTAAGGAGCTGTTAGTGACGTGAATAAAGCAGATGGCATGAATTATGCACCACAGGGTAAACCAAATCCAGTCGTAAAGCCTGGGGAGTTCCAGTTCGCCGCAATAGCACTAGATCATGGGCATGTCTACGGCATGTGCAACGGACTGATCGAAGCCGGAGGAGAGCTTGTCTCTGTATATGATCCCGATCCAGCGAAGATAGCCCAATTCGTTCAGCGTTACCCGCATGTAAAGGCAGCAGCATCGGAAGAGGAGATTTTCGCAGACCCCCGTATTCAGCTGGTTGCATCAGCAGCTATTACTTCCGAGCGTTGTGCCCTTGGCCTTCGAGTCATGCGAGCGGGCAAGGATTATTTTACAGATAAAGCACCACTGACGACCTTGGAGCAGCTTAAAGACGCCAAGCGGGTTTCCGCTGATACCGGTCGTAAATACATGGTCTACTATGGAGAGCGGCTCCATAACGAGGGAGCTGTATTCGCTGGTCAATTAATTGAGCAAGGTGCAATCGGCCGGGTTGTACAGGTTATGGGTTGGGGACCACATCGCACGAACGCCAAAGCTAGACCAGAGTGGTTCTTCGAGCGTGAGAAATACGGCGGTATCTTATGCGATATCGGCAGCCATCAGATTGAGCAATTTTTATACTATACAGGTGCGAAGGATGCGACAGTCGCTCAATCTCGAATCGCCAACTACCATCATAAGCAATATCCCGAGCTTGAAGATTATGGTGATGTGATGCTGACAGGTGATAATGGTACGGCCTCCTACTTCCGAGTGGACTGGCTCACACCAGACGGACTCAGCACATGGGGAGACGGACGAACTCTGATTCTTGGTACAGACGGTTATATTGAGATCCGCAAATATGTCGATCTCGCACGCGATCCACAAGGCGATCAGGTGTATATGGCTAATCATGAGGGAGAGCATCATTTTTCCGTAAGAGGTGAGGTTGGCTTCCCGTTCTTCGGTCAGCTTATCCTCGACTGCATCCATCGTACCGAGAATGCGATGACACAGGAGCATGCCTTCAAAGTTGCCGAGCTTAGCGTATTATCCCAAAATCTTGCGGTCCGCATGGAATAGGAGATGATCTAGTTATGTTGAAAGTTGCTATTATTGGAGCCGGAGCAATCAGCAGAGCGCATATCGACGCTTATCTGAAGTTTCCTGATCGATGCCAGGTTGTTGCTGTTACTGATATTTATGTCGATAAAGCCGAGAGCCGTATTTCACAATGTCAGCTTCCCGGAGCAAAAGCATACGGCGATTATAAAGAACTACTAGAGCAGGATATCGATCTTGTCTCGATCTGCACTCCACCTTACACCCATGCTGAGCTTGCTGTGGAATTCCTGCGGGCAGGCAAGCATGTTTTGGTCGAAAAACCGATGGCCTCTTCCCTTGAGGAATGTGATGCGATGAACCAAGCCGCTCAAGAAAGCGGCAGGCTGTTATCGATTGTCGCCCAAAATCGCTTCCGCACGCCGATGATGAAGCTCAAGTCTGTCGTGGACAGCGGGCTGATTGGTCCAATCGTTCATTCCCAAATCGACTCCTACTGGTGGCGCGGCCATTGCTACTATGACCTGTGGTGGCGCGGAACTTGGGAGAAGGAGGGCGGCGGCTGTACACTCAACCATGCCGTCCATCATATCGATGCGCTGCTATGGATGATGGGACGCCCAACCGAGCTTCAGGCCTTCATGAGCAATACGTCGCATGATAATGCAGAGGTAGAGGATCTATCGATTGCGATGCTGAAGTTCGATAACGGTGGGCTTGGCCAAATTACAAGCTCCGTTGTTCATCATGGCGAGGAGCAGCAGTTGATTTTCCAAGGTAAGGCAGCTCGGATCTCCGCCCCATGGAAGCTGGTAGCCTCAAGTTCGATGGATAATGGCTTCCCAACTCGGAATGATGTTCTCGCAGAGGAAATCCAAGCCTATTACGATAATCTGCCTGAGGTTGCTTATGAAGGGCATACTGGTCAGATCGATAATGTCCTCTCAGCTATCGAGCGTGGAGATTCCCTGCTCATAGACGGTCATAGCGGCCGGGCAACGCTTGAGCTCATACTGGGTATCTACAAATCAGCAAGCACCGGCGAAAAAGTCCGCTTCCCGCTCCATGCCGATGATCCGTTCTACACACGGAAAGGCATTCAGGACAACGTCCCGCATTTCTACGAGAAAAGCGCCTCCGTCGAGAACTTCCAGGATCGTACGATTACGACCGGGAGTAACTTGAGAGGATAACAGACTTTACGCCAATTGCAATAAGACCCTGACGGGGTCTTATTGCAATTGTTCGCACCCGAGTTAGGCCAGTTTTTACACTTACGCGGACCAATAAGACCCTGACGGGGTCTTATTGCCTCCCAATCTACTCTACTGTTGCCAAATAAGACCCTGCGAGGGACTTATTTCATCTGTTCGCACCCGAGTTAGGCCAGTTTTTACACTTACGCGGACCAATAAGACCCTGACGGGGTCTTATTGTCTCCCAATCTACTCTACTGTTGCCAAATAAGACCCCACGAGGGTCTTATTTCATCTGCTCGCACCCGAGCTGGGCTAATTTTAATGATTAATCTATAAGTTAAGGTCCCTAAAGGACCATAACTCACCAAGCAGGGGCAGCATGTACTGACTTAAGGTCCCTCAGGGACCTTATGTACCCGTGAACCCACCGTTTTCATCGTTCAACTGAACAATCCCGGCAAGTTAAGGTTTCTAAAGGACCTTAACTTGCCAAGCAGAGACAGCATGCGCTGACTTAAGTTCCCTCAGGGACCTTATGTACCCGTGAACCTGCCACTATGGCCACTTCTTCAGTAGGAGTAATATCAAAAAAGCCGTTAAGACCCTTTCGGGTCGTAACGGCTTCTATTTTTCGCCCGACTATTGCTCCAGTCGCAATGTTACCACTGATGCAGCCGGCAAATTGAGGCTCAATTTACCGTTCTCGATCTTAGCTTCGTAGAATGACTTCACGCTTACTTTTGCCGGATCCTCGAAAGTATTATGAGCATGAACGGTATCTGCTGCAAGCAGCTTGCCTGTGCAATTGAAGCCGCCCTCGGTGCCACGAAGCTCCAGGCTGATCTCCGATTGCTCGGACGGATGCAGGTTGTACAAGCTGACATGGATAACGCCGTCTTTCTTCGACGCCGTAATGCCAACTTGATCAAGCTCCTTGCCATCGGCATTTACTTTGCCAAACTCACCGTGAATTGCAAGCGCCTCAGCATCTTGATGGACATTGTACATCTCAAGCACATGATACGTTGGCGTGAGCAGCATTTTGTCGCCTTCGGTCAAGACTACTGCCTGCAGCACGTTAACCATCTGCGCAATGTTCGCCATCTGTACACGATCGCAATGCTTATGGAAAATGTGAAGGTTAACCGCAGCTACCAGTGCATCACGCATCGTACTTTGCTGGTAGAGGAAGCCTGGATTGGTGCCCGGCTCTACGTTGAACCAAGTTCCCCATTCATCGACAATAAGGCCAACACGTTTGTTCGGGTCATAACGGTCCATCTCCGTGCTATGGCGGGTGAGGAGCTCATCCATATGAGCCGCTTTTTTCATCGTTACGAACCAGTCGTTCTCATCAAACTCGGTTGCTGAGCCTTTATCCGCCCAAGTGCCAGGCACCGTGTAATAATGGAGGCTCAGACCACTCATGAAACGCTCCGCTTTGTTCATCAAAACATCGGTCCATCTGTAGTCGTCTGAGTTTGCGCCACCAGCAATTTTGTAGAGTTTATTGTCGCCGTATTGACGTACATATGTCTGGAAGTTGCGATACAGATCCGCATAATGCTCCGGAAGCATCTCACCGCCGCAGCCCCAGTTCTCGTTACCCACGCCAAAATATTTTAGCTTCCAAGGCTTCTCCTGACCATTCTGCCGGCGCAGATTCGCCATTGGGGAATCACCGTCGAAGGTCATGTACTCCATCCATTCGGACATTTCCTGAATCGTTCCGCTGCCTACGTTGCCGCAAATATACGGTTCAGCGTCAATCAGCTCACACAGACGGAAGAACTCATGCGTACCGAAGTGGTTATTTTCCACAACGCCGCCCCAGTGTGTATTAACCATTCTCTTACGAGTCTCACGAGGACCAATGCCGTCCTTCCAGTGATACTCGTCCGCAAAACAACCGCCCGGCCAACGGAGAACAGGAACTTTCAGGTTGCGCAGCGCCTCAATGACGTCATTACGAATACCGTCCGTGTTTGGGATCTCGGAATCTTCCCCTACCCACATTCCTTCATAAATACATCTGCCTAAATGCTCTGCAAAATGGCCATATATGTTCTTATTAATCGTGCCGATACTCCAGTCCGTATGTACAACTGCTTTATTCATCCTGTTTTGCCTCCTAAAAAGAATTGTGATGATTCTTACCTCGTAAGCATTAACTTAGTTGATTGCTCCCATTGCTCTCGAACAGCCTTCTGCGGGTGAGGGCATCCCTTGTCCTTCAGCTTTGCTCGTACCTGAACCAGACATCCGCAGTGCATGCAGGTTGTGTCATAAGCCAGACTCGCGCAATTCCCGCACGCCTCAAGCCGCTTTGCATACAGCTCATCGGTCACGCAGGCATCCGCTTTTATTTTGGATATCAGGCGCTGGATCTGCTCGACCGTCACTTTCACATCAGCTGAGCATCCCTTACAGCCATCCCGCTCTTTCTTACTGACAGATTCTGTGGTTGTCATGTTTGCTTCAGCTCCGTTCGCAGGCAGGACATTATTTATTTCCTCTACTAAGATTGTATGGGATTGTGGAAGCGTCAACAATTCACTATAATGAGAAAAAACTGACCTATCCTGCTTTTTTCGAGAAACGGAGTTGTTCATCATTATCCGATTAGACAGCTGCGGCTACCGCTTTGTCCATCCTACCGGCATATCTATTATCCGGCCTCATGGCTCGGGAGATTATGCTTTTGTCTTGTTCAAAAAAACGTCTGAAGTGATTGTACGGGGAGAGCGAATGATTGCCGACAGCGATTCGTTTATCCTGTTCCAGCCGGATACACCGCATTCTTATAAGGAGATTGAACTGCCGTTTATTAACGACTGGTTTCACTGCAAGGGAGAAGAACTGCGGGGGCTGCTTGCCGAACTAAATTTCCCACTCGACACGCTTGTGCAGGCGGTTGATCCGATGCTTATCTCCAAGAGTATTATGGAACTGCACCGGGTGCAGAAGCAGGGTGGGCATTTGATGGAGCGTATTCTGGATACTGACATTCGGGCGCTTCTAATGAAGCTGAGTAATCTATATGAACTGTCTCAACATCCCGAGAGACCAGGTCGGTATATCCGGCAGTTCTCGGAGCTTCGAGATGAGCTGTATAACTCACCGCAAAGCCATGTAACCGTAGAGATGCTGGCCGACCGCGTTCACCTCAGCAAGTCTTATTTCCAGCATCTCTATAAAGATATATTCGGCTGCTCGGTTGTGACCGATATGATCAACGGCAGACTGGAGCTCGCCAAATATCTGCTTAAGAACAGCTCCTTAACCGTATCTGCAATAGCCGCACGATGCGGCTATGAGCATGAGACGCATTTCATGCGGCAGTTCAAGAAATTCGCTGGCGTAACGCCTAGCCAGTTCAAGGCGAGGGTGTAGGCTCATTCACTATCCGTCTTTCGCTTATACTCCGCCGGCCCGCAGCCATACCGTCTGCGGAACAACGCAGCGAAATGGTTATAGCTTTGGAAGCCCACGTCAAAAGCCGCTTCGCCTGCTGTCCGGCCTGCTTGCAGCATAAGCAGCGCGGCCTGTTCCAGACGCATGTTGTTGAGCGTATCGACAATCGATCTGCCGGTCTCAGCTTTGAACAGATGAGACAGCCGGGAGGCGGACAGCCCTACCCGTGCCGACAGCTCGTTAATGGATAAAGGCTCCTGCATCTGGGCGGATAAAATACGCATAACTTGGCTGACACGATAATCCAGTTTATCCGCCAGCTGACCAGCCATCAGCAGAATTAAGGCACTCAGCTGATTATCGCACAGCTCCTGCCAGAAGCCGACTTGCGCCCTGGAATCATGAAGCAGTGACCGGAATATTCGGAGTACTCGCCGCTGCAGCTCACTCGAGGGCAGCGGGCAGATCAGCACTTCCTCATCTGGAAGCAGAGATGACTCCGGTACCCGCTTGAAATGTACCCACATGAAATTCCACGATCCCCCTTTTACCGTACCATACGTATGAGGAACGCCCTTTCGGAGCAGCACCAGCTCGCCTGCTTTGCATTCCTTCTCTCCGGCAGGCGTATGGAAATAGCCCTGCCCCTCCAGTGTAAATACAAGCAGCCAATCCTCTCGTCCACTAGGCCTCGCCATGGAATACGTATCATTTTCCCGGAAATGTCCGGTTAGAATGCCATTCTTCGATTCAATTGCCACTGCCTCCACCTGCCTTCTCTCGTTACCATAAGCGTAAGGCTTAACAGAGCATCCGTCCAGCATAATAGCAGAATCCAAGCAGTAATGAGCATAATCCCGACTTCAATCGTCCCCCTTAATTCCATACAATTAGAGACAAGAAGAAGCAGCAACCAAAGGAGAGGGGCAGTCGAAATGACACAGTCACTTAAAGTGCTTACCGAAGAGCAGATGAAGCAGTTCGAAACCGAAGGTTATGTCATCGTAAAAGGGGTTTGGAACAAGGAAGAGATAGAGGAAATTAAGGCAGAATTCGAGAAAATCAGCCTTACTCCTGTACCCGGCTATTTTGAGCCTGTAATGGAAGGTGAGCAAGAGGATCCGCTGCGCCGCTATCCGCGAGTGATGCATCCTCACCGATTCAACGAGCTGAGCAAAAGCTATATGCTTCATCCTGGTGTTCTCGAAATCATGCATGATCTGTACGGAGAAGAAGCTCTTGCTGCGCAGAGTATGTTCTATTACAAACCGCCGGGCTCACGCGGGCAAGCGCTGCATCAGGATAACTTCTATTTGAAAGTCGAACCGGGTAACTGTATTGCCGCTTGGGCAGCAATCGACCGCTGTGACGAAGAGAACGGCTGTATGCTGCTCGTACCAAAAACGAACACCTATGACATCGTTTGTCCAGAAGAATCGGATTCTAACGAATCATTCACCAACCATTACGTGAAGCCTCCAAAAGAAGAAAAGCCGGTTGCAGCTATTATGGAGCCTGGCGATATCCTGTTCTTCAACGGCAATCTGATTCACGGCTCTTACCGTAACAAATCGAAGGAGCGCTTCCGCCGGGCGTTTATTTCCCACTATGCGAACAGCAGCGCGCTGTCGATCTCGCACTGGTATAACCCGCTTTATAAAGCAGACGGCTCTGAACTGTCTCTAGAAGCTAATCCGGATGGCGGACCTTGCGGTATTGAGACTCCAGCGTATCACTAAACAAAATAAAGGGAGGCAGCGGTCACATTGGATCGTTGTCTCCTTCTTTACTTATGCATGATACTGATTCACTTCTTCGAGTGTTGGAAGTGCCGCGATAGCGCCAACCTTCGTACAGACGATCGCCCCTACTTTATTCGCAAACGCCACAAATGCAGCAAGCTGCTCGAATGAGAGAAACGATTTCGGCTCCTCCACCCTGCTGATCTGATCCAATAAAGCACCAACAAAAGCATCCCCTGCACCAGTGGAATCAATCGACTTAACCACAATGCTTGGCACTTGAATCATAGCTGTACCATCTGACACCAAAGTTCCATTCTTACCAAGCGTCACACATACCCGCTTTGCCCCAAGCTCTTGCAACGAGTGGATAGCCTCTATGCGGTCCGCTATTCCCGTCATCAGATGCAGTTCTTCCTCACTGACTTTAACCAGATCAGCAATCGCCGCCCCTTTGCGCGCCAGCTCAACAAATTCGGACAATCTGTCTGCCCACAGGTCTTTACGGTAATTCGGATCAAATGAAATAAACGGCCGTCCGTTCCTCGCAGCACCCTGCATCAACTCCACATACGTAGTACGAAAAGGATCCTCCAGTAAAGCTGTCGCCGAGCCAAAATGCAGAACCTCCGCTTCATAAAGACGGCCTCGGTCGATCTCATTTGCAGTTACAAGCCGGTCAGCTCCTCGGTTAAAAACAAAATCCCGCTCCCCGCTTGCCTCCAGCGATACGAAAGCCAGCGTTGTAGGTGCATTCGCATCCATCATCAGCATAGATGTATCGACATTTTCCTGTTCGAGCGTCCGCTTCAAATATTGTCCGAACGGATCATTCCCAACCTTCCCAACAAAGGCAGAGCTGCCACCAAGCCTGGTGACTGCAGCGCTGACGTTCGCCGGAGCTCCTCCTGCTTTTTTTACAAATTGCCCGCCATGAACCAGATCCACATCAATATCCATGCAGAAAAAATCAATCAGCAGTTCGCCAATACAGATAACTTTCCCCATCATTCTAATCCTCCTCTTCTATGTTAACCGGTTGACATAAGCTCCAAAAAGAAAACCACCTTTTAAGTGGTTTCCCGTTCCAGTAAACGAACAGGCAAAGAGACTTCCTCTGCCTCATGGTCGGCCGCACCGTCAATCTGCTCCGATAAGATCCGTACACATTCGTACGCAATTTCTTTAATCGGCTGCTGAATCGTAGTCAACTCCGGCAGAAAGGCTTGTACCGTTTCCGAGCCGTCATAGCCGACGACTTTAATATCCTCCGGAATACGGAGTCCTTTTTTCTTCGCATATTGGATAAAAGTCGCTGCAATCAGATCATCACTGGCAAATACACCGTCCACCTCTATCTGCTCGGCAAAAATCTGATCAAACAGATTCGAATAGGACTTCTGATCAAACGACTGATGATTCTCATACACGATCGGCTCACGACCGCTTTCTCTCATCACATCTTCATAGGCTTTCCGCCGTAAATTCGCTGGCGTCTCCAGTTCAATCGGTCCATTAATATGGACAATATGCTGACAGCCCTTCTCCAAAAGCAGCTCTGTCGCCAGTTTGCCGCCGTTATAGTTATCCGAGCCAACTACTGGAATAGTAGGAGCTAAATAATGGTCAATTGCAACAACAGCCATTTTGCCATGATTGTAATGATTAAGGCCACGGTTATGAGAGCAGACGATAATACCATCGACCTGATTACGCAGCAGCATATCGAGGTAACGCTCCTCATTGTCCTTGCTGTGGAGACTGTTGCAGAGCAGCACCTTATAGCCTTTTTCCGAACAGATACTCTCGATATAGAAGGCAAGCTCACTAAAGAACGGATTGTTCACCGTTGGGAGAATGAGCCCGATCAAATTCGTCTTTTTATTAAATAACGACCTTGCCACATCATTCGGAAAATAATTCAGTTCCTTCATCGCACCATATACAGCGTCTTTCGTTTCCTGGCTGATATATCCGCGATTGTTAAGTACCCGCGAAACGGTTGTTTTCGATACGCCAGCTTTATCGGCCACATCACTGATTTTCGGATTCAATGCCTCACCTCATTCCTGTCTTACCGCTTTATGGAACTTATTATAAGCTTAATATCTCTATGATTAAACCACAAAATCAGAATTTATGAAACCGGTTGACATATGTCATCCGGTTGACATATAATTGCCCTGAAATCGGGAAAACGTATTCTTCTTCCTTTTCCGAGGTCCAATTGAAAGCGCACTCTTAAGGGGGATTATCATTGGCAAGTACATCCATTACCAGAAAACAAAAGCCAAGCTGGATTTATTATGTGTTCAGAAATTACACGCTTTATCTCTTCCTTCTGCCAGCCGTCGTGCTGACGATTGTATTCAAGTACATCCCGATGTACGGCTCGATTATCGCCTTCAAAAACTTCAGTCCGCTGCAAGGCATTATGGGCAGTGAATGGGTTGGGCTTGAACATTTTCACCGTTTCCTGTCGTCACCCAACTTCTACGACATCTTTATGAACACGCTGAAGCTGAGCCTCTACGGATTGCTGCTGGGCTTCCCGGTTCCAATTGTTCTCGCGCTTATGCTCAACCAACTCAGAGGCCCTAGGATCAAGAAAAATATACAGCTGATCCTATACGCACCTAACTTTATATCTGTTGTTGTCCTTACCGGTATGCTATTCGTGTTCCTGTCTCCTACTGGACTCGTTAACTCACTTGTGACGATGTTTACGGATAAGCCAATCTCGTTTATGTCCGATCCCGCCTATTTCCGCTCGGTCTACATTTTATCAGGTATCTGGCAGGGTGCTGGCTGGGCTTCGATTATTTATGTAGCTGCCCTATCCAATGTTGATCCGCAGCTTCATGACGCGGCAACCGTAGATGGTGCTTCGCTCCTGCGACGTATCTGGCATATTGACCTGCCAACTCTGAAGCCGGTGATGGCGGTTCTGTTCATCTTAGCAGCAGGCGGTATCATGTCGATCGGTTATGAAAAAGCCTTTCTAATGCAAACCGCGATGAATACGCCAACTTCTGAGATTATTGCTACCTATGTATACAAGGTTGGTCTACAGTCCGGCGATTATGCCTATTCCACCGCAATCGGCCTATTCAATTCACTCATTAACATCATCCTGCTCGTCCTCGTCAATACAGTCGTGAAGCGGCTGAACGAAGGCGAAGGGCTGTATTAAAGTTAATGCTTACGATGTAAGAATCATCACGAACAGCTTATCAGCTGTTTGGGTGACAATTCTTTAAGCCAATGCTTACGATGCAAGAATCATCACGAACAGCTTATCAGCTGTTTGGGTGACAACTCTTTAAGCCAATGCTTACGACGCAAGAATCATCACGAACAGCTTATCAGCTGTTTGGGTGACAATTCTTTTTAGGAGGTCCTGTCACATGGACATTCATCATTCCCCAAGGGACCGCGTTCTACTCGGTATCACCTATGTGCTGCTTGCCTTGCTCGTGCTGATCGTTCTCTTTCCGCTTCTGTACGTACTCCTTGCCTCCTTTTTGAACCCCAATGTGCTGCTAACGAAAGGGCTGTCCCTTAACAGCTCGGACTGGAGCATAACCGGGTACGAGAAAATATTAGGCAATGCCGCGATGTTAAGAGGCTTCCTTAACGCGATCCTGTATTCCACAGGTTTTGCACTGGCAACAGTTATCGTATCTGTCTTTGCCGCCTATCCGCTTAGCATCCAGGGATTTGTTGGCAAGAAGCTGTTTATGGTTTTCTTCCTCATCACGATGTTCATCAGCGGCGGCCTGATCCCAACATATTTGGTCGTGAAGGATATGAACATGCTCAACACGATCTGGGCAATAATTTTGCCCGGTGCGGTCAGCGTGTACAACATTATTTTGGCGAGAACCTATTTTGCTGGTATTCCAAAGGAATTAAATCAAGCTGCTCAGATTGATGGTGCAACGGATCAGAGACTCTTTTTCCAAATCATCCTGCCTCTATCCAAACCGATTATCTTTGTTCTGGCGCTGTATGCGTTCGTTGGACAATGGAACTCGTATTTCGACGCCATGATTTATCTCGATAACAGCCAGCTCTTCCCACTTCAACTTGTACTGCGTTCGATCCTCATCCAGAACCAGGTTGATCCGAGCATGATCTCGGATATTCTCGCCCAAGCGGAGCTGAAGAAGCTGTCGGAGATGATCAAATATTCGTCTATCGTTGTTTCCAGTCTACCACTCATCATTATGTATCCGTTCTTCCAGAAGTATTTCGAGAAAGGCGTTATGGTCGGTTCCATCAAATAACATATACGGGGGAAATAATCTTATGAAAAAAACGATTTATTCCGCAACCGCACTCGCATTATCTATCTCAATGATCGCAGGCTGCAGCAGCGGAGGCGACAAAGGCTCAGCCGCATCCAAAAGCTATGAGCTGACCAATGTGTCCTTCCCGCTTCAGGAAAAGGTTTCGCTGAACTTCATGACCCAAAGCTCGCCGCTCGCCCCAACCGATCCGAATCAAAAGCTGATCTACAAGCGGCTTGAAGAGAAGAGCGGCGTTCGCATCAATTGGAAGAACATCACTTCGGACTCATTTGTGGAGAAGAGAAATCTCGCGGTAGCCAGCGGCGATCTGCCAGATGCGATTCTAGATGCGGCTTATTCCGACTACGATCTGCTGAAGCTGGGCACAGACAAGACGATTATCCCGCTGGAAGACATCATTACCCAATACATGCCTAATTTGCAAAAAGTGCTTGATGCCGCGCCGGAATACAAAGCGATGATTACTGCACCTGATGGTCATATTTACAGCTTCCCTTGGATTGAGGAGCTTGGCGCTGGCAAAGAAAGCATCCACTCCGTCAATGACATCCCGTGGATTAACGTGGAATGGCTGAATAAGCTTGGTTTGAAAATGCCTACAACAACGGAAGAACTGAAGAACGTGCTGATTGCATTCAAAAAGGACGATCCAAACGGCAACGGCCAAGCTGACGAGATTCCATTAAGCGTCGTGATGAACAACGGCAACGAGGATCTGAACTTCCTGTTTGGCGCGTTTGGCCTTGGCGATAACGGCGACCATACGGTCGTTACTAATGACGGCAAGGTTGTATTTACAGCCGATCAAGACGGCTACAAAGATGCCGTTAACTATTTGCATGATCTTTACGCTAACGATTTGATCGACGAAGAGTCCTTCGAACAAGATTACAATACCTTCCTGGCAAAAGGCCAGGATGAGCGTTACGGCTTGTACTTCACCTGGGATAAAGCCAACATTACAGGCAGCAACGACAAATACGATCTGATGCAGCCGCTTGCCGGCCCATCCGGTGAGGTTAACGTTACTCGCACAAATAACTATGGCTTTGACCGTGGACGTATGGTTATTACAAGCGCGAACAAAAATGTAGAGCTGACAGCCAAATGGATTGACCAGCTGTATGATCCACTTCAATCGGTACAAGACAACTGGGGTACTTATGGTGACGAAACCCAACAGAACATTTTCAAATTTGATGAGGCAAAAGGCATGCTGGAGCATCTACCACTAGAAGGTGCGGCACCAGCAGAGCTTCGTCAGAAGACCAATATCGGCGGACCTCTCGCCATCTTGGATGAATACTATGGGAAATTCACAACGAAACCGGATGATGCAGCTTGGCGTCTGAACATTATGAAGGAGAAGCTTGTTCCTTATATGACAGCAGATAATAACTATCCGAAAATCTTCTTCTCCCTCGAAGACCAGAAGTCGCTGTCAACGATCGAGACTGACTTGTTCTCCTATGTAAATCGCAAACGCGCGGAATGGATTAAGACGGGCAAGGTAGATGAGGAATGGAATGATTACCTGAAAGAATTGAATCGTCTAGGTCTCGACAAATGGCTGCAAATCAAACAAACCGGCTACGACAACTATATCAAATCATAAAAGGTGGACGTCTACTTGGAAGCTATCAAAAATAGCGCATATCGGCCGTTATGGCATTTTTCGCCTCAACAGAACTGGATTAACGATCCGAATGGACTCGTCTTCTTTAATGGAGAATATCATCTCTTCTATCAATATCATCCTGCGGGAACAACATGGGGTCCAATGCATTGGGGACATACCGTAAGCAAGGATCTTGTCCATTGGGAGGAATTAGAGATTGCTCTCTATCCCGATGAGAACGGCACAATTTTCTCAGGCAGCGCTGTTGTTGACTGGCATAATACAACGGGCTTTTTCCCAGAGGAGCCTGGCCTCGTCGCGATCTTTACTAGTCATCACGAAGTGAAAGGTGAACAAGCTGTACAGACGCAAAGCCTTGCTTATAGCCAGGATAACGGCAGAAGCTGGACAAAATATGAGGGGAATCCGGTGCTTCGTTCGGCAGATAAGGTCGACTTCCGTGACCCGAAAGTTTTCTGGCACAAAGATTCCAGCAAGTGGATGATGGTGCTCGCAACCGGCCAGACGATCTCCTTCTATTCCTCATCAGACTTAAAAACATGGGAGCTTGAAAGCGAATTCGGCGATGGCATCGGCTTTCATGGCGGCGTATGGGAATGCCCGGACCTCTTCCCTTTGACGATTGAAGGTACGGACGAGAGCAGATGGGTCCTGCTCGTAAGTGTTGGCGACAATCCGGAGTTTGATGAAGGCTCGCGTACGCAGTACTTTATCGGACAGTTCGACGGTTCTGTCTTTACACCTGATGATGAGAAGCTTCGCTGGCTCGACTTCGGCCGCGACAACTATGCAGGCGTCAGCTTCTCAGATATTCCTGAGGAAGATGGCCGCCGGATCTATATCGCTTGGATGAGCAACTGGCGTTATGCAAACACTGTTCCGTCGAATGGCTTCCGAGGTTCGATGACAGCAGCCAGAACACTTGGTTTGCGTCGTCATGAGGAGAACGGGGAAATTATTATTGTTCAGCATCCCGTTGAAGAGCTTGAAAAACACTTCTCTAAGGAAGCCTCTATCGTGAAAAATGTTTTACTCGCTGACGGTGCTACGCAACATATTAATTGTACCCTCGACGCCTTCGAGCTTCGCTTGAAAGCCGAGCAGAATGAGGCTGAGCAAATTGGCATTATCATTCATCATACGAAAGAGCAATACACAACCATTCAGTACGCTGCGCAGGAACATACGATTACGTTGCTTCGTGAGCATGCCGGACCACATGATTTCTCGGACATGTTCGCCAAGCCTCAGCAGATGAAGCTGGCTCCAGCAGATAGCCTCAACTTGAGGATTCTTGTGGATGCTGCATCCATCGAGTTGTTCCTAGCAGATGGAACAGCCGCAATGACAAGCCTGATCTTCCCAGATCAGACTTGTGAGAAGATCACGCTATTCGCGAATGGCGGAACCGTGCAGCTAGCTGATTTTACGATCCTGGCAGCAGAGTAAATGGAAAAGGGCAGTCCCAAAGCCGGTGGCTTTAGGGGCTGCCCCTTTTTTGTAAGTAAATTATGTTTAGGTCCCTAAAGGACCTTAACCCCTGCAAATTTCTCCTATTAATTCTAGTTAAGGTCCCTCAGGGATCTTAAAATCTCTTAGAAGCTCCAGTATAGGCTGATTTATGGCCAGCAACTTGTAATTAAGATCCCTGAGGGATCTTAA
The DNA here is from genome assembly GCF_056269375.1 of Paenibacillus sp. J22R56. NCBI lineage: Bacteria > Bacillati > Bacillota > Bacilli > Caryophanales > Paenibacillaceae > Paenibacillus > Paenibacillus sp. J22R56. The sequence goes on from NZ_JBWDNV010000001.1 coordinate 857,218, forward strand.
CCTATAGACATAGCACCTTTTAATCCGTGTTAGAATCCCTCAGGGACCTTAACGCCTCTACGTTTCAGTACATCCAAACGCCATACGGCATTCGATAAGACCCTAGAAAGGGTCTTATCCCTTTCATACTAGCCACTACTTTTCTAACTAAGACCTTCGCAGGGTCTTAGTTCTCCATCTGCCTACTATTTCAGCACGCCCTCTACGCTTTCGACATTCAATAAGACCCTGGCAGGGTCCTATCCCCTCCATACTAGCTACTTTTCTACCACATAAGACCCTCGCAGGGTCTTATTCCGCCATTTGCCTACCGTATCAGCACGTCCTCGCGACTTCCAGCATTCGATAAGACCCTAGCAGGGTCTTATCCCTTACTAATTAGCTACTTTCCAACCAAATAAGACCCTGGCAGGGTCTTATTTCTTCATCTGTCTATCGTTTCAGCACGTCCACGCGCCATACCACATTCGATAAGACCCTAGCAGGGTCTTATCCCTTACTAATTAGCTACTTTCCAACCAAATAAGACCCTGGTAGGGTCTTATTTCTTCATCTGTCTATGCTCAAGATACCGATACTCCCTTCACTTGCGCCTCCCATACGCTGCTCGGCACCTCCCGGCGCAGCACCGGGGCAATGTCCGCTGCAAACCGCTCCATCTGCTCCCGCTGCTCAGCTTCGGACAAGCCATCTACGCTAAGCGACAACACCTGATGACCAAAGGCCGCCTGGTAGTTTAGTATTTTCTCAATGATCTGATCCGGGCTTCCGATCAGACTTGGACCTCTGGCTATATTGTCCTCGAGCGAGGTAAACGGCGATTGGTTATGCTGCGCTGCAGCTGTTGATTGGAACGCCTCATAATAAGGGCGGTACCGGCGGATCGCCTCTTCCGTCGTATTAGCGATATACAAGCTGCCTGCACCGGCACCAACTACAGCTTTCTGAGGATCGTGACCGTAATAGGCTAGCCGCTCGCGATAATGATCAATGAGATCTTTGTATTTAGCCTGTGGATGAAAGCTGTTCGAGGAAAATATCGGCTCACCGTAACGTGCAGCGAGTTCAGTGGACCTTGTGCTGGACGCGCTTCCATGCCAGATCGGAATCGGCCGCTGAAGTGGTCTTGGCTGCGTGGTCACCTGATGAAGAGCTGGCCGATATTTCCCTTCCCAGCTCACATTCTCCTCCTGCCATAGACGCCTCAACAGTTCATACCGCTCCTCCATCGAATCCCACTGTTCCTCTTCCGTAATCCCAAACAGCGGATAATGCCGTGGATCATTACCTTTGCCGATGATCATCTCGAGTCGTCCACCGGACAGGTGATCAAGCGTTGCATAATCCTCTGCAACCCGAACCGGATCCAGTACGCTTAATACGGTTACTGCAGTTAGCAGCCGGATACGGGATGTTCTTGCAGCAATAGCCGATAACAGCAGTGGCGGTGAAGACGACAGGAATGGCGCTCCGTGCCGCTCACCAATGCCATAACCGTCAAACCCCAACTTTTCAGCAAGCTCAGCCTGCTTGATTATATTTTCGAATTTTTCACTGGTCGTGAACTGCTCGCCTGTCACCGGGTTTGCGAGATTCATGACGAGGCTGAACCAGATGAATTTCATAAGCTTTCACTCTCCTTTGGTGTCGTAAGAGATGCCGTCATTCGTCTGCCAAGCAGCAGCGCAATTGGAATTGCACAAGCCACTATAATGCTTGATACGAGAAAAACATCATGAATGCTATGCATGTAAGCAAGGCGATATTGACTGGTTCCCTCAACACCGCCGCCTAATTCAGATTGATGAAGCTCTAACCGAGAATAAAATAACGAAGTACACAGTCCTAACGCCATAGCACTGAACACCTGTCTCAGCCAGTTCAGCAAAGCGGACGCGTGTCCAATCCACTCCTTAGGAACAGCTGACATGCTTGCGTTGGTTGTTGGTGTCGAGGCAAGGCCTGTTCCGATATTACGGACAGCCAGCCAAATAATAATGACAACAAGACTGGTCTCCGGAGGCATCATGCTGAAATAATAGGTGCTCACGAACAAAATAGAACAGCCGATCATAATGAGTTTGGCTGGACCAATTCTGCTGTACCATTTGCCTGCCGCAAACGTAGCAATCGTTAAGCATCCAGCTGCGGGCAGGAAGAGAAGCCCCACCCTGAAGGGCGATAAACCTTTCATCTCTACTAATAACAACGGCATAAAATAGACAACGGCATATAGTCCAAACGATAAAATGAGGGATGCCATAAGACTAAGCGAGAATCTTGGATTAAGCAGCAGCCGAAGCTGCAGCAAAGGATGATCACTGCTGCGCGCCTGCCGTACAAAAAGAACAAAACAGCCAATGCCAATAAACAGCATCGTCCATGTAAGCATATTGTCCCAGCCCCATGCATTCATATTGCCAAAGAGCAGGAGCAGAGCAAGACTTCCTCCCGTAGCAAGCAGCAAACCAGGCCAATCCAGCCTTGCAAGGCTGTTCGCCTGGTCCTTCGGAATAACAACTGCACCTACAACCCATGCGATGATGCCCACAGGCACCGTCACAAGAAAGATAAGATGCCAGTCAAAGCTTTGCAGCCAGCCGCTTAAGGATGGACCAATCGCTGTACCAAGTACAGTCGCGAAAGACCATACACTTAGGGCAAAGGACTGTTTTTCGACTCGAATTGATCTGTAGATTAAAGCAAGCGAGACTGGCTGGATAAGCCCGCAGAAGAGTCCCTGTAAAATACGAAAAGCAATAAGCGCCTCAACATTCCACGCTTGTGCACATAGAAACGAGCTTACGGTAATTCCCCCGATTGCAAATAGAAACAACCGCTTGCAGCCGAACCGTTCCATCGCGTAACCGCTGATCGGAACAACGATGCCGCTTGCTAGTGTAAATCCGGTCATCATCCACTGGACGGTTTGCAGCTCCGTACCAAATATACGAATAAAACCGGGGAGCGATACGTTAAGGGAGACGACATGATACATGCCGACGAAAGAGCCAATGAATATAGCCGTCAACACCGGCCAGAACGCTGGAAAAGACGAAGCCGACTCCTGCTGCTGATTTTGCTTCATATAAGTGTGTAGTGGCAGGCGGCGTATCGATCCTCACCTAGTGGGCGAAGCTCCGGCTGCTCCTTCCTGCATCGTTCTGTTGCGAACGGGCAACGGGGATGGAACCGGCAACCGCTAGGCGGATTGGCAGGTGATGGAATTTCACCTTGGATGGCAGCAGCGCTGCTATTCTGACCTGGAACAGGCTGCGGAATCGAGTCAATGAGCAGCTTCGTGTAAGGGTGAGCTGGACGACGGAACAATTCATCACTAGGCGCTATTTCAACTAACTTGCCTAAATACATGACGCCAATCCGGTCTGAAATATGCCGTACAACCTGTAATCCGTGAGCGATGAATAAGTAGGTCAACCCTAGCTGCTGCTGAAGCTCCTGAAGCAAGTTAACAATTTGCGCCTGGACGGAGACATCAAGTGCAGACACCGCTTCATCTGCAAGAATAAAGCTTGGATTCAAGGCGATTGCCCGGGCAATGCCGATCCGCTGCCGCTGGCCTCCCGAGAACTCATGTGGATATTTGCTGCTGCTGGCCGCATCAAGACCAACCAGCTGCAGTAATTCCTCCACACGATGCTTACGCTCGTAACCCGTCATCACACTATGTACCTTAAGCGGCTCGGCAATGCTGTCCCCGATCGTCCATCTTGGATTAAGGGAACCATAGGGATCTTGGAAAATAACCTGCATATCCCGTCTCATGGAACGTAGCTCAGCGCCATCTAGACTGGTTAGTTCTTTCCCTTGAAACTGCACTTTCCCTGAAGTAGCCTGCTCCATCTGCAGCAGAACACGACCTAGTGTGGATTTACCGCTTCCTGATTCCCCAACCAGACCAAACGTCTCGTTCTTCCGAATGGAAAAGGAGACGTCGTCTACCGCCCGGATGAAGGCACGAGGGGCGGTAAAGCTTTTACGCTTGACTGGATAATATTTATGCAGATGCTCCGCCACAAACAGAATTTCGCTTTCACTGCGGGACTCAGCTTCCGTGAACTGTCCTTCTAACAGAGCCAGTTCATCAATTCGAATATTCCCTTTATGAAGAATGACTGCCGCTTCTGCAGCAACCCTCTCCTCATTCCAGCAGGCAGCCCCGCTGCCGTTCCGGTCAGTTAGAGGCGGCGCTTCGGCTCTGCAGCGGTCGGTCGCATACTCACAGCGAGGGTGAAACAAACAGCCGGACGGAAGAGCCGATAGTGGCGGAATCGAGCCTTTAATCGCGTACAGCCGCTCCCCTCGGACACTATCAAGCGGTGGAATGGATTGCAGCAGCCCTCTTGTGTACGGATGGCGCGGCTTCGCGAATAGCTCTGCAGCTGTTCCTTGCTCGACGATTTGACCAGCATACATAACGACAATTCGGTCAGCCATCTCCGCAGCAATACCCAAGTCATGAGTAATGAGCAGAATCGACATCCCAAATTCCCGCTTCAATTCCTGCAGCAGCTGTAAGATTTGTGCCTGAATCGTCACATCAAGTGCGGTCGTTGGCTCGTCGGCGATAAGCAGCTCTGGCCCGCAGGAGAGCGCCATCGCAATCATCGCCCGCTGGAGCATGCCCCCGGATAATTCACCGGGATATTGCTTCATCCGAATGGCAGGCTCAGGTATTCCAACACGGGTGAGCAGCTCGGTTCCACGTTCCCAAGCCTCGCGCCGGCTGACCCGTTCGTGCTGTATAATCGTCTCCACTATCTGTTGTCCGATGGTGAAGACTGGGTCAAATGCCGCCATTGGCTCTTGGAATACCATCGCAACCCGCTTCCCACGCAAACGACGAAGCTCAGCTTCCGGCAGTGATGCTATATCCCGGCCCTGCAGCACAATACTTCCATGTGTAATGGAGCCATTCTCATAATCAATCAGCCGCATAATGGCTTTAGAAGTAACGGTCTTACCACTGCCAGACTCGCCAACAAGACAGACGGTCTCCCCGGGCTGTATGGAAAACGTTATATTCGTAATGGCTTGCAGCGGGCCATGCTTCGTACGAAACCCGACAGACAGCTCCTGAATATCGAGCAATGCTCCCGCCTCCTTCCTATCTCATACTTTTCTTCGGATCCAACTGGTCTCTCAGCCTGTCGCCAATGATATTGACCGCAAGCACAAATAACGTAATCGCAACGCCTGGAAAAGTACAAATCCACCAAGCAACCGTCAAATAACCTCGTCCCTGCGACAGAAGTGTCCCCCAATCGGGTACTTCCCGAAGAACACCAAGACCAAGAAAGCTAAGTCCTGAGCCGGTCAGAATCGATGTTCCAACGCCGATTGTCGCCATTACAAGCAGCGGAGAAAGCGAATTGGGCAGGACATGCTTCCAGAAAATGTGAAGTGGAGAAGCGCCTGCCGCCTGAGAGGCTTGAATAAATGTCCGGCCTTTAATACTAATAATCTGCGAACGCATAATACGGGCATATCCCGGAATAGAGGCTACTGCCACAGCCAGCACAATGTTAAACAAGCTTTTGCCAAGTGCCCCTGCAATAGCAAGTGCCAGCAAAATGCCGGGAATCGTCATCAGAATATCGTTGCAGCGCATCAGCACCGCATCGATCCAGCCTCCTGCATAACCCGACAAAGCGCCAACAGCCCCTCCAGCCAGACCTCCAACGATAACGGATGCGAACCCGATAAACAGAGAATCACGGCTTCCGTACACGACAACACTGAATATATCCCGGCCAAAATAATCCGTCCCGAACAGATGAGCAGCACTTGGCGGGGCCATGATACTGTCCGTTAACATCTCCGTTGGTGAATAAGGAGCGATGAAGGACGGTACGATCGCACAAGCCACGATGAACAATACGACCGTGACAGCTCCCAGTACGAACAGATTAGATGCCGTGAACCGCCTGAGACGTATAGCGGCAAGCCGCCGCCCTCTTTGCTTTTGCCAGATCGTACTGGCAGTAGCTGCTTCACGCATGCGAATTTCAGCTCCTTTCTCCTTACGTAGAGCGCCTCACTCTTGGATCTATAATCGAGTAAGACAGGTCGACAAGCAGATTTACGATGACATAGATCAGCGCTGTGAAAAAGATAACGCCCTGCACAACCGGAAGATCCTTCGCCATCAGAGCGTCAGACATAATCCGGCCAATGCCTTGGCGCGAGAATACCGTCTCTATGACAACGGTGCCTGCCAGCATTTCCCCGATCAGCATGCCAACCATCGTTACAGCAGGAATAAGTGCATTACGCAGTGCATGCTTATACATCACTAGCCGTTCGGACAATCCTTTGGCACGCAGGGTCAGCATAAAATGCTCATTGATAATATCAAGCATGCTGCTCCGCACCATCCTTACGATGAAACCAGCCCCAACTATTCCAAGAGTTAGGGCTGGAAGTACCAGCGTCTTCCATCCGCCAGATCCCATTGCCGGGAACCAACCTAGATTAAGACTGAATAATACAATCAGCAGAATACCCGACCAGAAGGTCGGCATAGAGATGCCGAACAATCCAACAACTCGGGCAATCAGATCAATTGGGCCATTCCTGTGAATAGCCGAGAGGACACCTAATACGAGGCCAACTACCGCCGCAACCAAGGCACTAACTGCCGTAAGGGCAAGCGTAGCTGGAAAATGATCAATGATTTTATTCAGCACCGGTTCGGAATTTAATAGGGAGTCTCCGAAATCCCCCTGTACCATATCGCTTATATACCGGGAGAACTGAATATAGAAGGGTTGGTCTGTACCTAATTGATGCTTCAAATTCGCAACCATCTCCGGCGTGGCAACCGACGGATCAAGCATCGTATCCGTCGGGTCGCCTGGGAGTACATAGAGAATCGCGAACACCAGCACCAAGGTGCCCGCGATAACTAGCAAGGAAGATAGAATGCGTCCGGCGATGAACATGAAGAGCCGCCTCCCATCCGTTTATGAACCGATTGATACCGCGTTAAACAGTGGATAACCAAGTGAATCAAAGACAAGTCCTTTCACGGATTTATCCGCAGCTACGGTGTATGGGAATACATAAATCGGAAGAATGACTGCCTGATCGATAATGTATTTTTGAATTTGTTTATAAATATCCGCACGTTTCGTATCATCCGTTTCTACGCGCCCTTGTTCAAGCAGCTTATCGATCGCTGGATCGGATAAGCGAGTGAGCGACTTCGGAGCCTTAGGATCAGTAGAATGATAGAAGGAATACAACGCATTAGGATCCGAATTTACTTGGCTGTTTCCATAGAGATCATAACTGCCATTGGTATAGACAACTGTGCGTACATCCTTCGTAATCTCTACATCAACCGCAACGCCAAGTGCCTTCAGCTGCTGTTGAATGATAACCGCGATATCATTGCGCTTCTCACGATTTGGCGTACCATCCACATAATGCAGACTCAACTTCTTGCCGTTCTTTTCCCGGATACCGTCGGCTCCTTTTACCCAGCCAATCTCATCCAGCAGCGCACCTGCCTTCTCAAGATCAGGCTTTACACCGTTCTCAAGCGTTGAATCATAGCCGAAGGTGCCCGGTGTAAGCGGCGACCATGCCCGGTCATATGTACCCAGGTAAAGGGTCTTAACAATACTATCTACGTCAACAGCCAGCTGTACCGCCTGTCTGGCTTTCACATCGTTCCATGGCTCATGGTCCTGATTGAAGAACAACGTATACGGAAGGCCAACGGTATTAGCTTCAAGCAGTTGAACTTTCGAATCACCTTTTAAGGCAACGATATTTTGCGGTGGAACGGTTTCTGCTGCCAGCACTTGACCGCTCTGCACACTGCCGATACGGGTAGCTTCCTCCGGTACAATCTTGAAGGTGATACCGTCCAAATAAGGTGCACCTGTATTCGTTACAAGTTCCGATGCCCACTTGTAATCAGGATTACGTGTCACTTGAATCTCAGCGTTCTCTTCCCATTTCACGAATTTGAACGGCCCCGTACCAACCGGGTTCAGACCAAATTGATCACCATATTTCTTCGCCGCTGTTGGCGATACGATACCAAGCAGCGCTTGACTTAGATTGCCGAGAAATGCTCGTGACGGCGTGGCCAGATTCAGCTTAACCGTATATTCATCAATAACCTCCGACGACTGGTACGGCACAAGAAGTGCTGCTGCATTCGCCGCTTTCGTAGCTGGATCAAGAATACGATCGAAGTTGTATTTGACCGCTTCCGCATTAAACGGTGTGCCGTCCTGGAACTTCACGTCCTGACGGAGCTTGAAGGTGTAGCTGAGGCCATCTTCGGAAATCTCCCACGAGGTAGCAAGCCACGGCTTAATAGAATTATCCGGTAACTGAACAACCAGCGAATCATAGATCGTACGGATGACACGAACGGCAACAGCCAGACCGCTGCGGTGTGGATCAAGAGTATCTGGAGAAGTCGCCAGCGCGTAAGTCAGCTCTCCCCCTTGCTTAGCTTCAGCAGCAGCAGCTGCCGGCGCATCCGACTGCTGCGTTTGCTGACTGTTATTGTTCTCTCCCTTATTCGATGCGCAAGCCGACAGCACCAGTGCCAATACCAACAGTACAGCAGCTGAGCTTTGGAATCGTGATCTATTTCTATTCATGATATCTCTCCTAATTGGTTAGTTAATGGTAACGCCTGCCTGTTTACGAGCTGCTGTATAACGGTTCTCAGGAACAGGAATACCAAGATTGCCACGAAGGGTATCTGCCTCATACTCCGTACGGTACAGTCCGCGCTCCTGCAAGATCGGAACAACCTGCTCTACAAAATCATCCAAGCCGCCCGGCGTTGCTGCTGCAATAATAAAACCATCCGCCGCTTCTTCTTCGAACCACTGCTGGAGCTGATCCGCTACATATTCAGCAGTTCCGATAAAAGCGTTGCGTGGCGTTGCGGCCTGCAAGGCTACTTCGCGAAGCGTAAGTCCCTGCTCCTTAGCACGACGTTTGATTTTGTCCGTTGTACTGCGGAAGCTGTTCGAACCGAAATCGCCAAGATCCGGGAACGGTGCATCCAACTCATATTGCGAGAAGTCATGATGCTCGAAAAATCTTCCCAAATGGTCGAGAGCCTTCTCAATTGTGACCAGGTCAGCAATCTGGCGATACTTCTCTTCCGCTTCTTCCTGCGTAGCGCCGATAATTGGTCCGATGCCTGGGAAAATAAGCGTATGCTCTGGATTACGACCGTTATTAGCAATCCGCTGCTTCACATCACGGTAAAACTCCTTCGCATCCTCAATCGACTCTGGTCCTGTAAATACCGCATCTGCTGTCTTAGCAGCAAGATTACGTCCGCTCTCGGAAGATCCCGCTTGGAATACAACCGGCTGGCCTTGCTTCGAGCGTGCAATATTCAGAGGTCCTTGCACGGAGAAGAATTCCCCTTGATGATTCAAGCGGTGCAGCTTCTCTGGATCAAAGAACACACCTGATTCTTTATCCCGGATAAAAGCATCATCTTCCCAGGAATCCCACAAGCCTTTCGCCACTTCCAAATACTCCTCTGCAATCCGGTAACGTTCCGAATGCGCGGGATGCTGTTTGCCTCCAAAGTTAAGCGCACTGCCTTCAAGCGGGGATGTAACGACATTCCAGCCTGCGCGGCCACCGCTGATATGATCGATCGACGAGAATTGACGTGCAACCGTAAACGGTTCGCTATAGGAAGTGGACAAGGTGCCAACAAGCCCAATGTTCGAAGTGACAGCGCCAAGTGCCGAGAGAATCGTGATTGGCTCGAATCGGTTCAAGAAGTGGGGAATCGATTTTTCCGTAATATACAGACCGTCAGCTATAAAGAGAAAATCAAATTTGCCTTTCTCTGCTTTAAGAGCTTGCTGTTTATAAAAACCGATATTCACGCTTGCATCAGACGGAATATCAGGATGTCTCCAGCCTGTGCTGCCTCCGCCGACACCATGAATAATAGCTCCCAATTTTAGTTCTCTCTTCTTTGTCATATACACTCCACCTTTTATCCAAATTTGTTTAAACTTCCAATATATCTAATATCCAATATGTTTAGTAGGTTTTTACCTTGGCAATACTGTATCACCCGATCCCCAGCTTCACAATAGCGTATTAATCTCTTCTATCGACCATTAGTAATCATCTATGGGTGAAGGTTTTATGGCATAAAAAAGGACCTCTCATAAGTCATATAATGACGATGGGAGGTCCCGCTTTTGAATAAAGTAGGGAGCAGCTAGTGTTGTTTTAACCGTTTCTTCTTTATGAAAATAACTTCCTCGCCCTTTCGTTGGACTTCATCCAACGTAATCGATCTGGCAATTGTACTTCCGCCGGTTATATTGGATTCCATCCAGTCACTTCAACGCATTATGAGCTATCTCCGCCTCTGTACTATATTCTGCTGGATAGAATCCAATGTAACCATATTTGCTTGGCTCGAATGCAACATTATGTTGGATAAAGTACATTCTGGCGTCGGTGCATTTTCGCACAGTATCGGCTTAACCTAGAGGATTGGCAAGATGTGCGATGTAGCCACATGTCGGATTCAGTTAGAGACTGGAACAGTCCCATTTCACCTATGCTCCTGCAGCGAGTTGAACGAGCAGTCTAGTCCCATGAACAAGTACTGCTTCATCCAGATTAAATCTGGGATGATGCAGCCCCTCCTGGTTTCCAGCTGTATCCTCTCGACAGCCGAGTAAAATAAAAGCCCCTGGCACACGATCAAGATACCAGCCGAAATCCTCACCGGCAAGGCTTGGCGTGTGCTGCTTCAGCACATTCTCCTCGCCAAGTACGGCAGTACCGGCACGCACAACTTCATCTACGGCTTCACTGTCATTAACCACAGCGATACCCTCACGAAGTGCAATTTCATAGGAACCGCCATAGGAAAGAGCTGCCGCACGTGCATGACGATCGAGGCCATCGGTAATCGCCGCGACTGTTGATTTGCTGAAAGCACGGAAGGTACCGTTTATAACACTCTGCTTCGCAATCGCATTAATGACCGTCCCAGCACGCACCGTTCCAAAAGCAAGCACGGCCTGCTCCTTCGGATCGACGCCATTTGCCATCAGCCCATTTACTGCTGCGATGTAGGAAGCCGTCATCTGAATCGCATCTACCGCGAGATGAGGCGTACTGTGATGCCCGTTTTTTCCGTGGAACGTCACATGAAAATGGGAAGAAGCCGCCATTGCATAATGCGGATGAATGCCAATTGTTCCGGCGGCAAGCTCCGGCCATACATGCAGCGCATAGCAGCGATCCACTCCATCCAGTATACCCGCATCAATCATATCCCGTCCGCCGGAGAGCAGTCTTCCGTCAAGCGGACTTGGCAATGCTCCCTCCTCAGCCGGTTGGAATACAAACCGAACTTCACCAGCGTAGCTCTCTCGATAAGCTGCAAGCGTCTTTGCTGCCCCAAGCAGCATAGCCGTATGTGCATCATGGCCGCAGGCATGCATAATCCCATCGATATGTGATCGATAGTCGACGTCATTCTGCTCCGTTATCGGCAGAGCGTCCATGTCCGCCCGCAGCAAGATCGTCCGGCCGCCCTCCAGCCCGCCGCGCAGCACGCCAACTACGCCTTTGCCAAAATGGGGGCCGACGCCAGTTATGACGTCGATCCCCCATTCCTTCAGAAGCTGTGCTACGATACTTGCCGTGCGGTCCGTACTGTACAATAGTTCGGGATGCTGATGCAGATCACGCCGAATAGCTACAAGCTCTTCCTCCAGCGTACCCGCAAAATCAAGCATCGCATTTACTGCTTCCCTATTCAAACTCAAACGTGCTCAGCTTCTTTCGTATAACGGTTAGCTGGAATCGGCAGACCCAGATTACCACGTAACGTATCGCCTTCGTACTCGGTGCGGAACAAACCGCGCTCCTGCAGGATTGGCACAACATGCTCAATGAAATCTTCAAGTCCATGCGGCACCGAAGAGCCAACCATAAATCCGTCTGCTGCGCCGGCTTCGAACCACTCTTGCACCCGGTCTGCGACCTGCTCCGGTGTACCGATAAAGATCGGACGAGGAGTTGCTACCGACAATGCCACTTGGCGAAGCGTCAGGCCGCGTGCCTTCGCATTTGCTTTGATTTTGTCCGTGCTGCTTTGGAAGCTGTTGCGGCCGAGATCTCCCAGATCTGGGAATGGAGCGTCCAGATCATATTGGGAGAAGTCATGATGCTCGAAGAATCGTCCCAGATAGAGCAGAGCATTTTCCGCTGATACCAGATCACTAACCTCTTGATATTTACGTTCAGCCTCTTCCTCCGTGCTGCCGATAATTGGACCGATACCCGGGAAGACGAGGACATTGTCCGGATTTCGTCCGAATCCGACTGCACGACGCTTCACATCTTGATAGAACGATACAGCTTCTTCCACCGATTCATGACCCGTGAAGATCGCGTCCGCATGCTTCGCTGCATAATCTTTGCCAACTTCCGAAGACCCTGCTTGGAAAACAACTGGCTGACCTTGCTTCGAACGAGCAATGTTAAGAGGACCTTTAACCGAGAAGAACTCGCCTTCATGATTTAATGCATGCAGCTTGGCTGGATCAAAGAATACACCCGATTCTTTGTCACGAACGAATGCGTCATCCTCCCAGGAATCCCACAAGCCGCGTGTGACTTCCAAGTATTCCGTAGCGATCCGGTACCGTTTATCGTGGTCGGGATGCTCTTTCTTGCCATAGTTAAGCGCGGAACCTTCAAGCGGGGAAGTGACGATATTCCAGCCTGCACGGCCGCCGCTGATCACATCAAGCGAACCGAACTGGCGTGCAACCGTAAATGGCTCGCTATAGGAAGTCGATAATGTGCCAACGAGACCAATATGCTTACTGACTGCTGCGAGTGCACTCAATATCGTGATAGGCTCAAAGCGGTTCAGGAAATGCGGGATCGATTTTTCATTAATATAAAGACCGTCGGCGATAAAAGCCAGATCAAACTTACCCGCTTCCGCTTTCTCTACCCATGATTTGTACAGCTCGAAATTCACGCTTGCATCGGATGGAATCTCCGGATGTCTCCATAACGAGGTGCTGCTGCCGACACCATGAAGCATCGCGCCAAGCTTTAATTGTTTACGTGTCGCCATTACACATTTCCCCCTTGTGCTACCGAGCTTTGAGCCTGGTAAGCGGCTTTGATTCGGTCAATCTGTCCCAGATGGTGGTGTACATGCTTCGTGAAGCCTTGAATAATATCACGTACGCGGACCGTTTCACCTTTGAAGTTGATACCCGTCTTATCTAGATCCTGCTCGCTTAATCGGCCAAACAACAGACCGTTATATTGCAGCAGCGCCCAGAACACGTTCAAAATATCAGCTGCATTGCCGTCATTGGAATGCTGCCCGGATACCCAAAGGTCTTGATTAAAAGCAGGAAGCTGCGCCTTCGTATCGGCGAGAATGTCGCGAATACGGAATGATACTACAATATTGTGATCGGCCAGATGAGAGAGAACTTCCGTTACACTCCATTTGACTTCGGTTTCTTTCCATTTCAACTGCTCTTCGTCTAACCCTGCGATAGCCTGAGTCAGTACTAGATGTGTATCCAAATAGGCTTGAATATCGATTGCACTCATTGGAATCCCTCCGATTGTTATGAGTCGGCTGGTGTTGACGCCGCCTTCTGAAAGCGTAAAAGTTAAATTAGGCTTAATCTTCCGTCCCATCGCCTGCTTCAGAAGCGAGTTCCGTAAGCGCACGCAGCGCGGTTCCCGCAAAGAAGTCAGCAGCAATAGGCAGTGCTCGTTCATCGAGATCAAAGGCTGGGTGATGCCACTCCCGTGGACCATCCGTCCCTACAAAAACAAACAGACCCGGTACCAGCTGCTGGTAAGCAGCAAAGTCTTCTCCCGCAAGCGATGGTATTGGAACAATCGGAAGCAATTCCAGATGCTCTGCTTCCCGCCATGCCAGCGCGGCCAATCCCTCGTCATTGCTGACAGGAGGCGGACCTTCAATCCAGCGGACTTTTGCTGTCGTGCCAAAGGCGATTGCAACTCCCTCGACAACCTGATCGAAACGTTCACGCACCCGGCGGCGGACATCAGCGTCAAAGGTGCGAATCGTCCCTTCAAGTACAGCTTTTTCCGGGATGACATTCCAAGCAGTACCACTGTTCAGCTTCGTCACGCTGATAACAGCGCTGTCGAGTGCGCCTACATTACGACTGACAATCGATTGCAATGCAGTTACGATATGCGATGCTGTTACAACCGGATCGTTACCAGCCTCAGGAACAGCGGCATGCGATCCTTGACCCGCTACCTCAACTACAAAGCCGTCGGCCGCTGCCATGAGTGGGCCGCCCTTAATACCAATCGTTCCAACCGGCAGATCCGGCTTATTATGCAGACCAAATATAGCCCGAACACCTTCCAAAGCACCGCTGGCAATGACTTGCCGCGCGCCTTTCGCCTTCTCTTCTGCAGGCTGGAAAATCAGCCGAACGGTACCCTGCAGCTCGTGCTCACGTTCCTTCAACAAATAAGCGGTTCCGATAATTGCTGCCGTATGAAAATCATGACCACAGGCATGCATCTTCTCCGGCACGGTGGAAGCGAACGGCAGGCCAGTCTCCTCCTGAATCGGAAGCGCATCGATATCAGCCCGAAGCGCTATAACCGGACCAGGCTGCTGCCCGCCGATCTCTGCAATAACACCGGTTTGCAGAGGATACTCGGCAATTCTAATCCCTGCTTCTTGAAGCCATCTGCGAATCCGAATGGTCGTCTCAAACTCCTCATGAGACAACTCCGGGTTCTGATGAAGCTCCCTTCGTATATCAGTAAGTCGGCCCGCCAGTGCAGCAGCACTGCGAACTCTCGTTTCGTTACTCATGGGTTCCCCTCCTAAGCCGTTACTTCTGCGAATGCCTCGCTCAGCAGCTCATAAGAGCGGATCCGTTTCTCAAACGGTGCAATATTGGTCGTCACAATAAACTCATCTACGCCTGCTGCCTCCTGCAGAGCAAGCAGCTTGCTGCGTACCAATTCCTTGGTGCCTGCCGTAATAAGAGGCTCCTTTTCTTCAATCGTATAAGACTCGCCGGACTGCTGACCATAAGCTTCTGCTTGCTCGATCGTACCAAGAGTAACCTTACGGCCGCTCGCCAGATGCACCTTCACCAGCTTTTGCGGTGGTATCAGGCTAATCGCTTCTTCATCCGTATCCGCTACAATAGCAGATAAGGCTAGAATCGCTTGCGGCGACGTGCCCAGCTCATAATTAAACTCATTCTTGTATTTAATAACGGAATCTATAGCTGCCTGCTCGTCTCCACCGATAAACAGGGAGAAAACATAAGGCAGGCCGAGACTTGCAGCCAGCTCAGCACTATCAGCAGATGCCCCCAGCACATACAGCTCTGGTGCAACAGCTGGAACAGGACTTGCTTTTAATCCTGCAAGCGGCCCTTCCTCTTCGGTGCGTCCCTCCACGTAGCCGCGAAGTTCGATGATTTTTTCGGTTAGCGATCTCGGATTGGCAATATCCCTCTGAAGCGCTTGTGTGCTGCGCGGTAGTCCACCTGGAGCACGGCCAACACCAAGATCAACCCGACCCGGTTCAAGTGAAGAGAGTACATGAAAGTTTTCCGCTACTTTGTAGGGGCTGTAATGCTGCAGCATAATACCGCCGGAGCCGATGCGGATTTTATTCGTACGGGCAAGCAAATAGGAGATGAGTACTTCCGGCGAAGACCCGGCTACATACTCAGAATCATGATGCTCCGACACCCAGAAGCGGCGGAATCCAAGCTCTTCCGCTTTTTGCGCCAGTGCTACGGTATGGGCGAATGCTTCTGCTGTGCTCTCACCCGGATAAACTGGACTTTGATCCAAAATGCTTATTGTAATGGACATGTTATGTGCCTCCTAAAAAGAATGACTTGGATTAAGCTGTTCGTGAGATTCTTGCGCTAGATCGAATAACTAAACTCTGGCGAATACCGTTTTAAGAACTGCTTAGTCCGTTCTTCCTTCGGATTCCCGAACAGCTCGGTCGGATTACCCTCTTCAACCACAACGCCGCCGTCCATAAATACAACGTGATTCGCAACATCCTGAGCAAAGCTCATTTCGTGTGTGACGATAATCATCGTAATGCCTTCCTTGGCAATCCTGCGGATAACAGCCAGCACTTCACCAACCAGCTCAGGGTCAAGCGCCGAAGTAGGCTCATCGAACAACAGAACTTCAGGCTCAAGCGCAAGCGCTCTGGCAATACCAACACGCTGCTGCTGTCCACCCGACAGCTGGCTCGGATAAGCATCAAGCTTGGCGCCAAGACCTACCTTCTCGAGCAGCTCAATGCCACGTTTGCGTGCTTCTTCCTTGCCTATTTTCTTAACCACAATAAGCCCTTCAATTACGTTCTCAAGTGCCGTCTTATGGCTGAACAGATTGTATTGCTGGAAGACCATCGCAGAGCGCTGACGCAGCGCATAAATATCTTTCTTGCCGGCATGCTTGAAGTCCAGCGTAAACTCGCCGATCTCAATTTTACCTTCGCTTGGCTTCTCCAAATAATTGATGCAGCGCAGCAGTGTTGTTTTGCCGGAGCCGCTTGGCCCCAGGATCGCAACGACCTCGCCTTTATTGACTGTAAGATCAATACCTTGGAGCACCTCATTACGTCCAAAAGACTTACGAATACCAGTTAGCTTAATCATGCTACTCCTCCCTTGCTGTACACGTTGATTCTTCGCTCGATGAAGCCGGTAATTCGTTCAATACAGATTGTCAGTCCCCAGAATATGAGTGCCGCTGCTATATAAGCCTCGAAGAACTTCCAGTTCGTTGAAGCCACGATTTGCGCTTTCGCATTCAAATCAACGACCGAAACGGTGAAAGCAAGGGTTGATGCGTGCAGCATACCAATAACCGAGTTAGACAAATTTGGAAGGCTGGCAGCAAGTGCTTGCGGGAATACAATTCGCCGCAGCGCCTGTGGTGTTGTCATCCCAATGGACCAAGCCGCTTCCATCTGGCCGCGTTCAACGGAAAGCAGCCCAGCACGTATAACTTCTGACAGATAAGCGCCTGCCGTAATGGAAAATGAGATGTACGCAAAACCAATCATTGGAATTTTGGCGGAATTCCATCCAAGGCCAAATTGATCAGAGAGACCGTCAACAACCATCGGAAGACCAAAATAGATAAGGAGCAGATGCGTCAGCATCGGTGTTCCTCGGATGAAGGTTACATACGCGCTCGACACTTGAGACAACACGGGAATTCGATAGATTCGGGAGAGTGCCGTTATGGTACCAATGACAAACCCGACGAGTACGGATACTAGAGTAATCAGCAGCGTAGTCGGCACGGCAGACCATAGCTGCAGGAATGCGGTCCAAATAAAGGACGGATCAAGCTTCATAACGAGGCACCTCCTTGTTGTCCAGCTTGAGCTCACGGGTTAGACGACCTAATGTTATAGACTTACGTTTCCGGGCAAAGAATCGGTTCTTCTCGCCGGAATCACGACGCAAATGGCGTGAAAGTCTGCGTTCTGCCAGAAGCATAAGCCGCTCCAGAGTAATACTCATAACCAGATAGATAAGCGCCAGTGCAATGTACGTTTCGATAAAATGCTGAGACAGCGAGCCAAGCGTTTGAGCCTTGCCCGTCATCTCCATAACACCAAGCGTAAAGGCCAGCGAAGTGTCTTTCAGCATGGCGATAACCAGATTACCGAATACAGGGACGGCAATCCCAATTGCCTGTGGCAGCACAATCCGGGTAAATGCTTGATACCCGGTCATGCCGATGGAATAAGCAGCTTCTATCTGCCCCTTGTTAACAGCAAGTACGGCTGCTCGGATGGTCTCCGATACAAATGCACCTACATTAAGTCCAAACGTCAGAATAACGAAATAAATAACGGACAGTTTCGATATATCAATACTGATCAGCTTCAAAACTTCTGGTAGACCGTAATAGAACAGGAACAGCTGAATGAGAATCGGCGTGCCCCGGAAGAAGGATACGTACACCATCGATACATTCTTAAGCACCGGTACGTGATAGAGGCGGGGCAGAGCTACCAGAAAACCAACAAGCAGTCCCAGTCCGATAGCTCCTGCCACGATCAACAGCGTAATATTCAACGTACTCAGCAGTTTGGGAATAAAATCAATTACATAGTTAATATCGAAGCCATATTCCATCTAGCCGTCTCACCTCTCATTACTGTTCAAATCACAATGCTATTTGGTGCTTTCTGCGGTAAAGTCACCGCCAAGCCATTCCGTGCTCAATTTACCAAGTGTACCGTCTGCTTTAAGCTCTTTCAGAGCAACGTCAACCGCATCAGACAGCTCTTGAGATGCCGGGTCGTTCTTACGGAACATGAACAGGATATCTGCATCCGACAGGTCATCACCTGTTGTCTTCAGCTTGGTTTGCGGGTCAACCAGCGACAGCGTAAAGTCTGCGGCTAATGTAGCATCAACACGGCCGGTTGTAAGTTGGCTGACCGTATCATTAGCTGCACCGTTCTGATACACGATATTGATCTTCTTGTCATGATCTTTGTTATAATTCTCAAGGATTTGCGCTTGTGCACTTGTCGCACCAACCAGCACTTTTTTTCCTGCCAAGTCGTCAAGCGAATGAATCGTATTATTATCTTGTGGAACAACAATTTTATTTCTCCAGTGAGCGTACGGCTCTGTGTTGAACAGATACTTCTCTTCACGCTCCGGATTTTTCTCCATCTCATGAGCGACGAGATCGATCTTGTTCGTGTCCAAGCTCAGAAGCAGGTTCGCAAAATCCATCGTTTGCAGATCGAATTCGTATTGCGGCAGACGGTTGTCGATTTCTTTAATGAGCTCAACGTCAAAACCAGTCAGCTTCCCATTCTCGTCAATAAAGCATACTTTCGGGAATGCTGTACCTGTGCCAACGACGATTTTCGTTACTTTACCGCCAGTATTGCTTGATGCCGTCACATTAGCGGCCGCTTTATTTGTGTTCTTTTCCTCGCTGCTGTTATTCGATTTATTATTGGAGCCGCATCCAGCAGCCACCAGAACTAACGATAATGCTGCTGTAACGACTAATGCTTTTTTCTTCATATGGATATACCCCCGTCTATTCTTCGTTTATTGTTAGGTCTTTCCCCGATATTACCGGGCATTAATTGGCTGCGGCTTGCTCTCCGCTTGTTTGCTCGAATTTCACCGGGTCTACAATCTTGCGAAGCAGATGCATGGGCCCGTCGCCATTGCCAGCATCAAAGGATTTGATGCTTTCATAACCTCTTCGCTGGTACATCGGAAGCAGCCAAGGATGTTTCTCGGCCGTACCAAGTGTCACTGCAGGTGCACCTTCTTTATCGCGGATAATCGTATTTTCGACCCAAGTGAGCAGCTTATCTCCATATCCTTTGCCTTGCTCGCTTGGATGAACGGCAAACCATTTGATAAACGGCAAATCCGTAATCGCCTTTACTTCATCAATTTTCGATAAAGTAATGGTTGCAACGATCGTTCCATCCGCTTCCAGTACATAACACTCATTTTGTATAATGTTGTCTCTTATTTGATCCAGATCGGCATTGGCAGCAGGCCATTTCAGCTCCAGCTCCCGAATGAGCGAATAGGCTTCATAGGTTACTTCACGTAATCGTTCTGCATCCTCTACACTAGCTTGCCTAAACAATTCACTCATGTTTTCCACCCCTTATTCGTCTAATTATATAATTCCTATAAACTTAGTAAGGATTAAGTTGATATAAATGTATCATCTACTTCGTTCACGCGCTAATAGACTTTCTCTATCGATCGATTGATTATCCAATTCGGTGTATAACCTGTATCAGACGCCATTCTAAATGCTGTAAAAGCTTAAGTTATCCTTAGGCAGCAAGGCTTGAATAAACTCTTCATTCTCTCCAGTTAGCGCAATCAGATTCGTCTGCAGAGAAATCCCCTTCGTCTCTTCAATCTCAATCGGAATAAGTCTGCCCTTGCTTACTTCCTCCTTCGTGCATAAGCCAGGAAGGAAGCAGATGCCGGCTTTCTGCAGTACAAGCTTCTTAGCAGTCTCGGAATTATCCGCATGGAAGACGATATGAGGAGGCTGCTCCAGATGCTCGAAAACACGATGAAGCCGCAGCCAGTCCAGCGAGCCGCATTCGAAGAAGACAAGAGGCTGATCATGGATAGCCTCAATAGATACTTTTCCCTCAGCCGCGAACGGATGCCCCTCATAGACATATAGCCGGATCGGATCGTCGTAATACGGATATGACTGCACGGATGGATGTGCAAGCTTTCTAACAAAAGCGATATCGATCTCTCGATCGAGCAGCTTTTTGACCAAATCATCCGAGGGTGCCGTCGTTAATTTGAACGTCAACTTAGGGAATAACCGCTGTAATCGCGGGAGTAGATCTGGAATTAAATAATTGGAGACTGACACGGTGCTCCCAATCCGAATCTCTTGAGGACGGGCACCCTTCTCCTGTAGATGGAGACGGCCTTTTTGAATCGTCTGAAGTATCTGCTGGGCATAAGGGAGGAACTGCTTGCCCTTCTCGGTCAGCATTATTTGCTTGCCGAGCCGGTCAAAGAGCTTGCAGTCAAGCTCCCTCTCAAGTGTCTGAATACGTGCGGTCACAGAAGGCTGAGATAGGAAGAGCACCTCTGCTGCTTTATTAAAACTGCCATAATGGTTGACATACACAAAGGCTTCAATGTTCTCGATATTCATAGACGAATCCCTCCTGCTAATCTATAGACTTTCTCTATACATCATTTTAAATTATTTTTATCATATAGGATTAATCGGAATTATGGAATATACTTGTTGTAAATAAATTCAAATTAGGAGTGTGTCCACAGTGAGCATAGACGAAATTGTTATCCGTGATGCATCAGATGACGACCATGTGTCTTTTATTGAGAACTTAGTGAGCGCCTATAAACAATATGCAGAGGTACTCCCTGGACCAGTGTGGGAGCAATATGAATCAGGACTTCGGTCATCATTCTATGAAGGGAAGCCGATTGCCAGAATCGTTGCCGTGTTGAAGGGAGATATCATTGGAAGCCTCCAGCTGTTTGCCTCCTCAGAAGAAGCATACGGTCAGCCAGAGCTGGGCATTCATAATCCGATCATTCGATACTTAGCTGTCTCCCCCGAAGCCAGAGGAAAAGGAATTGCAACCCTTCTTATTCGGGAAGCGATTAAGCGTACTCATTCGATTGGCGCTGGAAGACTTAATCTGCATACTTCCGATATGATGGCTTCCGCTGTCCGGCTGTACGAGCGCTTAGGCTTCGAAAGAGCTTACGAGACAGATTTATATAGTGGAGAGGTGCTCGTGAAAGGTTTCCGGCTTGAACTGAACGAGGCGGCACTTCGATTATAGTTTGCAGCGACTCATAAGACCCTGTCAGGGTCTTATCCCGCCAATCTACGCTGCCACAGCACACAATAAGACCCTCTTAGGGTCTTATTGCTTCTCGAAACAGCCACTATCGTGTGTTATGCCACTGTTCACAGACTCATAAGACCCTGTCAGGGTCTTATTGTGCATCCTACCCTATATCTGTCTACTCAGGGAACCTCTACAACATCGTATCTGTACATGGCGGACCGTTGGAATTCCAGTGCACTTGGAACTTCCCGGTATATCTGGCTTCCGCTTACCTTGAACGGCTCTAGCGGCACGGCATCCCTGGAATGGTACAGCAGCTGGAATCTTGATGCGGCAACCGGCTCAATCACTTATCCATCCACCTTAACTAATCTGTCTCAAGGCAAGACAACCACCGCCAGCTCATCACCCTCCGGCTATGCGGCAAGCAATGCCAATGACGGCAACTATCAAACGAGTTGGAAAGCATCCGCCGCAACCTGGCCGTCATGGTGGCAAGTTGATCTAGGCTCCACCAAGACCGTCAAGGAAATTGATATTTCCTGGTATATGGTGAAAGGCTCAGAAGGCTATCACCAATATAAAATTGAATACAGCACCAACGGCACGAGTTATACAACCATCGACCGAACGTCGAATACAACCTACGGTTTCACAACCGACAGTCTCAATATTTCCGCTCGTTATATTAGGATCCAGCTCGTTAATGCGGTACTCTGGAACAATCCAAGCAACTGGTATACGCCTACCTTGTGGGAGGTTAAGGTACTGGGCAGCTAATTAAAAAGGCGGTGCAGGAGAATGATCCTGCACCGCCTTTTTGGCGTGAGCGAGTGCTGCACTGGATTCTATCCAACGTAATTTTCCCGTGGGCGTAACACTCTCGACTACATTGGATTTCCTCTTAGGCCCCCTAATTAAACTGGAGTACTCCCTTCCAATAAATTAAACTTAGGACAAGGGAGATGATCCAATATGGGAGGCAGAAGATTAGGTGAAGACATACAGCTGA